>NZ_AP018400.1:922500-1522500 GCF_003609975.1 Streptococcus ruminantium
GAAGAACTGTGTGTTTTAGAGTTGTGCAAATAGTCTGAATATCCGAAGTTTCCACTCCATCCAACTCCATAATTCCAATAGCCACCTCCAACCTCAACAGCTAGGACAACAACTGGAATTGTGAGCATTATTGTTAGGAGGCTGGACAAAATAATTTTTTGAAGTTCGTGCCAATTCTCCTCATAAAAATGTAATAATGAAATAGTCGTATCGGAAGGATTTGCAATATAGTTTCCGGATTATTTTCCTCCTTTCTAGCAAACCCTCCATATCATCTTCATTATAGCATATAAAAACTTAACTTATCAAGTAAAATTAAAATGATTAGTGAAGAATGGTTGAACAAAATAAAGTGATGTAAGCGGCTTTCTCTCGCTCCAAAATTAAAGAAACAATCAAGAAGAGGTAATGGACATAGTAGTTGACTGTCCTGTTATAAAATTTGGAGAATTTTTGTACTGTAAACAACGGTAGTAATATTTTGGGCAAAATAATGGTATAATATAGACTGATTGGATTTTTTAAATCGGTACCAACGTATGAAAGAGATAAGGTGTTTAAACCTTGATATGAAAGGAATTTTTTAACATGGCTACTATTCAATGGTTTCCCGGTCACATGTCAAAGGCTCGCCGTCAGGTACAGGAAAATATCAAACACGTTGATTTTGTGACGATTTTAGTTGATGCACGACTACCCCAATCCAGCCAAAATCCCATGCTAACCAAGATTGTTGGTGATAAGCCCAAGCTGATGATTCTCAATAAGGTGGACTTGGCCGATCCAAGTCGTACTAAAGAATGGCAGAGCTATTTTGAATCTCAAGGGATTCGCACCCTTGCTATCAACTCAAAAGAGCAAGCAACGGTGAAAAAAGTCACCGACGCAGCCAAAAGTCTGATGAAGGATAAGATTGAACGACTACGCGAAAGAGGAATTCAAAAGGAAACCTTACGTACGATGATTATCGGTATTCCAAATGCAGGCAAATCTACCCTGATGAACCGTCTTGCTGGTAAGAAAATCGCTGTGGTTGGAAATAAACCAGGAGTCACCAAAGGGCAACAGTGGCTCAAATCTAATAAAAACCTAGAAATTTTGGATACCCCAGGGATTCTCTGGCCTAAGTTTGAAGACCAAGAGGTAGGGTTGAAGTTAGCCCTGACAGGCGCTATCAAAGATCAACTTTTGCCAATGGATGAGGTTACCATTTTTGGTTTGGACTATTTTAAAGTTCACTATCCAGAACGCTTATTAGAGCGCTTTAAGGGAATGGATTTAGAACAGGAAACACCTGAACTTATCATGACTTGGACACAGAAATTGGGCTTTCGTGATGACTATGACCGTTTTTATCATCTTTTTGTTAAGGATGTTCGAGATGGGCGCCTAGGTACCTATACATTGGATAAGGTGAGTGATTTGGATGGCAACGATTAAAGAAGTGACAGCTCTGCTGGCTAGGGTGGACAGTCTAGAAAGTCCGATATGGTCTGACTTGGCTCTGGATGAGCGAGCAGGTGTTCAGGCTGCCATTAAGAAACGCCAAAAGGAGCTGAAAAAAGAAGCAGCAGAAGATGCTCGCTTAGAAGCTATGCTATGCTACGAAAAAGCCCTCTACGAAAATGGGGTCGAGTGGATAGCTGGTGTTGATGAAGTTGGTCGGGGGCCTTTGGCGGGGCCGGTGGTGGCAGCGGCGGTCATCTTGCCAAAAGGCTGTAAAATTCGTTACCTCAACGATTCCAAAAAAATTCCTAAATCTAGGCATGAAGCTATCTACCAAGAGGTAATGGAGCAAGCAGTAGCGATTGGTATTGGGATAAAGAATGCTGAAATAATTGACCAAGTGAACATTTATGAAGCGACTAAATTGGCTATGTTAGAGGCTTTAGAAAAGTTAGATAAAGAACCCCAGCACCTCTTGGTAGATGCTATGAAGCTGGATAGTTCCATTCCTCAGACATCCATCATCAAAGGCGATGCGAATAGTCTATCCATTGCAGCAGCTTCTATTGTTGCCAAGGTGACACGGGATAGGCTGATGGCGGATTACGATAGAGAATTTTCTGGCTATGGCTTTGCTAAGAATGCTGGCTATGGAACTGCTGAACACGTGGAAGGTTTGAACAAACTTGGCATTACACCTATTCACCGTAGAAGTTTTGAACCTATCAAGTCTTTGGTAGAAGGAGGAGCGAGCTAGTGCCTGTTCTTATTGGTTTATTTTTTCTATCTTTGGTCGTCTTTATCGCTCTTTATTTTATTGAAAGACGATCTATTTTTATATCACTTTTTGCTCTAAATATCTTCATTTGGACTGTGGCTTCTGTGATTTCTACAGGAATTTTAGAGAGCAATGAAATCGTGCGACTATTAGCTATTGCGGTGGCTATGGTATTATTGTTGTTCTTGCTAAGTGGTCCTGTCGTTCTGCTTCTTACTCTTTATTTAAATGGTTTTCAGATTTTGAAAAGAGAAGGTTTTTGTTTCCGTAATTTCCTGTCAATAGGATTGGCAGTTGGCTTAACATTCTACTTTTTTATCGCACCGTTTGTTGTCCGATCTCTTTCTGATATTAGTTTTTTCAATATGCTTTTCATCTATGTTGGGTTCCTAGTGTCCTACGCTATTTTTATTAGCATTCTTTATACAATTTCTAGTTTTATCAATCTGATCAATCTATTTTCTGGGAAGCTAGACTATGTGGTCGTATTGGGAGCAGGACTGATTGGTGATAAGGTAACGCCATTGTTGGCTTCGCGGATTGATAAAGGCATAGCAATTTATCAGAAACACTCAGGCAGCAAACTAATTATGTCAGGTGGCCAGGGGGCTGATGAGCTCATTCCGGAAGGTCAGGCTATGGCAAATTATGCTATGGAACAAGGAGTTGCTGCCGAAGATATTATTATTGAAAGTCAATCTATCAACACAGAGGAAAATCTAAAATTTTCCCAAACCTTGATGAAGAAGGATAGTCGTTTTGCGCTTGTAACCAATTACTACCATGTTTTTAGAGCTCTCTTATTAGCTCGGAAATTGAAAATGAAATGTATTGGCTATGGAGCTAAAACCAAGTTTTACTTTAGTCTCAATGCCTTCATTCGTGAATTTGTAGGCTACCTAGTTATGAGTCGGAATGTGCACATAATCTTTTTAGGCATTGTATCAGTGATTTATTTGCTGGGAATGGTTGTTAGTTTGATGTATTAAAAGAGCCTAGACACATCAGTCTGGGCTCTTTTTCAGAGTTCTAATCACCTGTTAACGCAGTGGTTAACTGGCAGATTTGTTTCCAAATCAAGTCTCTACGGCTGTTGTGAATAGACCTTCGTTTTAAATTATCTCCTAAGCAATTTAAGTACATCTATCGCGTATTTTATCCCTATTTATTACAGCATAAAATATACGATTGCTACATACTGTAAGGCAGAAGCTAGAAGGATAAAAAGGTGCCAAATCATGTGAAAATAAGGTTTTTTCCTAGCATAAAAGAACGCTCCAATAGTATAAGATAGTCCTCCAGCTAACATGAGAACTCCAAAAGTCAGCCCTGTCTTTTGGAGAATAGAAGGAAGGATAAAGACAACCAGCCATCCCATAAAGAGATAGAGAAAGAGACTAAATTTTTCGTTGATTTTTTTAGCAAAAATTTTGTAGAGAATTCCCAGAATTGTTAATCCCCACTGTAAAATAACAATCAGATATCCAAGCCAGCCACCAACCAAAGATAGGGCTACCGGTGTATAGCTTCCAGCGATGGCAATGTATATCATACTGTGATCTATGATGCGTAGGATATATTTGTGGGTGGATGCGTAGGGCATAGAGTGGTAGACAGAAGAAGAGAGGAACATTAAGAAGAGGCTGATGACAAAAATGGACATCCCCACTGTAGCTGTAAGATTGTAATCTTTGAAGGAATGTATGGCGGTAATGGGGAGTAAAACCAGCATGAACACAGCTCCAACTGCATGAGTCACACTATTTGCAACTTCTTCTCCAAAGGAAAGAGGGAGGCTGAGTTTTAAACTATTCTTCATGAAAACTCCTTTCTAGTTCAAAGGCAAGTTGATGTGTTTGATAATAGAGTTTGACAGTTTGACAAGCATGACGGATAATATCGGGAGTTTCCTTGCTGTCTTTATCTTGCATACAGTCGATAAAATGATTATATAAGGTTGCTGAGTCGCTAGATAGAAGTAGCATTTTAAGGGTTTGACTGATTTCCTGAATGGAAAACACATTTTTCAAAATGGTTAGGGCTATCAAATGGGCTAATTGATGCTTTTTATATTTTTTCTTAATCGGTTTTTCAATCTGTTTATGTTTGACATAATTATTTATCATGGCAGCAGTTAGAGCTTTTTGCTCCAAACAATATGGAGCTTTTGTTGCTTGATTAACATACATGAGAACCTGATCAAGGTACAAGTCTAAGTCAGGTAGCTCGTGCCAATAGGGTAAAGAATGATTCATAATTACCAGCTTTCTTTTATCTAGTATCGATAACTAGATTTTATGATATTATTTATCTGAAGTCAAGAAAAAGCTTCAACAATTTGAAGCCATAGTATTTTAGATTGTGTGAACATTTCGATTAACTTGTTGGTTAATACCATTAAGATTTGTTATTGACTTTTTTTAAAGCTAGTTATATCATATAGAAAATATATTGATAAATACAAGTGAGTACTATTTTCTTTGAATAACACAATGAAATTAGTCATTGCTTGGAAAGCTTAGACTTGTAATTGATATCTATCTAATCGTCCAAAGATTGGACTGATTACAAAAAATAGGAGTTTTTATGCTCACTGAGAGAGAAAAAATGCTTGCTGGTCAGCCATATACGGCCGATGACTCAGAACTGAGGCAAATGAGGATGCTGGCCCGCCAAAATATGCAAAAATTTAATAATGAATTAGACGGTGAAAAGCGTTCTGAATTGATCAAGTCTTGGTTTGGCGGGACAGGTGAACGTCTCTATATGGAACCGAATTTTTGTTGCGACTACGGAAGTAACATTCATGTTGGAGAGGATTTTTATGCTAATTTTAACTGCACCATGTTGGATGTCTGTCCGATAACAATTGGAAAGAATGCCATGATTGGTCCCAACTGCCAGTTTTTGACGCCCTTACATCCGTTGGATCCCATTGAACGCAATTCTGGTTTGGAATATGGTTCGCCGATTACTATTGGGGATAATTTCTGGGCTGGTGGTGGAGTTATCGTTCTGCCAGGAGTAACCTTGGGTGACAATGTCGTTGTTGGTGCTGGTTCCGTTGTGACCAAGTCTTTTGGTGATAATATCGTTTTAGCGGGCAATCCTGCGCGTGTCATCAAAGAAATACCTCAAAAATAATTCTTCCATTTGGGAGAATTTTTTGTTTTCATTACGAACAATATGATTGAGGTGAATAATATGAATAACTTTGAACTATTTAAACTAAAAAAAGCTGGACTAACTAATCTCAACATCAACAAGGTCTTGGCTTATAGAGAAAAATATGGTAAACAATTGTCCATTCGGAATATTGCTGTTGTCTCAGAGTGCAAGAATCCAATTCTTTTTATGGAAAATTATAAGAGTTTAGATTTAAAAGCTTGCAGACAAGAGTTTAATAAGTACCCATCCCTATCCATTTTAGACGATAGCTATCCCTTGGCATTAAAACAGATTTATAATCCACCCGTCCTCTTATTTTATCAAGGTGATTTGGAACTCTTAGACAAGCCCAAGCTAGCTGTGGTAGGGACACGAACTGCCAGTAAAAATGGTATCCAATCCGTCCGAAAGATTCTAAAAGAACTCAACAATCGCTTTGTTATTGTTAGCGGTCTAGCGAGAGGAATTGACACAGCAGCTCATATTGCCAGCCTAAAGAATGGCGGACAAACGATTGCTGTTGTTGGAGCTGGCTTGGATATAGTCTACCCAAAGGAAAATAAGGAACTACAACACTATATTGGAAAGAATCATTTACTCCTAACAGAGTACGAACCGAGTGCCAAACCTCTCAAATTTCATTTTCCAGAGCGCAATCGTATTATTGCTGGTTTGGTTGAAGGTTTGGTAGTTTGCGAAGCCAAAATGCGGTCTGGTAGTTTGATTACCTGTGAAAGAGCTTTGGAGGAAGGTAGAGAAGTTTATGCCATTCCAGGATCTATTTTAGATGGAAAATCAGATGGTTGTCACCATTTGATACAGGAAGGTGCCAAATGTATTACAAGTGGTTTGGATATCATTTCAGATTATCAATTTTAAAATAAGTTTTTCTATAGGAAAATAAAAATCTTGACACTGGTTGAAAAATAGTATATTCTTTGTGAGGTTAAAAATATTTATTAGGGTAAAAGAATGGCAACAAAATCAGTGAGCAAGAAAAAGACAGCAGCCAAGAAAAATTTAGTTATTGTTGAGTCGCCAGCTAAGGCCAAGACAATAGAGAAATATCTTGGTAAAAACTATAAAGTGGTAGCTTCGGTTGGGCATATCCGTGACTTGAAAAAATCCAGTATGTCCATTGACTTTGAGAATAACTACGCACCTGAGTACATTAATATTCGTGGTAAGGGACCTTTGATCAATTCTTTGAAAAAAGAAGCTAAAAGTGCCAAGAAAGTCTTTCTTGCAAGTGACCCGGATCGAGAAGGAGAAGCTATTTCCTGGCATTTAGCCCATATTTTGGGTTTGGACGAAAACGACAAGAATCGTGTTGTCTTCAATGAGATTACCAAGGATGCGGTAAAGAATGCCTTTCAAGAACCTCGGACCATTAACTTTGATCTGGTTGATGCCCAGCAAGCTCGTCGTGTTTTGGATCGTATTGTTGGATATTCAATCTCTCCTATTCTATGGAAGAAAGTTAAGAAAGGATTGTCTGCAGGGCGCGTTCAATCTGTTGCTCTTAAACTGATTATTGATCGTGAGAATGAAATCAGTCAATTTAAGCCAGAAGAATACTGGACTATTGACGGAACCTTTAAAAAAGGTAGTGAGAAGTTTCAGGCGTCATTCTATGGTTTGGATGGTAAAAAGACTAAAATTGAGAATAACGAGCAAGTGCAGAATATTCTGTCTCGTCTCACTGGGGATGACTTCTTGGTAGAACAAGTGGAGCGTAAAGAGCGTAGACGTAATGCTCCACTTCCTTACACGACCTCAACCATGCAGATGGATGCAGCCAATAAAATCAATTTCCGTACTCGCAAGACCATGATGGTTGCTCAGCAGCTTTATGAAGGAGTCAGCTTGGGAACAGGTGGGACGCAAGGTCTGATTACCTATATGCGTACAGACTCAACTCGCATCAGTCCTGTTGCTCAGACTCAAGCAGCGGCATTTATCACAGAACGATTTGGGGTCAAATATTCTAAACATGGGAATAAGATTAAAAATGCAAGTGGTGCTCAAGATGCCCATGAAGCTATCCGACCTTCAAATGTCAATCTAACACCAGAATCAATCGCAAAATACCTAGATAAAGACCAGCTGCGTCTCTATACGCTCATTTGGAATCGTTTTGTAGCTAGTCAGATGGCTGCCGCAGTATTTGATACCATGAGTGTACGTCTAGGACAAAATGGCGTTATCTTTGCTGCTAACGGAAGTCAAGTTAAATTTGATGGCTATATGGCAGTTTATAACGATTCTGATAAAAATAAGATGTTGCCAGATATGGAAGAAGGGGATACGGTTGTTCGCCTCTCAACAAAGCCAGAGCAACATTTTACCCAACCACCAGCTCGCTATTCTGAAGCTACCTTGATTAAAACTTTGGAAGAAAATGGAGTTGGTCGGCCGTCTACTTATGCTCCAACCATTGAAACAATCCAAAAACGCTATTATGTTAAATTGGTATCCAAACGATTCGAACCAACAGAATTGGGAGAGATTGTCAATAAGCTAATTGTTGAGTTCTTCCCAGATATTGTTAATGTTAAGTTTACAGCGGATATGGAGCAAAAGCTAGATGATGTTGAAGTTGGAAAAGAGCAGTGGCAGAAGGTTATTAACAGTTTCTACCTACCATTTAAGGTTGAATTGGCAAAAGCTGAGCAAGAAATGGAGAAAATCCAAATCAAGGATGAGCCAGCAGGCTTTGCTTGTGAAGTTTGTGGACATGAAATGGTTATCAAATTGGGACGATTTGGAAAATTCTATGCATGTAGTAACTTTCCAGATTGTCGCAATACCAAGCAAATTACAAAAGAAATTGGGGTAACTTGCCCCATCTGCCAAAAAGGACAAGTCATTGAGCGTAAGAGCAAACGCAATCGTCTCTTTTATGGCTGTGACCGTTATCCGGAGTGCGAATTTACTTCGTGGGATAAACCAGTAGGCCGTTCTTGTCCAAAATGTGAGCATCATCTTGTAGAAAAGAAAGTTCGTGGTGGTGGCAAACAAGTTGTTTGTCCTAGCGGAGATTACGAAGAGGAGAAAGTCAAATAATCAGTGTTTGGGACAAAAAGATTTTCAATTTTGCAAATCTCAAATATCAAGTCCTTTAGATTTATAATTAAGCCAAAAAGTGAACAAACCGATATTCTGATTGTCAGAAAACTAGTTTTGTTCGCTTTTTATATATGAGGTCGGACTATTGTTCCAACCTCTTTCAAATTTTTAAAAAAATGAGAAAAAATTCTTGCTTTATTTGAAATACTGTGGTATGATTATTTAAGTTTGAAAAAACTGACCTAAGACAGTAGGGGAGCTAGACTCGTAAACATCCTACCGAGGCACAAAACGATTATTGATATAAACGTATTTGTACTTTCGTGTCTGGGTTTGGATGCGATTTTTTTGTGTCCAACCAAAATAAAAACGGAGGTAAAGAAATGAGTGAAGCTATTATCGCTAAAAAAGCGGAATTAGTAAATGCCGTTGCTGAGCAAATGAAAGCTGCAACATCTATCGTTGTTGTAGATGCTCGTGGTTTGACAGTTGAACAAGATACAGTTCTTCGTCGTAACTTGCGTGGTGCAGAAGTTGAGTACAAAGTTATCAAAAACTCAATCTTGCGTCGTGCTGCTGAGCAAGCTGGTCTTGAAGGTCTTACAGAATTGTTTGTAGGTCCATCTGCAGTTGCATTCTCAAATGATGCAGTTGCTCCAGCCAAAACAATTTATGATTTCGCAAAAACTGCTGATGCTCTTGAAATCAAGGGTGGTGCTGTAGAAGGTAAAGTTTCTTCTAAAGAAGAAATTGAAGCACTTGCTACATTGCCAAACCGCGAAGGCATGCTTTCTATGTTGCTTTCTGTACTTCAAGCGCCAGTTCGCAACGTTGCATACGCTGTCAAAGCTGTTGCAGAAAAAGAAGACGCTGCTTAATGTGTCAGAGTGTGGCTGCTTAGTGCTACAAACGAATTAAAAAACCTAAATTGGAGGAAAATCACAATGGCATTGAACATTGAAAATATTATTGCTGAAATTAAAGAAGCTACTATCCTTGAGCTTAACGACCTTGTTAAAGCTATCGAAGAGGAATTTGGTGTAACTGCGGCTGCTCCTGTAGCTGTTGCTGCGGTTGGTGGTGCTGCAGAAGAAACTAAAGACTCATTTGACGTAGAATTGACATCTGCTGGCGATAAAAAAGTTGGCGTTATCAAGGTTGTACGTGAAATCACTGGTCTTGGTCTTAAAGAAGCTAAAGAACTTGTTGACGGTGCACCAGCGCTTGTTAAAGAAGGTGTTGCAACAGCTGAAGCTGAAGAAATCAAAGCTAAATTGGAAGAAGCTGGCGCTTCAGTTACTCTTAAATAAGAGTCACATCATAATTAGATTGCGGAAGCCCGATTTACCAGTCTTTTAGAGCTTATAGCGATTTAAAGAAACTGATAATTTGATTTGGTTTCCTGCCAAAAATCCTGCCAAAAAATCTTTGGCAGGATTTTTGTTTTTATATAAATATACTGTGCAGAATTGCTATTCTTCAGCATTTGTATTTGTAGAAATATATTTTTATGTGAGCGAGAACATTTCAATAAGTGTTCTCGCTTTTTTTATTTTCAGGAGGAAAATCATGCAAAAGAATGAACAGTCATCACGACAAATTGTGATGTGTCATCTCATGGCTATCATGAGAATTGACATCGAGAAAGCAAAGAGGATTGTTATTGAAATGGAAGAGTCAGGGCTAATTCAATTTGATGAGTTAGGAAATATCGGTTTATTAGTGTTGGAGGGACAATCATGAAACGTATTACCGCAAATCACTATTAAACGTCAGAGCGTTACTATAAGCTCCCAAAACTCTTGTTTGAGAGTGATCGCTATAAGGACATGAAACTTGAGGTTAAGGTTGCTTATGCTGTTCTAAAAGACCGTTTAGAGTTGTCCTTGAGTAAAGGTTGGATAGATGAAGATGGGGCTATTTATCTGGTATATTCCAACTCCAAACTCATGGCACTACTTGGCTGTTCCAAGTCTAAGTTGTTGGCTATTAAGAAAACGTTGCGAGAGTATGGCTTAATAGATGAAGTCCAACAATCTTCCAGTGAAAAAGGACGAATGGCCAATAAGATTTACTTGGGGGAGTTGGAACATGAACCTACCCCAGTCTCAAATTCAAACGGGGGTAGTGCTCAAAAAACACTAGGGGGGTGTCAAAATCAGCCGGGGCAGGTCTTAAATTCAGCCACTAGTGAGACTGAAGTTAGTGAGACTGATATGAGTGAAACTAAAGAGAGTGAGTCAGTCATTGAGGACGAGGAGGAGAAAGTAAGTCAAACAAGTAAGAAAAATGACAATGACTATTTTCAACGTAAAGTAGACCGAGTCACAAGATACGATAGAGATTACATTTGGGGCTTGGTGCATGACCAGTTGAGACAAGTTGGTCTATCACGAGCCGCTAGTGATTATGCCATGCTTTATTTTGATCATCGGTATCAGTACGCTTTAGAGAATATGAGGTTTGCGGACAGAACAGAAACGATAGCGGAGTATGTCTTTAATGGCGTCTTATCCGAATGGACCAAGGTCCAACGCTTAAAAGAACTAAAAGGGGGTGAGTAAGATGTTTTGGTGGATATTATTAGGTATTTGGGAATTAGGAATGATTTGGTTCATTTTTGAACTTATCACTGCCCCAGAAATGGAAGATCATTGTTAAGAAAGGACGTTACGCAAGAAGTAAGGTCCTTTTAGTTTTGTCAGAAAGGAATGAGAGACATGAAGTTTTTAGATTTGTTTGCAGGAATTGGAGGCTTTCGACTGGGATTAACCCGTCAGGGCCATGAGTGTATTGGCTTTTGTGAGATTGACAAGTTTGCGAGGAAATCTTACAAGGCCATCTATGAGACCAAAGGAGAAATAGAATTTCATGATATTAGACAAGTCACAGATCAGGACTTTAGACAACTTAGAGGGCAAGTGGACATCATCTGTGGGGGATTCCCTTGTCAGGCATTTTCACTCGCAGGCAGACGATTGGGATTTGAGGATACTAGGGGAACTTTGTTCTTCGAGATTGCTCGAGCGGCCAAACAGATCCAACCACGTTTTTTATTCCTCGAAAATGTCAAGGGCTTACTCAGTCACGACAAGGGAGAGACATTTCGAACAATCCTCGCCACATTGGATGAGTTGGGGTATGATGTTGAATGGCAGGTGCTTAACAGTAAAGATTTCCACGTGCCGCAAAACCGGGAAAGAATTTTTATTATCGGACATTCTAGAAGATACTGTCCCCGATTCCTATTTCCTCTCAGAGGAGAAAACAGCTCAGCTGGTCTTGAACGATTAGGCAATGTTAATCTGTCAGGCAAAGGGATGAATGGAGAAGTCTATTTATCACGTGGGCTAGCACCAACCTTAACCAGAGGAAAAGGTGAGGGAACTAAAATTGCCATTCCTGTTTTAACTCCTGATAGGCTAGAAAAACGCCAACATGGGAGACGCTTTAAAGGGAACGATGATCCGATGTTTACTTTAACTAGCCAAGATCGGCATGGTGTAGTTGTCGCAGGAACTTTACCAACTTCTTTTATCCAAACTGGACGAGTCTATGACCTTTCAGGGCTTTCTCCAACGTTGACAACCATGCAAGGAGGGGATAAAGTTCCTAAGATTCTCTGTCGTGAAGAAGCGCCACATTTGAAAATTAGGGAAGCGACCAAACTAGGCTATGCCAAGGCAATAGTGGGAGATTCTGTCAACCTTGCTTACCCAGAGTCTACCAAACGCAGAGGACGAGTGGGAAAGGGGATTTCAAATACCTTAACCACTTCTGACAATATGGGAGTGGTTGTTGCTGCTTTGGAGTACCGTAAGGACAAGTGGTATGAAGTGACTGGAATAATCCTAGATGGAAAACTGTATCGTTTGAGAATCAGACGCCTAACCCCAAGAGAGTGTTTTAGGTTACAAGGATTTCCTGACTGGGCTTTTGAGAGGGCAGAAAGTGTTTCAAGTAAAAGTCAGTTGTATAAACAAGCAGGCAATAGCGTGACCGTCACTGTTATCGAGGCCATTGCTAGAGAATTTAGAAAGATTGAAGAGGAAGAAAACCATGAAATTATTACATAGTAAAAGTATTAGGAACTGCACGGATCTAGAAGAAGCCATACATCAAGCAGAAGTAGAGAGATTTTCGGAAATGATTGCTTCTTTACCCAATTATGATTGTGACATTGATGTCACTTTTGAAGATGACTACCACAAAGAAATGAATTATCCGTTAGCTTATGAGTCCAACTTACATCGTATTTTTGAATTTATCGAAACCCAAGACATCAAAAATGGTGTTGATACTTATCTAACGGATGAGAACAATCTCGCCTTTAGGGCATTTGGTCAACATTATATGGCAAATGGAAAAGATGGTTTATTGACTACACTGATTACAGTAAAGAGTTTTGGTGAAGGCAGATCACCTATTGATATGAGTAAGGTGTTTCCCCCACTAACTCAAGCATTAGAGAAGGAGCTATCTGTGTAGGAGGAAGCGATGTTAGAAATCTATTTAAGTCGAAATAACAGTCGGAATCAGAAACTCCTGTCTTTTTGTGACTCGCATGGTATTTCCTACTCCAGTAAAGAAGTGAGTCATCTATCACGTGAGGAATTACTGAGGTTGTTTACCAAAAGCAGTGATTGTTTTACGCTCTTATCCCCTTCGCTACTACGATTTAAAGGTCATAGAGAGATGAAATTGAGTGAGTTAGTGACGTTAGTTCTACGGAAACCTGACCAGAATCTTCGTCTCCCAATTGTGGTTTGTGAGGATAACGTGTATCCCGATATGAGTTTAGAAGAAGCGAGAACCTTTCTTCCGAGAAGTCAAAAAGTGGTTTCCTTTCGTGAACATCTTTTTAAGGACATGACGACATAAGGAGGAGCTATGAACGAACGCTTTTGGGAAAATTTGGAAATTATCGTTATGGAAAAAGGACTGTCATGGGCTGACCTTGCTCGACAGATGTTTAAGGGGCAATACGTTTATCCCAGTGAATTTAAGCGCCTCTACCAAACCTTTCGTCACTACAAATCTCATCGCCTGATGCCACAAGTGAAATGGGTGGAGAAAATAGTGAGTGTTTTAGAGATTGACTATGAAGATTTGTTTAGGAGGTAGAGATGAAACGTTTAGTAGTCATGTACGGAGTCATTCATGTCAATGTACTCCTAGTGAGTTTGTACCTAGTTGGTTGGCTAAATGGGGCATGGTTACCTGTTTTACAAGTGACGTTTCTAGCCCTGCTATTGTGGAGCTGGAAAAGGTACCAGATACCTAAAAGAAACCTATCCTTTAAGGAGAGAGGGCTTTGGGTGTGTGGTAGTCTAGGTGTCATGGTAAGTATTGCTCTTATTATGAGTGCTCTATTTTCAGGAAGCGAACCAAACCAAGAAACGTTAGTGACTGTTCAAGACCAGATTCCTGTTCTGTCCTTTATTCTTTTTCTCCTTAATGCCAGTGTTGTGGAAGAAGTCTTTTATAGAGAGGTGTTGTGGGGAGTCTTGTCTCAACCAATGAATCAAGTCGTGTTAACGAGTTTCCTCTTTGCCTTAGCCCACCACCCCTCTAGTTTATTCACTTGGGTGCTTTATGGGAGTTTAGGTCTCACACTTGGTGTGGTGAGAGGGCAAACAGACTGCTTGACGTCCACGCTTATTCACCTGTCTTGGAATGGAATCGTCTTTTTCCTATCTTTATTGTGATACCAAAATCAAGGGTGCTTTCGTATCATGAAAGCACCCTATTGTTTTGATGGGGAATCATATAAAGGAGGAAATGATGTCATCCGAACAACAGGAACGCCAAGTGATTCAATATGCAGAACGGAGTGCTATGTTTACGGTGAAGGTCCTTCTCAAACTCTTAGAGTGGTCAGCAAGACACGCCCTAGCACAAGACTCGGCTTATAAAGTTGGGGTTCAAAAGTTAGAAGAACTCCTTCAAAGTCCATATGCCATTGAGTCGCTGAATATCTCAAAAGACATTTTGGATAAACCAGTTGATGTGGAGAAATTCAAGGAATTGGTGGAATCAGAAAACCTTCCTATTGCCATTAGTTGGCAAGGAGATTACCTTCATTTCTATGCTAAGGATAAGTCGCTCTTAGACAAGCACTTAGATGAGTTGCTTCAGAAGTTGATTTCCAATCCAGAAAAACTGAAAGGGCTAACTATGGATAAAACCCTTGATGAGGAAATCGCACAAGCCAAGGAACAGATTGTGATGTCAGAACCCTCTGCTGTGAAAACAAAGGAGGTCATTCTCTAATGGTCTCAGGGAAAAAAGCCTTTATTTTTGGCGTATTAGGACTTGCTCTTGGCTATTTCTGCCATCGGCTAGTCTTGCTTTACGATAGCCTACCTAATCAACCGCCCTTGGAACGCCTTGCCTATCTCTTAGGCGAAGGACAGAATCAGGTCTTAAATCCCTTGTGGAATGGTCATTTTACTGGTAGATCGGTTTTAGGCTTTTGCTTTGGGCTTGTGACGATGGGCCTAGTCTATCTTTATGTTTCAACTGGTCAAAAGGTTTACCGAGAGGGGGCTGAATATGGCTCTGCTCGGTTTGGAAATAGCCGTGAGCGTAAAGCCTTTCTCAGTAAAAATCCCTTTAATGACACTATTTTGTCACGAAACGTTAGGCTAACCCTGTTAGAAAAGAAAGCCCCACAGTTTGACCGAAACAAGAACCTTGTGGTCATTGGTGGATCAGGGGCAGGGAAGACCTTTCGGTTTGTCAAACCCAATCTGATTCAGCTTAACTGTTCCAATATTGTCGTTGACCCTAAGGATCACTTAGCTGAAAAGACAGGGAAGCTCTTTTTAGAGAATGGCTATCAGGTCAAGGTCTTAGACCTCGTAAACATGACAAACTCAGATGGCTTTAATCCTTTTCGTTATGTGGAAACGGAGAATGATTTGAACCGTATGCTTACGGTCTATTTCAATAATACCAAAGGCAATGGCAGTCGCAGTGATCCCTTTTGGGATGAGGCGTCCATGACCTTAGTCCGTGCTATTTCCTCTTACTTGGTGGATTTTTACAATCCTCCAGGCAGTACCAAAGAAGAAGCAGACAGTCGTCGTAAGCGAGGGCGTTACCCCTCTTTTTCTGAAATTGGAAAACTCATCAAGCTCTTATCCAAAGGAGAAAATCAAGATAAGAGTGTCTTAGAAGTGATGTTTGAGACCTATGCCAAAACATATGGGACAGAAAACTTCACCATGCGTAACTGGGCAGACTTCCAAAACTACAAGGATAAGACCTTGGATTCAGTAATTGCCGTAACAACGGCTAAGTTTGCCCTCTTTAATATCCAATCTGTCATTGATTTAACCAAACGTGACACCTTGGACTTAAAAACATGGGGAACGCAGAAAACCATGGTTTATCTCGTTATTCCAGATAATGACGCCACCTTTCGCTTTCTCTCAGCCCTTTTTTTCTCCACCGTCTTTTCAACCTTAACGAGACAAGCTGATGTGGACTTCAAGGGGCAATTGCCTATTCATGTCAGAAGTTATCTAGATGAATTTGCCAATGTCGGCGAAATTCCAGACTTTTCGGAACAAACCTCAACAGTTCGCTCACGGAACATGGGTCTCGTACCCATTCTTCAAAACATTGCCCAACTTCAAGGGCTCTATAAGGAGAAGGAGGCTTGGAAAACCATTCTAGGAAACTGTGATAGCTTGCTTTATCTTGGAGGCAATGATGAAGAGACCTTCAAGTTCATGAGTGGTCTCTTAGGCAAACAAACCATTGATGTGAGAAGTACCAGTCGGTCGTATGGCCAAACAGGGTCTGGGTCAACGTCTCATCAAAAAATCGCAAGGGATCTCATGACCCCTGATGAAGTCGGAAACATGAAACGTGATGAATGCTTGGTGAGAATTGCAGGGGTTCCAGTCTTTAAGGAAAAAAAGTATTTCCCCTTGAAACATAAGAACTGGCAATACTTAGCGGATAAGGAGTCAGATGAACGTTGGTGGCATTACCACATTGACCCACTAGAAACAGAGGAAGTTCTGTTTGAACCCTCTGACCATAAGGTTAGGGATTTAAGCACAGAAAGCACACTACACTAATAGAAAAGAGGAATCGTATGAACCAAAAATTTACAGGCTTTGTTTATGGCGTGGACGCTAGTTCCATGTTTGCCCAAGCCATGGCGCTCTTACAAAAAGGAATGGTTGCGACAGGAGCCTTTCTTGTCGTCATGGGCATTATTAACCTATCAACCAATATCAAAGATGGTGGACCTGGTGTCCGCAATGCCATCTTAGAAATTGTGGGTGGTGTTATGGTAGGTGCCGCTGGTGCCTTTATCACCCAAATTACCATTTAGGAGGGCTAAGTATGACATGATAAACACATTACCTTCAGCTTTTGTCTTTCTAGCCTCGGAGAAGATTTCAAGCGATAGCCTTTTTGAAGGCTTTAACGTTGACTTAGAATCGACGGCCAACTTGGTCAAATCCCTTGCGGATTATAACCCAACCGTGTGGTCTTATATGTCAGCTATCACAAAAGGAGTGATGCAACCCTTGGGAGTGGCTATTTTAGCCGTTGTTTTAGTCCTTGAGTTTTCTAAGATGGCTAAGAAAATCGCCAACTCAGGTGGTGCCATGACCTTTGAAGCTATTGCTCCTATGATTGTCTCTTATATCATGGTGGCTGTGGTCATTACAAACACCACTGTTATTGTAGAAGCTATCTTAGCTGTTGCTTCTCACATCATTGAAGGCGTAGCTGGTGTCGTTTCTCATGGGGGAACGACTTATGAGACCATTTCAGGACTTAAAGGGTCAGGAATTATTGGAAAACTGATTGTTGTCTTCTTTGCCATTCTGATATGGTTGGTCCGTTTGGTGAGTGTGATGGTGGTGAATCTCCTCATTACGATTCGCTTTATCCAACTTTACCTCATGATTCCATTTGCGCCTCTAACGATTCCGACCTTCCTCAGTGATGATTGGCGAAGTGTTGGGATTGGCTACCTGAAAAACATCATGGTCTATGCTCTTCAAGGGGTCTTAATTTTCTTAATTATTTCCCTTGTTCCCCTCTTTGAATCTGCTGGGAAATTGGCTCTCTCAAATGGTGCGGGAATGATGGAGACGCTAGCAACTGCCTTTGGTGGTTTAGTTCAGGCTATTTTATTGATTATTGCCTTGGTGGGCAGTCAACGGACTGCCAGAAGTATCCTAGGCATGTAAGGAGGATTGGGAAGGACGTTCCTCCCAATCTTTTTTCATATTCATCTTAGATTGGAGTCTTATGAATACACGTGTTTTTAAGGACATTACAAAAGTTCAACACAGGGCTTGGCTGGGCTTTACCACACGACAAGTTATTTTTGTCTTACCAGCCGTTGCTATTACCATCCTGATTTTAGGGTTAAACCTCTTTTATTGGCAATTTGGGGATTGGTTTGTCTATGGTCTTATCTTTACCTTTACTATTCCCCTCATGTTATTTGGGGTTTATCGCCCTAATGACTTACCATTTGAAACGTATCTTAATTACCGATGGCATTACGAAATGACCATACCAGACCGTATACTAACTGGACAGAAAGGAATACAACGTGAAAAAAACAAATCGCTCAATGAAACCAAAGACCTCTTCTAAGCACAAGAAGACACGTAAACCAAAAGAAGAAGTGCTACCAACAACTGTTAATACGCTTCTTTACCAAGGCCTTTTTTCTAATGGTCTCATGCAAGTCATCCCAGGTTATTTTTCCCAGTCCTATCTTCTAGGGGATGTCAATTACCAAACGGTTGGTTTGGAGGATAAGGGAGCTATTATGGAAACCTATTCAGACTTGATTAACAGTTTGGATGACAAGACCAATTTCCAACTCACTATTTTTAACCAGAGGGTCAACTTGGATAAATTTAGAAAGGGTGTCTTTTACCCCTTACATGAGGATGGCTACGATACCTATCGTGAAGAACTCAATCGTATCATGGAAAATAACCTTGAAGCTGGTGAAAATAACTTTTCAGCGGTTAAGCTCATTTCTTTTGGGAAGTCAGACCAAAATCCGAAACTCGCCTATCGCTCCCTGTCTCAAATTGGGGAATACTTCAAGAGTGGTTTTTCTGAAATTGATGCGAACTTTACTCTCCTCAGTGGAGAAAGCCGTGTGAACCACTTGGCTGATATGTTGCGTGGGGAAAATCATTTGCCCTTTACTTATCAAGATCTGGTGCGTTCAGGACAAACGACAAAGCATTTTATTGCCCCAACCAGTCTGTCCTTTAAGCACAAAAATCATATTGAAATGGATGATAAACTGCTTCAGATTGTCTATGTTCGTGACTATGGGATGGAGTTGGGGGATAAGTTCTTACGAGAACTCATGCAGTCGGACTTGGAAGTGATGATTAGTCTTCATGCTAAAGGGTCAGCCAAGTCAGAAGCCATGACCAAGCTCCGCACCAAGAAGACTTTGATGGAATCGCAAAAAATAGGGGAACAACAAAAGATGGCACAATCTGGCGTTTATCTTGAAAAGGTTAGTCAAGTCTTAGAAAGTAATATTGATGAAGCCGATGAGTTGATTAAAACCATGACCCAAACAGGAGACAAGCTCTTTGACACCCTTTTTCTGATTGGAGTCTTTGCGGATAACGAAGACCAATTGAAGCACTCCCTTGATATTATCAAACAAGTGGCAGGTTCTAATGACCTTGTGATTGATAATCTGACCTATATGCAGGAAGCTGCCTTTAATAGCCTGTTGCCTTTTGGGAAGAACTACCTTGAGGGGGTGTCACGGTCTCTTTTGACCTCAAACATTGCCGTGAATTCCCCCTGGACATCTGTAGACCTTCAAGATAAGGGAGGGAAATTCTATGGGATAAACCAGATTTCAAGTAATATAATCACCATTGACCGTGGGAAACTCAATACCCCATCAGGATTGATTCTAGGAACTTCAGGTGCAGGTAAGGGGATGGCGACTAAGCATGAAATCATCTCAACCAAGTTAAAAGAAGAAGAGAGTGATACCGAAATCATCATTGTAGACCCTGAAAATGAGTACAGTATCATTGGTCAAGCCTTTGGTGGGGAAAGCATTGATATTGCGCCTGACTCTACTACATTTTTAAACGTTTTAGACTTATCCGATGACAATATGGATGAAGACCCTATTAAGGTCAAATCTGAATTTCTTCTCTCTTGGATTGGGAAACTCTTAGACCGGAAAATGGACGGTCGAGAAAAGTCCCTAATTGACCGTGTAACACGGTTAACCTATAAGCATTTTGAGACACCATCTCTCGTGGAATGGGTCTTTGTTCTCTCTAAACAGCCTGAACAAGAAGCCAAGGACTTAGCCCTTGATATGGAGCTTTATGTGGAAGGCTCACTCGATATTTTCTCACATCGTACTAATATTAAAACTGACAGCCATTTCCTCATTTACAATGTTAAAAAGTTAGGGGATGAGTTGAAGCAGATTGCCCTCATGGTCATCTTTGACCAGATTTGGAATCGTGTGGTTAAAAACCAAAAACTTGGCAAGAAGACCTGGATTTACTTTGATGAAATGCAGCTTCTGTTGTTGGATAAGTACGCTTCTGATTTCTTCTTCAAGCTCTGGAGTCGTGTCCGTAAGTATGGGGCCATTCAACAGGCATTACCCAGAACGTGGAAACTCTTTTATTAGATGCCAATGGCAGACGCATTATCGCTAATAGCGAGTTCATGATACTTCTAAAACAAGCTAAGAGTGACCGAGAAGAGTTGGTACACCTCTTAGGGTTATCTAAAGAGCTTGAGAAATATTTGGTTAACCCAGAAAAGGGATCTGGATTGATTAAGGCAGGCTCAACGGTTGTTCCCTTTAGGAATAAAATCCCACTTCAAACCCAACTCTTTGACATCATGAGTACCGATCCAGAAAAGATGAGGGGTGAATCATGACAAGAGAGCAACAGAAGGTCAAGGTTGCCCGTAAAACCTTTCAGAGTAGTTTAAAGGCTAGTCGTATCCATTACCGTAGGGAGAAGAAGGGGTTAAAACGCTCACTTCCTAAACGACGCTTTATCATGCGCCGAGCTGAGAAAGCTGAAACAAGGGAACAACGTCAGACACTGAAGCAAAACTATCAGGAGGAAAAAGACCTAGCGACAGATACCTTTAAGGAAGCGATTGCCTATGTGTCACCCAGATGGCTAAAGCGTAAGGAAATTAAGAAGTATCGGCTTCCTCAAGCCAGACAGCGTCTAGCAGTTGCCAGAAAACACTTGGCTGAAGTCAAGATAGCAGAAAAAGAGGAGGAAGCTACTTCTAAGTTTACTTATCAGAAAGAGTCAAGAGAACCGAAAACATCACGTTTTCATTTTCAGAAAGAGAAATCTCTTGACCGCCTTCAGGCAGAAAAAGAGGTTAAATCAGCTAAACGTGACGTGAAGCAACTGAAAAGAGCCCATCAGGCCAAGAAACCCTCAACCAAGGTCAAACGAGGGCTACGCTATGTTGCTTCGGAATCACTGGATGTCGTTGCTCAAGATGATGACTTAGAGGGTATTCGAACTGTCAAGGATTTGAGCATTAAAAGCAGACGTTACGGAAGATTTACTTATCAGTCAGGAAAACTGCTGGTGAATAGTGGACAGACTGGTGTGCGTTTCACAAAGGCAAAAATCTCCCATGGCAATGAACGGTACCAGAACTTCAAAAAGGGGAAAGGCTTTACTCGTGAGAAGTCTCTAAAGCCCAAAAGACACTACCACACCTTCCTCAAACAAGCTAGGAAAAACAGTGTGTCAGGACTAAAGGGGCTTGTTCAAGCGATTAAGAGTAGCTTGACCTTCTTTTCAACGATTGTTTTCAATCCCATGACTTGGGTGGTGTCAGGTCTTCTGATGATGAGTTTTGTCATAGGAATTTCAGGAATCACTCTCATTCAACAGGACGAGAGTGAACTGACCAAAGCCTATACGCACATGACGTGGGAAGATGCGGAAAATACTAGAACTAACGCCACTGGTATTACCTACTACACGAAGATCGATGAGGTCATGGCCTTTATGAACCTTAAGTATCAGGACTATGCTTTAGAAGAAGTCATGGAAGAGGGGAATGAGACCTATCAAGCCTATCTCAGTCAGCTTTGGCAGGACTTAAACGGTGGAGAGTCTTTGAAAGCCATACTTGAGTTGACCAAAGAGCCTACCTACAAACTCTCTGATGACGATAGGGAAGATTTAAAGGAATTAAGTGAAGAAGGCACCTATCTTGCCCTCCAAGAATTAGATAACCCCTTTCAAGGTCAGACTGAAAATGATACGCTTACCATGACGGTTCGCTATGGCTATGAGGTGATTGATGAGAAGCCAACGCTTCATCACCATATCATTCTAGAAGCTAAAGAAAATCAAGTGATTGTAGCTCCCATGGATGGTAAGGTTTCCCTAGATGGAGAGAATATTCTGACGTCAGGTAAGGGACTAAATAAGTCTCAACTGACCTTGTTTAATGTCCATATAGGTCGAGTGACAGACGGTCAGAAAGTTCAAGCAGGAGAGGTGATTGGTCAAACTAAGGATGGAGCTGGTCTTAAAGTGACCTATCAAAAGGTTGACGATGATTCAGAGAAACTGGTTTACGTCAATCCGGCCTTTTACTTTCCTAAGGTCATTCAACTGCAAACGACCATTCTCCCTACTATCGGTCAATTTGGTGGGGATGAGTTTGCGAGAGCTAAAGCCATCTATGAGTATTTGAAGAATCAAGGGGCAACCAATCAAGCGATTGCGGCTATTTTAGGGAACTGGTCGGTAGAATCGTCCATCAACCCGAAACGAGCAGAAGGCGACTATTTGTCTCCTCCTGTTGGAGCGAGTGCTAACTCTTGGGATGATGAGGGGTGGCTATCCCTTAATGGTCCAGCTATCTATAATGGACGATACCCCAATATCCTAAGACGTGGCTTGGGCTTAGGGCAATGGACAAATACGGCAGATGGGTCACGTAGACACACCTTATTATTAGCATATGCCAAACAAAAGAATCAAAAGTGGTATGACTTAGGTCTACAACTGGATTTTATGCTTAATGGGGATAATCCTTACTATACCAACTGGTTAAAAGACTTTTTCAAAAATTCAGGAAGTCCAGCCAGCCTCGCTCAACTCTTTCTCATCTACTGGGAGGGAAATAGTGGAGATAAACTCTTAGAGCGACAAACCAGAGCCACCGAGTGGTATTACCAAATCGAAAAGGGCTTTAGCCAACCCAATGGTGGAACTGCTCAAAGTGATCCAAAAGCTTTGGAGGCTGTTAGAGGAGACCTTTATGACAATTCTATTCCAGGTGGTGGTGATGGTATGGGCTATGCCTATGGGCAATGTACGTGGGGAGTAGCCGCCCGTATCAACCAACTGGGATTGAAACTCAAAGGTCAAAATGGCGAGAAAATTCCAATCATTAGTACCATGGGCAATGGTCAAGACTGGGTAGCCACAGCAGCACGCCTTGGTGGGGAAACAGGTAAGCTCCCAAAAGCAGGAGCGATTATCTCTTTTGCAGGAGGTGCTCATGGAACACCTGCCGCTTACGGTCACGTGTCGTTTGTCGAGAAGGTTTACCCAGATGGATCTTTCCTTGTTTCAGAAACCAACTACAATGGCAATCCTAACTATACTTTCCGTAAATTATCAGGAGTGGATAGCACGATTAGCTTTACCTATACGACGAAATAAAGTAAATTTTTTGGAGGATACATTTTTAGACATTTTTAGATAAATCTTTATATGACGTTTTAATTGACATTAGGAAGTAGTTAGGTTATACTATAAGTGTAGATAACAAGAGTATTTACTAAGCGTTAAGCATTATTGGTCGGTTGGTTTGACTGGTAGTGTTTGCTTTAGTAGGGTTGTGTGTGAACACCTCGAGCCAACAATGAAAACACTCGATGAAAGGATTCGTATGAATCCTTTTTTCGTAGAAAGACTAATATGAATGGTGATTTATTAAAATTAGCAGCAAAAAATTTTGAACCTTTATTAAATAAGAAAATTACAATTGAACTTGGTAGAAAAGGACAGAAAACGGTTTTAGATATTCTGTTTTCAAAAGACCATTTTTTTCACTTAGCTGGACTTCATAAACTAAACGATATACATTTTAGCCATAAAAAATCTTCTCTAGTTTTTGATGATATTTTAGACGGTCGGATTAACTCTGACTTATTAGAATCTTCGTTGTACTATGATAAAAAAGGGGTTAGGTCACGTTTAGAAATTTTGTCGTATTTATATGCTGGCTTTACAAAGCCTAATCTTGTCGTTAGAAAAGCAAAGAATTTCCCCATCAGAGGTAGTAAATTAAGATGGAGTTATTTGGTGGAATTTTACATTGATGACATCCGTCTAGGTGGGTTTTTTATTGATAACTATCGAAGTGGTCATTCTAATGAATTTATTGGTGTCAGTATTTTTGAAAAATCTCAAAAAGATTATACTGTGAACCAAACGAAGTTTACAATACTTTCAATCTATGAAACTGATACTGTATCAGGAAATATAGAGGTGCTTTTCACTAGAATGTAGTTCTCCTAACATCTAGGTTGACAAAGTAGGGAAAAGGTTATATCATTTGGTTATCGAATTGGGGCGTGTTAGTCACGTCTGGGAGGGTCTGATGCGTCAGTCCTCCCATTTTTATTTATAAGCAATTTTCAGAGGTTATTGGTAGTGCTACAGATAGCTTTTTTTCTTTGTCCGTTTTTTGATGTGATACCAAAATCAAGCCGTCTTTTTTATGATGGGGAGAGAGTGACAGATTGTTGCTACTTATCAAAAGAAAAGAAGGACTTTTTTATGACCAAGCAATGTCATTATCACTTTTTAGTCAATCAGGAAAAAGCAGAAAAGTATGTCTTCCGTAAAAGCAAGAAGTACCGAACCCTGTGTTCGGTAGCTCTTGGAAGTATGGTGACGGCTGTTGTCGCTTGGGGTGGCCAAGTAGCACAAGCTGACTAAGTTGTAACACTTTCGCTAGATAATACCGTTCAGAGATTCTACAATTGTGATTATGAACTAGCATAAGTCTGCTATTTAAAGTTACACTTAAGAACAAAAATGACTATTTTAAGAACAAGCTACCTTTTGATATAGTTTTTGTTGTAGAATATCTTCAATGAAAATAATTCAAGGCTGGAAGACACGTATGAGTTTAATAAATCCTATTCCAGATACTAACTGGTTAAAGAATAATAAAGATAATTTAAGGATTTCGGATGAAGCCTATCTTGAATTAGTACAAATTTATGATTTAATAGACTCCATAGATTGGGAGTATTCAAGAATAAATGATGACGCAACTTTGATAGATAAAATAAATCAATTTGCGACTAATAGAAAAAAAACAACTGTATCCGTAGTATATATTGTAAAAAATGAAGAGAACTTTATTTTAAAAAGTTTAGCAAGTATTATTGATTTTGCTGATGAAATTATTATTGTTGATACAGGTTCTACTGATGGTACTTTAGAATGTATAACTGAGTTATCACGTGAAAAATTTTTTTGTACACATTTGAATGGTGTGATGATTTTCAAAGGCTAGAAATTATGCTAATTCACATGCTTCATGTGATTGGATATTAGTTTTGGATGCTGATGAGGTTGTTGATGATTTCAAAATTTAAAGTTACTTTGTCATATTTTAAATTATTTGATAGTTTAAGTGATACTGTATTTAATTTTAATATAATTCGAGGAGTGATTATTATAAAACAGGAAAGTTAATTAGTAACAGGGCATTTCAATATAGAGGTAGAGTACACGAATCCTTCTATTCAATAAATAACAAAGATATATTATGCTAATCTAAAATTAATGTTTATGGACAAAAAAGAAAATAAAGAGAAGGCAAGCTATTATAATGAGCATTATTAAAGACGATGCTAGATTACCCTACAGATAGTAGGTGGTGTTATTACTATTTTAGAGATAATTATAGTCAAATCAATTTGAATCAGATGTTTGAATATAGTTGTAAATCAATATTTAAAAGAAATATTGTATCTGAAAATAATTTCATTTCAAATTATTTTTCTGTACATATAATTATGTTTATTTTGTCAAAATGATTGATGAAAATAATTACATTCTTTTGATTGTTATCTAAATCTAAAAAAAAAGTCTCAGGACATTCAGATTTTATTTTTTTAAAATATGCACGTGAATTCAGGTTAATACAAGAGGATATTTTAAATTCTATGAAGAGTTTTTAGAAGAATATAATAAATGTTTATTTTCTGAAAATATATTTCTCCTAATTGTATAAATTCACTCTTGGGATATTATCTATTTTAGGGGATTTTTTGAAGAGAGTGGTTTAATATTTAGAGAACTAAATTTAAATATCAGAGACTATCCTAGTTTCATTAATGAAAATTTAATTAATTACTTTCAAAAACATGATGAATCATATTCTTGTAATGATTTTAAGCGACTGAATCAATTGGAGGAAGATTTATGATAAAAGTAATTTATATAAAAAAGTTTATAAAACAGTTTATATATTGATTTTCAGAATTAGAACAAGAACCCTTATTTAATAATAAATTTCAGGATTGGAGAATGGTTTACTAATTCTGGCAAAGGTGGATTTGCAGTAGTATATTATCTCGGACGATTTTAAAAGTTATATTTTAAAAAAATGTAAAGATTACAGACGAGCAAAGATTAAATTTTTAAAGATTATTTTCCGATTTCACAAATAGTGAAATTGAATTTTGAAATTGAACAAACAATCCACAATTTTAATTTTACATATAATATAAAACTACTTTTATTTATAAACAGTTTATTAGGAGGTAACATCATGACTCAAATGGAAAAATTTAATAAGATTTCTAAAACAGTTCTTAATGAAATAAGAGGAGGTGCATCGGTAAGTGCTAATTGTAAATGGGCGATTGTAACTTGTGCTCATGATACAATTTTAGCTGGCTTAGGTACTTCTGATCCAGGAAGTTCTTGTGCCTATATGAGGCGTGTATGTAAGAAAAATTGATAATAATATAGAGGAGTTTTTTTTGAGTAAGTTTTGCTATATGATTTTTATGGGTGAAAATCTCACCCATTTTTGTGTTTGATCCCTAGTTGTTGCTCCAATATTTTAATTATAGATAGCATATAACTTTATTATGCTTCATTAGTCATTTTATAATATATCAAGGCTAAACACTAATACTAGTAAGGAGTATATTGAGTGAATGAAATTTTCGAAACGTCATTATCGTGCTCAAGTTGATTCAAAAGATTGTGGAGTAGCTGCTTTGGCCATGGTGTTAGAATACTATAATTCACATTATTCTTTAGCAGAACTTAGAGAAATGTTAGGTACAACTGAAAATGGGACTACTGCATTTAGTATAGTTTCTGTGGCAAATGAATTAGGGTTCGATACTGAAGCTATTTATGCAGATATTTCTTTATTTGACATAGAGGATATAAAATTTCCATTTATTGTACATATAAATAAGAATAATAAATTTTATCATTACTATGTTATTATTGGCAGTGATAAAAATATATTTATATTGATCCTGATCCTCTGATAAAATTATCTAAACTAACTAAAGAACAGTTTCTTGCAGAATGGAGGGATAACTATATTATTAAAACCAAACCATGAGTACAAAATTAAAAGAAGAAGACAAGTTTTCCTTCTTTATTTACTTTACTGTTTAATCAAAAGAAATTAATTTTTTAATTATATTATTAACTTTAGCAGTAAACTTTATAAATATAATTGGTTCATACTATTTAAGAGAGTAATTGATTCTATATTCCTAAAGGGGCTGGATTTTCTAATCTAATGTCAATAAGCCTAATTGTTATTTATCTTATGCAACAGGTTTTTGTATTTGGTCAAGGTATTGATAACAGTTCTAAGTCAAATACTTTCAAAAAATATAATGCTGTCATATATTGCTCACCTTTTAAACTTCCTCTATCTTTTTTGCAACAAGAAGAACTGGCGATATTGTCTCTAGATTTTCAGATGTAATATCATAATTGAAGTATTATCTAGTATAATTTTATCTGTAATACTAGATGTGTCAATAGTTACTGGAGTATCAATTGTACTTTTTTTTGCAAAGTAGTTATTATTTTTATTATAATTATTGCGTTTCCAATTTATGCTTTAGTAATTTTTATTCATGAAACCATTTAGACGTAGTAAAACTAGTGTAATGGAAGCAGGAGCTTCACTTTCCTCAGTTCTTATAGAAGATATAAATGGAATAGAGACAATAAAATCTCTTACTAGTGAGGTTGATCGCTATAAAAAAATAAAGACAATTTAGTAATTATTAAAAAAATTACTTTTATAGTAAAGATAGTTGTTTCAAGATGTGTTAAAAAATTTACTCAATTGTTGTTTAATGTATTAATTTTATGGCAAGGTGCTATTTTAGTATTGAAGGAAAAAATATCATTGGGATCTTTGATAACTTTAATACTTTAGAACTTTATTTTCTGAATTCACTGGAGAACATTATTAATTTCACTAATTTCCAATCAGCAAGTGTTTGTATAATAGATTAGAAGAAATCTATTCGGTTCAATCGGAATTTCAGGATAAGTTCTTCATAACAAATTTTAAATTGAATTCTAGTAAGATAGTAATTTCAAATTTAACCTACAAATATGGCTATAACAGCCTCTATTAAAGATATTAATTTAGTTATCGAGGAAGGTTGTAAAATAGCATTTGTTGGTCTTTCTGGTTCAGGAAAACAACTCTAGCAAAAATGTTAGTTAATTTTATGCCTCCTACCATGGAAGTATTGAATTTGGAGGAATTAATATTAATATTGATAAGAAGACTTTGAGACAATTGATTAATTATATACCCAGAAACCTTATATTTTTAACGGTACTATATTAGATAATCTTTTATTAGGTGTTGAAGATGAAATTTCATTTGAAGAGATTAATAAAGCTACTGAGATTGCCGAGATAAAATCTGTTATAGAGAATTTACCGTTTGGATATGAACCGAACTTTCCACTGAACATAGCATTTTGTCAGGAGGTCAACTTCAGAGAGTTGCCATTGCACGTGCATTATTAACCAATCCTTCGGTATTAATCTTAGATGAGTCAACAAGTAATTTGGATAATTTAACGGAAAGAAAAATTATTGATAATTTAATGAGCTTAGATGCAACTGTAATATTTATTGCTCACCGTCTTAATATAACAGAACAGGTTGAAAGGATATTTGTCATAGAAAATGGTATGATAATCGAAAACGGAAATCATGAAGATTTGATATTAAAACAAGGGTTTTATTCTAAAATATTAAAAGGTTAATTTTAAAATTGAGGAGTTAATATGAAAAATAATTTGTTAGATGATTATAGAAATTTTCCCAAAATATCAACGGATAATTTGAAATCTATAAAAGGTGGAGGAGATACTGTCTTTAATAAAGTAAATCATTTCTTTTGTGATTTAATAAACTGTAGAGGAAAGGGGAGAATGAATTGATAAATGGATAACTTTTTATTAATGGAATTCATAGTTTTTCAATTTTTTTAATGGTGTCATATATTCTTCCACTTTTATATATGCGTTAGGGTATATATGAGATATTGTGGCTTATCTATGCTATAATTTATTTTATTTCTGAAATATTAATTATATTTTGAGACTTTGATATTTATACTATATTTTATTGTATTTTGATTTATATTTAAGAATGATAGGCCGACATCATTTTTCTATTCTTCTTATATGTTTAGTTATGATAAATTCTAGATTTTTCAAAGCATTCTAAATAGGTTGCTAAATTTTGATGAGATTTACACTTATTTTTTGACAGATTTATTATGATAAGATTTATAGAATATACTATTCCATTGGTTTTGATTTTGTTATTTTAATTAATCATTTAGATTTTGAAATAGTTAAGATGAGCATTTAAAATTATGTTTATGTTGGGAATTTTATATTTGTTTTTATGCTTTTGTCATTACAATATGGACGCTATATTACAATCTAATTTATCAGTTATCAAGATATTTGGACCTACAGTTGCATTAGCCCATTTTCTTCTATTTCTTTTTTTAGCCCAATATATGAAATCACAGCAACGAATTTACGAAGTAAATTTAGAAGTAATTCGCCGTGAAGAAGAGAATAGAAATCTTAATAAATTTGTTGATAAATTAGGTGATTTATATGAAGATTTACGAGGGATTCGCCATGATTTCGCTAGCATTATATCAAGTTTAGAGCCTGCGATTCAGGAAAAAAATATTGATGAAGTAAGCATTATCTATAAAGAAGTTCTCATTAAGATGAATAGAAATCTACAAAAGAACGAATACTCAGCATTTAATTTGAAAAATATTGAAGACTTAGCTATTCGTAATATGCTGGCTCAATCAATTTTGGAAGCAGAACAATATGATATACAATTCAATTGTTACGTGTCTGGACATATATCTCAAGTCAATGTACCAATGTTAGAGATGATTCAAATATTATCTATTATGTTGACTAATTCAATTGAATCTGCTATTATTTCAAAAAAACCTTTAATTGAAGTGGCTTTATATAGAGATAAGAGCATTGTTACAATAGTTATTAAGAATAGTCGAAATCCCATCTCTTTAGATAAGAGAACTATCTGGGAGGTAGGGGGTTCAAGTAAAGGTGAGGGGAGGGGAATTGGGTTATATAACTTGAGAAGACTGGTAAATAGGCATGATAATTTGACTCTAGAAACACAAATAGATTATGATAGTTTTACTCACATCTTGAAAATAATGTAAGCTGGAGGTATGTTATGAATATTATTGTTCTGGATGACAATATTCATCATCAGTTGCGACTAGAATCTGCTCTTTATGATGTAGCTCGGTCTTTACATATTCATATCAATATTGAATGTGCTAGAACAATACAGGCATTAAGAGAGTATATGAATCAAGAAGAAGTAAATCAGATATATTTTCTAGATTTAGAAATTGGCAATCAAAAAAATTTAGGTTTTGAGATTGCTAAAGAAATAAGAAATAATAATCCTTAGCATTATTATATTTGACTTCATATTCCGACTTGATGCCCTAGTATTTCAATATCATCTTTCGGCATTAGATTTTATTATTAAAGATCTTAAAGAAACAGAATTTCGTAATCGGTTAAAGCAGTGTTTGAACAAGTAATAATTCATTTAAGAAAAAATCTGATGGGAATTGTTAAGATATAGTTACCAGAACGAACTGGTATCTGCATACCTTTTCCGATATACTTTTATTCAAACCTCAGTTAAACCGCATCGATTAATTATTTATACAGTAGATTTTATTAAAGAATTTTATGGTTCTTGAATGATATTCTAGATTTAGATAGTAAGAATTATTTTGAAAAAGTGTCTCAACAATAATAAATATGGATAATGTTACTGAGTACAGTTCGAAAACAAGAGAAGTAAAATTTTGAAGGAACAACATGTCTTGTATCTAGATTGAGAATTGGATGTAAAACCAGATTAAGAAATAAAGGAATAATATGAAGTATATATAATTGATAATTTAAACTCTTTCTTTTTTACGTAAGTTATTTAGGTTTTAGTACAAATTAAATTTTACTAAATTTGATATATCTTTAGTTATGAACGTACGATAGACGAATGAAGAAAATATTGTTTTAAGATAACGATTTTTCATAATAAAAATAATATTTCTTATCACGAAATTTTGTTATAAAATAAGTGAAAAAAAGAGGATGAACCTATGTATATATGTGAATTTTGTGAAAATATTTTTGAAGAAAATGCATGTATCTAGAAAGTAGTTACATGTATTTTATTCATGCGTAGGGACTAGTGAGAGTCAACGTAAGTGTTGACAAATAAGGAGTTATCACGTATAATGAGAGTAAATAAAGATTATAAATTACTTGTGGGCTAGTGGATATGGTCTGCACCCGCCTGTGGGCTCCGCACTCAGTTCAAACTGTTTGTTGAGAAAAAGAATAGCAGGACCGCCTACCCTTGAGGAATAGATAGGGCATATCTAGCGTGAGGTGAAACTCAATACGTGGAAGAGAAGGAAGCACCTGCTTCCTTCTCTTTTTTAGGAGAAAAATAGAATGACATATACTTTGGAATGGCTCGAGACCTTTGATGGAGAAATTGATATTCTCAATGTCGATATGTCCTGTCTAGCCAATACTATTGAGAAATATGTTTCTCAGTACAAATACGTTTATCAGACAAATATGGAGGACTATCCCGAAATTGTTCTTTCTGTCCCAAATTCCTCTATTCCCCATTTATTAGGATTATCAAGAGATCATCATGTTAATTTACCAACTAATAACGCAGGGAGTATTTTTGAAGGATTAAAGGATGATTGGATATTGGAGCGTCTAAATAAGGCTGATAATGGTTGGTTTAGCGAAAATAAATTCAAAATCGTTGGAACATTATTACTTTATCAAATGTTACATGTGATGGAATGTAAATTCTACACAACGGATGGTATTTTGAATAGAAAAGTTGGCAAACGATTTAGAAGAGATAATATTTATTTTGTGGTCTTCAAATTAAGTAATGGTATTAGTTATACAGTTGAATTATCGCGTGAACAAGGGAACCAATACTTTCCAAGAAGTCTTAAAATCAACGACACCTTAATTACAAATTGTAGAGAAATAGAGTTGAAACTTGTTGACAAGAAACGCTTTAAGACCGCTAAAGCTAGAAAGGTTAATTGGCCGTCTTAATAGAAATATTGATATGATAATCATTGGGTCATCCACTTTTTGTGGGTGGCTTTTTTCTTTGTCCTTCTTCGATGTGATACCAAAATCAAGGTGTCTTTTTTATGATGAGGAGAGAGTGACAGATTGTTGCTACTTATCAAAAGAAAAGAAGGACTTTTTATGACCAAACAATGTCATCATCACTTTTTAGTCAATCAGGAAAAAGTAGAAAAGCACGTCTTCCGTAAAAGTAAGAAGTACCGTACGCTTTGTTCGGTAGCTCTTGGAACTATGGTGACGGCTGTTGTTGCTTGGGGTGGCCAAGTAGCACAAGCTGACGAAGTGGTAACACCCTCGCAAGATAAGACCATTCAGTTAACGGAAAATCCTGCGACCAATTTACCAGAAGCTCAACCAACACCAGTTGTTGAACAGACGGATAGCCTTGCGTCAACTGGTCAATCAGATGGCGCTATTACAGTCACCGTTCCCCATGATATTGTGACACAAGCTGCCAATCAAGCAACTGCTGAAGGGGTTACTACTGTTCAAGACCGGCCGATGGATTTAGGAAACACGACCTCTGCGAGTGATACCAGTAAGCAATTGGCTAAGGCAGAAGCAGATGCTACGAAACAAGCTGAGAACATCACTCAGGTGACCAATTACCTATAAAGCGGACAAAGCGACTTATGAACAAGATAAAACTCGTGTTGAACAAGGGAATGCTGCGTTGGCTGCTAGTCATAAAGAAGCCACTCAAGCAGGAAAGGCCTTGAATAGTTCAGTGGATAGCACAGCTTCAAAAATCAAAGGACAAGATCAGTCAGCTAATGTGACGGTTACCACTCAAACCGTAACATCAGGAGATGGTTCAACGGTTTCAGTCTATCAGGATTATACCTCTGCGGTAACTGCTATTGATAAGCAAAATAAGGATAATCTAGCTGAGTATGAATCGGAGAAAAAAGCCGCAGATGCCATTGTTGCAAAGAACTTAGTGACTTAAAAGGAAAATGAAGCGGGTCTTGCTAAAGCAAAGGCTGATAATGAAGCAATTGATAAACGCAATCAAGCCGGACAAAAAGCAGTGGATGATGAAAACAAGGCAGGTCAAGCTACTGTTGATGCCTATAATAAAGACCAACAGAAATTAGTCACAGACCGTGAAGCTGAGATTGCGAAAATCACGAAACGCAATAAGGAAAAAGAAGAAGCCGCCAAGACAGAAAAAGACGCCATTGATGCCTATAACACCAAGGAAATGGAGCGCTATAAACGTGATTTAGCTGAGATTTCAAAAGGAGAAGAAGGCTATATCTCTCAAGCTCTTGCTCAGGCACTCAACTTGAATAATGGAGAACCGCAAGCACGTCATTCAGCTGATACCAGAAATCCTAATCGTATCGTTGCTAAGGGTGACGCTATGCTTGGTGGGTATTCTAAAATCCTTGATTCGACAGGATTCTTTGTCTATGACACCTTTAAAACGGGAGAAACCCTTTCCTTTACCTATCAAAATCTTCAAAATGCTCGCTTTGATGGTAAGAAAATCACAAAAGTAGCCTATGACATTACTAACCTTGTTTCTCCAGCTGGAACTCATGCCGTTCAGTTAGTCGTGCCAAATGACCCAACAGAAGGCTTTATCGCCTACCGTAATGATGGGACAGGCAATTGGCGAACCGATAAAATGGAGTTTCGTGTCAAAGCCAAGTATTTCTTAGAAGATGGCTCTCAAGTCAGCTTCACCAAGGAAAAACCAGGTGTCTTTACCCATTCCTCACTCAACCACAATGACATCGGTTTAGAGTATGTGAAAGACTCATCAGGTAAGTTCGTTCCTATCCATGGCTCTACCATTAAAGTGACAGATGAAGGTCTAGCTCGTTCACTTGGATCAAATCGTGCCAGTGATTTGAATCTTCCTGAAGAATGGGATACGTCATACAGTAAATATGCCTATAAGGGAGCGATTGTCTCAACGGTTACATCAGGCAACACTTATACAGTGACCTTTGGTCAAGGGGATATGCCTCAAAATGTTGGTCTCTCTTATTGGTTTGCCTTAAACACCCTACCAGTTGCACGGACGGTCAAACCTTATAGTCCAAAACCTCATGTGACACCAAAGTTAGAGCCAATTCCAGAACCGATTAAGGTCGTACCGAAGACTTTTACACCAAAGACCTTTACGCCAGAGCCACCTGTGAGCTTTAAGGAAAAACCATTAGAGAAGGTTACTCAGCCTAGCCTAACCCTTACGAAGGTCACCTTGCCTAAAGACCCTACGTCAGAGCCGTTACCAAAAGCACCACACGTGCCAAAGGTTCATTATCACGACTATCGTCTGACAACGACTCCTGAAATTGTTAAGGAAGTTATCAATACCGACCAAGTGAACCTTCATGACAAAACGGTCGCAAAAGATTCAACGGTCATTTACCCCTTAACCGTAGACGCTTTTTCTCCAAATCGAGCCAAAACCACTAGCCTCGCCTTTGAAGATTACCTTCCAGCAGGCTATGCCTTTGACAAGGAAAAAACGCAGGCAGAAAATGGAAATTATACCCTTACCTTTGATGCTGCTAAGAACTTTGTGACCTTGACCGCAAAGGAAGCCTTGCTTCAAGAGGTCAACAAAGACCTCACCAAGACTTACCAACTGGTGGCACCGAAACTTTATGGTAGCCTTCAAAACGATGGGGCAACTTATTCCAACAGTTATAAGCTCCTAATCAATAAGGGAACCCCAAATGCCTATACAGTGACTTCTAATGTTGTGACAGTGCGTACGCCTGGTGATGGAACGACCACTAGCCGTATTGAGCCGCAGAAGAAAAATGAAAATGAAGATGGTGTGGTCATTAACGATACGGTAGTGGCTTTAGGAACAACTAATCATTACCGTTTGACCTGGGATTTAGATCAATATAAAGGCGATAGGTCTTCTAAAGAGACAATTGCTCGTGGTTTCTTCTTTGTAGATGACTACCCAGAAGAAGTGTTGGACTTAGTAGACAAGGGAACAGGTATCACCACTCCTGATGGCAAAGCCGTATCAGGGATTACTGTTAAGGCTTATGCGTCGCTGTCAGAAGCTCCTAAAGACCTTCAAGATAAACTCGCTCATGCTAAGATTTCTCCTAAAGGGGCTTTCCAAGTCTTTATGCCGAATGACAATCAAACCTTTTATGACCAGTATGTTAAAACAGGAACTTCTTTAAACCTTCTCACCAAAATGACGGTCAAAGATGACCTCTATGGGGAAACGGCAACCTATCGAAACAAGGCTTACCAAGTGGATTTTGGCAATGGCTATGAAACCGATGAGGTGACCAATACCTTTGTTAGCCCAGTACCTAAAAAACAAAACCTAAATAAGGATAAGGTGGATATCAATGGCAAACCTATGGTAGTCGGTTCACAAAACCACTATACCTTGTCATGGGACTTGGACCAATACCGTGGCATTAAGGCTGATAAGGCTCAGATTGCACAAGGGTTTTACTTTGTGGATGATTATCCCGAAGAAGCTCTATTACCAGATGATGCAGGCATTCAACTCGTGACATCTGATGGTAAAGCAGTGTCAGGTGTGATGGTAAAAACTTATACGAGCTTATCAGAAGCCCCTAAAAACCTACAGTCAGCCCTTGAGAAACGCAAGATTGCACCTAAAGGAGCCTTCCAAGTCTTTATGGCAGAAGACCCACAAGCCTTTTATGATTCATATGTGACCAAAGGACAAAACATTACCATTATCACCCCTATGACTGTTCGTGAATCTATGCTCAATTCTGGGAAGTCTTATGACAATGTAGCTTATCAAGTAGACTTTGGACAAGCCTATGAGACCAATACGGTAACGAATAACGTGCCAAAAGTAACACCAAATAAAACTAATACCAATAAAGAAGGCGTGTCTATTGATGGCAAGACCGTTCTTCCAAATACCGTCAATTATTATAAGATTGTTCTTGATTACAGTCAGTACAAGGATTTGGTAGTGACGGAGGATGTTCTTGCCAAAGGTTTTTACATGGTAGATGATTACCCCGAAGAAGCGCTTATCCTAAACGCAGATGGTGTTCAAGTGATGGATAAGGCAGGAACTCTTGTCAAAGGGATTTCTATCAAAGCCTATGCCTCATTGTCAGAAGCGCCTAAAGTGGTTCAAGATGCTATGGCCAAACGCCAGTTCACACCCAAAGGAGCCATTCAAGTTTTAAGCACTGATGATCCACAAGCCTTTTACGAAACCTATGTTAAAACTGGTCAAACCTTAGTGGTGACCCTTCCAATGACCATTAAGAATGAGCTGACAAAGACTGGTGGGAAGTATGAAAACACCGCTTATCAGATTGACTTTGGTTTGGCTTATGTGACAGAGACTGTGGTTAATAATGTGCCAAAACTAGACCCACAAAAAGATGTGGTGATTGATTTGTCACAAAAGGAGAACAGTCTTGATGGAAAAGAAGTTGTCTTGAATCAGGTCTTTAACTACCGCTTGGTGGGAGCACTCATTCCTGGTAATCGTGCGAGACCACTCATCGAATACCGCTTTGACGATGATTACGATGAAAACCATGACGACTATAATGGTGTTTACAAGGCTTATACCTTAGTAGATGTGACTCTAAAAGATGGAACGGTTTTACCAAAAGGGACAGAAGTGACTAAGTACACGCTACAACATGTCGACACGTCAAAAGGAACGGTTACCATCAGTTTTGATCAGGAATTCCTTGAAAAACTAGCAGAAGAATCCGAGTTTCAGGCAGATGTTTACTTGCAGATGAAACGGAGTGCTTCAGGTGAAGTAGAAAATACCGTATTACATACTGTCAATGGCTACACCATCAGCTCAAATACGGTTAAGACAACTACTCCTGAACCAGAGCCACCAACTCCAACTCCGACTCAACCAACCTCACCCCAATCACCTATTCCAACACAAGAACCACCAGTTCCAGCAAGTGTCTTACCAAATACAGGAGAGAGTCAATCCCTCTTGGCGCTTGTCGGTGGAGGACTTCTTTTAGGCCTAGCTTACGGACTTTCTAAACGCAAAATGGAGGACAACTAAATGGAACCCAAAAACATTTACACAAGAGATTCAGACCAAGATGGTCTAACGGATGCTCAAGAGTTAGCTTTAGGGACTAATCCTTTTAGCAGCGATACGGATAGTGACAGACTGACAGACCTTGAAGAAGTCAAACAAGGCTTGAATCCAATTCAACAGCGTAAGGAGAGAAGCTATGGATTGGAATTATGACACAATTTCTAGAACCCTTTCTGAGATGGCACGAGAAAACTATGAAGACTTGGTTAAAGCCTTTTTAGCCATGGAATTGAGTATCAAAAACAAGTCACTTCTTGATACGCTCTATCAAGACTTTATGGGCATTGATGACTTATCTTTAGTCAGTGAAGACCTGCGCCTAAGAGCAGACGGTTATCAGGAACAGCTTCAAGAAGAAGTGACGGACCTCTTGGATAAACTCTATCGAACAGGTGAGGGAGCTAGTTTCATTATGGAAGTGATTGCGTCCAACAATATTTCTGAGTCCCTTGCTCAGTATGAGGCTTTGAATGAGGAGGATTATTCGCCTCTCACCTTAGAGACCTTGCAGGACATTATCCAAAAGGAGTTGTCTTTAACGAGTCAAGATTATTTTGGAGATGTGACCTATCTCGCCCTGCAGAAAGATTTGTTAGACCAGAAAAGCCATTTCTTACAACAGTATGTGACAACTTTAATGGATAAGTTACCACAAGAAAAAGACCAAAGCGCCTTGGTCCTAGACTAAAGCAGTGGGCTGAGAATACCTCTCAGCCCCTTTTTAATTGGAGGAACATATGACTCAAGAACAATTACTTGAAATGTTGCGGGCAAGATTGCCACGTGACCAGATTCTTTTGGAATCCTTTTTACGCTATCAAGCAGTCCATTTTGATGAGGATTGGGATAGCCTTATCCAAAATTTTACAACCCAAAGAGGAATAGTCACCTCACCTGTTCAAGTGGTTCGCTTTGAAACAGAAGTTTCTGCTTTTGTAGAGGCAAGCCCCTTTGATGGAGTGACGGACCTAAGCAGCTACACACAGACCTTTGGTCAAGCTGGATTAAAGAAGTTACACCAATTATCAAGTGATGAGAAAGCCTTGGTGATTGAGGTAGCCCTCTTTAACCTAGCCACTCGCTTTCAGCTCTTAGACCAAGAAGGCGCCTATCAGTCCATTTCGGTAGCTTCTCTTTTGGATAAAGGCAAAGCTGCTAATTTGGTTAATGTCTACCGAGTGGCCAATAATTTGTCTAATCGTATTAGCCGTGATATTGAACAGTTTCTTCTCACCTATGAACCTGAACTAAGAAGTATCCAGGAAACGTTGGAGGAAAAAAAGGAGGCGGTTGAAGAAAAAGTAGTTCCAGAACCTTCTCAGGACATCACCTTTCGGGAAGAAGGACTTGTCATAATCGCAAGTCTTGATGAGGACGAGTTATCGCAACTGGATTTGCGAACAGGGCAAACAGAACATTTACCAGCCTATGAACATCTAAACTTGTCCCAAAAATTTGAGATATTAAGTCACTTTGACCAAGTGCGAAATAGCCGTCCAAAACTACCAAACTTGAGACGTGGGGAGTTTGACCATGAAATGGAAATGACGCCAATCTATGAGGACAATGAGCTATTAACCTATTTAGAAGCAGATGGGACAGCCTATGACTTTCAACGTCCTCTAACACCTCAAGAAGAAGTAATCTTAACTGAAATTGGTCAAACTATTTTGGCTGAAAATACCGAAAAATTGACCAATTTAGGGATAGACTTAGCTGACATTGATGAGCAGCAACGTGGGATACTGATAGATGCTGCAGGGCGTTTTCATTTGAAGAATGCCGACCTAGCCTTACTAGGGGGCTATCCTAAAGCAACCGTTACTCAATTAGCCCTTGCGACAGAATTGCTTCAGATGGGACTTGCTTATGACAAGGCAGAATTTTTCTTGACCAGTCAGCTAGACTTAGAAGAATCAAGACCCATTGCCTACGCCTTCTTGCATGAAGACCTCAATCTTGAAGAAGCAAGAACCTTTGAAAGGGACAAACTGTCCCAACCAGACCTATCCTTTGGAGAATGGCGAGAACACCTATCGCAAACAGAACCTGAAATCATTGTGACTCAAGAAAAACTACCAAATCCTATCGTAGAAGAAGCCCTTCAACGCTACCCGATTGATTCTAGAGTAACTTATAAGGGGCAAGAGTTTCAGGTAATGGCCATTGAGGACTCAGGCGTTAATAACTTGATACGGGTTGAACTACAAAATGACTTCACAGATGTGATTGAGCAAAATCCAGTTCTTTTCTTACGGACATTAGAGGACATCACTCAGGCTCTTCATGTTCCATCTGTCGAAGAAAAAGAGGAAGTGGAAGAACCTCAACAAGAATTAGACCTCTTTTCCTTTATGGATGATGACCATCAAGACATTGTTTCCCAAGAACCAGTCACAGAAAGTGAAGCAGAAAAAACTGAAATATTTGAAACGGAGGGTGAGCCAGAACTTTCTGAAGTCATTAAGACACCCCCAACCACTGATTTTTACTTTCCAGAAGATTTGACAGACTTTTACCCTAAGACAACAAGGGATAAGGTTGAAACCAACGTAGCTACTATTCGTTTGGTGAAAAGTCTTGAATCTGAACACCGTCAAGCCACACCAAGTGAACAAGAACTGCTTGCCAAATACGTGGGCTGGGGAGGCTTAGCTAACGAGTTCTTTGACGAGTATAACCCAAAGTTTTCTAAGGAACGTGAGGCATTAAAAACACTAGTCACCGATAAAGAGTATTCGGACATGAAACAATCTTCTTTGACCGCTTACTACACAGACCCTCTCTTGATTCGTCAGATGTGGGAGAAGTTAGAACGTGATGGCTTTACTGGTGGTAAAATCCTAGACCCGTCTATGGGAACGGGAAATTTCTTTGCGGCAATGCCTAAACACCTGAGAGAAAATAGTGAGCTGTATGGTGTAGAGTTAGACACGATTACAGGTGCTATTGCCAAACACCTTCAACCGAATAGTCACATTGAAGTAAAGGGCTTTGAGACCATTGCCTTTAATGACAATAGCTTTGATTTGGTTCTCTCAAATGTGCCTTTTGCCAATATCAGGATTGCCGATAGTCGCTATGATAAACCCTATATGATTCATGATTACTTTGTTAAAAAATCCCTTGATTTGGTGCATGATGGTGGGCAAGTCGCTATGATTTCCTCCACAGGAACCATGGACAAACGGACAGAAAATATTCTCCAGGACATTCGTGAGACGACTGATTTCCTTGGTGGTGTGCGTTTACCAGATAGCGCCTTTAAGGCCATTGCAGGTACCAATGTCACAACAGACATGTTGTTCTTCCAGAAACATATGGATAAGGGATATGTGGCAGATGATTTAGCTTTTTCAGGTTCTATTCGCTATGACAAGGATGACCGTATTTGGTTGAATCCTTACTTTGATGGAGACTACAATAGTCAGGTTCTTGGGACCTATGAGGTTAGAAACTTTAACGGAGGGACACTTTCTGTGAGAGGAACTTCTGATAATTTGCTAGCAGATGTTCAGATGGCTCTTAAACAGGTTAAAGCGCCTAGAACTGTTGACCCTTCTGATATCTTCATCAGTCCTGATGTGATGAGAATACAAGTCATTGATACCTCTGTTCCGCCTGAAATCAGAGAAACCTTAGACCAGTATAGCTTTGGCTATAAAGATTCTACGGTTTACTACCGTGATCATAAGGGCATTCGTGTAGGGACAAAAACTGAGGAGATTAGCTACTATGTGGACGAGGAGGGGACCTTTAAGGCATGGGATACCAAGCATTCGCAAAAACAGATTGACCGCTTTAATGACCTCGAAGTCACCGATAGTACTGCTCTTGATGTTTATGTGACCGAAGAAGCCACCAAACGTGGGCGATTTAAGGGGTATTTCAAAAAGACCGTCTTTTATGAAGCTCCCTTGTCAGAGAAAGAAGTGGCACGGATTAAAGGGATGGTTGATATTCGGAACGCCTACCAAGAGGTGATTGCCATTCAGCGCTACTATGATTACGACAGAGATGAGTTTAACCACTTGTTAGGACATCTCAATCGCACCTATGATACTTTTGTGAAACGCTTTGGTTATGTCAATAGTGCTGTGAATCGTAACCTTTTTGATAGTGATGATAAGTATTCGCTCCTTGCGAGTTTAGAAGATGAAAGTCTTGACCCGAGTGGGAAGACAGTTATCTATACCAAATCTCTTGCCTTTGAAAAAGCCTTGGTTCGTCCTGAAAAGGAAGTGACGGCAGTTTCTTCTGCCCTTGACGCTCTCAATTCTAGTCTAGCAGATGGCCGTGGTGTAGATTTGGATTACATGATGTCTATTTATCAAACAGACTCTAAAGCGACTTTGATTGAGGAATTAGGAGACGCTATTATTCCAGACCCAGAACGCTATCTAAACGATAGGGAAGTGGTCTATGTGTCTCGGCAGGACTTCTTATCAGGAGATGTGGTGACTAAGTTAGAGGCTGTGGACTTACTCATTAAAGCAGACAACTCTGATTTTCCTTGGGTCTATTATCAAGGTCTCTTAGAAGACGTGAAACCACCACGTGTGACCTTAGCTGATATTGATTATCGGATTGGCTCACGTTGGATTCCTCTAGCCGTTTATGGGAAATTTGCCCAAGAAACCTTTATGGGACAAACTTTTGACCTGACTGACCAAGAAGTATCAACTGTTCTTGAAGTCAGTCCGATTGATGGGACGATGTCTTACCAATCCAAGTTTGCCTTTAGGTATTCTACCGCAACGGATAGAAGTCTAGGTGTACCTGGGTCTCGGTATGATAGTGGTCGTAAAATCTTTGAAAACCTGCTTAATTCCAATCAACCAACCATTACCAAACAAGTGGAAGATGGGGATAAGAAAAAGCATGTGACGGACGTGGAGAAGACAACGGTTCTACGTGCTAAGGAAACACAACTTCAAGAACTCTTCCAAGATTTTGTGGCTAGTTACCCAGAGGTGCAACAGATGATTGAAGAGACCTATAATAGCCTTTATAATCGTACAGTCTCAAAAGTTTATGATGGCAGCCATTTAACCATTGATGGGCTTGCCCAGAATATTTCCTTACGCCCTCACCAAAAGAATGCTATTCAACGGATTGTGGAAGAAAAACGAGCGCTTCTAGCTCATGAAGTGGGTTCAGGTAAGACCTTAACCATGCTTGGGGCAGGATTCAAACTGAAAGAATTGGGTATGGTGCATAAGCCTCTTTATGTGGTGCCATCAAGTCTGACCGCTCAGTTTGGCCAAGAAATCATGAAGTTCTTCCCAACCAAGAATGTCTATGTGACGACCAAGAAAGATTTTGCGAAAGCCAAACGCAAGCAGTTTGTCTCACGGATTATCACAGGGGACTACGATGCCATTGTCATTGGGGATTCCCAGTTTGAGAAAATTCCCATGAGTCATGAAAAGCAAGTGACCTATATTCAAGATAAGTTACAACAACTTCGTGACATCAAGCAAGGTAGTGATAGTGATTATACTGTTAAAGAAGCAGAGCGTTCTATTAAGGGCTTAGAGCACCAATTGGAAGAACTTCAAAAGTTGGAACGTGATACCTTTATTGAATTTGAAAACCTTGGGATTGACTTCCTCTTTGTGGACGAAGCTCACCATTTTAAGAATATCAGACCCATTACAGGCCTTGGGAATGTCGCAGGGATTACCAACACGACTTCTAAAAAGAACGTGGATATGGAGATGAAAGTGAGACAGGTTCAAGGAGAACACGACTATCGTAATGTGGTCTTTGCGACAGGAACACCAGTCTCTAACTCTATTAGTGAACTCTATACCATGATGAGCTATATCCAACCCGATGTCCTAGAACGATACCAGGTCTCTAATTTTGATTCATGGGTAGGGGCTTTTGGGAATATCGAAAATTCTATGGAACTAGCACCGACAGGGGATAAATACCAACCCAAGAAACGCTTTAAGAAGTTTGTGAACCTGCCTGAACTCATGCGGATTTATAAGGAAACAGCTGATATTCAGACCTCAGATATGCTTGATTTACCTGTACCTGAAGCTAAAGTTATTGCGGTGGAGAGCGAATTGACAGAAGCTCAGAAATACTACCTTGAAGAGTTGGTTGATCGTTCAGACGCTATCAAGTCAGGTAGCGTTGACCCTAGTGTCGATAACATGTTAAAAATCACTGGGGAAGCTAGAAAACTAGCTATTGACATGCGTCTCATTGACCCAGCCTATACCTTATCGGACAATCAGAAGATTCTTCAAGTAGTGGACAATGTGGAACGCATTTACCGTGAGGGAGAAGATGATAAAGCTACCCAGATGATTTTCTCAGATATTGGAACGCCTAAGAATAAGGAAGAGGGCTTTGACGTTTACAATGAATTGAAAGACCTCTTAGTGGATAGAGGGATTCCCAAAGAAGCAATTGCCTTTGTCCATGACGCTAATACGGATGACAAGAAAAACTCTCTGTCACGCAAGGTCAATAGTGGGGAAGTCAGGATTCTCATGGCTTCTACGGAAAAAGGTGGAACAGGATTAAACGTGCAGTCTCGTATGAAAGCAGTCCACCATTTAGACGTTCCCTGGCGTCCCTCTGATATTGTTCGTGCGTCCGTAAAGGCGGTATAGTAAATCTACTTTTTGGCAAAGTAGTAGGCGTGACCTTAATGCCTATCATCACCCAACTGACCTGTGAGGGAAACCAAATATCAGGGAACAAAGCACGTTGGGAAACTCATAAGTTGATGAGTTATCACATCACGACTGAATGAGGAGATGACAATGTAACAGTTGTTACTGAGATAATTATAAGGATAAAATCTAAACTGATTGAAGGATAGTCTAAACGGTCTGTGTCAGGACTGTGAGGTAAGATAACTAAAATCCTCATACTATGGAACTTCATTATCACTGTTCGAGGTAGTGAAGCAAAGGGATTCCATAGCGTATTCATAGTAAATGAAAACAGATGAACGTCCTATCCGATGAAATTATCAAGCTATGTTACTATACCAGCTAAACGGAGATTACCTAAGTCAAAATGCTTGTAAAAGCTATTAAACATCAGGTTTATGAATATTTGATAAGGTAACGGAGTTCCCGTAGTAGTTCGAGCGTGTTAATGGCACGTACATGGCGAAGGGGAACAGTTTATAACATTAACATTATGGAAAGGAAGGTGTGCGAGACACCATGAGAAATCCTCAAAATGTGTTAAACAATCTAACAAAACACAGTAAAGATAAAAACTATCAATTTGAGCGACTTTATCGCTTACTTTACAACAAAGAAATGTACTTAGTTGCCTATCAAACGATTTACGCTAACCCAGGACACATGACACCTGGAGTAGATGAGTTGACGATTGATGGTATGAGTATGGCTAGAATTGACCAATTGATTGATTCCCTGAAAGATGAATCTTATCAGCCACATCCATCAAGACGAACCTATATTCCTAAAAAGAATGGGAAGCCACGTCCACTAGGTATTCCATCATTTGATGATAAGCTCTTACAACAGGTTATCAAAATGATTTTGGAATCCATCTACGAGGGACAATTTGAATCCTCTTCCCATGGTTTTCGTCCGAATAAAAGCTGTCATTCAGCACTTACTCAAATTCAGAAAACCTATACAGGAGTAAAGTGGTTTATTGAAGGAGATATCAAATCGTTTTTTGATAATATCAACCACGATGTGATGATTCAAATTCTACGAGAAAGAATTACGGATGAGCGTTTCTTACGCCTGATTCGTAAATTTCTCAATGCAGGATATGTGGAAGATTGGAAATTCTACAAAACCTACTCAGGAACTCCACAAGGAGGAATAATCAGTCCAATTCTAGCCAATATCTATTTGGATAAGTTTGATAAATATATGACAGATTATGTGAAGAACTTCTGTGAAGGGAAATACCGTAAACGCACCCCAGAATATCGCCAAAATGAGATTGCACTGGGAAAAGCAAGAAGAACACTAGAGTGTACTTCGACGGAAAACCAACGCCAAGAAGCCATTCAACGTATTCGTCAATTAGAAAAAGAAAGAATATTGATTCCTCATAGCGACCCTATGGATAGTAGTTTTAAGCGTCTAACCTATACCCGAAATGCAGATGATTTTATCTGTGGTGTGATTGGAAGTAAAGAGGACGCTCGTCGTATTAAAGCAGACATTAAGGACTATTTGGAAACGGTTCTCAAATTGGAACTCTCTGAAGAGAAAACCCTGATTACCAATGCAAGAGATAAAGCGAGGTTTCTGGGTTATCATCTGTACATTCGCCAATCCAATTTAGCCAAACGTGATTCGGCAGGACGATTGGTCAGAAATTATACAGGTAGATTGGTTTTAGAGGTTTCTATTGAAACGATTCGAGATAGATTACTGTCCTATGGGGCTATGAAAATGACTTATCATAGAGGTCACGAAGTTTGGAAACCAACAGCTCGTTATTTTATGAAAGACTGTGATGATTTAGAGATTTTAGAACGCTACAATGCGGAAATAAGAGGTTTTTATAACTATTATTGTATCGCTAACAACAGTTCTATCCTCCATCGCTTTAAGTATATTATGGAATATAGCATGTATAAAACCTATGCGACCAAGTATCGTACGACTAAATCTCACATCATCCGTAAATATAAAAAGGATGGTCAATTCAGGATACAGTATATTGGACGTAAAGGAGATACAATGACCCGTTATTTCTATAATGGAGGCTTTAAACGTCAAAAGAAATCTTTCCTAGAAAATGATAATTTACCAAACACGGCAAAATATTTTAGCCGAACCAATTTAATTGATAGATTAAAAGCAAACCGTTGTGAGTACTGTCAAGCTACCAATAGTCTCATTGAAATTCATCATGTGAGAAAACTCAAGGATTTAAAGAAAAAGACTTTTTGGGAACGCTTGATGATTTCTAGACAACGGAAAACAATAGCACTGTGTAAAGATTGCCATAAGAAATTACATTATGGCAAGTTAGATTGAGTTTATAAATGGAGAGCCGTATACATTGAAAGGTGTACGTACGGTTCGGGGGCGAGTATTTGGAAACCTGCCGTAGTAATACGGTAAGGCGCTGGGTACTTAGCCTACAACGCAATGGTAGATTAATTCGTCAAGGCAATATGCACCAAGAGGTAGATATTTACCATTACATTACGAAAGGGAGCTTCGACAACTACCTCTGGCAAACTCAGGAGAATAAACTCAAATACATCACGCAAATCATGACCTCTAAAGACCCTGTGCGGTCGGCAGAAGACATTGATGAACAAACCATGACTGCTTCAGACTTTAAGGCTTTAGCGACAGGTAATCCTTATCTCAAACTAAAAATGGAACTAGAGAATGAGTTGACGGTATTGGACAATCAAAAGCGTGCCTTTAATCGCTCCAAAGATGAGTATCGCCATACCATTTCTTACTGTGAGCAGAACCTCCCTGCCCTTGAGAAACGCCTTAGTCAATATGACCGAGATATTGCCCAATCCTTAGGAACTAAGTCACAAGATTTTGCCATGCGATTTGATAATCAGATGATGGATAACCGTGCAGAAGCTGGAGACTATCTACGTAAACTCATTACCTATAACCGTTCTGAAACCAAAGAAGTAAGAACGCTTGCAACCTTTAGAGGGTTTGAGCTTAAAATGGCAACCAGAAGTCCTAGTGAGCCCTTACCAGATATGGTGTCTTTAACCATTTCAGGTAGCAACCAGTATTCTGTCTCTTTAGACTTGAAATCAGATGTGGGAACCATTCAACGCATTACTAATGCCATAGACCATATCTTCCAAGAAAAGACAGAAGAAATGGCCAATAATCTAAAAGATAAGCTAGCAGTCGCAAGGGTTGAAGTGGAAAAGGTCTTTCCTAAAGAAGAGGATTATCAGCTGGTTAAAGCTAAGTATGACCTTCTTGCCCCGTTGGTTGAACAAGAAGCAGAGGTTGAGGAAATTGATGCAGCCCTAGCTAAGTTCAATGAAACGATCCAACCACAACACGACCAACAACTTTCTCTTGATTTTTAAGAAAAAGGCTGACAAAAAATAATGAACGCGGTAAAATGAAGTCAAGAAATCATCAAAGGAGAATTGATTATGACCCAGACAGTAGAAGATATACGTTACCAATTAGAAGAATGGTTAGCACAAGGTTTTACAAGCCCTGAAGATAGAGATAACTATCAAGCCTTAAAGGAACAATATGAAGATGAAACCCTTGATTACAGCTTTTCAAAGCGAGAAATCATTGGTCAATTAGAGGTAATTATCACGACTCGTGAGAATGACTTTCCAGACTTAGATGAGGTCACCAAAGAAGAGTATCTTGACCTGGTTGAACAACTTGATAAACTAGACAAGGGACAGGCAGATTATTATCGTAAGCAATTAGCGTAGAAAGTGGTGTAGATATGTTAGAACAAATCATTCAAAGTCTTTTGATTATCGCAGCAACAGGACTAATTTTACTTGTCCTTTACCAGATTGCGAAGATGCTTGGAAGCTTATTTGTTATTGGATTAATCGGATTTTTAGCTTTCACAGAAGTCTATGGAATTTACCTCTTTTTTACAGATCAATACCTATATGTGGAAGATTTAGCGACCAATGGTATTTTGAGCTTTACCACTTTCTATATTGGATTTAATGTTCTGCTTATATTCGGACTTGTGGTCAAAGTGATTAGAAGTCGGATAGCATAACTAATAGAGGTTGTGAAAAACTCAAATTTCCGCCTTGCTGTTGAAAATTGGACAAAATAAAATGGCTTAGAATCAACGTTTTCTGACGACGTTACTCTAAGCCATTTACTATTTTTAAGACTTTTTGCCCAGCCTCTTTCAGATGTTTATTCAATATTGACGTGTTATTCTGATAAATTGTTTTTTAGTAATTCAAGTTCTTCAGATGTTAAATCAGAAATTAATAGCTTGATTTTCTCGTTAGGTGAAACTTTTTCAGATAGCATCTGATTGAGTTTGTTACGTATTATTGGTTCATTAATAGTTTGTATTTCAATTTTAGTTTGTTCTATTAATGTAGGGGAAATAGTTGGTTGATTAAGGATATTTATGATTTTATTTAACTTACTTTGAGCAAAACTTCCATAGATATCACTTGTCTCCATTTCCTCATATATTATTCGTTGTATGTTTTTAGCAAAGGTATCAACTTGCTTTGAAATCACTTTTCCGTTATATTCTTTTAGTGAAATCACATTATGATTTTTTATATCAGATAAAATAAATGGGGAATGGGTTGTAATAATAAACTGAAAAGTTGCATTTTGATAAGAAGGACTTGCAGTATCTAAAAAGTAAGTACAGCATAAACTTAAGAGTTGAACCATTTTATTTGACCAAGAGGATGGAACGATTCATCTATTTCATCTATTAAAATTATATGGTTCCCACTTTCAGCATTTGAAATCAATTCAATTAATTGTCCTAAAATTGAATTAAATTTCTTCTCCTGTAGACGATAGTTCATGTAACTTAAAAATAAATTATCTTCAGGAAATACACATACCTTTAGAGTTTATTTTATTACAATGCAGAAGCTTTCTATATCCCATTAGAAAATCGTTAATCTTTTGTTTCTGATGAAAATCAATAATGAATGAGTTATTATCTACTTCTAAGTGGTCAGAAGTTTTCCATAATAATTGCATTGCTTTTATTGAAAATTAATAAAATCAGTAATTTGGTAGGTTATCTATGTTTACTTGAGGAAAGTTATGTCTAAAATAATCTTGTAAAATTTTAGAAGTTTCATCAGTTTTAAGATATAAAATATCTATTTGAATACTTTGAAAGTTCAAAGCTAGATATTTATGAATTTGTTTTAAAAGTAGAACCAAGTTCTGTTCCAAAATAGTATCCTTCCTTCAAGGTAAGCATTAAATTTATAAGAAAGTCAACTATTTGATTAATAAAATGAGATTGCAAATCATCTTTACCAAGCGTTAAGAGAAGTTTAGGAGGCTCAAAAAATCCTTTGATATAAATACCTTTATCAATTAATAAGGATTGTAGTTCATCATAAGACCAATATGAAATTCTATATTTCATTATTTTATTTGAGGGGAAGAAATCATTTATTTTTAGTAATCTAAATGCTTGAATAACATTATAATTAGAAGGAGGTTGATATAAGTATCTAGTGATCAAGTTATTGCCGAATAATGTGTCAAATTCGTCATTATTTTCACTAAAACTATATTGGTGATATTTTTTGAAAATGTAGTTTATGCTTCCGTTAGGAACATTATCAGTAATATGATAAGTGTTTCCTTGTTTTCTGAGTAATACAGTTTTAATATCTGCGATAAGTCCATCATTAGTTTTTATAATCTGATTATTAAAAATTATTTGTTTTATTGCATGCTTATTATTAAATTCAATGAAAATTGATTCATCTAATTCATAGAAAATAAAGTATTCGTATTTACTTAGAAATTCTTTTCGCTCTGAGAATTTAAACCCAATAAAGTTTAGTAAAGTTGTTTTTCCAACACCATTTATTCCTACAATTGCCGTGATATTTGTGACATTTTCTCCATAAAACTCGGCAATGTAGTTTGGATTTTTATTAATTGTTATTGTTTCATTCCAATCGAAGTTTATAGTGTACTCATCTGAAAAATGAAAAATTTGTTTGCTTATTAAATTTTCATAATCACGTATAATCAATCCTAAAAGTTTCATTTTCTACCTTTCTAAATTATTTAATTCAACATATATGTCCGAAATTAATTTTGACAGAGGCCTTCTATAGTAATCTTTTTCAGCAGTATACACACCAGTAAATAGTCTATTGATGTCACTGTCCGATAATGGAATTATATTATTAATTTCGTTCAAATAATGTTCTGGAATAAAAATTTTCTTTAAAATTGCATCTAAAACGAGATCACTGTGTATTTGATATAAACTCTCTAAGTCTAATAAACTATAGTCATTTCCATAATTATTATAAGTCTCCGAAATAATGCGTATAGAGTTATGATTTGACAAGAAATCCCCCTCCAAAGGCCACCAACTAAAAGTTATTCTATTATCTGATGAGATTTCATTTTTATATGGTGATAATAAAAACGGATGAGTACCTTTATTTCTATTACAACTTGGACAGGAGGGAATCAGATTAAAAAAAGAAGCTGCGAAAATAGGAAATTGTGATTTGTGCCAAAAATGATCTAATTCGCAAGTATTTTTATTATTGGAAGAATTCATAAAATTACGATTACAATAAGGGCAGACTGATAGACGAGTTATTGATAGAATACTCTTACGGTTACTGTCTTTGCTAATTGCATTATAAACATTATTGATAAGATAGTCTTTAACTGAAACAGCTGTTTTGCTTTTGAGTTTTTTATTACTTTTTATGCTGTAGTTGTAATCTAAATTTTTGATTGAAGGAGATTTACTGAGTTTTTCTATTTCATTATAAGAAAGCAACATAATATCTAAGAACGGTTTATCTGATAACTGTCTATTTAAAATTTTTTTAAATATAGGATCTACCTTTTTTAAACACCATTGATTTAAGTTGTTTCGGTAATTATTATTCATATTCTTATAAACATTAGTACATAGCTTATTGATCTCATCAATATCCATCAGAGTAATTGTAATCAATATAACTCACCCTTCCTAATTCGTTACTTAAAATATATTATATCTGATTAATTGGAAAATATGAAGCATAGAAGAAAATTCAATTAATTAGATTGAGATTTTATTGTAACGATTAAGGAAAAATTTATTTAGATTTCTAATTATGAATTTTTGGGGAATATAGATTAGTTTTAACTTCCTGTGATAAAATCTCCAAGTTAATCTTGTTATGATGTGGCTATCACTAATAAAGGAGTAAGCCATGTTAAATAAAGTGAAAGCTCGATTTCTGATTGGAGTAGGAGGTTTAATCGCAGTCAGTTTTATGGTCATGATTGGCTACACGATTGGCTCACAAACCATTTCAAAGCAAACAGAGAACCAAATACGAGCAGAAGCCAATAAACTTGTGTCAAAGAAAAAGCAGGAGGAAAGAGCGACAGTCCTATCAGATGAGCTTGTCAAAGAATTTCTCACTCAATATTTCACCAAGGTTCAGCTGGGTGAAAATAACGCTCGTATCAAGCCCTACATGACGGATTCGGCATTTTCAGAAGAGGAAGCAAATCAGAATAAAGCGATCAATCAAGTTTATAAAGACTATATGCTTGACTACCGATTTGAATCAGCCAGTATCTATGTCAATACAGAAAGCAATGTTGCACTTGCGGAAGTTACCTATCAAGTGACCTATGTTTCTGATTTGAGTGAGCAACAACAGCGAACCACTCAGACAGAAACTAAGACGGTTATGTTATCCTACTCCAAAGTTTCCGACAAGCTCCTAGTTAATCAGTTGACCATTTGGAATGGGAAACTGGAGGACATGAAAGAAGCAACAGATGGAGCCAATTCCAGCATACCAACGATCCAAGGAACTACAACAAGTGAGAACAACTAGCAGGAGACAGTCTTCTGCTTTTTTTGATAGGGAGATAAGATGACACGAATAAAAGCAGTAAAACAAAAGGCCATTTTAAATGTGGCTGAAAGTCTGGGTTATTCCTTCAGACGTTTATCAGGACACATTTATGAACACCCAGACCATGATTCCTTTCGGATTTTTGCGGATACTAATACTTTCAAATGGTTTTCAAGAGATATACAAGGGGATGTGATAGACTTTGTTCAATTAGTGGCAGGTGTTTCTTTCAAAGAGGCTGTGTCTTATCTTGAAAATGGAGATTTTGAACAAGCTAAGGTGATAGAAGAAACTTATCAACCGTTTCACTATTGTTTGCATGAAGAACCCTTTCAGCAAGCACGTTTTTACTTAAAAGACATCCGTGGCCTAAGTGATCAGACTATTCATACCTTTGACAGACAAGGATTGCTTGCTCAAGCTATTTATCAAGCGGAGTCGGTTTTAGTATTTAAAAGCTGTGACCATAATGGGATCTTACAGGCCGCAAGCCTTCAAGGTCTCGTCAAAAATGAAGAAAAACACGATCGAGGTTATCTCAGAAAAATCACGAAAGGATCTCATGGCCATGTCGGTATTAGTTTCGATATTGGGAATCCTAAGCGACTCATTTTTTGTGAATCAGTTATCGATATGATGAGTTATTATCAGCTTCATCACAAGCAGCTATCAGATGTTCGCCTGATTTCAATGGAAGGCTTAAAACTTTCAGTGATTGCTTACCAAGTCTTGCGTCTAGCAGCAGAGGAACAGGGGAAATTGGAATTTCTAGATACAGTAAAACCAAGCAGACTTAGCCATTATCTTCAGGCAATACAAGAGACGACAACCTTCTTCCAAAACCATTCAAATGCATTAACATTGGCTGTTGATAACGATGAGGCAGGAAGAGAATTTTGTCAGAAACTTATAGACAAAGGACTTCTAATCGCTCAAGATTTACCACCATTGCAGGGACTTGAAACAAAGTCAGATTGGAATGATATTGTGAAACGACAAAAGGAATTATCTTTAAGAGATCTTATCCAGTCAGCCCAAACAAAAGTCATTAGAGATCATCCTCCACCAAAACGAGAGCGTGCTATGGAATTGTGATAACAAAATCAAGTCCGCTATCATAATCTAGAAAGTGACAAGGAGGACACCCTATGAGTGTGATTGAACGTCTGGCTGAAAAAGTAGCTAGACAAGAAGAAAAGGTCTCACGTGAGACGGAGAAATTGGAAAACTATCGAGACCAACTACAAACTGCTATGTACAGTACCTTTATCAAACGGCAACAATCTAGTCAGTTGTCATTTCATGAAGCACTAGAGCAAGCCTTTGGTAAAGAAACCACACTACACCCAGATTACAGAAATGAGGATATAGAATGAGTAAAACATGGAATTTTGATCAACCACTAGATGATGTGAAACCAACATCGTCCCATGAAGAACGAGCTAAAATCGCAGCACTTTTCCATAAACAGGATGAAAAACCAATTGAAGAAGTAGATTATGTGGCTGCTTTTGAACAGCAACAAAAGGAGTCAAAATCTAAAGATGACCAAACGCCGGAATCAAAAGTTAAACAAAGTCAACCTAAGAAAGTAAATATCACAAGTGACTACAAACAGCACTTGGCAGATACCATTGCACAAAACAACAAGGATATTTCCGCCTGTCAGAAGCAAATTGAAGAACTTTATCAATTGATTGATGAAAAGAAAATCCAAAATAAAAAGTTACAGGCTATTTCAGTAGCCATTGATGATTTATAAGTCAGGTAGTCCTATGCGGGCTACCTTTTTACAATTTAAGGAGAAGATAATGAAATTTTTTCAAAAGAAAACACAGAATCAGAATCAATTCAAACGACTGATTCATCGACTATCAGGGATGTCAGATAGTGAACTAACTAAAGTAGAGAAAATCCTAGATGTGTTTTTTGATACAAATTTCAAGCCTGATAGGAGCGTTGAAATATCTCAAACCGTTATAACCGATGAGGAACAAAGTCTTGATAAGTCGATTCAGGAAGCGAAAAATAAAATTAACATGGAACAATTGGAAAAAAATATTGAGAGATTTAGACAAGGTAGGCGAGAGAGCAATAATAACAAATAACAGACCAATTATAGAGAAGTTTTTATCATTCAATTAATAATTCAACAATTGTCGTATTACATGATATAATGAAGATAAATAACGACTTTAATTTAAGGAGGAACTCATGCCAACTTTACAGTCACAGTTTATTAAATTTCACGACACAATTAAGCTAGATGCTGATGATAAAAAGGTTTTAATCGACAAACGTAAAAAGGTTGAAGAAGTAATTAACAATGGTGTTTCAGAATTTGGAAAAAGCTTTTTTAACCAAGGAAGCTACTCAACTTACACAGGTATTTTACCGATCGATGAAGGAGATTATGACTTAGATAGAGGTTTAAAAATCGATGTTGATAGACATTCGAATTCTCCTAAAGAGGTAAAAAAATTTATTTTTGATGCACTAGTCTCCGAATTTGGTGAAAATAGAGTCAAAGTAAAAAATCCATGTGTGACAGTATCATTTCCTGAAGATAATGTTCACATTGATATAGCGGTGTATTGTACTGAAAATGATAACTATTTTTTAGCCAGAGGAAAACTTAATAGTATTGATGAAAATATTAAATGGGAGGAAGCAGACCCTGTAGAATTAACGAAAAAAATTAATAATGCTATGGAGAACTCCGAAGACAGATACCAATTTCGGAGAGTAATTCGTTACTTAAAAAGATGGAAAGATCTCAAATTTAAAAATCAAGATAATAGACCGACAGGAATTGGAATTTCAGTTTTTGCTGTCAGTAATTTTTCTGTAAGCAAAAAAGTAGACTATTTATCAGGAAACACTACTTATGATGATATTTCAGCTTTAAGAAATTTAGTAAATACTATGATTAATTCATTTTCGGGTACATATGATGTTGACAGAGACTTATTTTATCCGAGATTAGAGGTTTACTTACCGGTTAAGCCATATACCGATGTATATGAAAGGGTATCAAATATACAAATGGAAGCCTTTAAGAATAAATTAGAAAAATTAAGAGACTCACTAGATGAGGCAATAAAGTCTACTGATTTAAGTGAGTCTACAAAAATATTGAGTAAACAGTTTGGTGATGATTTTCCTATTATTGAACAAAAAGAGACAGCAGAAAACTTTGGAACTCGGGCTATAATCAGTGATTATCCAAGTGCTTAGAGGCATGTATGTTAGAAAAAAAAGAAATATTCCAGATGTATTTTGACGAAATACCTTCAGAGAGCCTGGAATTAGAAGATAAGGAATGCTATTTTTATCAATATAAAAAATTTACCTTAAAAATTATCATTTCTAATGATTTTCCCCATTCACTTCCTGAAATCTATCTTTCAAATTATATGGATTTTAATAAATGGTACAGCCATGTCGGTTCCGAAGGGAAATTGTGTTACATTTCAGAAGATAATTTAATTTGGGACTTTAATAATCCAAGTGGATTATTAAAAGATTGCTGTGAAAAAGTAAAGGAATTACTGGATAGTTGGGATACACCAAAAATGACCGAAGAGCTCAGGAAAGAGTTTCTGTCATATTGGTATATCAGTTGTTTGAAATCAAAAACAAAATATATAGAGATTCGAAGTTACTTATCCAGGGTCAGTACATTTGAGAAATATGAATTAGTCCTGTCGAATCAGAAATTCCATCTTTTTAATTATGGTTCACAACTCAAAGGGAGTGTTGTGCCACATTCTAAAAAAAGTAGAGATGTTTATATACTTCCACTTAAAGATTCGAATTCTGTGATTCCTCCTAATCCCCTGAATGAACTAACAGAAGCAACGTTTAAGAAAATGATCACAGGAAATCTATCTTCGGGTGTTAGACGCCGCTTCCAAAAGTGGTGTAAAATGAAAAGAAAGTCATTCATATTAATTTTATCACTTCCTATATCTGATAATGATTATGTTTTGTTTGGTGCGCATTTTGAGTCTAGAACTTTCAAATATCCATTTAAAATTGATAATAAGGTACTACAAAAAAATAAAGATAGAAAAAAATTGGTTCTAAGGCTAAAAAATCAAAAAATAGGAGTTTCAACATTACTCCAGTATATATTACAAGATTCGACAAGGAGTATAGAGTGAGTAGGACATCCCAAGAATATGATTTTCTGAATAAAAAAGTTATAATTGTTGGACTTGGATCTGTAGGATCATTTGTTGCAAACAATTTATCTAAAATGGGTATAAATAAACTTCTTTTAATAGATCCTGATTTTTTAACGGTCGATAACATTTCAAGGCACTACTTAGGTATGGATAGTATAATAGATAATATTCAAAAAGTAGACGCTTTAGAAGATAGATTGAAAAAAGAAAATCCTGATTTAGAAATTGAATGTGAGGGTATCCGATTTCAAGAAATAGTTCGGAAGAATCCAAATTTATTTTATGAATATGATTTCGTTTTTTCTTGTGTCGGAGATACTAAAACTAATTTTGAAATTAATCATTTTTTCAGAAAGATTGGAAAAACGGTATTGTATTGCTGGTTAGATCCATATGGAGTTGGGTATCATAACCTACTAGTTTCTCCGCAAAATAATGGATGCTATATGTGTATGAACTATGAAGATGGGCATCTTGTTAATAATAGAGCCTCTTTTGCAGAGAAAAATCAAATATTTGAAAAGCGTCTAGCTAGCTGTTATTCTTCATTTATTCCTTATAATGTTATTGCGCCTAGTTCTTTGGCAAATAAAGCTATAGAAGTATATTTACAGTACTTGGATGGGGAATTTTCTTCTGAAAACAGACTAGTATCAGAAATTGGTTCAGATAAACAGTTTGGAAAAGAAGGATTTACATATAGTGTTCGATACTACAATTGTATAAAAAATAGTGATTTATTAAATGTTTCTTTAAGAACAAATATATCTTGTCCAGAGTGTAACGGAGATTATAAAGTTGATTTATGTAAATCTGAATAATAAATATCAAATTGTAATACCATCTGATATTTTTAATTCATTACTAGAGTTTAGGCAATTGGGTTTGGAACCTGAAGCAGGTGGTATTTTTGTTGGTAAGAGACTTTTAAATAATTCGATACTTATTATTAATTTTTCAGAACCACAGGATAATGATGTAAGAAGTAGATTTAAATTCTCAAAAACTTCTCCATATCACCAGAAGTTTGCAGATGATTATTTTGGTAAAAGTTCAGGTTTTATAAGTTTAATTGGAGAATGGCATACCCATCCTGAAGATATACCTACTGCATCTTGTGTTGACATTAGCTCATGGGAAAAAATTATCTCAGATAATGATGACAGATTATTCTTTTTGATAGTTGGACTTCGGGCTGGTAGATTCTACTATAGGGAATCAAATAAGTGGCAATCCACACTAATCTATTTTAAGGATGTATAGATACGTATGAATCGAAAAAATAAATTATTTAAGAAATTCTTTTTTTGGTCTCAAAAATTTTATTTACCATTAGTATTAATTTTTATATTTCCAATTCTGATTTGTTATTTGATTGGGAAGAGTTGGACCCTGGTTGAAGTTGAAAAAATATCAAATACCAATTTTTTTACGAGAGCTGTTTTTGAAATAATTCCTGATAATTCTACCGCTACTTATATAGTTCTTTATTTATTAATCTCTACTTCATTATTGATGATTTTTAGAAAAAACAATGCTGAACGAACATTTAATGATGGTCATTCTGTATATCTTCATAACTGCTATAAGAGGCTGTGGATTGCAGCAAATATATTAGGCTATCGAAAGTTACAACTTATAGGTGTCTCAATACCAATGCAGTTTGAACTTATTATTAATGGAGTTTTTTCAGAATTTATCTCTGAATCTTCAGTTGTTCAATATGATGAATTTCAAGGAGAAATTATTGTTGAGTATCCAATTGAAAACAAGAAAAATAAAGTTGTCAATTTATTAGTATGTGATACATATGATATTCCTTTAGAAAAATTAGCATCTGACTATTTGGAAAATACAACAGTAAAAATTTCATCACAACGAAAGTATAGTGGTAACAGATATAATAATCCTCAATTAGTTAGTACAGTTAGAGAAGAGGTACAAAAAATAGTTAACACCTATAATGAGGTTAATCTATTTATGACAACAAATCCTTTAAATACACAAAGAATTGTAGGAAAGTCATTTTTAACATTAGATAGATCAGGTTTCGATAAAGTTTCGGTGATACAGATGGATGAAACTCAAATTTATAAAGATCCATTTGTGATATACGAAAATTAATAGGAAATCAATGGTTGAGAATTGTAAAACTCTTCTTAGTGTTTTATTGCAAATTATATTGGCTCTTTGTCAATTTTTGTGGTTAGATGAGTAGCTAGGATCGAGAGATGAGTAAATGGTTCCTCTTCTTTTGAATGTTCAAAACGATAAGAATTTTAGTGTCAAAGTTTGTGAAGTTTCGAAAACCAAAAGTATGGCGTTTGATATCTTTGACAATCTTGTTAGTTGCTTCCTATTTAACGTTAGAATAAGGTAGGTTAAGAGTATTTGTAGGTAAGCTTTATATTTCATAAAAGTTTTTAAGATGGATGAAAATACCTGATTGACACCGTCAAAACGGTCTTAGATCAGTCTTAAGAAATCAATAGGTCTCTTTTCTTGAAAATGAAAAAGCAGAATCTGATAAAGATTATAATAATAGCATAGTTCTTCAGAGTGATCCACAATCTTATCGACAATCTCACGAAGCGTAAAGATTTGTATGAACGTTCGTGAATCGTGAATAGAAGATATTCCATTTCAATTTCAACCTGCAACAAATACATGGAGAAAACATAGTTTTCAGAAAAAATATTTTCATATTTTATACAGTTTTTTAGCAAAAATTTATGCTATAATAAGTCTGAATTTGAGGACTTACTCAGCAAAGTCATACCAACTTCAGAAAATTTGCTCAAATTGCCAATGTTTATGTTGTCCCCATAGACTAATTATTAGGTGAACAGACTGAAAAAGGCATTGAATAAAAACAACAAACAGATTTAAAAGAATCATAATATTTTGGAGGTAAAGCGATGAGCTATATTAATGGTATTACTGAAAAAGAGTTACAACATAACGATGACGTGTGTGTTGTTTTGGATACAAACTACCTTCTTGGAGCGCTGAGCTCAGTAAATCAATCAGAAAAATATTTTGATGCAATATTTAACGTTAATTTTAATATATATATACCATTTATTGTTTGGGTTGAATTCAATTACAATGTTCCGGATGTCCTAAGTAAGACTTCAAGTTTATTAGAGGGAACAAAAGAATATTTAAGTTCCTATTCAGAAAAAAAACTTTCTTCTGAAATGAGTGAAATTAAAACAAAATTCAATAATATGTTTGATAAACATATTATTGAAAAAAATATTGTTGGAAAAAGAGTTTCTGAGGATAGTAGAGCGTATTTTAACCAGCTGATTGATAATGAAGACGGTTTAGCTGAATTATTTGACCAAATTACGTCGAAGTCAAAGTCAATTTTTGATACTTGGAAGGAAAGTTATCTTACAACAATTAATCACAAGATTGAAAATCATACTTCAAGTATGAATCTACAACTTTCAAAATTAAATAATATTATTGATAATGGTGACTCTCGAATAATTGTAGGAGCGCAGTATGACATTGAAAAATTGGAAGAATTTGTAAACCAATGTAAAAATCGTGAAAAAATGAAATTATTCCCAGGCAATTCAGAAAAGGATTTAAATAAAGTAGGAAGTAGATTATGGGGAAACCTAGAGATTCCGAAGAAGTACGGGGATATGTTGTTATGGCTTGAATTGATAGACTATGCTCAAAATCAGTCCAAATTTAAAGAATATATACTAGTATCTGATGATACTGAAAAAGAAGATTGGGTTAAAAAAGACACCAAAGAGCTTTATCCAGATTTATCGATTGAATTTTTTACTAAAACGAATTCATATATTCATCATAATACTTCATTTGAATTTATTAAATCAGTGACACCTGATATTTCAGAAGATGAATTTAAAAAGGATTATGGCTTTAATATAGAGTTAGATAGCAGTGTCTCTACTGCTAATGACTTAATTGATTTCGGTGGGATTGAAGTATCGGATGAAGTGGAAGATAATCTTTCTAAATACTTTGATTTAGAGGACATGAGTTTTAGAGATACGATTATAGTTCCAGCAAAAATAGATGGATTTAAAGGTGTTTTCCTTGAAGAAAATCGTTGGTATTCAATAAATATTAAGAATGATAGAATTCCATATTTAAAATATATTGCTGCTTACCAGAGCGCTCCTGTATCAGCAGTCACATATGTTGCAAAAATAGACCGTATAGTTGATTCACCGTTTAAGCCAGGCAAAAAAATGGTTATATTTGAAGGTAAAGCATTGCCATTAAAACGTCCCATACCAATGGGAACTGATTATCTTGCTCTTCAAGGTCCAAGATATACGAACCATAGAAAACTTAATAGTTCAGCTGATACAGATGAGTTATTCAATTTTGATGATGATATATAAAAACAAAAAGAAAATTATTTTTCATGAGAGCTCAGGCTCTCTATTTTTGTATTCTCTTCAACAATGTGATACCTTCTCCAAATCTTCCCTGCTATTCTTGTATCATTCCTAAGAAAATAAAACCTCAATTTTTCACTGGGGGTTTGGGGGCGAAGCCACCAAGTTATCTTATCGTTGGCTGTCAAAACAGAAAGGTTTTGGTCGGCTGGCGATATGATTTTTTGGGTATTGTGACCACAATGCCTGAGCTCGCAAAGACCGAACAAGGAGAGGCTGAGGTCTTTAGGAATCGTACTGACAATGTGAGGCAGCCTTACATTGTCAGACAAGTATCATGTTGAAAGGATAGTAGGATGGGACAAGAAATTAAGTTAATCCGTAAGCAATTTAGAATCACGAGACAAGAAGAAAAACAGATAAAAGAAATGATGAGGGAACAAAAACTGGATAGTTTCTCAGAATTTCTTCGTCAAAATTTGTTGAAAAAGAATTATCAGGATAGAATTTTTGAAAGTTGGTTCTCCCTTTGGCAGTCTCAAAAGTTTGAGCAGATTAGTCAAGATGTGCATGAAGTTCTAGTTGTCGCAAGAGAAAATCACCAAGTGACTCAAGAGCACGTTTCAATCTTATTGACCTGCGTTCAAGAATTGATTGCGGAAGTCAATCAAGTACAGCCACTCAGTCGTGAGTTTCGTGAAAAATATATGAGATAGGAGGCTACTATGGTTTATCGTTATCGTACCAATCTCAAAAAAGTATTTCTAACAGATTCAGAGTTACATCAATTGAATGAGCGAATCGACAAGAGTCACTGCCAAAATTTTTCAGTCTATGCCAGAAAAGTGTTGCTGAATCCCAATATGTCATTTATCACCATTAACACGGATACCTATGACCAGTTAGTATTTGAATTGAGACGGATTGGAAATAATATCAATCAAATTGCGCGTGCTATTAATTACAGTCATCTTATTTCTCAAGAACAGCTGGATGTATTGCGTAAGGGGATTGGTGAGTTAGTTACAGAAGTCGAAAAAGAATTTCAAGTAAAGGTTAAAAAATTAAAGGAATTTCATGGTAGTTACTAAGCATTTTGCGACTCACGGAAAAAAATCTCGCAGACGTTTGATTAAATATATTCTCAATCGGGAAAAAACGGATAATCTGAAATTAATATCTGATTACGGAATGAGTAATTATTTAGACTTTCCTAATTATTTAGAAATGGTAGAAATGTATAATGCTAACTTTCTCAATAACGATAAGTTATATGAGTCAAGAAATGATCGTCAAGAAATACATCAACAAACTATTCATGCACATCATCTGATTCAATCTTTTTCACCTGATGATAATTTAACACCTGAAGAAATTAATCGTATTGGTTATGAAACTATGATGGAATTAACTGGAGGTCGATTTCGTTTCTTAGTCGCAACTCACATTGACCAATCACATATTCATAATCATATTTTAATTAATTCTATAGATCTGAACTCAGATAAAAAATTAAAATGGGATTATGCTTTAGAAAGAAACCTTCGTATGATTTCAGATAGAATTTCTAAAATGGCTGGTGCAAAAATTATTGAACATCGGTCATCTTATAGTGACTATAAAAAATACAAGGCGTCTAGCCATAAGTTCGAATTGAAACAACGACTTTATTTTTTGATGCAGCAGTCAAAATCGTTTGATGATTTTATAAAAAAAGCTGAGAAGTTACATATTCAGATTAATTTTAATCAAAAGCATAGTAGATTTATGATGACGGATAGGAATATGACAAAACTGATTCGTGGACGACAAATCAGTAAACGTGATTTATATGATGAAGATTTTTTTAGAACGTATTTTGCTAAAAAAGAAATTGAAAGTCGTTTAGAGTTTCTATTGAGTCATGTCAATTCTTTAGAGGAGTTGCAAAAAAAATCCCAAGAATTAAATCTTACTATCGATTTAAAACAAAAAAATGTGACCTTTACTCTTGATGAAAATGGTCAGCAAATTAGTATCAGTCATAAAAAAATAAGTAATAATAAGTTATATGATGTGAATTTTTTTCAAGATTACTTTAAAAATAAGGAAGTCGGTGATTCAGAAGGATTAGATAATTTACAGGAACAGTACGATGCTTTCCAAGAAGAACGAGGTAAGGATAAAGTATCCACTGAAGATATTGAGGAAGCCTTTGAGTCATTCAAGAAAAAGAGAGATGCTATTCATGAGTTTGAAGTGGAGCTTGCAGAACACCAAATTGAGAAGTTAGTTGATGAGGGGATTTATATCAAGGTGTCTTTTGGTATTAAGCAGAGTGGCCTTGTTTTCATTCCCAACTATCAACTAGATATTATTGAAGAAGACAATCAGAAAAAATATAAAGTTTATATTCGTGAGACAACTTCATACTTTGTATATAACAAAGAATACTCGGATAAGAATCAGTATATTAAAGGGCGAACCTTGATTAGACAGCTAACCAACGATAGTCGAGCAATACCATACAGACGACCAACTTTAAAAAGTCTTCAAGAGAAGATTTCTGAAATTAATCTTATGATTGAACTGTCTAACACGAGCAAACATTACCAAGAAATCAAAGATGAGTTTGTATTAGAAATTGCGAAACTTGATATGAAACTGGAAGAAACCCAAGAAAAAATCGCCACCTTGAATAAGATGGCGGAAGTACTTATCAATCTGAAGAGTGACGATCATGAAAGTATAAACTTAGCTAAGTATGATTTTACTAAAATGAACATGACAGAATCAGCATCTTTAGAGTATGTACAAGAAGGGGTTATCATAAAGAAAATTGAACTTAGTGAAACTTTAGATGATTATGAAGAATTGGTAAGAAAGCTGGAGACTTTTATAGGAGTTCTGAGTAGTAAGAAAAGTATTAATCGAGAATTAAAAAATAGTATAACGACTGATTAAAGTTTCAAGACTGAAAAAATCATGAGTTATTATTCTCCAACTCATTTAAGTAACTCTCTATTTTCATAAGCATTAAAGGATTGTTATAAATCTTACATAACTCTCTTGCTTCTATATAGTAATCTTTGACTTGATTTTTGTCTAAGAATTCTTTTCCAGAGTTTCCAACAATGATGAGTAAGGGAGCTAATTGGTAACTGGTTTGTTTCTCTTTACAAAGTTCAATAGTCTCAATAGCTTCTTGTATGGCTTCGTTATATTTTTCTTTTGATACTAAATAGTGAGCGTAGTTGTAGCGAACTCTGATATATCCAAATAAAAACTCTTGTTGATTCAGATTTTTTGACTTATATAAACTCATTAGAAGAGAGTAGTTCATTTCATAATCTTTTTCACGACCAACTAGGGAATAGAAGTTGGATAAAGTATTTAATACATTTAAATAGATTAGAGTATTTGAAGACATTTTTGACACCATATTTTCCAAGTAAGAGATGGCCTCGTTCTGAAGATGATATTGATAGAAGTCAATAATAGATTTAATCCAATCAAGGTACATCCTGTCTTCCAGTGTTAGAAAGGTACTTCGATCTGCCTCAATTTTATAAAGGTATTCTAGATCATCATAATTTCTATCGTCTAATAGACGAGAAGATAAATGTTTAAAATTAGAGAGGTTAGAATTAACTTCAATTTGTTCATTGAAAAAGTAATCTAATGTTACTTCCAGTCGTTGAGAGAGCTTAAATAAAATGTCGGCAGAGGGAATAAAATGTCCTCTCTCAATCTTACTAATCTGACTTTGTTCGCAAATTCCTTCCGCAAGGGTTTGTTGGGAGAGCCCTAGTTCTTTTCTTTTAGTTCTGAATTTTTCAGCAAGCATATTCATAAAAAATAATAATCCTTTCTAATCACTTAGATTTATTATAGAGTTTTTAATTCAAATTAGCAAGTATATGGTTGTTTTAATTCTTTTGGGTAATAATTTTTAAAAAAAGGTTTAAGAAGAATAAAATGGATTGACTGATAGTTATAAAAGTGCTAAAATAATTTCGAAAAATAGGAAAGGGGGTGTTATATGAAGAAAAATCACGGAATTAATAAACTAATGGCACTCATGTTATTAGGTTTACTTATGGTATTGGCTGAAATGGCGAGAAAATTGAACAAGAAGATAGACTTGTTTGAGCTTGCAAAATATTTTATTGAAGTTAACGAATATGATGATTGCTTAGAAATTGATTTATCTGTATGTCATGGTGCAGCTGGCATAGTCCAATCATTACTATTTGTATATGCAACACTGACTGATAGACGTTTTTAGAATTAGCCAACTTCTGGGAAAAGTCCTTTAGAATTGCTAAAAAATGGGTATTATACTGGGAAGAATCTAGAGATTATTGTTAGGATACTTTTAGGTTGGTCAGGTATTATTGATACTGCTATTTTATTAAGAAATTATAACAAAGACGAGAAGTCTTATATACCTTAAATCTAAGCTCAAAAGATTATCAGAAAGAATTATTTAACAGCAACATGAATTCTTATGGGAAGTACAGCATGAAGATTAATAATATAGTAAAATTATGGGAACTTAGCTATTCTGAAGGATATAAATTTGAACTAAGAAAGGTGAAATTGTTGGTTTAGTAGGTAGAAATGGTGTCGGTAAAAGTACCTTGATGAAAATTTTGTACAAAATAATAGACCTGATTTGGAGAAAACGAGAACTGACAATGTTGGGTATTTGATTGAAGAACCGAAATTGTTTTTATCTAAAACTGGTTTAGAAAATTTAAAGTATCTGTCAACACTATATGGAATAGATTTTAACCAAGAAAAATTTGGACACTTTATCCAAATCTTAGATCTAACGCAATCAATTAATAAGAAGGTAAAAACATATTCATTAGGTACTAAACAAAAGTTAGCTCTACTTTTAACACTTGTTACAGGACCCGATTTTTTAATTTTAGATGAACCGACAAATGGATTGGATGTTGAAACTTCTCAGAAGGTTTTTGAATTATTACAGCATTTAGCATCATGCGAAAATGTAGGAATTTTAATATCAAGTCATCAGTTAGAAGACATTGGAGAAATTTGTAATAGAGTTCTTTTTTTGGAAAATAGCTTATTAACATCGCAAATACTTGGAAAAGATAGTCATACTTCATTGATTGATATCGTTTTTCAGTCAAATATTGATTTAGAAATTTTTACTACTATGCAAGCACTTGGAGAAATCGTCCAACAAGATGGTTTAAAAATTACCTTATCAGGAGTGATTCAAAGCAGTGAATTATTCCAATTTTTCAATGAGCATTCTATTAAAGTAGTAGACTTTGAAACAAAAAAAGAAACACTTAAAGATATCTATTTGAAGCGCTCAAAATAAAGAAAGGTTGAATGTTATGACATTAAATAAATTAAACTTTCTAAAAGAAAGTATAAGAGAATTATATTCATCAGGATCAATATATCTTGGAGAATTAATCTCATTTCTACCACCAATACTGGTCACCCTATTTATTCTAAATAACCCAGGAACCTCTTTTGGTATAAAGCATGTATCAAATTTTTATGCTATGATGGGGATGCTAATGGCAGTCATCCATGCCAATCGAATTATTAACAGGGATTTTTCTCATAATACAATTAGTCTGTTTTTTAACCGACAACAAAATCGCATTAATTATGTGGCTTCAAATGTTCTATATGCCATTGCAGTTGCTTTAATTTATGCATTAAATGGTCTCCTGTTGCTGCTTATAGTAAGTAAGCTAGGGGTTCCAGGAGAAATAGAAATTCATTTTTTGGCAGCATTTATAGGCAACACGGTTTTATTGGTTCTGTTTTATTTTCTCTTATCTAATATTTTCTATTTGTATAAATTCAGAAGTGGATTCGTTTTTGGGATTTTAGCAGGTTTATTGCTCTTTGTGCCGAATATTTTGAATACAATTCTGAATAATACAAGCTATGATTTTCTTATTAAAATTATAGAAATTTTACCTTTTTATTCGTTGCCAGTTTTTGTAGCGTCAAATATAATGTCTGTAAGCCAGTACGTTGTGGTAATAATAACAACCACTTTACTGTATGGATTGACTCTAAAAAAAAGTATGGGGTATTCATTCTAGCTGGTCTAGTAATGCGGTATTCATTAAAAATTTATAGCAGCAAGTTTTTTTAAGAGCTTGCTGTTTTTTTGTTACAACTATTTTTTTGGAACAAGAGCACCATATTTTCACTCTTATAGTGACGAGAAATCCTCGATCTGAAAAAGAGAGAAGTATTAATGGTTGAGATAAGGAGTCCTCCTTTCATGATTAATAGAATTCATAAAAGGAGGATTAAATGAAATATTATATTCATGTTAGAGGTGAAAAAATCCCTGTAACTGAAATAGTTTATAAAAGCTATTGGCAATTGGTCAATCACGAAAAATATCTGAGTAGAAAGGATAGAAAATTTGGTTTGTTACCATTCTCTTCTTTTGAAGTAGATGGATTACCTTTAGATAATATCCTAATAGATACTTCTATTGATATTGAACGTTTAATAGAAGCCAACATCCTTATTGAACAATTAAACGATGCTCTATTAAGTTTATCTGACAAGGAATTTGAGATAATCAATGATCTATATTTTAGAGACAAAACAATTAGGGAAGTTGCGATTGAACAAGGTATGTCTACGACTAGCCTCTTTCGAATAAGAAATACTATCTTGAATAAATTACGGAAATTTTTCGAAAATTAGCGGAACAGGAGACTGAAATTTTCACTCTTAGAAGTGAGAGATAATTTTAGTCTCTTTTTGCTCTTTGACAACTGAATAAACCGAGGTGGGACTTTCTTATTTGTCGAGCAATTTAGTGAGATACGCCGTGATAGGAGCGAAAATTATTAGCTATAAAATAGAGTGGTTCTCTATCTGCCATGACCACAAATAAGGACAATGATACTTCTGAACGTTCAGGCTGCCAACGTAAAAGGACAGCGGGTGAGATGCCCATGAATGATTTAACCAATCATACCCACGGAGGAAATAATTTTTTTGACAGGAGTGGAGGTATGAAAACAGTAACATATAAAAACTTGATGAATATTGGTTTTCCTGAACATACGGCAAGAAACATCATTAGAGAAGCAAAAAGAATAGCAGTAAAAAAGTTTGAAGAAGCTCGCAAAGTTGACCATAATGCGGTACAATTAAGTAAATCGCCCTTTGACAATAGAAGACTTGGTATTGCTCCTAAAGATATAGTAGAAGAGTTAATCGGAATTTCACTCTCTGAAGACAATTTAGAAAGTGAGAATTAAAGATGGCTACAAAAAATCAAAAAAAGTATAAAGGTGTTTATTGTGATAAGAATGGCAAGATATTTTATCAGGCTGATCTTGGTGTTGATTCAGTAACAGGTAAACGAGTTCAAAAGAAAGCTAGAAAGAATCAGTATGGTAAGCCATTTACTACAATGAAAGAAGCGTATGATGAACTGGTTCGAATTAGGTATGAGTTTAATAATAACCTTAGTATTGAAAATTATAATATAACATTTGAAAGTTATATGAATACCATTTATCTAAGAGCTTATAAGCAAAAGGTACAAGCTGTAACTTATAAAACTGCTTTGCCACATCATAAGTTATTTATTCAGTATTTTGGCTCTAAACCTTTAAAAGGCATAACAGCTAGAGATTGTGAATCTTTTAGATTGCACATCATTGAGCATTATTCTGAAAATTATGCAAAGAATTTATGGTCACGATTTAAGGCTTGTATGGGATATGCTGAGAGATTAGGATATATTTCATCTATGCCATGCAAGGCGTTAGATAACCCTAGAGGCAAGCACCCTGATACTCCATTTTGGACTTATATTGAGTTTCAGAACTTTATTAAACCATTTGATTTACAAGATTACGAAGAGTTACAAAGATTCACAACTATTTGGTTATATTATATGACAGGTGTTCGTGTAAGTGAAGGTTTATCGTTATGGTGGGAAGATGTCGATTTTGAGCATAAATTCTTGAAGGTTCATACAACCTTGGAAAAGGATGAAAATGGAAATTGGTACCGCAAAGACCAAACCAAAACACCAGCTGGAGAATGCCTCATTGAATTAGATGATGTGACAATATCAGTATTGGAAAACTGGCGAAAAAATCAAGTTTCCAATCAAGATACAGATTACATCATTTCACGATTCGGTGAACCGTTTTGTAAATCAACAATCTGTCGAATTATCAAGAGAAAAGCTCAAGAAGTTGGAGTACCGGTGATAACAGGAAAAGGTTTGAGACACAGCCATGCTTCATATCTCATAAATGTTTTGCAGAAGGACATTTTATATGTGGCAAGACGAATGGGACATGCTGATAAGTCTACAACTTTGAATACCTACAGTCACTGGTTTAATGCATTAGATAAAACAGTATCAGAAGAAATAACCCAAAATGTAATTAGTGCAGGACTAGATTCCATTTTATGCCAAAATCCCTGCCAAACTCATAATTAAGGCTAAAAAGCCTATTATACCGCCCACAGAGTAACGTATGTTATTGTTACTCTTAAATAAGAGTCACATCATAATTAGATTGCGGAATCCCTATTTACCAGTCTTTTAAAGCTTAAAGCGATTTGAAGAAACTGATAAATTGATTTGGTTTCCTGCCAAAAATCCTGCCAAAAAATCTTTGGCAGGATTTTTGTTTTATATAGATTTATTACCTATGTTGCTGAGAATGTAACCTAATTGATTATGTATTAAGAAAGGTATTTCATTTTAAAAAATGTTGGAAAAATCAACAATTTTTGATCATTTTTTGCTATAATGTAGAAAACCAACAGGAGACTGAACATGAATAAGCGTGAGAGATTAGATGAAATTACACGTCTGGTGAATAAAAAAGGGACTGTACGAATATCAGAAATTGTCGAATTATTGAATGTGACAGATATGACTGTCCGCAGAGATTTTGTCGAATTGGAAGAACAGGGAGTATTGACCAAGATACACGGGGGAGCTAGAAGCAATAAGGCCTTTCAGTATCGCGAATATTCCCATTCTGAAAAGCATATCCAGAATAAGAGAGCAAAGCAAGATATTGCAGAGAGAGCAGCTCAACTGATTGAAGATGGTGATACCGTATTTCTAGGTCCAGGGACAACGGTTGCTTTCTTAGCAGAAGCTATAAGGAATACACATCTGACAGTCATTACCAACTGTATGCCGGTCTTTACAATTCTTTCTCAAAAGAAAACGGATGATTTTCATGTTTTTCTACTCGGTGGAGAATACAGACAAGTGACGGAATCGTTTGTGGGAGAAATCACAAATACAAGCTTAGAAAAAATGCGATTCAGCAAAATCTTCTTTTCAGGAAATGGGCTCAAAGGAAGAGATGTCATGACATCCACTCTAGCAGAAGCCTATACTCAGGATTTAGCAATCAAACATTCTGTTGAAAAATATTTATTGCTTGATTCCTCAAAAATCGGAAAAGATGATTTTACAGTATTTTGTGATTTGAAGGATGTAACAGCCATCATCACAGATGTAAAAACTGGTGATGAAAACCACCAATTGCTTGAAAACTACATTGAAGTCATTAACGAATCAGACTAGATTGGAATGCCAATATATCAAATGTTGGCTTTTTGTTTTGTTTTTTTAAAAAAATAACATTTTTTGCACAAAACAGTTGACTTTCTGTTTGATTAGCTATATAATTTAAACATAAAAAGTGAAAACGCTTTTAAAAAATGTAAAATCAATTAACTTTCTATTATGTTAGGAGATACGTTATGACAATTATTATCGGTGCTGATCCAGCAGGTGCTCAACTAAAGGAAGTCATTAAGCAGTATTTAGCTGAAAAAACATATGACTTTAAAGATGTCAGTGATGGAAGTGATTTTGTAGACACAACACTTGCTGTCGTTGCAGAAGTCAACAAAAATCAAGAAAATCTGGGAATCGTAATTGATGCTTACGGAGTTGGACCATTTATGACAGCAACAAAGGTAAAAGGTATGATTGCTGCAGAGGTTTCTGATGAACGCTCAGCCTATATGACAAGAGGACATAATAATGCTCGCATAATCACCATCGGGAGTGAGATTGTCGGAGCGGGTATTGCTAAAAATATCGTTAGGGGATTTGTTGAAGGGAAGTATGATGGTGGTCGCCACCAAATTCGTGTCGATATGTTAAATAAAATGTGCTAATAGTTTAGAATAAAGGAGCCTAATGATATGAAAATTGCAATCGGATGCGACCATATTGTCACTTATGAAAAAATAGCTGTTGTAGATTATTTGAAGAATCAAGGGTATGAGGTATTAGATTTTGGAACATATGACAATGTTCGTACCCATTATCCAATCTATGGTAAAAAAGTTGGTGAAGCTGTTGCCAGTGGGCAAGCAGATTTGGGGATCTGTATCTGTGGAACTGGCGTAGGAATCAACAATGCTGTAAATAAAGTTCCGGGTGTACGTTCTGCACTTGTTCGTGATATGACTTCTGCCTTATATGCTAAGGAAGAATTGAATGCGAATGTTATCGGTTTTGGCGGCAAAATTACAGGTCAATTGCTCATGTGCGATATTATAGAAGCTTTTATTAAGGCAGAATACAAACCGACCGAGGAAAACAAACGCTTAATTGAAAAAATTACAGCTGTAGAAACAGCCAATCAGGAGCAAGCTCATCCAGAATTTTTCAATGAGTTTCTTGAAAAATGGAATCGTGGGGAATATCATGATTAGGAGGGGCTTATGATAGTAACGATTACCTTGAATCCGTCTGTTGATATTTCTTATCACCTAGATTCATTTCATTTTGATAGGGTAAATAGAGTAGAAAAAGTCCGAAAAACTGCTGGTGGCAAGGGACTCAATGTGACTCGTGTTCTTCATCAAATTGGCGGAGAGGTAGTAGCAACAGGATTTGTTGGTGGGCAACTAGGAAATTATTTAAAGCAAGATTTAACAATAAAAGGTATCGAACATTCATTCGTTGAGATTGAAGGTGAGACTCGAAATTGTATTGCTATCCTCCACGGTGGTCAGCAGACTGAACTGTTGGAACAAGGGCCAACTATTCACGGGCATGAATCCTTAAATTTCATTCACCACTTGGAAACTTTATTAAAAAATAATGCTGAGCTTGTGGTTATCTCTGGAAGCCTACCTAAAGGATTGCCTGTTCATTTTTACGTAAAGGTGATGGAGATTTGTCAGAGATATAATGTAAAAGTGGTTTTGGATTGTTCAGGTGAATCACTGAAAAAAGTACTGACAAGTGCTAGTAAACCAGTGGTCATTAAGCCTAATATCGAAGAACTTTCTCAACTCATTGGAACAGAGGTAACCAACAATATTGAACAATTGAAAACAGTTTTATCAGAAAAGCTGTTTGAGGGAATTGAATGGATAATTGTTTCCTTAGGAGCACAAGGTGCTTTTGCCAAGCACAATGATACATTTTACCAAGTCAAAATACCTAAAATTCGTGTCGTGAATCCAGTAGGATCAGGAGATTCCACTGTAGCTGGAATTGCAGCGAGTTTAGTACACAACTCATCGGATGTTGAATTATTAAAGAATGCGAATGTTCTGGGGATGCTGAATGCTCAAGAAGAACAAACAGGCTATGTTAATACAAGTAACTCGGAGTCTTTATTGTCTCAAATTACAGTAACGGAGGTTTAATGATGATAGTATCAACTGATAAAAGAAAACGGATGGATAAGGTAAGCGATGAAATGGGCGTTATCTCTGCCTTAGCCTTTGACCAACGTGGCGCTCTTAAAAAGATGATGGCTAAGTACCAAGCTGAGGAGCCAACCACAGAACAAATAGAAGATTTGAAGGCGCTTGTTTCTGAAGAATTGACACACTATTCTTCCTCCATTCTTTTGGATCCTGAGTTTGGACTTCCTGCCTCTCTTGTTCGCGATAAAGAATGCGGATTGCTGTTAGCCTATGAAAAAACAGGGTACGATACAAATTCAACTAGCCGTCTTCCAGATTGTTTGGTAGAATGGTCTGTCAAACGCTTAAAAGAGGAAGGAGCAGATGCCATCAAGTTTTTACTCTACTATGATGTGGATGGAGATTCTTATGTTAACCTCCAGAAACATGCTTACATTGAACGCATTGGTGCGGAGTGTCAAGCTGAGGGGCTTCCTTTTTTCCTAGAAATCTTAAGCTATGATGAAACCATTGCAGATAATGCAAGCCTAGAATTTGCCAAGGTAAAGCCTCATAAGGTAAATGGTGCAATGAAAGTTTTCTCTTCTGAGCGTTTTGGTGTTGATGTCCTGAAAGTGGAAGTTCCTGTCAATATGAATTTTGTAGAAGGCTTTGGAGATGGGGAGGTTGCCTATACGAAAGAAGAGGCTGCCGAATATTTCCGTCAACAAGAAGAAGCAACTCAGCTACCATATATTTATCTCAGCGCAGGAGTATCTGCTAAGCTCTTCCAAGATACACTAGTATTCGCCCATGAATCTGGAGCCAAATTCAACGGTGTCTTGTGTGGACGTGCAACTTGGGCAGGAGTTGTTCCAGTATATATTGAACAAGGAGAAGAGGCAGCACGTGAATGGTTGCGGACAACTGGACGTGAAAACATTGAAGGACTGGATGCTGTTTTGTCCAAAACCGCAACTTCTTGGATGGAAAAATCATCATTTTTCTTTAAGTAAGGGTTTACATTTTCCAAGAATGTGCTATAATGAGTTTAATTAGTAAGAATAAGGTGGATTGTAACTAATTCGATTAGGCAAGACTGCAAATGGATTAGAGAATAGTGCATTCTCGGTTTGTTTGTAGTCTTTTTTGCTTCATAAATGTAGGAGGGAAGTATGTTTAGAATTATACAGCCGCTAAATAATAATGCCGCTCTGGTAAAAAATGAAAGTGGCGAACAGGCAGTTGTGATGGGATTAGGAATAACCTTTCAGAAGAAAAAAGGAGATCTCATTGCCAAAGATAAAATAGAAAATATTTTTTCATTGAAAAATGATGAAGCCAAGGAAAATTTTTTAACCTTGTTAAAAGATATTCCTCTTGATTTTATCTCTATAACTTACGCTGTCATTAGCCACCTAGTATCTACTTATCATTATCCTGTTCAAGAGTACCTATATGTGACATTAACCGATCATATTTACTGTTCTTATCAAGCCCTATTGAAAAATACTTATCAGGAGAGCAGGTTACCAGATATATCATCTGAATATCAACTAGAATATCAGATGGCACGAGAAGCTTTGCAGCTATTTCGTGATAAGTTGTCAGAAGATTTTCCAGATGACGAAATTGGAAGAATTGCCCTACATCTTATCAATGCCAAAGGAGAAACAATCTATCATACAACTGAAGAATACGACATCAGCAAAAAGATAATGACAGAAGTTGAGCGAACCCTTTTTGACAACGGTATAAAGAGAACGAAAGAAAATAGTAACTTTTACGATCGCTTTATGATTCATCTATCTTATTTTTTAAATTACTTAGATCGTCCCGAACAATCAAATGATTCCATCACTACCTTAGAGAGCTATATCAAGCTACATAATCCTAAGGCCTATCAGATAGGGGATCATATTTTTGAGATGATTAGAAATCTGGTGAGAGAGCCAGTTAATGATAGTGAGCGTTTTTATATTGTATTGCATATTCAACGTTTGTTATAAGTTTCGCTCCACATAAATCAAATATAAAAACTTGTTGACTAAAAACACCTACTCCTTGTAGAGAGATTTTTTGAATTTGATGTTTATTGAGTATCACTATAAAAAATAGAGGAGGTCCATATTATGAATAGGGAAGAAATGACGTTACTGGGCTTTGAGATTGTGTCTTACGCAGGAGATGCTAGGTCAAAGCTTATGAATGCTTTGACTGCTGCGCAGGAAGGGGATTTTTCCAAAGCTGAGGCACTCGTTCAAGCAGCAAATACATGTATTGTTGAAGCCCATAATGCCCAAACCAGTCTATTACAAAAAGAAGCAGCGAGGGAAGATTTAGCTTTTAGTGTCACATTGATGCACGGTCAAGATCATCTCATGACAACATTGCTCTTAAAAGATATGATGAGCCACATGATTGAACTATACAGAAGGGGTAATTTATAATGAATACTTTGATCAATGCCTTAGAAAAACAAAAACCGTTATTTGAGAAAATTTCTCGGAATATTTATCTTCGCGCTATTCGTGATGGTTTTATTGCCAGCATGCCTGTCATTCTTTTCTCTAGTATTTTCCTTTTGATTGCTTTTGTTCCAAATATTTTTGGATTTACTTGGAGTAATGAAGTTGTTGCTCTGTTGATGAAGCCTTACAACTACACCATGGGAGTTGTTGCTTTGCTTGTGGCTGGAACAACAGCCAAGTCATTGACAGACTCTGTTAACCGTGGTATGGAAAGCACAAATCAAATCAACTACATGTCCACCATGTTGGCTTCTATTACAGGCTTCTTATTGTTGGCTTCAGACTCGATTGAGGGGGGCTTTGCTAATGGATTCCTAGGTACTAAGGGGCTGTTATCTGCCTTTCTTGCGGCTTTTATTACAGTTACGATTTACAAAATTTGTGTTAAAAACAATGTCACCATCCGTATGCCAGCAGAGGTGCCACCGAACATCTCTCAAGTCTTCAAGGATTTGTTCCCATTCTCTTTCTCAATCTTTGCTCTTTATGGTTTAGATTTACTTGTCCGTAATACCATTGGGACAAGTGTTGCTGAAGCTATCGGTACGCTTCTTGCACCACTCTTTACGGCTGCAGATGGTTATCTAGGTATTACTATTATCTTTGGAGCCTATGCTCTCTTCTGGTTTGTTGGTATCCATGGTCCATCAATTGTTGAGCCAGCGATTGCTGCTATTACTTATGCAAACATTGAAACCAACTTACAATTATTTCAAGCAGGTCAACATGCTGATAAAGTTTTGACTTCAGGGACACAAATGTTTATCGTTACCATGGGTGGTACTGGAGCTACCTTGGTAGTGCCATTCATGTTCATGTGGTTGACAAAATCAAAACGCAATCAGGCGATTGGGCGTGCCTCAGTAGTTCCTACTTTCTTCGGTGTTAACGAACCAATTTTGTTTGGTGCGCCACTCGTTCTGAACCCGATTTTCTTTGTGCCATTTATCTTGACACCAATTGTAAATGTTTGGATCTTCAAATTCTTTGTAGATACCTTGGGCATGAACAGTTTCTCAGTAAACCTTCCTTGGCCTACTCCAGGGCCTTTGGGTATTGTTATGGGAACCCAGTTTGCAGCCCTATCATTTGTTCTTGCAGCCTTGCTTATTGTTGTTGACGTTGCCATCTACTACCCATTCTTGAAAGTGTATGATGATCAAATTTTAGCAGAAGAAATTGCTGGAAAAACCAACGATAGCTTAAAAGAAAAAGTTGCTGCAAACTTTAATACAGCTAAAGCAGACGCTATTCTTGAAAAAGCTGGTGTGACAGAAAAAACATCCGAAACAGAACTCACTGAGCAAACCAATGTCCTCGTCCTTTGTGCGGGTGGGGGTACCAGCGGTCTCCTTGCTAATGCTTTGAACAAGGCTGCAAAAGAGTATGGCGCTCCAGTAACTGCTGCTGCTGGAAGCTACGGTGCTCACCGTGAAATTTTACCACAGTATCAATTGGTTATTCTTGCTCCTCAGGTTGCATCTAACTATGAGGATATCAAGGTCGAAACGGATAAACTTGGTATTAAATTGGCTAAGACTGAAGGCGCTCAATACATTGGTTTGACCCGTGATGGACAGGGATCACTCGAATTTGTTAAACAACAAATGGAAAATTAAATAAAACAAAATGGAAGGTTGGGGGAACTCAATCTTCTATTTTCTTTCAATTGACTAATGTTAGAAGAGGTTTATAATGACAAAAACATTACCAAAAGACTTTATTTTCGGTGGAGCGACAGCTGCTTACCAAGCAGAAGGTGCAACAAAAACAGATGGTAAGGGACCGGTTGCCTGGGATAAATACCTAGAGGAAAATTATTGGTACACAGCAGAGCCAGCAAGCGATTTTTATAACCGTTATCCAGTTGATTTAAAATTAGCAGAAGAGTTTGGTGTCAATGGCATTCGGATTTCAATTGCTTGGTCACGCATTTTTCCAACTGGGTTTGGCGAGGTCAATCCAAAAGGTGTTGCATACTATCACAATCTTTTTGCGGAATGCCATAAACGTGGGGTGGAGCCATTCGTCACACTGCACCATTTTGACACCCCAGAAGCCCTGCATTCAAACGGTGACTTCTTGAACCGTGACAATATTGACCACTTTGTGAATTACGCAGCCTTTTGCTTTGAAGAATTTCCAGAAGTTAATTACTGGACAACTTTCAATGAAATCGGTCCAATTGGTGATGGGCAATACCTTGTCGGAAAATTCCCTCCGGGTATTCAATATGATTTGGCTAAGGTTTTCCAATCTCACCATAACATGATGGTATCACATGCTCGTGCTGTTAAGCTTTATAAAGATAAGGGGTATGCAGGAGAAATCGGTGTGGTGCATGCTCTACCAACTAAATATCCCTATGATCCTGAAAGTTCAGGTGATGTCCGTGCAGCAGAACTAGAAGATATTATCCATAATAAGTTTATTTTAGATGCAACCTACTTGGGGCATTATTCTGAAAAAACTATGGAAGGTGTTCATCATATTTTAGCAATGAACGGTGGTGAGTTAGACCTTCGAGATGAAGATTTTGCAATTTTGGAAGCAGCTAAAGATCTTAATGATTTTTTAGGCATCAATTACTATATGAGTGATTGGATGCGTGCCTTTGATGGAGAAACAGAAATTATTCATAATGGTAAGGGTGAAAAAGGCAGTTCTAAATATCAAATTAAGGGAGTAGGCCGTCGAGAAGCACCTCTAAATATCCCTAAAACAGACTGGGATTGGATTATCTATCCACAAGGTTTGTACGACCAGATCATGCGTGTCAAAACAGACTATCCAAACTATAAAAAAATCTACATCACTGAGAATGGTCTCGGATATAAGGATGAATTTGTAGATGGCACGGTCTATGATGACGGTCGTATTGATTATGTGAAGAAACATCTTGAAATTATTTCTGATGCGATTGCGGATGGTGCGAATGTCAAAGGATACTTCATTTGGTCTCTTATGGATGTTTTCTCGTGGTCTAATGGATATGAGAAGCGTTATGGTCTTTTCTATGTTGATTTTGAAACGCAGGAGCGTTATCCAAAGAAAAGTGCTTACTGGTATAAAAAAGTGTCTGAAAGCCAACTCATTTGTTAAGAGAGGACAGAGCTGGTAAGTTACAAACTCTCAAAGAACTGCTTTCATTTCAAATAAAGTAGTTCTTTTTATTTTCAGACAATTTTTGGTATACTGGATAAGTATTACATAAAGAAAGGTTCTGTTTTGGGGTTACCCTATGGGGATTTGATAGTGTGCCGCTGAATTGTGTCTACATTTCATTTTCACTAAGTAATTGTCCCAGACAGTAGTCAGAGAGTATCTGACTAGAGGTATTAGTCTATTGTCTCAATCAACTGCAAAATATATCAATGTTATTGGAGCTGGTTTAGCCGGTTCTGAAGCTGCTTACCAGATTGCCAAGCGGGGCATTCCTGTGAAATTATACGAAATGCGTGGGAGCAAATCGACTCCCCAGCATAAGACAGATAAGTTTGCGGAGCTGGTTTGTTCCAATTCTTTTCGTGGTGATAGCTTGACCAATGCGGTCGGTCTCCTCAAGGAAGAAATGCGCCGTTTAGATTCGCTGATTATGCGAGCTGGCGAAGCTCACCGTGTGCCCGCTGGTGGTGCTATGGCTATGGACAGGGAAAATTTTTCGCAAGCTGTCACAGATGAAATTTACAATCATCCACTGATTGAGGTAATTCGTGAAGAAATTACGGATATTCCTAAAGAGGCTATTACGGTGATTGCAACAGGTCCATTGACTTCAGATGCTTTGGCGGAAAAAATTCATGCTCTCAATGGTGGTGAAGGCTTTTATTTCTACGACGCAGCAGCTCCGATTGTTGATAGCTCAACTATTAACATGGATTTGGTTTATCTCAAATCTCGCTACGATAAGGGAGAAGCTGCTTATCTCAATGCACCGATGAACAAGGAACAGTTCACCGCCTTTTATGAAGCCTTGATTTCCGCCGAAGAAGCACCACTTAACTCCTTTGAAAAAGAAAAATACTTTGAAGGTTGTATGCCGATTGAAGTTATGGCTAAGCGAGGAATTAAAACCATGCTTTATGGACCAATGAAACCGGTTGGCCTAGAATATCCAGAAGATTATAAGGGGCCGCGTGATGGGGAATATAAAACACCGTATGCTGTTGTCCAGCTCCGTCAGGATAATGCTGCTGGCAGTCTCTACAATATCGTTGGTTTCCAAACTCACCTTAAATGGGGTGAGCAAAAGCGGGTCTTTCAGATGATTCCAGGACTTGAAAATGCAGAATTTGTTCGTTACGGTGTTATGCACCGCAATTCTTATATGGATTCACCAAATTTATTGAATCAGACCTTTGCGACTCGTAAGAACCCAAATCTCTTTTTTGCTGGTCAAATGACCGGAGTAGAGGGCTATGTTGAATCTGCGGCTTCTGGCTTAGTAGCTGGTATCAATGCTGTCCGTCGTTTCCTAGGTGAAGAACCTGTCATCTTCCCCCAAACCACAGCTATTGGGGCCCTGCCTTTCTATATCACCCATACCGAAAGCAAACACTTCCAGCCTATGAATGTTAATTTTGGCATTATCAAGGAGTTAGATGGACCTCGTATTCGTGATAAGAAAGAGCGCTATGAGGCAATAGCAGAGCGTTCCCTCAAGGACTTAGAAGAATTTTTGACTTACTGATATTGGTTGAAACCTTTTCCTGTCAGATGAGAACTTCACACACTTGTCTAATAATTGACATCTAAGTTTGCGGTTTTATTCATGTTTTGACAATGATACCAAGGCAATGGATAACTAGTTTTAAAGAAAAAATATACTGATTTAAGGACACCTTCGGGTGTCTTTTATTATGGCTTCGAGCCAGTTTTTCCCGTAGAGAAAAACAAGAAAACCACCAGCTATGCCGGTGGCTGACAAGGCTTTGAGTTTCCATTTCTTTTTCCTGATATAATCTAATTGTTCAGGTTAGATAAGGAGGAAAAAGAAATGGCTAAAACCAGTTACAGTTTATCACATACTAAATGGATGTGCAAATATCATATAGTTTTCATACCTAAGTATAGTAGAAAATCTATCTACTACAAAATAAGACAAGACTTGATTGATATTTTCCGTCATCTATGCAAATATAAAGTATAAGTATGGAAATCGAAAGTTTTGGGCAAGGGGTTACTACGTCAGTACAGTCGGATTAAATGAAAAAACTGTTGCGAAGTACATTCGCAAACAGGAGAAAGACGACATTACACTTGATAAATTGAGTGTGAAAGAATATGAAGATCCGTTTTCGGATGGCGGATTCAGAACACGATAAAAGCCCGTTGTTACGGGCATTAGTCAAGTAATAAAAGCACTAACCTGAACGAAGTTCAGCGAACGCCTTTAGGCGTCACTGGAGGAAAACGGCTTATAGCCGGTGTACAAGCCACCCGTTTTCACGGGTGGTTATGACTCTGCCAGTTTTGATCAACTTTTGCTCGGTTATGAAAAAAAGGCCAACCCTTTCTTTGATCCTAGCTATATTCGGAAAATTTATACCCTGACTGGTATTATAAAACCGACAGTCTTTTACAAGGGACGACTGGTAGCTACTTGGCGATGAGATAGGGGAAGGATTGTATTGGATATTTTTGAAGATCTGACCAATCAGGAGAAGAAAGAGATTGAATCCTACCGCCATATCTATGAAGAGGAGCTATGTGACTAGAGAATTTTGTTCGTAAAATCCGAAAATTACGAACGAATAACTAAATTTTCTGAATATTCCGCAAAAACTATGATATAATACTTAGAATAACACCGAGAAAAGGATTGTATATGAATAAGTCTTATTTTTACCTAGATGTAAAGTCACATGACTTAACCGTCCCTTTTACAGGAAGAAAACGCCGTGTGCGAGTATTGTTACCCAAAGGATATGAAGAGGATAAGGAAATGAGTTATCCAGTTGTTTATTTCCATGATGGACAAAATGTCCTCTATAGCAAGGAAGCTTTTTCAGGGCATTCTTGGAAGATTATTCCAGCAATTAAGAGAAATCCTGATATTACTAAAATGATTGTTGTTGCGATTGATAATGATGGTGCAGAGAGGATGCATGAGTACGCAGCATGGAAATTTAGTGAGATGGGGATTCCTGGTATTCAATTTGGTGGCAAAGGAACCTTATATGCAGAGTTTATCATGGATGTCGTGAAGCCATTCATTGACCGATACTATCGTACTAAGTCAGACAAGGAACATACGGCCATGATTGGTTCATCTCTCGGAGGCAATATTACCCAATTTATGGGATTAGCGTATCAAGATAAGATTGGCTGTCTGGGTGTTTTCTCATCCGCAAACTGGCTTCACCAAGCTGCATTTGATCGCTATATTGAGCGGAAACAACTTGATCCAGACCAACGTATCTACATCTATGTCGGTACAGAAGAAGCAGATGATACAGATAAGACCCTAATGGCTGGAAATATCAAACAGGCCTATATCAATTCATCTCTGACCTACTATCGTCAATTGGTAGCAGGTGGTGCTAAACTGGATCATTTAAAATTGGAAGTTATTTCTGGAGCTGTTCATAATGAAGAAGCTTGGGCAGCTTATTTGCCAGAATGTTTGCGTTTTTTAAGTGAAAAATGGTAGAAAGAAGGTAACAAGCTATGCATGTAGAATTTTTAAGCCACTGGTCAGGAAATCTTGGTCGTGAGATGCATGTCAATCGTTATGGTCATGCAGGAATTCCAGTTGTTGTTTTTGCTTCATCAGGTGGTTCCTACGATGAATATGCTGATTTTGGTATGATTGAAGCCTGTCGCGGCTCGATAGAAGCAGGGCATGTGCAATTTTTCACACTTACTAGCTATGATAAAGAAAGCTGGCTAGCTGATTGGAAATCTATTCATGATAAGGCTCAGGCACACCGTGCCTATGAACACTATGTAATTGAAGAGGCTATTCCTTTCATTAAACACAAAAGCGGTTGGTTTGATGGGATGATGGCAACTGGTTGTTCCATGGGAGCCTATCACGCGCTTAATTTTTTCCTTCAGCATCCAGATGTTTTCAATAAGGTGATTGCGCTATCGGGAATCTATGATGTACGGTATTTTAATCATAATCAGGACTATGGTCACGACGATGTTGTCTACCAAAATTCTCCGATAGACTATATTTGGAATCAAAATGATGGTTGGTTTATTGATCATTATCGCCGGGCGGATATTATTGTCTGCACTGGTTTGGGAGATTGGGAGCGAGATGGCTTAGAATCATTTTATCATCTTAAACGTGCTTTTGAAGAGAAGAATATTCCAGCTTGGTTTGATACATGGGGAACAGACGTAGCCCATGATTGGGCTTGGTGGAGAAAGCAAATGCCTTTCTTTCTTCACACACTAGGTTTGTAAGAAAGGAGACTCATTATGAATTATCTTGTCATTTCCCCTTTTTATCCAGAAAATTTTCAGCCCTTTACGATCGAGCTATCTAAGAAGGAAGGAGTTACGGTTCTCGGTATTGGTCAAGAGCCGTACGACCAACTTTCTGAGGAGCTCCGCAATGCCCTAACAGAATATTTTCGTGTTGAAAATCTTGAAAATTTAGATGAAGTGAAACGAGCTGCTGCCTTTTTGATATATAAACATGGTCCAATTGATCGTGTTGAATCACACAATGAATATTGGCTAGAATTGGATGCCAGTCTTCGCGAACAGTTTCATATCTTTGGCGCCAAACCTAATCATCTTAAAAAGACAAAACTCAAATCTGAGATGAAGAAATACTTCACAAAAGCTGGAGTACCAGTTGTACCGGGAATGGTTATCAAGACCGAAAAAGATATTGAGAAAGCTGTGAAAAAAATCGGCTTTCCAATGATTGCTAAACCTGATAATGGCGTAGGGGCATCAGGGACTTTCAAATTAACTCAAAAAGCTGATTTGGAAACTTTTAGGGCTACTTGGGATGGCCAGACAATCTATTTCTTCGAGAAATTTGTCAATTCAAGTATGATTACGACCTATGATGGTTTGGTTGATAGCAAAGGAAATATCGTTTTTGAAACAAGTCTAACCTATGTTCATACACCTTTTGAATTGTTGCAAAGTAAAAAAGATAACGCTTATTATATCGAAAAGGAATTGGATCCAAGGTTGGTAGCCTATGGTAGGGCCATTATGAAGACTTTCGGAATGAAAGAACGCTTTTTTCACATTGAGTTTTTTAAAGATGATAATGACTACATTGCAATTGAGTATAACAATCGTATAGCTGGTGGTTTCACAGTAGAAGCATATAATTATGCTCATTCGATTGATCTTTTCCGTGATTATGCCAATGTAGTGACTGGGGGTGCCGTTGAAGAACGTCATTTTGCACCGCAATATTGTCTGGTGGTAACCCGTCGCGATACAACCAATTATGTCCACCCAGTTGATGAGCTTCGTAATCGCTACACCGATAAACTAAAAGCAATAAAACGTATGCCAGATGCTTTTGCAGGATTGCAAGGCAATGATGCCTATTTACTTGTAACAGATAGCAAAGAAGTACTTGACGATATGATTGCCTTCATTGGTGAAGTAAAATAAGATACCCAAAGACACTTGGCAGTGTCTTTTTTGCTTCCCTTACAAAGCTGTAAGTTTGTGAATTAGAATTGTAAGAATAGGAGTTTCTAAAAAGTTTATAATAAAATCAAACATTAAGGAAAGAGAGGAATGAACTATGTTATTCAAATTTTTACGAGTAAAACAAGAGCAAAAGCAAGACTTTACTGAGAAGGAAAAAGTAGCAATGATGAAACAGATTGAGTTTCTAAAAGATATTTCTCAAGATTTGCAAACCATTCGATTTATGGCATACTAAATGGAGGGAATATGAAAAAGAAGATACTAGGCCTGATCGCTATAAGCAGTTTTATCTTTACTGCTTGCTCCTCATCCTCGGCTGGAATTAGTTTTAATGAGACATACCAAATCTTCCATTACAAGGGCAAAAACTATGCTATTACCAAACAAAGAGTAAAGGGAGATTCTATTCGGACAGCAGAAACCAGATTTATGGAGTGGCCTGTTGTCAAAGAGAAAGGAAGAGTAAAAGAAACAGTTTCCCTTAATAACCTCTACGTGACAAGTAGTGACCAGTGGGTAATCGGTATTCAGGGACACTATTATAAAGTGGAACTTGCGAGTAGAGTTGCCGAGTCAGATCGTATTGATTACCAAAAAGTGCTAGATGAAGTTGATAGTCAAAATTATTTAAAAGATTAGAGCGATAGAATCGTTATGGTATCTATAGCAGAAATTGTAGTTCTGACCACTATTGCTTATCAGGAAAAAAGAAGTAAGAAAAAATAAAAGAAAGGAATTGAATACGGCTAGCAAATCTAGAATTGAGATAAACAAGTTGTGTATAAACACGCTTTGCCAATGTTTCAAAATGTTGCTAGGTTGTTGTTCGAAAGAGTATAAGTAAGTATGTTATTAGAAATCAATCATTTAGAAAAAATCTACCGCACACGTTTTTCAAAAGAGGAGACACGTGCCCTTCAAGATGTGGATTTTAAGGTAGAAGAAGGCGAGTTTATCGCCATTATGGGTGAAAGTGGATCAGGTAAAACGACCTTGCTCAATATTTTGGCGACTTTGGACAAGCCAACTAGGGGGTCGGTCATCTTGAACAATCAGGACATTACGAAAATCAAAGAGGGGAAGTTAGCAGATTTTCGCTTGCGCAATCTAGGTTTTGTATTCCAAGATTTTAATCTTTTGGACACTCTATCCGTTCAAGACAATATCTTTCTACCTTTGGTGTTGGCGCGTGAGAGTCACAAAGAAATGGACAAACGATTGGTGGCACTAGCTCCAAAACTTCGTATTCAAGATTTGTTAAAAAAACGTCCTTTTGAGCTATCGGGTGGGCAAAAGCAGCGCGTGGCTATTGCACGAAGCCTGATTACCCAGCCGCAGATCGTCCTAGCTGATGAGCCAACTGCTGCCTTAGATTACCGCAATTCAGAAGACTTACTCAGTCTCTTTGAACAGATCAATGAAGGTGGGCAGACTATCCTTATGGTCACTCACTCAGCCAATGCTGCCAGTCATGCCAAGCGAGTTCTATTTATCAAAGATGGGCGCATTTTCCATCAGCTCTATAAGGCGGGTAAGAACAATCAAGATTTTTCAAGGGAAATCTCACTCAATATGTCTGCCCTGCTAGGAGGTGAGTAGATGTTTTATTTCAAACTTGCTCAGCAAAATATCCGCAAATCCATTAGTGTATTTGCTCCCTTTGTTCTAGCTAGTTTAGTCCTATATACCATCATTTGTTCTATGTTTCTACTCATGTTGAGTCCTGTCATGGAATCCATGAAAACTGGTGGTATTGCCCTCGGACTTGGTTTAGTCGTTTTGACTATTTTCTCACTGATTATGGAAATTTATAGTTTTAATTTCCTTATGAAGCAACGAGCCAGAGAATTTGGTCTTTACAATATGTTGGGAATGAATAAGAAAAAAGTTTCATTGATTGCTAGCCTAGAGCTCATCATGATCTTCTTAATCATTGTTCTGATTGGATCTATCTTTAGTAGTATCTTTTCCAATGTTCTTTATTTGATCTTTGTTAATTTGCTAAAATATACTGATTTACATTTTAGTATTGCTCCGCTAGCCTTTGTCATGACTGCTCTTCTTTTTGCGGGTATTTTCCTCTTCTTAGAATTACTTGCTATTCGGAATATCAGCAAGACCAGCCCTCTCATTCTCTTTAGAGCTAGTGAGAAAGGAGAGAAGGAGCCTAGGGGAAATATTCTTTTGGCAGTTTTGGGAGTCTTAGCTCTGGGAATAGGGTATTATCTCTCATTATCTTCTAAAGTACAGGGTGTTGGGGTTATCTATCGCTTCTTTATAGCTGCGCTTTGTGTCATTGCCGGTACCTATCTTTTCTACATTAGTTTTATAGCTTGGTATTTAAAAGCACGCAGAAAAAATAAAGGTTATTTTTACACCCCAGAACATTTCGTGACGACTTCACAGATGATTTTTCGTATGAAGCAACATGCGACAGGTCTTGCTAATATCACTCTTTTAGCGGTGATGGCTTTTGTAACCATTGCTACAACGAGTTCACTCTATGCCGGTACTTCAGGTATTGTAAACACTCTTTATCCAAAGGAATCCTCTATTTCCCTCCGTACTTCGGATCGCCAAACAGGTAAGCAAACCTTGCAGGATGTGGTACTTAGCCATTTTCCAGGAGAAAGAGTAGAGGATCATCTGACCTATTTGACCTATGGTGCTGCTATCCAATATGATAGCGGGGAAAAACTTGTCATCAATTCTGAAACTGTATCCAGTCCTGATTTTACAAAGATGTTTTATGTTTGCTTTATAACACAAGATGACTTTAGAGGATTGGGAAATAAGTTGCCAACATTGGCAGCCAATCAAGTCGCCTTTTTCCAACCAGGTAAAAAATATCCTTTAAAAACACTATCCATAGGTGATAAAACTCTTGAAAATGTGATTAGTCTGGATAAGGCGACCTTTCCAGATAGTGTCAATACTATCAATCGTGCAGTCATTATAGTGAGTGATGATAAGGCTCTATTAAATATTCGTGATTATTATGAAGCGAATCACCCTAAAGGGTATCCCACAAGCTTGAACTATCGGGTTTTCATGGATTTGACCCAAGAACAGGTAGAGAGTATCGGTGAAATGATAGGAAATATGTTCATACTTTCTGATTCAACTGGTGAAAGAATCGGTACGATCATCCAGAAAGCAGATTTTCAAAACACAATGTTAGGCTTTACCGGGGGCTTCCTTTTTACAGGTTTCTTGTTAGGGATTAGTTTCCTTCTTGGTGCGGCTTTGATTATTTACTACAAGCAGTATTCTGAAGGATACGAAGATAAAAAATCCTATAAGATCTTGCAGGAAGTGGGCATGAGTCAGCAATCTGTCAAGAAAACCATCAATTCGCAAATACTGTTGGTCTTCTTTATGCCACTGGCTATGGCTACTCTACATTTCCTCGTTTCACTGGTTATGCTCAGACAAATGTTACTGATGTTTGGAGGAACCTCCTCCACCGTAATCTACACTGCCAGTGGGGTCACTCTAATCTTTATTGCTTTCATCTACTTTATCATTTATAAATGGACCAGTAGAACGTATTACCGGATTATTGAGCGGTAGGAGTAGAGCCGAGAAGTGATTAGTGATTGTACTAGACTGGAAGTTTGGGTTGAAAATAATTGACACATAGTAGTCAAATCAACCATTGTTTCTTAGGTTGTTGATCACTATAAGGAAGTAAGACTGGGATCACCTCCAGTCTTTTTATACTAGAAGAAAGGCGGAAACTTTGATAAAATAAAGCTATGAAGAAAGAAACGATTTATATTGTAGAAGATGACGAAATGATTGTGCAGCTCTTGACACAGCATTTGGGGAAATCTTATCGAGTTGAGAGTGTACAAAATTTTCGAGCAGTTAGTCAGGAAGTAGCAGAACTCCAGCCAAACTTGATTCTGATGGATATTAACCTACCATATTACAATGGGTTTTATTGGACGACTGAAATTCGTAAGACTATGACCATGCCAATTATTTTCATTTCCTCCAGTGATGATGAGATGAATGCTGTAATGGCTATGAATATGGGCGGTGATGATTTTGTGTCTAAACCTTTTTCATTAGGCATTTTGGATGCCAAAATTGGAGCCTTTCTTCGTCGAGTCAATCAATTCAATAAAACAATGCAGCTAGAGCTTGATCATTACCTCTTGAGCTTGGATGGCTATTTTTCCAATGAATCGGATAAGGTTCATCTCTCTCCAACAGAAACCAAGATTTTAACGACCCTGTTACATCAGCAGGGACAAATCGTTCGTAAGGAGGACTTACTGGAAAAGCTCTGGGAAAATGAGGAATTTATTGATCAAAATACGCTCAATGTCAATATGACCCGACTGCGTAAAAAAGTCAGTGAATTAGGTTTTAACCGTATTCATACGGTTCGTGGTGTGGGGTATATTGTCAAATGATGATTGCATTTATTCGAGAATACCGGAGCTTGTATTTTTCTTACGTAGTTTTGGCAGGTAGTTTTATTTTACTTTTTTTCCTCTATCGCCTACCTGTAGAATTTTTGGGACATGCTCTGATGTTGTCTGTGACACTCCTTATCATCTTGACAATTGGGCTATATTGGAAATTTTACAAACGCATGAAAGCCCTAGAGGATTATGTGGATGAAAAGGACCTGCCCTTGCTCAACAAACCAATAGATTTGACCTATCTGCATTTAATTGAGTTGGAAAAACAAGCTACACGTGAACAACTTTTGGAATACAAGTCCAGAGAAGAAGATCTACAAGCTATGGTTAAAATGTGGTCCCATCAGATGAAAGTCCCCTTAGCAGCTCTGTCCTTGATGAGCCAGACCAGGAATTTAAAGCAGCAAGATGTCAATTACCAGCTTATGCGTCTGGACAATTATATGGGGAATCTTCTTAACTATCTCAAATTAACCAATCATAATAGTGATTTTCGTTTTGAGCAAATAGAAGTGAGAGAAGTAGTGATTGATGTAGTCAAAAAATACCGCAATCAGTTTTTACAAAAGGAAATAACTGTGAGCATAGATGGTACATGGATGTTGAAAACGGATAGAAAGTGGTTGAGCTTTGCTCTTTCACAGATTATTGACAATGCTCTCAAGTACAGCAAGTCAGGGGGCAGTGTGACAGTCATCTTAAATCAAGGAATTTCAATCAAAGATACAGGAATTGGCATATTACCTGAAGACATCCCAAGACTGTGCGACGAGGGATTTACAGGTTATAACGGGCGTGAACATCAGAAAGCGACTGGCTTCGGACTTTACTTGACCAAGCGGGTTCTGACACAATTAGAGTTGGATATGCGGATAGAAAGCCAAGTGGAAATTGGAACAGAGGTAGTTATCAATAAGCGGAGAGACTAGCCTATTTCTCCTCTTTTTTGAAAACGTTTTTAAAATATGTTATACTCAATCTAGTTTGATTTAGGAGGAAACTATGTCACATCATGTTTTACAGAATGGGTCAGATATTCGAGGAATTGCTATTGCAACTGATGAATACGCTGTCAATCTAACAACTCAAGCGACCCAAAATATTGTCCGTGGTCTCATTCATTGGTTGATTCAGGATCCCGAATTAGCCCAAACCTACCAGCAAGGTCAACTGACAATAGGTATTGGTCGGGACAGTCGTTTAAGTGGCCCTGATTTAGTATCAACTTTTACGGAAGAAGCTGTTCGCCTTGGAATTCAGATGATTGATTTTGGCATTGCCACTACACCCGCTCTCTTCATGAGTACTCAGTATCCGCAGTTCAAGTGTCATGCTGGTGTGATGATTACCGCCAGTCACCTGCCGTATTATTTTAATGGTATTAAGATTTTTTCAGCAAATGGCGGAGCAGAACACGATGATATTGACTTTATCCTCTCGCATTATGAAGACTTGCCGAGTTCACGCTTGGGAAGTGTGACTCAAGCAGATTTGATGACACCTTACGCTCAAGATCTAGTCACAAAAATCCGTCAGGCATGCAAGGGGCAGGAAAAACCATTAAGCGGTTTGAATATTATTGTTGATGCTGGAAATGGAGCTGGAGGATTCTTTGCGGGAAAAGTTTTAGCAGAACTAGGAGCAGACACGACAGGGTCGCAATTTCTTGATCCAGATGGAACCTTCCCGAATCACATTCCAAATCCTGATAATAAAGAGGCAATGGAAAGCATTCGCCAGGCTGTCTTGAAACAGGGAGCAGATTTGGGCATTATTTTTGATACAGATGTTGACCGTGCAGCTCTTGTAACCAAGTCTGGCTCCATTCTCAACCGCAACAACCTGATTGCTGTTCTCAGTCAGATTATTCTAGCTGAACACCCGGGGACTAGTATTGTGACAAACTCTCCAACAACCGAACACCTAAAAGTGTTTATTGAAGGTCTTGGCGGCAAGCAAATCCGCTATATTTCAGGCTACCGCAATGTCATCAATAAAGCCCTTGAAACGAATAAGGCTGGTATCGACTGTCAGTTGGCGATCGAGACTTCTGGACATGCAGCATTCAAAGAAAATTATTTTCTTGATGACGGTACCTATGTCGCAGCAAAAATTCTCATGTTATTGCCAAAGCTCCAAGCGCAAGGGCAGTCTTTGGACGATTTGATTGCCCAGCTTAAGCAACCTGTAGAAACTCAGGAGGTTCGATTTAAGTTAGAATCACCAGATTACCGCAAACTTGGTGAGCAGGTAATCGCTGCTCTTCGTCAAACTCAGTTTGAAGGTTTTACTTTTAACCCAGAAAACGAAGAAGGAGTACGCTTTGATTTGACTGCTCCTTATGGCGAAGGCTGGTTATTGTTGCGAATGAGTCTGCATGAGCCATTATTGGTCTTACAGGTTGAAAATGATCAAGCAGGTCACATTCCAGCTGTTTTACAGACTATCTCTACTTTTTTAGATAAATATCCAACTGTCAATCAAGAAAAGTTGAAGGAATTGATGTAGTTAATTCGATAGTCTAAAAAATAAAAATCGAACAAATTAGTTTGCTAAACTTGTCCAATTTGTTCGATTTTTTATTTTATAGGCTAATAAGCAGCATGTTTTCTTTTTCAAGGAATTTGTAAACAGAAAGTTTTTCTTTATAAACTTTTTTACATAATTTATTTTATGCAAAATTATAATTTATCCAAAGCATTTTTCTGTTCATCATTGACAATGTGAGTATAGAGGTCTGTAACCTGAGTATTGGCATGACCTAATTGATGACTAACAAGAACTTGTGACTTTGTGGCATCATAAAGGCGTGTTGCAAGCGTGTGTCGGAGCTTATGGGGAGTCACACGTATTTTAAAATCTGCGGAGTATTTGGCTACCATTTTTTCAATAGAAGAAGCGTCGATACGATTAGGAAGCCCACGGTATTCCGATAGAAAGAAGGCGGTATCTGCTTTTTCAGCCTTGTAGCGTTGCTGACGGATACTCATATAATTCTCCAAATAGGGCTTGGCAAAACCGGCTACATTTACTGAGTCGCGCTTGCCACCTTTACGCGTAACTTCAATCATCATCATTTTGATATTAACATCACGGAGGTCTAAATTGACAGCCTCGGATAAACGGACACCAGATGCTAACAGAAGGGCTAGAATTGCTAAGTCTCTTTCTTTATTTTTTTGAAAAGAAGAGAGGGCTCGTTTGGATAATTTAGCTTGATATTCATTTTCTACATAGTCCAGGAATTCCATGGTCTCATCACCTAAAAAGAGCTTTTGCTTGATGTTTTCTGCCCGTGCTGCTAAGGTTTCTTTCTTTTTCTTGGTGGATACCTTTTTCATAACATTGCGGTAGAAGTAGGGTTCTCCTTGCTCATTCTCCACCTCTTCAGTCAAATACTTGAAGAGACTAGAAAGCGCCGACAGAGTACGGTTAATGGTGGTCTGCGACACGCCATTCTGCGTGGTGTTAGCATTTAATAAAGGGCGCTCTCGTAGATAAAGAATAAAGGCCTCCATATCTTTCTTTGTCAGATGTTCAAGCGCCTCCAATGGGATGTCAGCAATCTGTCTAGCAGACACCAAGGCAGAATCTTGCAACCATTCAAAGAAACGTCGATATTCTTTCAAGTATTCGTATAAAGTTGTAAAGCTGTAAGGAACAGTTAGCTTAGATTGATAATACTCCAGCACATACCAAGGCATGATGGCTTTTAATTGCTCAATTTTCTCTAATAACAACTCACGTCGCATAATTTTCTCCTGATTTTTTACTTATTGGTAGTATAGCATAAGTCTATATAAGTTTCAAGAAAATTATAGTTTTTCGGAAAGATGTTTGTGAGTAAATTACTATCAGTAAAAGTAATTTACATATAACCAAAAAATTTTTTTCACCGCTTTCACTAAAAATGTACAAAACTAGGACTTATAATGACGGGAAACCGGATTTCTCAATATTCCCCATTTCGAGTAAAATGTACATAATTAAACGGAAAACTAAAAATTTTTTTAAAGTAGATTTTGGAAAAATGTACATTTGAATTTTATTTTTGCTTATGACTAAAGTATTTTGTAACGTCTCAATTATAGTCTCTATTTATTTCTTATTATATTTAGAATACACACTTCTAAACTTATTCCTTTAGGAAGGAGTGCAATTTTCTCCCCATAGTTTTGGTTCATCAGGAAATATATTATCATGTGTCTTAAAATAATACTCTCTCACTACTTCAACCCACTTATTTATCATATTAGCCGCCAACAATGCATCACTGGAAGGGTATAAAGTTAAAAATAGGGTTGTAAGTTGTGCTAAAGTAATAGCCGAATGTTCACCTGGAGTCGTTAAACCAAAATCTGTGCGCCCGACAGTAATGACCTCCTCGTTTCCGATTGTACCAAGTCTATTAAAGGTGCCTTGAGATGAGGGATGTATAACTTCATTGGCTAATTGATATTGATGTTGCCACAAATTTGCAGGAAAACTTGCTTTATTCTTTATATCATCAAAACGAATAAATTTCTGTTTAGAATCAAATTCACCACATGCTTTAGCCCAATCATACCTGTCTTCTGAATTGCGGGAAGAAATAAAGGACTCTGCTACTTTTTCTCCATATTTTGAGATAAATGATGCAATAATATTTAATTCATAAAGTGAGCGCCATCTAGCATAGGCACCATCAGCAAAACCATTCTTCATTAACGTAATAATCTCTAAAAATTGTTGAAGCCCTCTTCCGTGGATATATTTTAAGGCAGTATATGTCTGAATTGACTTCTCTTTTTCCTCAGCGTCTAATTCATTTACAAATTCAGAATAATCTCTTACAGCTTCTAAGACCATCATATACATAGCTTCAGAAGTCACAAAAGCACTAGACCATTCTTGATTTATTCGTGCAAGTATTTCTGTTTCTTCATTTCTAAAAAATAGTGAATTCTCATGCATTATCGTTTTAGCATCATCCACCATTTGATCCGAAACGTCAATAAGCATTGTTTGATATAAATCTGAAAGGTCAGCCTTTTCGTATTTCTCTAAAAAATTATCAATTTCTTCTTGATTAGTTAACGTACTTATTTGTTCTTCAAGTACCTTATTTAATGTATCTGTAAAAAACTTTTCGAATCTATCAGCCATTATTGCTCCTACTGCTTAATTCTCTAAATATAGACTGCTCTATACTCTTGCAACTTCTTGTTTAAAAATCTACCCACTTTAATGTCATGATTGTTAATCTGAGATAATCGTTCATCATCTGATGAAATTTGGGGTTTCTGAATGAATTGCAAATCTTTAGAGGATAAATTTTCTCTTAGAAATCTATTGAATTTTTCTCTTTCAAAATCATTTTCAAAAACTAAAATAACTTCTAAAAATCGTCTCTTTGAAATCGCAGCCTCATGGTTATCTGAATCAAATAAAAATTCATGTATATCCCATTCAATTGAGTCACGAGTAAAGTATCTATACGATAAGGAATCTTTTGTAATGCGAGCATTATCTAAGAATTCCCACTTAGGTATGGAAGTCATATATCTTCCTGAATCCATAACAATCATTTCATCCTCATACAATATCGTTTGATGGTATTTAAATTGATATTTTTTAAAATAATGATTTGAATTCATTTGTGTATGAGCATAAAATACATCTCGATTACGATCTTCAGAATCATTGTCTTCTTCAAATGTAAATTCAGGAAACAACTTATAGTATTTTCCGTTTGAATTATTTTCCCAAGAGCTCCTATCTTTTATATAACTGCTTAATTTATCAAAAGGTAAGAGATCTAGCCCAAATCTTTTACGCCATAATAATTCAACTTCATGAGAAGAAGCGATGCTACTAATTGGAGTATTGCTATCTTGTCTTCTAGTATAAATAACTCCTGGTAATATTTTTGATTTATCTCGGGTGAATTGTTCTTCAAGATAATAAGGAACTTGTTTTGAGTTGTATATAACTAAAACATCAATTTCATTATCTTCAATCTGAATAGTTTCTAGTTTAACAAAAGGAGAGATACCGCCAGCAAACTTTTGATTTCTAAGCATATCGACAATGTCAGCTTGGCTCTTTCTATTTTCGTCATGAGAAATACCTTTTATTTCTCCATCATCTGCAACACCAAATATTAGGTATGCATCTCTATTAACTAAATTATTTGCTAAACAAATAATATCATGAACAAACTTTGCATTGTTAGAATGATATTTTTCTTTATAATCCCAGTAACTTCCTTCTCGTTGCATTTTAATTAAAGAAAGTATTTCATCTTCAAAACTAGTATCCATTTGTTACCTCATTTCATAACATTATACACTTCTTATTATACCACTAACGCAGTAAAAACATATAGACTATATCACTACGGTACTCCTCTAAAATCTACACAATATTATCTTAAAAAATGTACATTTGAACTCACTAACTTCCTAATATTTTCTACTTCATTTTGTACAATTGAATCTCTAACCAAGCTACAATCTCCTCATCCAATACTGTACTTTATTAGTGTTTAAAATAAAGTACAAAATAAAAATAAAGTACATTTTTTGAAGAATGTACTTTATGCTTCTATTCCAGTATTATCAAAGGTTTAAACCATGTTAGGTCAATTGTTCATAAATTTTTAGTTTTACTATCAGTAAAAGTAATGTCAAAGAATTAACATTCTAAGCTCGTGTAATAACCTAGAATTGGGTTATATGTCTTTTCAGGTTTCAAGTTATTTGTATACTTCTAGAATCTGATTTTAAAATGCTTCTAAGCAGATTGTCAGCGGTCTTGTGACCCAGATGTTATTATTTGTTTGAGCGTTCTAGAATGGTTATTTTATCTACTGTTAAAATATAATGTTCCCATCAGTTGCTGAATAGTTTTCTTTGTAGTATTTTTTCTTGTAAATTGTCATAGGAACAACGACCAGTAAGTTGGTTTTTGTTGGCAAATCATTATAGCATTTGATAGGCAGCTTATTTCCAGATCAGTCCATCTTGAAAATTTTCAGGACAAATGGATTGGCTTGGGGTAGTTGGTTTTCTAAAATGTTAGTCAATGAAGTTTTTCTGACTTAAAAAATATCCTCTGATGAAATCATCATATAAAGACTCTTTTCTATTTTTATAAAAAATTACATAATATATATTATGTAATTTTTTTAAAGTATCAATAAACCATAAACAATCAAAACACTAATAATGCTAAACAAAGAGCCGATTAGATAATACTCAGCAAATGCTTGGTTCTTTGAAATTTTATCGTAACGTGCAATGGATTTTGCTGTGAAGACAAGACCGATAGCAGTAAATTGTCCAAGAAGCAAAAAAATTCCCATAATCAAGCGTTCTAATTGCCCTATCAAGGCTCCTGCACCGCTAATTGTTGATTGATTAGCTTCCACTTCTTCCACCTGAACCTGATATTTACTGAAAAATAGCTTGAAAATAATGTTGACAGGCTTGGTAAGTAAGATGATGAAGAGGATTCGGACAAGCAAGAAAGCGCTAGAGTTCCAAAAAGAATGCGTAGCTACATTTACCCCTATCGTTTGATAAAGAATGAAAATGCAGCTAATATGCAAAAACTGATCCAATAAGAAAGCTACAGGCTCCCAAGATGATTTTATCCAATGATGTTTGTTGAGGAAATACTTGAGGTAATCAATCGCAGCGTGACTTAGCCAAATTTGGAAAAATAGATCTCCATTTTGATTTGGTGTGAGGATTGTTAAAATAAAAAGAGGAAAGGCGACAAGCAATAGATGGATAGCGAAGGCAGTAAATTCTCTTTTTTTCGCATCTGCTAGCCTTTGGCTTTGCAATGTGAAATCACTCAAAAAGTGTGCGATAAGAAGAGCAACTAGAACTGGTTCTTGGATTAAATAGCTAGATATAATAGAATAATTCATGAGCTTACCCCTCTTTTTGGCTTAGTTGCAAGATTAGATTCATAACAGTTTGGCGGTTTCGCAGATAGATTTTTATCCCACTTGATTTTAAACGTTTAGTAAAAGCACTTGGGCTCAGTTTCATCTTTTCAGCGATTTGTTTTTGCTTAAAATCTTCCTGGTAAATGTTATTGGTCAATAAGGTTTCAAACAATTCCGCCTGGGAAGAGTTCCAAGCTGCTCTTATGAAATCGCTGGAAGTCAATAAAGGATTGATAACGCGGTCAATTTGCTTGTATTCGGACGAAAATGCTAGCTGACTAGTACCATAGTCATTATTATCATGGATAAATTCAATCGCTTTGCGTGCTTCCCAGTAAGCTGGACCATCTGCTCCGATACTTTGTCGAGGGTCAATCGTTGTTAAAATACCTCCCAGGCCAATTCCAAAGCGAATCTCTAGCTCCCCTCGAAAAGCTATTTGTATTCGATCAATCATAAGAAAGATGTAAGGATTTGGTTTGCAGAGTGCCTGAAACTCATCTCCCTTTGTAATAGTAAATGGAGAGGCAAATTCACGAGAATAAGAAAAGTTGATTACTTTTAACACATTTTTTAAGCGTTCTTGAACGGTAGAACGATTTGAAGTCTGTTTTGAGTTGATAATATCACCGATAATGGCTATATAATTCATCAGATGTCCTCCATTCTTCTATATATGTCCATTTTATCAGACATTTTCTGATTTGTCCATTAAAACGGACATTTTCTAGTTTGTCCATTAAAATGGACATTTATTAAAGGGCTAAAACATTAAAATAACTTTTCAGCTACTTCTACTTTTCATTTTTGAAAAATATATTGCAATCATGAGATAGGATATCTTAAAAAAGAAGAGATTTATGTACTGACCCCAAAAAGTTGGACAAGAAATATTATTGAAAGGATTTAGTTCTGTATTGAACAGGGCTAATTGAGCTGTTGTTAGGAGGATATCTAGTCGGAATCCTCCCTCAACCATTTCTCTAATTGTTTCTGCCTTTCTCTCGCTAAGGCTTCGTCCCTGAGGCGCAGTTCCCTCAACTTTTTTAGATAGGCCACCTCAGTTCGTAGACGTTCATTTTCTTCCTGAAGTCGCTCCAGCTCTGTCATTTCTTCCCAAGTTTTCTTTGGTTTACGTCCCATTTTAGGTATCCTTCCTCTAGGTTTTTCAAGAATAGTATACCCGTTTTTCTTGTATTGCGCTATCCAATTAGGCAGTGTCCCTATATTTGGTAGTGCATAATCCAGTGAAACGTCTAGTTGAGAACGGCCTCTTAGTAGGACTTCATTTATGATTTCCTCTTTCAGCTCTGGTGAATAGTAGTTATTTTTCCCTTTTTGGGCACAGTCCAAACCATGTTTGTCAATCAGTCGAACCAAGTATTGTAGATGAACCTTAGTCACATTAAATCTTTGGCTGAGTTTGTGGCCAAGTCCAACCTAATTGTTTTAAGTGATAATAGATTTCAATTTTATCGTTAGCGTTTAATTTCATAAGAAAAGCACCCCAATCGTTAGATTTTGTGTCTAACTTTTGGGGTGCAGTACATTATTTTCTCTTCTTTTTTGCTTTTTTAATTTTATTAGCTTGGCGCTTCATGGCTTGTTTCATGGCAAATTGTCCTATTTTTCCCTTCAGACCTCCGCCAAACATTTGAGACATATCAGGCATATCAGAATTCCCCATCAATTGACTCATGTCTGGCATATCAGCTCCTCCCATCATTCCCTCAAGGGCTGACATATCCATACCATTCATATTAGGCATATTTTTAGGGAGATTATTAGGATTGATTCCCATCTGTTTCATCATTTTATTCATATCACCAGACATGACACCTTGCATCATAGTCTTAGCCTGATTGAAGTCTTTGATAAACTTATTGACTTCTACAAAGCTGTTTCCTGAGCCATTAGCAATACGACGACGACGGCTAGGTGTCAATAAATCTGGATTTTCCCGTTCTTCTGGTGTCATAGAGGATACAATCGCACGCTTACGGGCAATTTGCTTTTCATCCACTTTAAGATTTGCCAAGGCAGGATTGCCAGCCATACCAGGAAGCATCTTTAAAAGTTCTTCCATAGGTCCCATATTTTGAACCTGATCCAACTGGTCAATAAAATCATTGAAATCAAAGGTATTTTCTCGCATTTTCTCAGCAAGTTCCAATGATTTTTTCTCATCGTATTCTTTGCTAGCCTTTTCAATTAAGGTCAGCATATCTCCCATACCAAGGATACGTGATGACATACGGTCTGGATGGAAGGTTTCGATGTCAGTAATTTTCTCGCCTGTACCAGTAAATTTGATTGGCTGACCAGTAATATGGCGAACAGATAAGGCTGCACCGCCACGGGTATCCCCATCAATCTTAGTCAAGATAACACCGGTAATAGCCAGCTGATTATTAAACTCACGCGCAACATTAGCAGCTTCTTGACCAATCATAGCATCCACAACCAAAAGGATTTCATTTGGCTGAGCAAACTCTTTGATTTCTTTTAGTTCAGTCATGAGAGCCTGATCAATTTGGAGACGACCAGCCGTATCAATCAGAACATAGTCATTGTGATTGCTCTTAGCTTGTTCCAAACCTTGACGAACAATTTCAAGAGCAGGAACTTGGTTTCCAAGCTCAAAGACAGGAACGTCAATTTGTTGACCGAGCGTTTTTAACTGGTCAATGGCTGCTGGACGATAAATATCAGCAGCAATTAGCAATGGACGTGCATTTTCTTCCTGTTTGAGTTTGTTAGCTAATTTTCCTGTAAAGGTCGTTTTACCAGCACCTTGCAAACCAGCCATCATGATGATGGTTGGAATTTTGGGTGATTTGATAATTTCTGATGTTTCAGCCCCCAAAATAGCTGTTAATTCTTCATCAACAATCTTGATGATTTGTTGGGCTGGGTTCAATGTTTCAATGACTTCGTGTCCAATCGCACGCTCACGAACTTTTTTGATAAAATCCTTTACAACAGGCAGAGCAACGTCGGCCTCTAATAATGCCAGACGAATCTCTTTGGTAGCCTCTTGAATATCACTCTCTGCAATTTTTCCCTTACGGCGCAAATTTTTAAATACATTCTGTAAGCGTTCTGTTAAGCTCTCAAAAGCCATATTTTCTCCTTTTACTCTCTATTGTCAATACTATTTAGAATGGTGATTTTTTCCTTCAAATACGTATCATTGGGATAGGTATTAAGAATGTCATCAAACACCTGACTGCGAACGACATAATCAGAATACATGTGCAATTTCATTTCGTAGTCTTCTAGCAATTTTTCTGTTCTCTTAATATTATCGTAGACTGCTTGACGACTTACCTGAAATTCTTCTGCAATCTCCGCTAGACTATAATCATCTGCATAGTAGAGCTCAATATAATTCATCTGTTTGTCGGTTAGCAAGGCAGCATAAAATTCAAATAAGGCATTCATTCGATTGGTTTTCTCAATTTCCATAAGTTCTATTATATCAAAAAATCTGTCTTTAATAAATAAGAAATGGCACAATCCTTTTAACAGAAGTTCTTCCTTTCACAAGTAAACAGTGAAAAACAAATATTCGCTACAGAAAAGAATAGTAAAATGGCAAATTGTATTGTTTTTACATAATTATTATTACGTTAATTATTTTCCAAATAAAACTCAAAACGTTCGCCTACATATTGGCTATTTACAAACTCAAATGCTTGACCATCTTCCAGATAGGAGACCTGTTTCAGGGCAAGAATCGCTTGGTTCTTGGCAATTTGTAGGTACTGAGCGACCTTTTCATTTGCCAATCGAGCAAAAATTGTCTGCTTGCTGGTACCAATCCGGTAACCATTCTTTGTTAAAGTTTGAAAAAAATGGTTGGTTACTTCTTCTTTTGGAACATGTTTTATCAACCGTTCAGGAATACAGGCCACCTCGTACACTACGGGAATATTATCTGCGTAGCGAACACGCTCCATCCGCACTATATATTCACCCTTTCCTAACCCTAGTTGTTCTATCTCTTTATCTGTTGGCTTGGTTCGGACATACGACAAGAGTTTGCTCGTCGGTATTTTCCCTTGAAGCTGGACAATTTCGGTAAATGAGGTCGTGCCCCGCATCTTTTCCTGCACCCTCGTATTTGCTACATAGGTACCGGATCCGACTTTTCGTTGCAAGATTCCTTCTTCAACAAGCAGGGTAATACCTTGGCGAAGGGTCATTCTAGAAACACCAAATTCTTCTGCTAAGTCGCGCTCGCTCGGTAAACGTTGTCCAATTTTCCAAGTTCCACCGTCAATTTGATCTTTTATCTTATCGTGAATAGTGATGTATGCTGCTTTCATTTGTCTAGCCTTTCTAGCTTCTAGTTTACCAAAAATAAAGACGTTTGACTAATCTAGACTGGTTTCTATTTGGAAAAGATTGCTAGACAAACAATGTGAGTAAAAGAACTAAAATAAACAGTGTAAAACTGAGAAAAATACGAACACTCAATTTAAGAAAATCACTCATAGTTTGGAAAACAGATATTTAACAAATATGGTTTGGAAAATGTTCGTTTTTATGGTAGAATGAGTAACGATATTTGAATTTTATTCAAAATAAAGGGGTAAAACATGACAAAACAAGATGTTCAAAAAATCATTGTTCTGGATTATGGTAGCCAGTACAATCAGCTCATTTCACGTCGCATTCGTGAATTTGGTGTCTTTTCAGAATTGAAAAATCATACTATTACTGCTGAAGAAGTTCGTACAATCAATCCAATCGGTATCGTTCTATCTGGTGGCCCGAACTCTGTTTACGCAGAAAATGCTTTTGATATTGACCCGGCAATTTTTGAATTGGGGATTCCAATTTTAGGAATTTGCTACGGAATGCAATTGATTACTCATAAATTAGGTGGCAAGGTTGTGCCTGCCGGTGAAGCTGGTAATCGTGAGTATGGTCAATCCAACTTGCAGCTAGAAGCTGAATCAAAACTGTTTGCCGGCACTCCTGAGAAGCAACTAGTTCTCATGAGTCATGGTGATGCTGTGACAGAGATTCCTACAGACTTCCACTTAGTTGGTTTATCTGCTGACTGCCCTTATGCGGCCATTGAAAATACAGAACGTCATATTTACGGTATCCAATTCCACCCTGAGGTTCGTCATTCTGTTTATGGGAATGACATCTTAAAAAACTTTGCTTTTGCTATCTGTGGCGCTAAAGGTGACTGGACGATGGAAAATTTTATTGAAACAGAAATTGAAAAAATCCGTCAAACAGTTGGAGATAAGAAAGTCTTGCTTGGTTTATCTGGTGGAGTAGACTCTTCTGTCGTTGGTGTCCTTCTTCAACGTGCTATCGGAGACCAGTTGACCTGTATCTTTGTTGATCATGGCCTACTTCGTAAGAATGAAGGGGATCAGGTTATGGAGATGCTAGGCGGCAAGTTTGGTCTCAATATTATTCGCGTTGACGCTGCTAAGCGTTTCTTAGATTTACTTGCAGGTGTGTCTGATCCTGAGAAGAAGCGTAAAATCATCGGAAATGAATTTGTTTACGTTTTTGATGATGAGGCAAGCAAGCTGACGGATGTCGAATTCTTAGCTCAAGGCACTCTCTATACAGACATCATTGAATCTGGTACAGATACGGCTGAAACTATTAAGTCCCATCACAATGTTGGTGGTTTACCAGAAGACATGCAGTTCAAATTGATCGAACCATTGAATACCCTTTTCAAAGATGAGGTGAGAGCACTTGGTACTGCTCTTGGTATGCCGGATGAGGTTGTTTGGCGCCAGCCATTCCCAGGACCAGGTCTTGCTATCCGTGTTATGGGTGAAATTACCGAGGAAAAACTTCAGACAGTTCGTGAGTCTGATGCAATCTTGCGCGAAGAAATCGCAAAAGCTGGTCTAGATCGCGATGTTTGGCAGTATTTTACGGTTAATACTGGTGTACGCTCTGTAGGAGTTATGGGAGATGGTCGTACCTACGATTACACTATCGCCATTCGTGCTATTACTTCCGTTGATGGTATGACCGCTGACTTTGCTAAACTTCCATGGGATGTCCTTCAAAAAATCTCCGTCCGTATCGTAAATGAAGTTGAACACGTCAACCGCATCGTCTACGATATTACAAGTAAACCACCCGCAACTGTTGAGTGGGAATAATATAAACTATTCGAGAAGCCTTGTGAAATAATGTCTACAAGGTTTTTCTTTTATTTTTGACAATAAATTTGACATAAAATCCCCCTTAGCTGTGTCTCGATGGTGCTAAGGGGGAACCTTTTTTGAGAATCAACGCATTTGTATGTGTTTCCTAAGAGTTCTTTTGGCGAAGCAACAGCACTATTGCGACTAGTAAAAATGGCAAAGCTGCAAGCATGCCCATCGGTGCAGGTCCTAGTAATCGTGCAGAGCCAGTATTAGTAAGACAAACGGACAAAGGTAGAGCTGCTACTGCATTGATTGCACCGTGGAAAAGTGATGGTATCCATATACTTTCGCTTTTTTCATACAGCCAATCGTGCAGAATTCCCCATCCAACCGTGATGGCACAAAAGAGAAGCATACCAACAATAGGAAAACCAATATACCCATTTTGATTTGCTGTAGCCGCTCCATATTCATAACCAACTAGCCAAATGAGAGGCCAATGCCACATTCCCCAAATGATACCCCCTATAATCCATCCCATTCTTCTCCCTAATTTGGCTTTTAATTGAGGATATAAAAATCCACGCCATCCAATCTCTTCGCCTAGTGCTATAACCATATTGACGAATGGTGCATAAGTAATGCTACTGATGAAGCTCATTATGATATATAGGGGATAAGAAATACCTAGCGACTCCATCTGCTTAATAGCCTCTACGCCTCCAGTTACTACCAGATATTTTCCACTTATATCAAAATGCGTAGGAAAAATCATGAAGTATAAGCAAGCTCCGAGCGTTACTAGGACGATTGGAGCAAACCATGCTATCATAATGAATCGAAGGTTCTTCCGAAACTGCACCCTCCAGCCCATATCGCCTAACTTGACTCCTGAAATTAGCGCACCAATTGTAGGAACAAACATCATTCCTGTAATGATTAGTTGAGCAAATATGGTATTACCATTATTATAAATAAACGAGGCACCTATCTGTATGGCGTATGCAAGAAGAAATGTCCATATCAGATACTTCATCATCTGAATTTTATTGTATCTTTTCATTATGTGTCATCCTATCTCTTCTTGTGATTCGGCAGCAATCTCCACGCAGAAACCGTGATGGTTACAAGATGAACAAGTGAGTTTTCGTGTGGTATAGGTATGCTTGGCCCATAGTCCTTCCTTAATGGTTGGCTGAAAAACTGTATGACATTGCGGACAGATATAAGCCATCTTTTTGAAATACCAACGGCAAAACCAAATGATATATGGAACCACAACAATAACCCAGACAAGGAATAGCCACCAGATTCCCTTTGTGAACCATAAGATAATTGATGCCCACTGTAGAATACCGAGTGGTAGCGCACCAACTATCATAATGAGGCGGAGATTCCTCAGTTTCTTCCTGTTTGTCATAGTATATGCTATGTCACCAATAAATTCGATGGAAAATTCACTCACATTTTTAAGTCTGGTCTTCAGTTCGGAAATTTTATGTAGCTTCTCCTCCCGCTCGATAACCTCTCTCTTCAATATAGCTTCCTGCTGATTTAAAAGTAGAGAGATAATGCTACCGGGATCTTCCTCAGAAAGAATCTGTCCGATTGAGTCCAGAGAAAGTCCTAGTTCACGAAGAAAGCAGATAATTTTCATACGCTTTACATCATCTTCAGAGTAGAGCCTTCGTCCACCTTCTGTCAATTCACTCGGAACAAGAATACCACGGGTATCATAATATTGAACTGTTCTGACTGTCACTTCACAAAGTTTTGCAATTTCCCCTGTCGTGTATTTTGACACAGCTTTCACCTCCTTTATGCTAATAATAGCATATAACCTAGCGTCACAAGCAATACCTGACGTTAGGTTATGTTATATTTATTTGGAACACTTGCAATCACTGTCAAAAAGTAATTGTCTTATTAGGACATTTGTAACCTGCACTGCATACCTTCATCTTGTTCTGTATTTTTTATAAGGAAAAAGTACAAGTTGTTTTTCTTATCGTTTCATTATAGCGTATCATTGAAAGCTGTGTCTATATTTTCCTAGTAATTATTGCTAAAAAACGAAAATAGAACTTAACTCTGTCTAGTAACAGAAATAAGTTCTATCTCATTTTATGATTAGACAATCGCTATTGAATAATTTTTATCACCTGTTTATAAATAGCATTTGCAGTTAGTCCATATTCTTCCATCAGGTAGTTTTGTTGTCCGACCTGTCCGAATCGTTCGTCAACGCCAACACGGTAAACCAAAGTATCTTTAACTGTTGCCAGTAGCTCACAAATTGCACTGCCTAAACCGCCGATACGATTGTGATTTTCTGCTGTGATGACAGGTTTTCCCACAAGAAGATTTGTTACTTCTTCGTGGATTGGTTTAATACGAAAAAGATCTATCACTTGTACAGATATTCCTTCTTCTGCTAAACGGTTAGCAGCGAGTATAGCCTGTTCTACCATAATACCGCTAACGACTATAGTTGCATCTGTGCCGTTGCGTAAGATGGTATAGCCCTTACTGAAGTCCTCATCTCCTATATAAAGAGGAAATGGCCTTTTACGGATAGTTCGGATGTATTTGAGACCACCTATCTCTAAGGTTTCCTCCAAGATAGCTCGGAATTGGATGTCATCACTTACTTCATAAACTCGAGCATTTGGAATCAGGCGCATCAGTCCTAAATCTTCAAATGGCATATGGGTGCCACCATTCATTTCAGCAGATACTCCAGCATCTGAACCAATAATAGTCGCATCAAGCTTAGCGTAACCAAGTGATAAGAATACTTGATCATAAACACGACGACTGGCAAACGGTCCAAAGGTATGTAGATAAGGCTTATAACCTAAAACAGATAATCCCGCAGCCACACCGACCATTTCCTGCTCCATAATGCCTACATTGATATAGCGACCACCATAAGTAGATTGTAATGTATTGGTGGACATAGAACTAGACAAGTCTGCTTCTAAGACAATGATCTGTTCGCTCTCTTTGCATTTCTCAGCTAAGAAATCACTATAGATTAGACGCATTTCTCTACTTTCTCTCATGTCCTACCCTCCAATTCCTTCTCCAAATCCTGCGCAACTTTCTCTAAATCTATTAGTAAATTGCCAGCAAGACGTAGGTGGTGGTTGTTTTCCATATTTTCAAGGAGAGGGACCCCTTGTCCTTTGATAGTATCAAGTACGATACACTTTGGTTTGTTGGAACGACTTGTTTTTACGGTTGTGATAGCATTTAAAATCGCTACAATATCACTGCCATCCACTCGTACTGCTTCCCAGCCAAAAGAAATAAATTTCTCCACAAAATCAAAAGTTTGACAGATATCTACTGTACGACCATCTAGCTGTTTCTTATTGTCATCAACAAATAGAATGAGATGAGATAATTCATGGTGAGCTGCAAATTGAGCAGCCTCCCAACATTGTCCCTCATTCAACTCACCATCTCCTACCAATGTATAAGTATAGTAAGGGAAGTTGGCAATTTTTTGACCGTAAGCAACTCCTGTGGCCACACTCATTCCTTGGCCCAAAGAGCCAGTTGTCATGTCAATCCCGGGAGTGAGATTGCGATCAGGATGTGAAGGTAGACTAGTCCTGTTACGATTGAGCGACCACAAAAAATCATGATCAAAGAACCCTTTCAGATAAAGTGCGCTGTAGAGTGCTGGACCTGCATGCCCTTTAGAAAGGATAAAATGGTCTCGCTCTCGAGATGAAAAGTTTTGAACAGTGATATCCATTATTTCACCATACAGAACTGCTAAAACTTCCACGATAGATAAACTGCCGCCATAATGACCAAATCCAAGCTGGTTGAGGGTTGCTATTGTATGATAACGAATTTCATCCGTAAATTGTCGTAGCCTCGCTAGCTCTGCTGCCATATTAAACCTCTTTCTTATTTTTGGAAATAATAGTCAGTACTAGCATTAGTGCAAGAACAGCGAAAATACCAATAGATATTGTTGCCATACCACCATTTTTGGCTAAAACACCAAGGAAAATACCTGATAGCCCAAAATCTGCATCAGAGAATGTGGAACCTGCAAAGCCGAGATTTCCCAAAACTGGAAGTAAGAAGACTGGTAAAAAACTCAATAAAATACCTTGAGCAAAAGCTCCAACAATAGAACCACGAATACCACCAGAAGCGTTCCCTATAACACCTGCTGTTGCGCCGCAGAAAAAGTGTGGCACCACTCCTGGTAAAATCACTACGCTGCCTGTTACAATCATAACTGCCATACTGACCAAGCCACCGACAAAACTAGAAATAAAACCTATCAATACTGCATTAGGAGCGTATGGATACACAATTGGACAGTCAAGAGCTGGTTTGGAGTTCGGTACCAATTTTTCAGAAATACCTTTAAAAGCAGGTACAATTTCTGCCAATATTAACCGTACACCAGAAAGAATAACGAATACACCGCCGGCGAATGTACCACCCAATTGTAGTGCATAAACAAGACTGTTTGTACCATTACTCAATGTTGTTTCAATCCAGTCACCGCCAGCGAAAAGAGCAACGATAATGTAAATAATTGACATTGAGATAGCGATACTGACAGTTGAATCACGTAAGAAGGCCAAACCTTTAGGGAATTTGATGTCTTCAGTTGATTTTGACTTATCGCCAACCAAGCTACCAATGAAACCACTGAGCCAGTATCCTAAGGAACTAAAATGCCCAAGAGCAACTTTATCATTGCCTGTCAATTGAATCATATATTTGTGAACAAAAGCAGGTGACAAGGTCATGATAATTCCTAGAGCTAAACCGCCCATAATAATGAGTCCTGCTGATGTAAAACCTGCTACCGTCATGATGACAGCAATCATACAGGCCATGTAGAGGGTATGATGACCTGTCAAAAATATGTATTTAAAACGTGTAAAGCGTGCAATTAAGATATTAAAAAACATACCAAGAAGCATAATGAGAGAAGTTGCTGTCCCGTATTCAGTCAATGCAAGTGCCACGATAGCTTCGTTGTTTGGAACGACACCTTGTAAATGAAAAGCGTGTTCAAACATGGTTCCAAATGGATTGAGGGAAGTTTGTAAAAGTGTTGCTCCACCACCAACTACAAGGAAACCAACAAAGGTCTTCAAGCCACCTTTAATTAGTTCGGATGCGGGCTTCTTTTGAAGTCCCAATCCTAAAACTGCAATCAAGGCAACTAGAATTGCTGGTGTCTTTGCAATATCAATTAAAAACTTTAACATACTCTTCTCCTTTACAATTTTTTCACTTAAATCAAATCTTTTTCCTGACAGATGGTGGTTACAAGCTCTCTCAGTTCATCCATATCAATAATGCTATTGAGCGAACGAACATCCCCAAGATGACTAGCAGAATCTGCCAAGTCACGACCAACAATCCATACATCGGCATCTTGTGCTGTTGCTCCACCAATATCATAATGCTCGACTTCAACATCTGCTATGCCTAAATCACGCAAGATTGATTCAATATTCATTTGAACCATAAAACTTGATCCCAATCCTGAGCCACAGGCTGCTCCAATTTTTAACATTTACCGTTCCTCCTTTAATAAATCTGCAATCTCAATGAACTCTTTTGAGTCAGTAAGTTGTTGAATAGTTGTTGTTTCTCTTAATATAGCTGTCAAATGTGACAAAGCTCGCAGATGGGTGTGATTATCTACTGCCGCAATGCAAATCAGCAAGCTAATCTCATGAGTAGGATCGTCTAATAGGTGGATGGGATATTTTAGGCTCAGCATAGACATGCCGACTTCCTTAACACCATCTTCTGGACGTGCATGAGGGATTGCTACTCCTTTTCCTAAATCAATAAATGGTCCTAAATTTTTTACCTTATCAATCATGGCATCAATATATCGTTCTTCGACTTTTCCCTGCTCAACCAGAGGTTGTGCAGCTAACGAAATAGCTTCCATCCAAGACAACTTTTGTTCTGTGTAACGGTAGGTGTCTACCGTAATCAATTCAGCTAACATCGGACTCCTCTCCCTTCCATTAGGTATTCTTTCATTTAAAAATTGTACAAGTTCATACTTTAGAGCTGGCTCGCGATGAACAGTGGCGTACCTACTGATAATGCTAAGCAATCGCTCAATCTCGATAGGAACATAGCCAGCGTTAACAAATTGTTCACTGACTAAATGAAAGAGCTCCCGCTTTTGTGCCAAAGTCATTAGAGTAGGAACTAAGAAAAAAGGACGTTGTGTCTCCAACTTAATTGTTGAAAAAATCATATCATAGTTGTCTTCAATGGCTCCTTCAAGATAGGCTAAAGAATGTAGGTCTGAGAAGCAAATATTAGGAAAAAGTTGTTTAAGATGCTCTTTCACAATCAAGGATGAACTTACTCCATTAGGACAGACCACCAAGGCTCGATAATGAAACGACCGGTCTGTAGCGGCTTCTATATATCCTCCAAAATGGATAACGAAGTAAGATACTTCACTGTCTGGAACATCAAATCCTAAATGATTTTCTAAAGGTCGTAAAGCCTTCTTAACAATTTCGAATAAATCCTTGTGTTCTTTTTTTACCACATTGGTATAAGCATTTACATTGACTAAACGTGATGTCAAACGTGCATAGGCCGGTATTAAATGTCTCTCCAGTCCTTGGATTAACTCCTTGCGATGCTTAAATTCAATCAAAGACAAACGTTCCATTTCATCAACAATTTCCAATGTTAATCGATGGAAGAAATCATTTTCACCACTAATTTGTCCCTCTAAACATCCCTGTAATAGATGGGTTAGATAAGCAACCCAAGATTCTGACAACTCCTGATGCGTCTCTAATCCCCTCCACAGTTCACGCACAATATCCTGAGGGAAGGGTGAAACTATGTCTGTAATATCCTTGTCTACTCGTTTTTTGCGGATAGAAAGATATTGAAGGAAATAGAGAAACTCATCCAGGCGGTCTTCCAAGGCTGACAACTGGTAAAAATGACAAAGGTGCTGACTAATCTGTTTGAGATTTGTAATGTGATTTTTTTCCTGCCAAGCCCTGAGAAGATAGTCCATAGCCCATATCCCAACGGAAGATCGTAAGCAACTACTAATTGCATAAAGTGCTAGACGATGTTTATTTTCTTCCTGTCCGATTAAATGGTAGCCGTCCGATCGAGTATAGGCAAGAAAAATATCAAAGCGACTGCAAACATTTCGCACAGCTTTAATATCAGCTAGAACAGTGTTGCGACTAACCCCCAACAAATCTTGAAAATGATTATTGGAAACAAATTCTTTTCGGATGAAGGTATAAAGGTAAAGAAGCATTTGTCGCTCCTCTTGCGACAAATAAATCTCGTGGCTCCGCAACCATTCAAAAATCTCTCGCTGGTACGATAAAAGTGTTTCGGGAACTTGATATAGTCCCCCTTTAAAATAGATGGGTTCATATCCTTCTCGCTCTAAAAGTTCGTTTACTTCTCGTAAGCCAACCAATACATTTTCCTTATCAACTCCTGTCTGAACACTTAATTCATAAAGACTCATTTCTTTATTAGCAAATAACTCTATGATAACAGCAATGGTACGATTATCCATTTCTCTCACCTCTTATTTTCATTTTATTCTTTTTTGAGCCCCTTTTCCAGTCTCTTTGAGTCCAATTTACACTCGTTTAGAAAACGCTCTCATTGTACTCAATAGAAATCGAGTAGAAAAATTATTCTCTTTCGTCTGTAAATAGCTGACTAATTGCCGAAATCCATCTCTATTCTCATTGTCTTGATATGTTGAATGATAAGGCCATAGAGGGAGACTTTATATCAAAACGACAGAAGATATAGTGAACACAGTTTGTATCAACGAGTCATAAACACCATCTAATATTTTTTTGAGTTCAAGCATTAGCTTAAAATAGATGGCAAGATGAGTTCAAATATTAAAGTGTCTCCTCATCTGCTAGAGAGAGCCATAAAGACTAAACTAAAAAGAAACAGCCCATGAGACCGTCTCCTTATCTTAAATGTATAATTCCGAAACCCTTTATTTACATATGTCTGTACGCTTCAGGACAATTTTAAGGTTGATAGATAATCTGGTAACCAGCATTAACAATCACTCCGTTTTGATAAACTGTGTAACGGGTGTTATCGTTTCCTTCCAAAACATTGTAAGGTATAGACTCCGTTCGTGTATAATTCCCTTCGGTTACCCTCCAATTGTTCTTGCCTAAAATCCTATTTGCGTAATCAACTGTTTTGGGACCACTCTCTAATTGAACACCTGTTTCAGTATTTTTTAGTGGATCTATACCGCTATTAGCTGAATTCGATAGACGATAAAAGGCATCTGCATCAGCGCCTAACAATCCATTTTTGGCCACAATTCTATCACGGGAAGCATCTGTTGGGGCTGCCACTCCACTTGCAAGGAAAGAAGAACTCAATGTGGTACCTTTGGGAATCATAAGAAGGTCAACTTCTCCAACGCTTGAATCAACATAGCCAGTTTCAAAAATCCCATCCGTTATTTTTCCACGACCTAAAAGATTACGATTCTCATCAACTAAACCTTTGCTATTAAATACCAAGGTTTCCCCTTTACTATTCTGCCAAGTACCGAGAATGCTGTCATAATTCCCCTGCATTAGTGCATCAATATCCATAGAAAGTAGTGATAACTCTCTGGGTACAGTGGATGAAATACTTGAACTAGTTGACTGATGTTCAGTGTTTGATGAACTTCTTGTTGTCTTTTCTTTTCCCATGTGACAAGCAGGAAAAACGATAAGAGTAAAGAGTCCCAGTAATGCCAGAGGATATTTTTTCTTCATCTTGTCCTCGCCTCCTTATTCCCTATGAATCGTAAAACCAGTAGCCTGCTTCGTCGCCATGATAGTCATATCTGAAATCTGTACATGCTTGGGTTGATTGGCAACAAATAGAGTGCAGTTAGCAATATCTTCCGCTTGTAGCGCTTCGATTCCCTTATAAACAGTAGCTGCCCTTGCTTTATCACCATGGAAACGAACCTGACTGAAATCTGTTTCTACAATACCGGGTTGTATGGTAGTGACCTTAATTTGCTTATCAATTGTATCAATGCGAATGCCATCTGATAGGACTTTTACAGCTGACTTTGTTGCAGCATAAACTGCCGCTCCTGCGTAGGCATAGATTCCTGCTGTTGATCCGATATTGATGATTTGTCCATCGTTATACATAACCATTTGGGGCAATAACTGATGCGTAACAGCAAGCAAGCCCTTTATATTAGTGTCGATCATAACCATCATATCCGTCAAATCATAATCTTGGAACTTATCCAATCCCAGAGCTAGACCAGCGTTGTTAACCAAAATATGAATCTGACCTACTTTCTGTAAAATACTCTGACAATGTAGGATAACCTGCTCTATATCTGTCACATCAAAAGAATAAATATAGACCTGAACACCGTACTTATTTTCAATATCTCGTTTAATCGCTTCCAATTTGTCAAGTCTGCGCCCCGTGATGATAACATTATCACCATCTTTAGCAAAAGCATAAGCAATCGCTTTACCAATCCCACTGCTTGCACCTGTAATCAACACATTTCGTTTCATCACTTTGTCTCCTATTCTCCTATTATACTACATTTTTGATGAGATTGTTTCAAATACACATTCCGAGAGGGGAAATGAGACTGTTCGTACCATCACTCCTGATGATAAATTGATCCGATACAGACACCTGCTACCTGTTGTCAAAGGAAAGCTGAGCGACACTTCAGGCATTTATCAGATAAGAGCATGTCTCCAACAGAAAAAACTCATTTCTCATGAGTTTTAGACAATTTAAAATAGATTTATGAATCGCATTAAATGCATATTAAAGCGAACTTGCCGTGCATAGTAGATGTTTCCGCCATTTACATATAGTTTTCCACCATTCAGCAAGGCGATTGGGTGGTAGTAGGTATAGGTTTCCTGTGTAGTATTGCCTAGACTTGGTGCCACCACGTTTTTTGAATATTCTTCTGCTAAGGCAAGAGTATGCTCGCCACCATGTTTAGCAATATAATCAATATAGGCAGGACCGAAATTATAGGCTTGTACAGCGGTCCAGACTCCTACACCTTTTTCCTCTGCTAATCGTAGTTTTTCGGTAAGATAGACTATTCCTTGACGGATACTTTCTTTACTATCTGTAATGGTATTGGCAGAACCGCTTGCCGATTCGCTGGACTGCATGACATCAACTTCTCGTCCTTTGGTTTCTGTATAAATCATTGCTAAAATGAGCTCTTCATTGGCTGATGTGTCATTTTCCGCTAATATTTCTCGAACCATAGGTTGATAAGTCATAACTTGCTTGACTGTACGATACGTTTGAAAACATTTATAGCCAAGAAAGATTAGTAAAAGAAGCATTAGTATTTTTATCAATTTTTTCATTTACTTACTCTTTATATCTTCAATATTTTTGATAAGGATGGAATAAGTTCCATTATCATTTTGAATAAATTCGACCGCTTCCGCATCTTCATAGATAGCATTTGGTACAATCAGTTCAATGCCATTTGATAAAGACAACTTTTGATTTTCAAACTTTTTGAGCTGGCGGGTCTTATCAATCTCATCAAAAGACACCTTGTCTGGGATGACTTCTTTCAGCTGATCAACAAAATTCAGACGCGCAGTTAAGTTGGTATCGAACAACTGATCTGCTAATTTCTCTGGTGATAATTCGTTACCTTCTTCCAAATTGTTAAAAATAGCTGATTTTACCTTGGATTGAAATTGGAAATCATCTTGATGAAAACTATCTGCAATTTTCTGAGCAGTTTGTTCGACAGCTTTAATTGATTTTTTAGCGGAAATAGCTGGTGTGACCTGCAGAAGATTATCTGAAAAGTAATTGAGAAAGGCACCGTTGTGTTTGATTCGTTTCTCAATCAGATGGTACCTGTATGTCTGAAGATTGACAATTAAGGCCTCATCTGGTGCGGTTCCTGCTCCTGGCAAGTTATTCTGTGTAATTTTTATAGGACTCCCGCTCTCTGCTCCTACATGAGCCAGACTTTCACGTAAAGAAATTCTTAAGAATGCAAAATGTTCGATACCATTTTTCTCAAAAGTGATGAATATGAGGTCATTGGTTTTGAGGTTTTCAGAGATCGAAAATTCTTCCTTCCAGAGATTTGCAATCTTGACAGAATTGGTTAGTAAATCTCCTTTCAAATAATCCAGAAAAGGATGGTTTGCTTCAAATTGTCCTGTCTTAGCTTCATCAGAAAAGACACGCTCAATTTTCTTACGCAAATATTCTTCTATTTTAGGAGTAACAGTCAAAAGCTGGTCGGCAAGGACCAGCTCAGTATCATCAGAACTAAATTGATGTATTAGGGCTTTTTTTACAAATATATCCATTATAAACCTTCGTATAGAGGGAATTGTTCCGTCAAAGCACGAACTTCCTGACGAATTTCCTCAAGAACTACTTCATTATCAGCATTTTCAAGTGCTTTGATAGTTAAGTGGGCAACCTTACGAGCCTCTTCAATACCAAAACCACGAGCAGTGATGGCTGCTGAGCCAATCCGAATGCCGCTGGTTTTGAACGGTGATAATTTCTCGTAAGGGATTGAGTTTTTATTTAGAGTAATATTTACTTCATCCAAAAGATGTTGGGCAACTTTACCATTTTCAACAACTTTGGTAACATCAACAAGGAAAAGATGGTTATCCGTTCCACCTGTGATGACTTTAAAATTCGGATTAGCAAGAAAAACTTCTGCCATAGCCTTACTATTATCTATGACTTTTTGAGCATAATATTTAAAGGAAGGATCCAATACCTCTTTAAATGCAACTGCTTTGGCAGCGATGACGTGCTCTAGCGGGCCACCTTGAATACCAGGGAAGATGGCTGAATTGATTTTTTTTATGATTTCTTCATCATTTGTCAAGATCAAACCACCGCGAGGACCACGTAGAGTTTTATGAGTTGTTGTAGTAACGATATGTGCATGCGGAATTGGACTTGGATGAAGCCCTGCTGCCACAAGACCAGCAATATGGGCCATGTCAACCATCAATTTTGCTCCTACACTATCAGCAATCTTACGGAATTTAGCAAAATCAATAATACGGGAATAAGCTGAAGCACCAGCAACAATCAATTTTGGCTGAACTTCTTTCGCTTGCTCCAAAATAGCATCATAATCCAAGAGGCCCGTTTCTTCATCAACATTATAAGCCACAAAGTTATAGGTTTGCCCTGAGAAACTAACAGAAGCACCGTGAGTTAAATGTCCACCTGCAGCCAAATCCATTCCCATAACAGTATCTCCAGGCTCAATCAAAGCCATATAAGCTGCACAGTTGGCTTGACTTCCTGAGTGGGGTTGAACGTTAGCAAACTTAGCACCAAAGATTTCCTTTGCACGCTCAATCGCTAAACTTTCAACAACATCTACGCACTCGGTACCGCCATAGTAGCGACGGCCCGGATAGCCTTCAGCATACTTGTTGGTCAAGATAGATCCTTGGGCAGCCATGACAGCTTTAGAAACAACGTTTTCAGAAGCAATCAGTTCGATGTTATTTTGTTGACGAGCTTCTTCTGCCTTAATTGCATCCCATACTTCTTTATCAAAGTCTTTGTAATCAACTGTATCAAAAATCATGTGCGGTACTCCTTTATAAATGATGGTATTCTATAAAAATAGATGCGCTGTTCAATGGTTATTTTATAGAGTTTTAATAAAACGCTTCTGCAGCTTATCTGATATATAGCCATGCTGTTCGTAGAAATGATGGGCTTGTTTGCGATGGTCGGCTGAATTCAGGCGAATAAAAGTATATCCATTTTCTTTAGCTAACTTCTCGGTAGCTTCTAACAAAGCTGAACCAATTCCTTGTCCTTGAAAATTGGGTAAAACAGCTAAACCAAGGATATTCAATCCAGTTTCAGAATAGAGACTTTCGTAAACTTGAGCATGGATGTAACCCAGCACTCCTTGGTCTGCCTCATTTTCATAAACGAGGAAGAAGTGTCCCCCAGCATTGGAACAACGTTGAAATTGCCTTTCTGTTTTTTCCAAGGAAACGTCATATCCTAAGGAAACAGCATTAATGGCCCTTATAGCTGATAAATCTGTTTGTTTTAGTGATCGAATCATAGGCTTAGTCCTCGAATTTTATTTCAGGAATAGCTGTCTCAATTGCCTCACGACTAATAGCGCCTTGACGAAGAATACGAGCTTTCTGTCCGGATAAGTCTAAAATAGTTGAATCCATACCTGTCAGAGCTTGATCATCTTCTATTCCTGCTAACTGCTCTGGAAACTGAGTCATCAGAAAGGCGAACTTTGTGCCACTTTCTTCTCCAGAAATATTGGCAGATGGTCCAATTAAAGGGCCAGTTTCTGAAATCAAACGTAAGGTTTTTTCATGGCTAGGAATGCGAAAACCAACAGTATTTAGCCCTGAATTAACCCAAAAAGGAACGTTTTTATTTGCTTTCAATATAATCGTTAAGGGACCAGGCATAAATCTATTATACACTTTTTCTAAAAAATTGGGTGGATTTTGACTAAAATATTGCATCTCTTCTAAGCTGGAAACATTTAAGTTCATTGCCTTGTCCCTAGGACGCCGTTTTAGACGATAAACATGATTAACTGCTTCTTCGTTCAAGGCTTGAGCGAAGAGACCATAGACTGTCTCGGTGGGGAGAACAACCGCGCCTCCACTTTCAATAATAGCTCGAATAGTATCTATTGTCATCTGCTACGACCTTCCTATCCTGACCAAACTGGTCTTTGAGAACTCGGACTCGTTTTTCAGGGAAATGCAACGCTAATAAATCAGCAACAGACTGCCCTTGCTTATAGCCAATTTCAAAGTATATTTTTCCATTATCCTTCAAAAATTGTCTTGCCTGCTCTACAATTTTTCTATAAATAACTAGGCCATCTTCCTCCGCAAATAAAGCTAAATGAGGCTCTGATGCGAGTACGTTAGTACCGACCTCATCTTTATCATTTGGTGAAATATAGGGAGGATTGGAAACAATAATATCAAAATTACCCGAAACTGCTTGGAAAAGGTCTGAGTGTAGAAACTGAACAGAAACTTGATTGCTTGCTGCATTTTCTACGGCTACTTCTAAGGCATCAGACGAAATATCGACTGCAACCACTTCCCAATCAGGTCTAGCTTTAGCAAGCGAAATTGCAATTGCACCGCTGCCTGTTCCTATATCCAAAACTCGTAAATTTGCTCTGCTATTTTCCAGCAAAATCAACTCAACCAACTCCTCAGTTTCTGGTCTGGGAATCAAAACTCGCTCATCTACAGCAAATCTGAGTCCGTGGAAATCAGATCTGCCGATGATGTACTGAGCTGGTCGGTGAAGGGCAAGCTGATGGTAAATCTGGTCAATGAGTTTGCGGTCAGTGGGAGTCACTTCCTGACGAAGCATGAAGAGAAAATCTGTAAAATCAAGATTTTTCAAGCTACGATAAGCGAAGGATAAACTTTCTGCTTCTTCACCGATGGCTACTAGCTGTTTTTCATAGTCAGCAAATAATTGCGCATAGTTCATTATTTGCTAAGTTCTTCTAGTTTTTTCGTCTGATCGTAAAGAACAAGGGCATCAACAACCTCGTCCATCTTGCCAGACAAGATGGTATCTAATTTTTGTAGAGTCAAGCCGATACGATGGTCTGTCACGCGGTTTTGTGGGAAGTTGTAGGTACGAATACGCTCAGAGCGATCTCCTGTTCCGATGGTTGACTTTCTTTCAGCATCTTGTTCATTCTGTGCGATTTGCGCAAAATGATCAGCTACACGTGCACGGATAATTTTCATAGCCTTGTCACGGTTTTTTTGTTGTGTCCGTTCTTCCTGCATTTCAACCTTGATGTTAGTTGGTAGGTGAACGATACGAACAGCTGTGGCAACCTTGTTGACGTTCTGTCCACCAGCACCAGAGGCATGGTAGATGTCAACACGAAGGTCTTTAGGATCAATATCATACTCTACTTCTTCTACTTCTGGCATGATAAGCACAGTTGCTGTCGAGGTATGAACACGCCCCTGACTCTCTGTCACGGGAACACGTTGCACACGGTGGGCACCTGATTCATATTTAAGTTTTGAGTAGACGGATTGACCAGATACCATGGCGACTACTTCTTTGATACCACCGACACCATTATATGAAGCCTCCATGACTTCAAAACGCCAACCTTGACTTTCTGCATATTTTTGATACATGGTCAGAAGATCTCCGGCAAAGAGGGCAGCCTCATCACCGCCGGCTGCTCCACGAATTTCCAAGATGATATTCTTGTCATCATTTGGGTCTTTGGGTAGAAGAAGAATTTTAAGTTTTTCCTCGTAGGTTTCTTTGTCAGCCTTGGCTTGTTTGAGTTCTTCCTTAGCCATCTCTTCCAAATCTGTGTCGCCAGAAGATTCTTTAATCATCTCCTCAGCATCCACTATATTTTGCAGAACAACCTTGTATTCACGATAAGCTGTGACTGTATCACGAGTTGCTGCTTCTTCTTTTGACAAATCCATAAAACGCTTGGTATCGCTGACCACATCCGGATCAGAAAGCAATTCTCCAAGTTCCTCATAGCGGTCTTCAACCGCCTGTAATTGATCATAAATATTCATAATAAAAGATACAAAGCCCGTAAGGAAGCGATGGAAAAATAGGGGACTGATGAAGTGCGTCTACACGCAAGGCAGTCTATCTTTTTTTCGTAGCTTTCAGGGCATGTTCGATTCCTTTCTAAGATATTAAAGGGCATAAGCGAACTGAGAAAATGAGAGGTTCTGACGAAGGATAAAACCTCCCTAGGAAAAATATCTTTTTGTACAGCTCGTAACCCGTATTCAGTTCACTCTAAGATATTAAGGGCACTAAGCGACTCAAAGGAAATTAGGAATTCGGACCTAGAAACTAAAGTTTCTGGGAAGAATTATCTATTTCCACAGAGTCGTAGCCCGTATTCAGTTCACTCTAAGATATTAAGGGCACTAAGCGACTCAAAGGAAATTAGGAATTCGGACCTAGAAACTAAAGTTTCTGGGAAGAATTATCTATTTCCACAGAGTCGTAGCCCGTATTCAGTTCCTTTCTGTAAAATAGTTGGAATGAATTCTTCCGCATAATTAACTTGTAAGACATGCTCAGTTTTTCTGTGAAGTATTCAAAATAATACATCTTGCCTGAATGCTCATATCTCGGGTGAGAAGTAGTGCTTGCGGCAAACAGGAATATAGGTTTCATTACCACCAATCTGAATTTGTTCTCCCTCGTAGGTTGGTTTCCCATCTTGAGTCCGCAAGACCATGGTTGCCTTTTTGGAGCAATACTGACAGATTGTTTTAATCTCATCCAACTTATCGGCCAATAAAAGCAGGTATTTGGAACCTTCAAATAATTCGTTTCGAAAGTCATTTTTAAGACCGAAGGCCATGACAGGCACATCCAATTCATCTACGACACGTGCGAGAGCATAAACATGATGACGTCGGAGAAATTGAGCTTCATCAATCAAGACGCAATAGGGACGTGTTTCCATTTTTTTGATAAAACCAAAAATATCCATTTCATCATCAATCGCTACTGCTTCTCTACGCATACCGATCCGACTGGAGACGACACCAAAGGCATCACGAGTATCCAAGGCTGATGTCATAATGACAACAGGCTTTCCTTGTTCTTCATAATTGTGTGCAACTTTCAAAATCTCGATGGTTTTACCAGAGTTCATTGTGCCGTATTTATAATATAATTGTGCCACTTTTTCTCATCCAATCTTAAATTTCACTCCTTCCATTCTATCACAAAATATGCTTTAAGGGAAACATAAAAACAAGCTCCAAAGAGCTCGCTAAAAATCAGGGCCATGTTAATAAATTCCCGATAATATCGAAAACAATTCGTGCAAATTTTGGTCTCCACTTATAAAGCATAACCAGGCCATAAATCATACTGTATAGGAAAAAAGTGATAAAAACCGGTCCTTCCCACGTACTCTGGGCAAAAACTGTTGCAGCCAAATATAAAGCCAGACAACCTAATAAAAACGACAAAATCATACGATTTCTGTGATTCATTGCTATCGACCTCCTATCTTAGATCAGAATACCATTTTTTGTAAACGCTGTCAAATAGGGGCTATGTGCTTATCGCTCGCAACCAATTCCATCACCGTCACGATCCAAATGCGGTCCATAGCCTGGTTGCCCTCTATAAACTGGAGCTGCTCCAGCTTGTCTAGCTGCCTTACAATTTGGATAATACACATTTTGTGAAGTATTTCCAGCAAATTGCTGGATTTGATTTTGCACTCTTACTTTAGTCTGCCTCTTAGCTTCGGCAACGATTCTTGCTTCTTCATCCTTAAGTGCCTTTTCAGCAATGGCTTTTTCTGCATTCCAATATTTAATAACTACTTGGCTATCTTTTTTAATAACTTTATCATTGATGTCACTGAAGACCTTACCATCAATTTCAACAGCAATGACTTGTCCATTCTTAGAAATTTCATTAGTATCTGTAGCTACTTCTGTTACTTGTGGGAAGCCACCGTCTATAAATAATTTTTTGGTATCTGCGATTTTGGTTGTTGAAATAGTGGTTGGTAATTCTGCGAAACTAGAAAAATCAGAATAAGCAATCACAATCGGAGTCTCTTTTTTTATAACAATTTCTTGCTTAGTGCGTAGCCTAAGTTCTACACCACCCAAGGTTATCTTTTGAATTTTCTCATGATTAGACTTATCTTTATCTGCAACAGCTTCCCATTTAATATCAGTAAAACCTGCTACTTTTATATGTTTTTCAAGTTCTGATTTACTTTCAGCATCAATTACATTTTCTGGCACCCTGATATTATCCTGACTAACATCAAAATAAGTCAACTTGACTGGCAAACTGGCAGAGTAAAAATATCCTGTTTGATACAGATGATTACCAATTTGAAGAGTGTCTACCCTATCTTTCTTATCTTCATTGCCTTTCTCTATCAGTAGAATAGGAATCATATCAATCTGCTTAAAGCCTAATTTACTTAGTTCTTTTTCAACATCTGCAATTTTACTAGAAGGCGAAAATTTCACCTCAACAGTATCTTCCTTAGGAGCATGATAGGAAATGACAATAGGAGCATTTTTTCTAACCCAGCCTTCCTTCCACTTCTCTCCGTCAACAGAGACAACTTCAACAGGATTATTTTCACCAATTTTTCCAAATTCTAAATCATTGATCTCCTTCCCCTGTATATTCTCGAAACCTGCTTCTTGAAAATGCTTTACAACTGTTGCATATTGTTGACCATAAAGTTTCTCTTTTTTAGGGAGTTCAGCAGTCGTTAATTGACCTGTAATAAAAATAATAGCTAATGTACCGCCCGCTATAATACCTGTTTTTCGATTAAAAAATTTACGCGATTTTTTCAAAAAAACGCTAGTAACTTTTTGAGTAATTTTTCCAGTAAACATAATTCTCCTCCTTAATTCCATACACTGTTATTATAACAAAATATAATAGGTAATTACAATGGTTTATAAGAATATCCTTGGAAAACAGTAGAAACTATGATACAATAAACAAAAAAATACTGGAGGACTGTCATGCCATTTGTACGAATCGATCTGTTTGAAGGACGCACCCAAGAGCAAAAAATAGCTCTTGCACGTGAGATAACAGAGGTTGTGTCTCGCAATACTAATGCACCTAAGGAAGCCATTCATGTCTTTATCAATGATATGCCAGAAGGGACTTACTATCCACAGGGGGAAATGAAGCATAAATAAAAATACTCTCGCAATTCACATTTGCGGGAGTATTTTTATCTTGTACTTTATTTCGTATTCAGCGATAACGTGATTACTTTTTCTCATCGTCATCCATGCTGAGAACGCTGAGAAAGGCTTCTTGTGGAACTTCTACAGATCCTATTGCTTTCATGCGTTTTTTACCAGCTTTCTGCTTTTCAAGGAGTTTTCGTTTCCGTGAAACATCGCCACCGTAACATTTTGCCAAAACGTTCTTACGAAGAGCCTTGATGTCACTACGGGCCACAATTTTATGACCGATAGCTGCCTGAATAGGTACCTCAAACTGTTGACGGGGGATAATTTTTTTGAGTTTATCTACAATGATTTTTCCACGCTCGTAGGCAAATTCCTTATGGACAATAAAGCTGAGAGCATCCACCTTATCTCCATTGAGGAGAATGTCCATCTTAACCAACTTGGAAGTGCGGTATTCAGAAATCTCATAGTCGAAGCTAGCGTAACCACGCGTTGAAGACTTGAGTTTGTCAAAGAAGTCAAAGACGATCTCAGCGAGTGGAATTTGATAGATAACATTGACTCGATTGTCGTCAATATAATCCATCGTTACAAAATCTCCTCGCTTGCGCTGGGCCAATTCCATGACCGCTCCAACGTACTCTTGGGGAACCATAATTTGTGCCTTAACATAAGGTTCCTCAATGGTTGCAATCTTGGTAGGATCTGGAAATTCTGAAGGATTGGCAACTTCAAGCATCTCACCATCTGTCATATTGACATGATAAACTACAGATGGGGCAGTCATAATCAAGTCAATATTAAACTCACGCTCGATCCGTTCTTGGATGACATCCATATGTAGGAGTCCCAAGAATCCACAGCGGAAACCAAAGCCTAAGGCTTGTGAAGTTTCTGGCTCGAACTGTAAACTAGCATCATTGAGTTGGAGCTTTTCTAAAGCTTCACGTAAATCGTTGTATTTGTTAGAGTCAATTGGGTAGATACCAGCAAAGACCATCGGATTCATCTGCTTATAGCCTGATAAAGGCTCTGCTGCTGGATATTCTGCCAAAGTTACTGTATCACCGACACGGGTATCAGCAACAGTCTTGATAGAAGCTGCAATATAGCCCACATCACCAGTTGCTAAAAACTCACGTCCGATAGCTTTTGGTGTAAAAATACCTACTTCTGTGACATCAAAGGTTTTACCATTACTCATCATTTGGATGGTATCACCTGGTTTAACCACACCATTGACAATCCGAACTTGCAAGATGACCCCACGATAAGGATCATAAACAGAGTCAAAAATCAAAGCCTGTAATGGAGCCTCTACATCACCAGTTGGTGCAGGAACTTTCTCTACAATTTGCTCTAAGATTTCTTCAATACCGATACCAGCCTTAGCAGAAGTCAATACTGCTTCTGAAGCATCCAAGCCAATCACATCTTCAATTTCCTGACGGACGCGTTCAGGATCCGCTGCTGGTAGGTCAATCTTATTGATAATAGGCAAGATTTCCAAATCATTATCCAAAGCTAAATAAACATTGGCAAGTGTCTGGGCTTCAATTCCCTGTGCCGCATCTACGACCAAAATAGCACCTTCACAAGCTGCTAGAGAGCGAGACACTTCGTAGGTGAAGTCAACATGTCCTGGTGTGTCAATTAAGTGAAAAATATAGGTCTCACCATCTTTAGCCTGATAATTGAGTTCAATGGCATTAAGCTTAATGGTAATACCGCGCTCACGCTCTAGATCCATGCTATCCAGTAATTGAGCCTGCATTTCACGACTAGAAACTGTCTCTGTCTTTTCCAAAATGCGGTCTGCTAAAGTTGATTTACCGTGATCAATATGAGCAATAATAGAGAAGTTCCGAATCTTCTCTTGACGTTTTTTTAAATCTTCTAAATTCATTATCCATCCTCTACAAGGGTACTGCTCTTTATTATATCAGATTTAGCAAGAACTTTCCATAGCAAAAGCACCCAGATAACCTAGGTGCCTGCTCTGTTATTCTCTCAACCAGCATCTCTAAGTTTCGGATTCAACATTTATGAGAGAATGAAACCCGTAATTTAGCTCTTGGGGGCTATTCGTCTTTTGATGATGACGAATAAATCTCTGCTAGATATTATCCAAGATAGCCTCCCATGCTTGGTCGTAACCATGGCGAGTCTCAGAAGAGAAGACGACAAACTGGTCATTCTTATCAAAATCTAATTTCTTTTTAATAATGGATTCATGTTTATTCCATTTGCCACGAGGGATTTTATCCGCCTTTGTTGCAACGATGATAACAGGAATTTCATAGTATTTTAAGAAATCATACATTTGTACATCGTCTGCAGATGGCTCATGTCGCATATCTACTAAACTGACGACGACCCGTAAATTATCGCGGCTAGTCAAGTATTCTTCAATCATTTTTCCCCACTTGGCACGCTCAGTTTTTGAGACTTTGGCATAACCGTAGCCAGGAACGTCAACAAAGCGGATTTTGTCATCAATATTGTAAAAGTTTAATTGCTGAGTCTTCCCTGGTTTTCCCGAAGTACGAGCAAGATTTTTTCTCCCTAGTAAGGTGTTGATAAAAGAAGATTTTCCGACATTCGAACGACCTGCTAGAGCAATCTCTGGAATATCATCAGCAGGATATTGGGATTTTGAAACTGCACTAAGCAAAATTTCGGCATTATGTGTATTGATTTCCATTTTTTACCTTTCATAAGCAAGGGAGGGAAATCTCCCCCCTCGCTCCTCCTAGTTTTTCCTTAAGCAGTTTCTAGTAGTGGCTTTTCCTTGCCATTTACTGCAGCTTTGGTTACTCGAACACGCTTAACCTCATCTTGACCCGGCACTTCAAACATGACATCCAGCATTGTTTCCTCAATAATGGAGCGAAGACCACGAGCACCTGTTTTACGCTCAATTGCTTTTTTAGCAATTTCCTCCAAGGCATCCTCGTCAAATTCTAATTCCACATCATCGTACGAAAGGAGCGTTTGGTATTGCTTCACAAGAGCATTTTTAGGTTCAGTCAGAATGCGAATCAAATCCTCTGTTGTCAGTTGATCCAGAGCTGCAAAAACTGGTAAACGACCAATCAATTCTGGAATGATACCAAATTTTTGAATATCATCAGCGATAATATGTTGCATGTAGGATTCTTTTTCATCAATGGCACGATTATTCTGACCAAATCCAATAATTTTTTCGCCGAGACGTTGTTTAACAATTTCCTCAATACCATCAAAAGCGCCACCTACGATGAAGAGGATGTTCTTGGTGTCTACATGAATCATCTCTTGGTTTGGATGTTTACGTCCTCCCTGTGGTGGTACGCTAGCAACTGTCCCCTCGATAATTTTTAGGAGAGCCTGCTGAACACCTTCACCAGATACATCCCGCGTAATGGACACGTTTTCACCTTTTTTGGCAATTTTATCAATTTCATCCACATAGATAATTCCTCTTTCTGCACGGTCAATATTGAAATCTGCCGCCTGCAAGAGTTTGAGAAGGATATTTTCTACATCCTCACCAACATAACCTGCTTCTGTCAAGGCTGTGGCATCTGCAATCGCAAATGGCACATTCAAACTTTTAGCGAGAGTCTGTGCTAAGAAGGTTTTACCAGATCCAGTTGGTCCAATCATGAGGATATTTGATTTTTGTAAATCAACATCATTATCATCACGACTGTCTTGAAAATTGATTCGCTTATAGTGGTTATAAACCGCCACTGCCAGCGCACGTTTCGCCCGGTCTTGTCCGATGACATAGTTGTTTAGGATATTTAATAATTCCTGTGGTTTTGGCGTATCAGCCAAGTCTGTTAGAACTTCTTCTGCCAATTCCTCACGAATGATTTCTTGTGCTAATTCGACACATTCATTACAGATAAATACATTGTTTCCGGCAATAATTTTTTTGACTTCTTCTTGATTTTTTCCACAAAATGAGCAGTAAATAAGCTCATGTGTATGCTTAACAGCCATATACTTCCTCTTTCATACCTCATTATCTAAATAAAAATCCATAAATAGCGTGAATGCTATTGACCAGATTGGTAAAAGCGTTCAATAAAAATAGAATCGCTAAACCAAAACGTTTCTTTCTAAAAGCCTGAACAGCACAAAGAACGCAGATTCCGCATAGAAACGCTGTAAATAGACCAAATAAACTTCTCTCCATGCCTTACTTTTCTCTTCTTTCGTAGGTTTTGATTGTGAAATCAAACAGATTGACTTGATCTTTTTGTCGTAGGTGACTACTTTTAAGCTTAAAGTTAGCGAGTGAGAAACTATCTGGGAAAAAGACATCACCATCAAATTGCCCATGAATATTTGTCACAATCAACTCCTCTATGTATGGTTCAAAAACAGTAAAAATCTGACTTCCACCGATGACAAATAGATTCTTATCTTGCTCTTCATACCAATCAAGTACTTCTTCAACACTATGTACCACAGTAACGCATTCATTTTCTACATGATAAGACGGGTCTGTAGTCAGTACGAGTGATATACGATTGGGAAGGGCACGTTTGCCCATACCATCAAATGTTACTCGTCCCATAACCATAGCATGACCACTTGTAGTCTCTTTAAAGTGGGCCAAATCAGCAGGCAGGAACCAAGGCAACTTATCTCCTTGTCCAATCAATCCATTTTCATCTTGAGCCCAAATCGCAACAATCTTTTTCGTCATTATCCTCTCACTTTCCGTTTTACCATTCTATCAAAAAATCATAAAAAATGCACTTGCCAAGTCGACTTCATGCACTGATGACCTCACAAAACAAGGAAGTGAACAACGAAGGTTAGAGATAAACAGTGCGCAGTTCACATCAATAGATTGGGGAGCAGCTATATGAAATTACCAGATAACCCAACAGTTGATATTATCTAGAAAATATAATATAAAAACAAAATCAATCGGAAATGATAGAAAAATCTTTCTAAATTATCCGATTGACCCGTTACATCAAATTTTAGTCACTTCAATAGTCAGTGAAGTGATTAGTGAGGATTGGAGGTAAAAATTAGCAATAATTCCTTTACCGCTTAAATTGTCCTGAGATTGTAGATAAAAAGAATAGCGTTCTTTACTACCATCTGATTAAATCGCTAAATCGAATTTTAGTTGCGGTTTAACCGGATGATAGTTCACTAATTCGAAATCTTCTGGCTTAATATCAAAGAAATTGGTACCATCAGGTACATTCAATATCAAATGTGGCTCTACTTCTGCCGATGTTCTACGAAGCAATTCTTCTGCTTGTTCAAATTGGTTATCGTAGATATGGAGATTGTTGATGAAGTAGAAAAACTTTCCAATTTTCCAGCCAAAATGTTTGGCAATCATCATCTGTAAAGCAACATACTGCATAGCATTGATATGATGAGCCACCAACATGTCATTTGAACGCTGTGTTAATGTTGCATCCAAGTAAATATCCCCATCTACTCGGCGAACATCAAACATAGTTTGAAAGGCACACGGCAAGAGACCTTCTGATTGTTCAAAAGCCTCATAATCCCAAAGTGAAATCACATTGCGGCGGTTCCAAGGATTTTCTTCTAACTGTTTGAGAATTTTGGAAATAATACTATGTTTTTTGACAATGGCTCCGTAGCGCTCACCAATGGTACCTGTTCCCTTGACCTCCCAGTCATTCCAATAGCTAACACCATACTTGTCCTGCAAGATGGATAAATCATTGGTCTGATCCTGATAGATCCAAAAAATCTCCTTGATGGCTGATTTTATAGGGATAGGACGCAAGGTGGTAATAGGAAATTCCCCCTTAGAAAGATCGTACTCAGCGAAACTTCCAGTTACGTACCTAGAGTTGGCAACATTTCCATCTTTATAACGAGGACGAGCATTTTCTGAAAAAACGCCCTCTTCCATAATCTTACGAATATTGTCTTTGAAAATCTTATCTGCTTTTGTCATGATTTTAGTATAGCATGTTCCAACCAAAAACTCCAGTTTGCACTGGAGTTTTCAATTATAAAGTAGCAGGTAGAAGTCCAGCTTAAACAAACCAGATGAAGCAATAGCTAGGTCCAAAAATGGAATGATAATGAAATGCAAATTTGCAACGCCAAACCATTGGTCAGTTGGTAAAAAAAGCAAAACTAAGAAAAGAACTGCAATGCTATACAAAACCATATTCAGCCTTTTTAATACAGTCATATTCATAAGTTGCCCCTTCTAGGGACCAAAGATAAGATACCCTAGACCGAAGATTAAGGGGAAAGAAATAATCAGAAATATACTGATTAAGCCTGTCCAAAGTTTCTTATAGTAGATAGACAATATAAGAATCAGAGTGCCAAGCAGGGGAAGAATCAACATAGTCGCTACAGACCCCCAGCTTGATGGAAAGAACCAATCACGGATCCAATAATCCACGAAAAATGTAGACAATAAAACCAACAAACCAAGTATAGTCAGATAATCAATTATTTTGGATATATTTAGCTGTTTCATAAACCAATACTCCTTTTCTTCACTATCAGAGTACGCTTTCTAGCTGTAACTTTCAATATATTTATATAAAATACATGTGACAGCGGATTAGAAAAAAGCAGAGTTCTCCTCTGCTTTCAACGATTATTTCAATACTAGTGATGCTGCACCAAGTACACCTGCATCATTACCACGTGTCGCCAATACAATCTGCGTACTTTCTTTAATTTGCGGGAAGCTGTTTTCAGCAAAGACCCTGCGAACACCATCCAACAAAAAATCACCTGCCGCAGACACACCACCACCTAATACGATGTAAGCTGGATTGAGAACTGCTGCAATATTGGCACACGCTACGCCAAGATATTCGGAAAAATGACGGTAGACAATCAGAGCCAAACCATCCTTTTCTTTGGCCAAGTCAAAAACATCCTTAGCAGTTACTTCCTGACCATCATCAATCATTTGTTTTAGCTTGGCATCTCCAGCATATTCTTCTGCATAACGACGGGTTAGATTGACAATACCTGTTGCTGATGCAACGGTTTCCAAACAGCCTTTTTTACCACAAGTACAGGCAAATGGGTTCTCAAAATCAACAGTGATATGTCCGAGTTCACCACCAGCTCCCTTAACACCACGAATCAAATTACCAGCAGCAATAACTCCACCACCAACACCAGTTCCAAGGGTCATGAAGACAACGTTTGGATTATTATTTCCTGCACCAACCCATTGCTCACCAAGTGCAGCCACATTAGCATCGTTATCAATAAAGAAAGGCAAACCTAGTTCTGCTTCAAACTGCTTCTTGACTAACTGCAATGTTTTCCAGTTAAGATTATAAGCACCGATTACCGTACCCGCTTCACTGTCAACTACTCCTGGTGATCCCATACCAACGCCTAAAAAATCATCTTTGGTCAAGCCATGGGTTTCAAAACGATGTTTGATACTCGTAATAATATTAGGAACGATATGGCTTCCCTCATCCAAAATGTCTGTTTTAATAGACCATTTTTCTTGAATCTCACCTTCAGTTGTTAAAATTGCTAGCTTAACAGATGTTCCGCCAAGGTCAATACCAATAATTTTTTTAGACATATCTTTTTTCACCTCAAATCAGTTTTCTTTATTATACCACAATGAAAAGGTTTGCGTAAAGCCCTTTCAATCGTTTGTTAGTCTTTTAGGGCTAGCTCTAAAAGTTCGTCAGATAGAGCGAACGCAGTTCGTTTTTAAAAAGGTGCAGGATACATCAGACAAGTTTATAATGAAACTAAAAAGCTTGATGGATGCTCCTATCCTATCTAAATAGATAGAGCAAGATTAAAAATTGAATGTGCAAAATAAATCGGCCAACACTAAATAGCATAATGATTGTGAAATTGCTACCTTCTTTAGTTCCATTGTAGAGAAATAGGGTTGAAATAAAAGTAAAACCAAGCGCAAATCCCAGCATTTGCCAGTCCTGATAAGACTGAGCATAAAAGGATGTGCTTATCGCTAATAAAGCTAAAGATAGCACGGTCAATAGCAAACGTAGAATCGTCATTTTTTTAGTCTTGAAATAACTAAAAATCGCAGCTATCAAGGTCACCAACAAATAAATGATCATATAGGATATGACAAGAATCTTCATCCTAGCCCTCCAATTCACTCAAATACTCGAAGCGATCGTATTTTTCTAGCAGTTGATCATTTTGGGCATCCAGCTCCTTTTGCAAGTCAGATAATTTTGTAAAATCACTACCACAGGTCAACATCTCTGCCTCGATAGCTTCAATCTTCTCTTCCAACGCTGCAATTTCATCCTCAATACTTGCCCACTCCTGCTTCTCAAAATAGGACATCCGCTTCTTATCTGTCTTAATTCTCTCTGTTTTTTCCTTTGTTTTTTCTTTGGAAATTGCAGAGCTAGCAGTTAGAAAGGCCTTCTCATCAAGATAGTCGGTGTAGTTACCGAAAAAGACTTGAATGTCATCCTTCTCAAAAGCAAGAATCTTGGTTGCTACCTTATCCAAAAAATAGCGGTCATGACTGACAGTAATAACCGGTCCCGCAAATCCTTGCAAGAAATGCTCTAATACCGTCAATGTTGCTATATCAAGGTCATTTGTTGGCTCATCTAGCAAGAGTACATTCGGCTTTTCCAAGAGAATTTTCAGCAAGTAGAGACGTTTTTTCTCCCCACCGGATAATTTTTCAATCAAGGTACCATGGGTATTTCGAGGAAAGAGAAATTGCTCCAAAAGTTCTGCGATAGAAACTATGCCAGAGCTAGTCTTGGTCTCTTCCGCCACCTCTTGCAAAAAATTGATAACTCGCTTGCTTTCATCCAACCCTCTAATAGTTTGTGAAAAATAGCCGATGCGGACAGTCTCGCCAATATTCACTTTTCCACTATCGACTTGCAGCTCTCCTGCTATCAAGTTGAGCAGAGTCGATTTTCCCTTACCGTTATCCCCTACAATACCAATCCGATCCTTGTTCTGAATAAGCAGGTTAAAGTCAGATAAAATAGACTTATTCGGATAGGAAAAATAGACATCTTCAAAATGAATGACCTTTTTACCAATGCGCGAAGTTTCAAAGTTAATTTCTAAATTATTATCGTCAATTTTATGAGCAAGTTCACCCTTTAAATCCTGAAAACGATTGATTCGAGCCTGTTGCTTAGTAGCACGAGCTTGTGGTTGACGGCGCATCCAAGCAAGCTCTTGCTTGTAAAGTTGTTCTTTTTTGTGACGAAGTGCCGCATCACGCTCATCTTGCTCAGCTTTCAAGCGTACATAATCTTGATAATTTCCCTGATACTCGGTCAAGCTAGCACGATCTAGTTCAAAAATACGTGTCGCTACATTATCCAAGAAATAGCGATCATGGGTAATGAATAGAACGGACTTTTTTGTATTTTTCAAAAAAATCGTCAGCCACTCAATCGTTTCAATATCCAAATGGTTGGTCGGCTCATCCAGAAGTAAGAGATCTGAATCACCTAAGAGGACTTGGGCCAACTGAACCCTTCTACGCAAACCACCAGATAGCTCTGCCACTATTTGGTTACCATCTGTTAGCCCCAGTTTCGATAGAACCGTTTTCACCTGACTTTCAATTTCCCAAGCATTGAGGGCATCCATTTCTGACATAATTTTTTCCAAATGCTTTTGGCTAGCTTCATCGTAATTTGTCAAGAGCCGTTCATATTCGCGGATAAGCCGTATTTCTTGTAAATCAGATGATAAAACAGTATCAAGTACCGTCCTACCTTCATCAAAGTCAGGATCCTGAGTTAAATAGGCAATCTTGTAGGAATTTTTACTATAAAAAGGAGAAATATCACCATCAAACCCTATACGACCGGCCAGAACATCTAAGAGAGTTGTCTTCCCTGTACCGTTAACGCCGATAATTCCGATTCGATCACCCGGATGAACAATGAAAGAAAGGTCAGAAAAAACTGTCTTATCACCAACTGATTTGGTAAGATGTTCAACAATAAAATCACTCATTCTCTAAAATCCTTTTCACAAATGCCATAATTGCTGCTGTTTCATTAGGCAAATCCCCTTCAACAATCTGATACTCAACTTGTTTGAGTACTTTTCCAAGCAGAGGTCCTGGTTTTAAGTTGCATTCACTCATGATATGCCCACCATTAACCACTATTTCTTGCCTATCATAAATAGCCAGTTCACGATGTATTCTGTCAATTTTGTCAAAATCTGTGCTCAACCCTTGAGCATGACGTAATTCTTCAGCCAAACACAATAAGTCTTTTCCATACAGGAAACAGATTTGCTTGGTGATAGATCCTGTTTGACGAAGTTGATAAATCTCAACCAATTTGACAACCTTGCGCTGGAAATCGTTACTGGTTTTCCATTTTTTTAGGAAGGAATGGGTATTTTTTAACTCCAGACAGATAACAAGCATAGCCCAAGCTTGTTCAGAACTTGAAAAGTTAAAGCTTTCCTCTATGCTAGCTAACAATTTTTCCAAGTTTTCTCCCTTTCCTGCTAGGTCAGGTAGATGATTATAAGCCTTAGAATCAATCATAGCGCGTAGGCCTTTTCGCCAAAAATTTGCCACTAAAAGTTTGTCAAACTCAATAAAACTACGTTCCACGGAAATTTTTTCCAGTAGGGGAGCAGTCTCTATCATAGCTGTAAACGTTGAAGGCTCTATCTCAAAGTTTAAGGTGGCCGCAAAACGAAAACCACGCATGATACGCAGAGCATCCTCATTAAAGCGCTCAGTTGGAATACCAACTGCTCTTAAAACTTGATTTTTTAAATCGTCTAAACCATTAAACAAATCCACAACGGTCGCTGACTCATCAAGTGCAAAGGCGTTGACTGTAAAGTCACGACGTTTAAGGTCTTCTTCCAAAGAACGCACAAAAGAAACCTGACTAGGACGTCGAAAGTCAACATACTCCTCTTCAGTCCGAAAGGTTGTAATCTCATATTCTTTCCCTGCCTCAAGCACCAAAATGGTTCCGTGCTCAATCCCCACATCAATCGTTCGTGGAAAGATTTGCTTGGTTTCTTGAGGGTAGCTGGATGTAGCAATATCTACATCATGAATGGGTCTGCCAAGAATGGCATCTCGAACAGAACCACCGACAAAGTAGGCTTCAAAACCAGCAGATTTAATTTTCTCTAAAATCGGTAAAGCCTCCTGAAATTCAGAAGGCAAATTGTTTAATTTCATAATAATTGTTCCAAACCATAAACGAGTTGTGAGCGATTAACGACCTCTTTGATACCGAGATTGACACCGCTCATAAAGGAAATACGATCATAGGAGTCATGACGAATCGTCAACCCTTCACCTTGAGCACCAAAGATAACCTCTTGGTGGGCAACAAGTCCCGGCAAACGCACCGAGTGAATACGGAAACCATTAAACTCTGCCCCCCGAGAACCTGCAATCAATTCTTCTTCATCTGCTACACCTTGAATATGTGATTGCCGCACCTGAGAAATTAACTCTGCTGTTTTTATAGCAGTTCCACTCGGTGCATCTTTTTTCTTGTCATGATGTAACTCAATAATCTCAAGATTTGGGAAATACTTGGCAGCCTGTGCTGCAAATTGCATAAGAAGAATGGCACCGATCGCAAAATTCGGAGCAATTAGCCCCCCCAATCCCTTTTCTATGGAGAGGGCTATCAATTCCTTGATTTCTTCAGGTGTAAAGCCTGTCGTTCCCACCACAGGTGCAAAGCCATTCTCCAGTGCAAAACGAGTATTTTCATAGGCAAATTTCGGTGTGGTAAAATCCACCCAAACATCTGCATCAAGAGTGGTCACTTCTTCTTTTGTATTGAAAACAGGCACACCATCCAACTCTGTTTCAGATGCAAATGGGTCTATCAAAGCTGCCACAGCCAGTTCTGGATCGCTTTTTACCATATCCAAAGCTGTAGAACCCATTTTCCCTTTAAAACCAGCGATAATTACCTTGATTGTCATGCAAACTCCTATTCAATAATGGGAGAAATACCAAACGCCACCGCTCCTTCTCCAAGATGGGTTCCAATGACCGAACCAAATGAAACGATTGGCAAATCGCTGCCTATCCCTGCTTCTGCTAATTGCTGCTTAAAACGAATCGCTTTTTCAGGTGCATTGGCATGAATAATGGCAATTTGGTACTGTCCTTCTTTGGTCTTCTCTTGAAGAATCTCTAAAAGCCGTCTGATGGCTTTTTTCTCTGTACGTACTTTCTCATAAACCTCAATTTTCCCTTCGCCTGTAAAGTAGAGAATCGGTTTTATACTGAGAAGATTTCCTAGCAGAGCTGCTCCATTTGATAGACGTCCACCTTTTACTAAATGATTCAGATCATCAACCATGATAAAAGCTGTAGTTTTTCCTATCTCTTGGTCTAATTTTTCTATAATCTCTTCAAAATCAAGACCTGTTTCAGCCCACTTGAGAACATTTTCCACCATCATTCCTAAAGGAGCAGAGGTAATTTTCGTATCAGGAAAGGCAACAGTTAAGCCGTCAATCTCATCTGCTAAATACTGGATATTTTGATAAAAACCTGAGATTCCAGATGACAAAAACAAACCTAGAACGTGCGTAAAGCCTTTTCCTTTCAGACTAGTTAGAATTTCTTCTAACTCTAATAAGCTTGGCTGACTGGTTTTGGGCAACTCTTTAGAAGAGGCCATTTTCTGATAAAATTCCTCAACTGTCAAGTTCTGCCCTTCAATATAATTCTCCCCATCTATGCTAACCGGGATACTCAAGACAAAGAGATTCTCTCTTTCCATACTTTTTGTATCCAAAACTGCTGATGAGTCAGTAATAACTGCTAACTTCATACTAAAACTCCAAATTTACTCCCGGGGCATCAAATGCAATTTCTGTAACGTCATACGTCATTCGCTTCAATATATCCAAAAGTGGCTCGACCAAAATGCGCTTGTCTTCGTCAGTAAACTCCGTTGGTTCTTCTACCAAGCGATGAGGTAAGTGAACTGCTTGACTCATGGCACCAGAAATAACAAAATGTTCCAATACAATCATGAAGCGTAAAATGGTCACCATAGATGTTCTATTTTCGGAACGATTTTGCTCAATCAATTGAAAGTCAACTTTCAATTTCGTTTCTGGTACACCGTTTTCTTTCTCCCATGCATGGTTTCGAGCGTCAAAATGATACTGGTTAACAAATTCTTTATCGCGAATGATTTCCATTTCAATTTCTCCTAATAACAATAGTACCCACATTATATCATAATTCGCTTGAGAATTGCGAAAAAACCTTGCTAGCCGCAAGGTTTTTCAGTGATTACTTAGATTGACGAAGTGCTCCATAAAGGATACCTGAAACAACTGCACCAATTACTACATAAGCAATGTAGAGAAGGGGATTTGAAGTAAGGGCGATAACGAAAATACCACCGTGTGGAGCCATCAATTGAATACCTGACAGACCAACTAAGGCACCAGCAAGCGCAGAACCGGCGATAAAGCTTGGAATTGCACGAGCAGGGTCGGCAGCACCGAATGGAATGGCTCCTTCTGTAATGAATGAAAGTCCCATAACGATATTTGTCAAACCAGAGTTACGCTCTTCTTGAGTAAATTTATTCTTGTAAAGAAGGGTTGCTACGAAAACTGCCAATGGAGGAACCATACCGCCTGCCATTACCGCAGCCATCGCAACAGATCCACCATTAGAAACAGTCGCAGCAAGTGTACCAGTCCCAAAAACATAAGCTGCCTTATTAACTGGACCTCCCATATCAACTGCCATCATACCGCCGAGAACCAGTCCGAGTAGAATTGCCGAGCTACCTTCAAGACCACCAAGAAAATTATTCATGCCTGTATTGATAGCGGCCATTGGGATATTTACGAAAAACATCAAGAAACCAGTGATGGCTGTTCCCAAAAGTGGCAAAAGCAAAATTGCGTTCAGACCTTGCAACGATTTTGGAAGGTTACGTAACAGATTACGAAGTCCAAGAATGACACCACCAGCGATAAATCCACCGACTAGAGCGCCTAGGAAACCAGAAGACACACCAGCAAGAGCAAGTGTTGCTTCTCCACCGGCTGCATAAGGAATCTTACCGAATGCTAGACCACTGCTAGCTATAGATCCTGCTACAAAACCAGCTACCAACCCCGGTTTCTCAGCGATTGAGTAGGCAATATATCCAGCTAGAAGTGGCAACATGAAACCGAATGCTGCACTACCAATCTTCATAAACATGGCAGCAATTTCATTGTAAGACCCAAGGCTGCTTAGGCTATCACTTGGGACACCAAGTAGATTATCAAATAGAAAGGCCAAAGCAATCAAGATACCGCCACCAATTACGAATGGCAACATCTGAGATACCCCGCTCATCAAATGTTTATAGAAGGCTTTACCAAGGCTAAGTTTTTCTGTTGATTCCATTGTTTCTGTCCCTTCTTTTGCTGTATAGGTTGAGACATTTCCACCTAAGACAAGATTGATGAGTTCTTCGGGTTGTTTGATACCAGCCGCAACTGGACGAGATAGCACTGGTTTGCCATTGAACCGGGGCATATCAACCGCCTTATCTGCTGCGATGATAACACCGACCGCTTTCCGAATATCCTCGGCAGTTAATCTATTGCCGATACCTGATGCTCCATTCGTTTCAACCTTAATATCCACACCCATTTCTGCCGCCTGCTTTTTAAGAGATTCCTCTGCCATATAGGTATGAGCAATGCCCGTTGTACAAGCAGTTACAGCTACGATGAATGGACGATCGCCACTTGCATTTAGTTCAACAGCTACCTTCTCAGCCTTTTCTTCTGCTTCTGCCGCATCAAAGACTGCTAGAACATCTTCTGGAGATGAAACTTTGCGAAGTTGATCAGCAAAACCAGGTTTCATCAAGTATTTTGATAATTCTGCAAGAGCTGCTAAGTGGGTATCGTTAGCTCCTTCTGGAGCGGCAATCATAAAGAACAGATCAGTTGGTTGGCCATCAAGACTGGCATAATCCACACCCTTGTTTGACTTAGCAAAGAGAACGGTTGCTTCCTTAACGGCTGCATTCTTAGCATGTGGCATTGCAATACCATCTCCCAGACCAGTTGTTGTCTGTGCTTCACGATTTAAGATACCTGTTTTGAAAGTCTCAAAATCTGTCACAACCCCTCTATCAACCAGACTAGTAATCATTTCATCAATGACCGCTTCTTTTGCTGTAGATTGCAAATCAAGAAGCATAACTTCTTTTCTTAAAACATCTTGAATTTTCATAGTTTTTCTACCTCAACTTTTTCATAAGTTTCCTTGATAAATGCAATGCTTGCCAAATCATCTGAAAAGGCAGTTGCTGTACCACATGCAACCCCCCACTTGAGGGCTTCAATTGGATCTTGCGAGCGAACGTATTCCCCTGTAAATCCTGCCACCATAGAATCACCGGCTCCAACAGAATTTTTTACGATTCCTTTGATTGGACTAGCAAAGTAGGTTGCATCTGGAGTGACCAAAAGAGCACCGTCTCCTGCCATAGAAATAATGACATTTTGAGCTCCCATCTCTAAAATTTTCTTAGCGTAGTTTTCAATATCTGCAATACTACTCAGCTCAACATTAAAAATAGCTTCTAGTTCATGATTATTCGGCTTGACCAACAAAGGCTGGTACGCCAAGGAGTCTAAGAGAGTTTGACCTTCAAAATCACAAACAACCTGTGCACCTGTTTGCTTGGCTACAGGAATCAATTTGTTATAAACTTCATTCCCTAGATTGGCTGGTGCAGATCCTGCAAAGACAACGGTATCTTCTTTTGTTAATCCTGCAAAAATCATCTCGAGCTCTGCTAATTGCAATTCAGTGACAATTGGTCCCAGACCATTGATTTCTGTTTCCTGATCTGCTTTTATTTTTACGTTAATGCGTGTATCTTGATCAACCTGTACAAAATCCGTATCAATACCTTCTGCAACCAATCCATCCTTGATAAATTGGCCGGTAAATCCACCGAGGAAACCAGTTGCTGTATTTGGATAGCCTAAACGCTTCAAAATGCGGCTAACATTGATTCCCTTACCGCCGGTATACTTATCATCGCTTTCCATCCGATTGACGCTCCCCGTCTCGACATGGTCCAAACGAACGATGTAGTCAATAGCTGGATTGAGCGTAACTGTATAAATCATACCTCAATAACCCTCGTTTTCTCTTTTATAATGTCCAACAAACTGCTTTCCGAAGATTGACAGATAATATTGGCTTTTTCGATAGCTGCAACTTTTACAAAGGAAAATTGACCAATCTTTGAAGCATCCGCTAGAATATAGCTTTCTTTTGCATTTTCTAAAACAGTACGCTTAATGGTCGCTTCTTCAATGTCTGGAGTAGTCAGGTAATGTTTATCAATACCATTCATTCCCAAAAATGCTTTGTCAAAGTTAAGTTGCCGAATCTGTTCTAATGCTACTGCACCGATAGAAGCGTCTGTTGACTGTTTGACAAATCCACCAATGATAATGGTTTTTATCTTGCGATCAACTAGCTTGACTGCGTGGTGGACAGAGTTTGTCACGACTGTTAGATTTTCTTGTTGGAGATAGTCAATCAATACACCGGTAGTTGTTCCTGCGTCTAAAAAAATCACATCTCCATCTGCAATTTGTTTTGCTGCTCTTTCAGCAATCTCTCGTTTTTCCTGAACGTTTTTGACAGATTTTTCAAGAATAGACTCTTCAAGCTGCAAGTTTGCTGGTGCTTGAGCTCCACCATGTATGCGACGAAGCTTTCCTTCGTTTTCTAATTCATCCAAATCTCTACGGACCGTGGACTCAGAGGTCTTAAGAATCTCGACCAACTCTTCTAAACGGACGAATTGTTGTGTCTGTATACGCTCCAATATCGCTTGTTTTCGTTCTGATTTGAGTATGTCCAACACCTCCTGCAATCGTTTACAAAATCTATTATACACGAAACTCAAACCTTGTCAATCATTTTCTATCAAAAACAATCAAAAAACTTCATTTTGGATCAAAAGGGCTCATAAAATCATCTCCACATTTCTCCGGAACAAATAAAAACACAGTCTAGTCAACTGTGCTCTCTGTTTTGATTTTTTGCAAAATAGCCGCTTCTTCGGCTGTAAATGGATAACTTTCTAACAAATCTGGACGACGGTGGTAGGTCTTTCGAAGACTTTCTTCTAAGCGCCACTTGCGAATATTTTCATGATGGCCACTCATCAGAACATCCGGCACTACCATCCCACGATATTCATAAGGGCGAGTATATTGCGGATATTCCAAAAGACCTGATGAGAAACTATCATCCGTATGGCTGCTCTCCTTACCAATCACCTCTGGAATCAACCGAACAGTCGCATCAATCATCGTCATGGCTGCCAGCTCACCACCTGTCAGAACATAATCTCCAAGTGATATTTCATCTGTTACTAAAGTTTTGATGCGTTCGTCGTATCCCTCATAATGACCGCAGATGAAAATCAACTGCTCCTCCTGAGCCAATTCTTCTGCATAGGCTTGATTAAAGGTCCGTCCGGCAGGATCCAACAAAATGACTCGGGGATTGGTCTGCTCAATACTATCCATGGTGTCAAAAATGGGCTGAGCACGCAGTAGCATCCCCTGACCACCACCGTAAGGCTCATCATCGACATGACGAGCTTTCTCAGCTTTCTCACGAAAATTATGGTAAGAAATTTCTAGCAAGCCCTTGTCACGTGCCTTACCGACAATCGAATGCTCCAATGGGGCAAACATTTCTGGAAAGAGGGTCAAAATATCAATTTTCATCATCTAGTCCTTCAAGCAATTCCACATCAACACGATGATTAGCAATGTCAATATTTAGAACAACTGGCGGGATATAGGGTAGGAGCAAGTCCTTTTTCCCTTTACGCTTGACAACCCAGACATCATTGGCACCCGGCTGGAGAATTTCTTTGATTTGGCCGATTCGTTGATCATTTTCATAAACATCCAAACCGATAATTTCATGATAGTAAAACTCACCCTCATCCAAATCAGCCAAGTCTTTCTCTGCAATTTTCAGACTGAAGCCCTTGTATTTCTCAATATCATTGATATGGTACATACCTTTGAATTTGATAATATCAAAGTTTTTTGCCTTACGATGACTAGCAATCTCTACTTCCATAACGAATTGTTCCTTATCGTTAAATAAGGCCAACTTAGCCCCTTTTTTAAAACGTTCTTCCGCAAAATCTGTCACAGAAAGTACACGCATCTCTCCTTGAAGACCTTGGGTATTGACAATTTTTCCTACATTAAAATAATTCATGATCTCTCCATTAGTATTTCTATCTCCTTATTCTATCACGAGCCAGACGATTTCTCAAGTACGGAAAAGGTAACCACAATCTCTAGCTCTTTAAGCACCATGGTGAGGCGGAATAAGGGATGATAGTTTTTTCAAACGGAGATTAAGAGCAACACCACAGACAAAAATTCCTGCAATCAAACCAATCCAGTAGGCCTCTGGTCCCATTTTGAAGCATTTCTCTAAGAAAAAAGCGACGGGGAAGGTCATAGACCAGTAGGCAATCAAACCAAGGAGAAAGGGTACTGTCGTATCTTTGTAACCACGTAGAATTCCCTGAATTGGTGCGGTATAAGCATCAGCCAACTGGAATAAGAGTGCAAATGTCAAAAATTGTGATGTCAGTTTAATAAATTCTATATTATTTCCGTAAAGAAAGGCAACTTTTGAACGGAAAAAATATAAAAATGTAAGTGTTAAACCAGCAAAGCCTAAGGCAACAAGTCTCCCTAAATGGCTATAAGCTTTTACATCCTTGATGCGTTCTGCTCCTACTTCATAAGCAATCACAATAGCCAAGGTCGAAGAAACAGATGAAGGGAATGCATAAAGTAAAGTAGCAAAATTCATGGCTGACTGGTGCGCAGCAATAATCTGTGCAGAAAATTTTGCCATATAAAGACCAACTACTGCAAAAATTGCCACTTCTGCAAACACTTGCAAACCAATCGGGACTCCTACTTTCAAGCCTTCCTTCAATAAAGAAAGATTGATTGGACTCCATTTCCAAACACTATAGGATGAGATGGTCTTATTTTTGAACATAACACAGATAATAACTACTAGAGTTGCCCAGTAAGCCAAAGCAGTCCCTAGTCCCGCTCCTGCTCCTCCAAGAGCTGGTAGGCCCATTTTCCCATAAATCAATAAATAATTAAAAAAGCTATTAAAAGGAACAAGAAGCAGCATGAGGTACATGGATAGACGAGTCAAGCCTAAAGCGTCAAAGAAGGAACGACAAACGCTGAACAACAAGAGAGGGAGGATGCCGAATGAAATGTAGAGAAGATAGTGTTTACCAACTTGGAAGACACTGGCATCCAAGTTGAAACGTGCTAAAACTGGAATCGCTACAAATAAAATCACGACTAGAAGGATACCTGTTAATCCCAACGCTAAATAGACAAACTGGTGAAACTCCTCACGAATCCTAAAACGCTCACCACGTCCCAAGTACTGTCCAATAATGGGAACCATTGCTGAAACAATTCCTGTCAAAAAAGAGAAAAAAGGATTCCAAAGACTGGTCGCCATTGAAACACCTGCTAAATCCATGGTATTATACCGCCCTGTCATCATGGTGTCAATAAATGAGGCAGAATAGTTGGCGAATTGATAGATCAAAATTGGTAAAAATATCTTAATAAAGAGCCAGAGTTTCTCTGTATTGGTCTTAGTTGGATACATAGCTCATCCTTTTCTATTTTAATACAATTTATTGTAACAAGATTGCCCTTATTCTGCAAATACTACAAAAAGAAAAGGCCCTGCTTGCAAGCCCCTTCTCATCCTTAAATCGAATCACCATTCCAGATGGAATTTTTAACGATAACATAATCTACATGCTTGAGGCTGGTAATATCACGACCACCAGCATAGGAAATAGAGGACTGTAAATCCTGCTCCATTTCTATCAAAGTATCTTTCAGATGCCCTTTGGCTGGAAGTAAAATTTTCTTACCTTCTACGTTTTTGTAGGCACCTTTTTGATATTCTGATGCAGAACCGTAGTATTCTTTGAATTGTTCACCGTCTACTTCTACTGTTTTCCCTGGACTTTCAATGTGACCTGCAAAGAGCGATCCAATCATTACCATACTAGCACCAAAACGGATAGATTTGGCAATATCACCGTGAGTGCGAATACCGCCATCTGCAATAATCGGCTTACGAGCAGCTTTTGAACACCAACGAAGAGCCGCTAGCTGCCAGCCACCCGTACCAAAGCCTGTCTTAACCTTAGTAATGCAGACTTTACCTGGGCCAATACCAACCTTGGTCGCATCTGCACCAGCATTTTCTAACTCACGAACTGCTTCAGGGGTGCCAACATTACCTGCAATCACAAAGGTTTCTGGTAATTCTCTCTTGATATGCTGAATCATCCTGATCACACTTTCTGCATGCCCATGAGCAATATCAATCGTAATAAACTCAGGCGCATCTGCCTTCAAGCTAGTCACAAAGTCGTACTCGTAATCTTTTACACCCACTGAGATAGAGGCAATCAATCCTTGCTCATGCATACGCTTGATAAATGGTATCCGTCCTGCTTCATCGAAACGGTGCATGATGTAGAAATACCCTTCTTTAGCCAGCATTTCTGCTACATCTTCATCAATAATAGTCTGCATGTTAGCTGGAACAACTGGTAACTTAAAAGTGTATTTACCCAAAGTAGTCGTCGTATCCGCTTCAGAGCGGCTATTGATAATACACTTATTGGGAATAAGCTGAATATCTTCGTAGTCAAATACCGGAGTCTCGTTGAACATGATTTTACCTCTATTTTCGTATATTTTTCTGCGGCAACAGAATAATTTTCGTTTTTAAACGATTTTATATCATTTATTATAAAACATTGTTTGGTTTTTGTCAATTCTATATATTTTTACAAGATTTTCATTCGTCTCTTTTCGTTCTTTTGGATGATTATTATCTTTAACATTCGTATCATTCACGAATTAAGTGTTTTTTCCCAAAAAATTCCTAGAACGTTCTGGATTTTCGCCATATTTTTTATAATTTAAGATAAAAAATTTAAAAAAACAGAATTTTTTGTTTTTAAAATAAGATTAGAATCATACAAAAAGACTAATCAAGTAGAACCTCACAACTTGACAACGCTTTCAAAAATATTTATAATAAATACATAAAAACATGAGTAATATCGTATCAGCTAACTCATTATTCCATTGATTTATATTATTTTAGAGAAAAAGAATTATAGATAAGGAGTATGTTATGAAACGTGTCTTTGTACTATTTTCAAACTTAGTGCTTTCTATCTTTTTTGTATGGGTATTTTCGATATGGTCTGACACTTTCGTCTCCTACCACTATCCGTCTGTTGTTGTTAGCGAGGCAGATGCACAGGTCAACTATTCTCATGTAAAGACTGCCTTGACCGATCTAGCTCATCGAACAGACAGCTTAATCGCCATACAGCACCAGGAACCAGGAGAAGATGGAAAAACAAGATTTTCCTATACCCCCTTTGGCAATGGCGAGTTGCCTGAAGACTTGAAGAAAAAGGAGATTCAAGATCCCTCGACTGTCGGAGTGGAAGCCAACTATTTTATTCTAAAAGGATCAGTCACTACACAGAAACTCAGAAACACTTTGAGCCAGATAGGTATGACGAATCTATGGATTATTCAACCTACACCGCTTAGCAATCTGGCTAGAATCTTTACCAACGGTTTTCAACTGCTCAGTATAATAATATTCTTCTTGACCTTTGGCTCTCTCTGTCTCATCACTCAGATTAAGGCGCTTCGGTCAGCGGGAATACGGCTGATTTCAGGTGAGAATCGCTGGAAAATTTTTCTTAGTCCACTCCGCTCTGATCTGTTTAATGCTGTGGGAGGATTTGCCCTAGCGACTCTTGCCTTCTACATTCTCAGGCACATCTTTTCCCTCCCTAGCCTATCCATCTATACCGCTAGCACTGGACTATTGGTCTACAATCTTTTACTGTTGGGCATTGCTTTGTTCTTTGCAGTTTTATTTGCTACAGGGATTAAGAAAGTCCATCTGATGAGCGTTATCAAGGGAAAAATCCCTGTTAGAGGAATGATCAGTCTAATCCTCATCGGTCAGTTATTAGCAGTGATTATCGTCTCCTTTAGTATGTCACAAACACTAACTTACACCGCCGCTTGGAAACAGCAAGAACAAGGACAAGTCGCTTGGCAAAAAGCTAAAAACTATATTACCCTTTCCGCGAGTCGTGAAGCCATAGATGTAGGTAGTCTAGATCAAGCTAGACCAAAACAAATCAAATGGTTAGAGTTTATGAAGCAGGCCGTAGCCGAAGACAAGGCGATGCTGGTACGCCATCATCTTGTTGATCGTGATCGAGGAAGTGGTCCTAACTCAAAGGTGCTAACAACCTCCACTGTCTGGCAGGACTATAGCCCTCAAGGTAATGTCTTGATTGTAACTCCCCAATATATCCGACAGGAAAATATCAAGCTCTCCCCAGCTACTAGTAACAAAGTCAACAACCTAGCTCTGGGGGAATTTGTCCTCCTCCTACCTGAGCAACTCCGGTCTGAGGAGTCCCGCTATCGGGCAACATTTGAAGAGTCCATGACAAATCTGATGTCCACAAAGTCCCTAAACATGACAGCTACAGTGGATTATTTACCAACTGGGCAGAAACGCTTTGTCTATAACACAACACCTATTTCCTATCAACAATTTCTGACAGATCCGATCATCATTGTGACTACTCCAACATCAACTGGACCGGATGCTATCAACTTTTGGAACAACGCTTTGCAGGATTATTTTCTGTTCAACAATCTCGAAACAGCACAGGCACTGATCAAACAAGCAGGATTTGAAACTTGGGTGAACGAACTAAAATCAGGCTACCATATTTATAAAACACTACTGGATAACCTTAAAAGAGAAGTTTGGTTTACAATTGCTGGCGGTATTTTGGGAATAGCAACCTCTATCCTGATGTTTAACACGATGAACCTTCTCTATTTTGAAGAATTTAGACGTGACATATTTATTAAACGGATAGGTGGCCTCAACTTCTTTGGACTTCATAAAAATTATTTATTAGCGCAATTAAGTGTATTGCTACTAGGTTTGATAGTCAGTCTTTTGCTAACGACTAACTTTGCTGTTTGTCTGTTGGTAGCTACCCTCTTTGTTATAAATTCTATCCTACTTCTGTATCGGCAAATGAGACACGAAAATAGGATGTCTATGATTATTTTGAAAGGAGCTTGATGTGAGATGATTCGATTGGAAAGCGTCAGTAAACAATTTGGAGATCGTGTTCTCTTTTCTGATTTGACAATGACGTTTGAGCCAGGGAAGGTGTACGCACTGATTGGTTCAAGCGGTAGTGGGAAAACAACCCTGATGAACATGATGGCAAAACTAGAGACTTACGATGGGAATATCTTTTTCCGTGAAAAGGAGCTGAGAAAATATAAGTCTAGTGAGTTTTTTCGCGATGAACTTGGCTATCTTTTTCAAAATTTTGGTTTGCTAGAGAGCCAGTCGATTGATGAGAATTTAAAGCTAGGTTTGATTAAGCAAAAAATGAGCAAAGAGAAACGAAAAAAGCTTGAGCTAGAAGCCCTCGAACGTGTTGGATTGCATTATCTTACTCTTGATAAGCGTATATTCGAGCTGTCTGGTGGCGAAGCCCAGCGTGTGGCACTGGCAAAACTGATTTTGAAAAATCCACCTTTCATTTTGGCAGACGAACCGACGGCCTCCATTGACCCTGAAACAGCTAAGGTCATCATGTCCATCCTCTTATCACTGAAAAATGAAGACAGGACGATCATTATCGCAACTCATAACCCCACAATTTGGGAAATGACTGATGAAGTAATTGTTGTGGATCAACTTTAACCTCTATGTTCCTCGTAATAGATAAAAAAGATCTATGGTGTGTCTCCATACATCTTTTTTATCTAGATACTTTTAGTCAAAATCATATAACTGTGGGAACTTTTCACACTCAGGATTTTTAGGATGACAGACCTCACGTCCAAAATATATCATGGCTTGATGAGCCGGAAGCCAGAGCTCCGGTGGTAAAACTTCCATCACACGCTTCTCTGTCTCTAATGGTGTTGCAGATTTTTTCACAATATCATGATGTTTGCAAATACGTCCGACATGAGTATCTACGGCGAAGGCAGGAATACCAAAACCAACACTCATGACGACATTAGCAGTTTTGCGACCCACTCCTGCTAGAGCTTCCAATTCCTCACGTGTCTGCGGAACGATTCCATCATGTCGGTCTAGTAGTTGCTGGGCACATTCCTTTAAAAACTTAGCTTTATTGCGATAAAGACCCAAACGAGAAATATAGGGCTCGATCTCCTTTGTTTCTGCTGTTGCCATTGCCTCTGGAGTTGGAAAAGCCGCAAACAAGCCAGGAGTCGCCTTATTAACTGCTGCATCTGTCGTTTGAGCAGATAGAAGAACAGCTACTAAAAGTTCAAAATGATTGCGAAAATCTAAGCTGGGTTTAGCATCAGGATAAAGAGCAATAATTTCTTCAATAACTTTGCGTGCGCGTTTATTTGATAATACCATATACACATTATACCATGAAAGAACTCATTTTTCTCAGATGAGATTCCAGCTACAGGGGTAATTTTGTATATGGAGAAAAGACAATAAAGCTCAGTAATTGACAAGACTTGCGCCACTTTATTTTCTGCATATCAAGTACGCAATACATGATACAATATAAGAAAACGATCGAGGTGATGAGTGTTATGAATCTGCAACAACTTTGTCAGCATGTCATCCAAGCTAGGCCACGTGATAGTCATAAGGGCAGTTTTGGGCGTGTCTTGCTTGTTGGTGGTCTCTATCCCTATGGAGGAGCTATTATCATGGCCGCCCTTTCTACAGTCAATAGCGGAGCTGGTTTAGTGACTGTTGCTACCGAAGGCGATAATATCTCTGCTCTACACAGTCATCTTCCTGAAGCTATGGCTTTTCCAATAGAAGATACCGCCTTATTCACTGAGATCTTGACCAATAGTGATTTAGTGTTGATTGGTCCGGGGTTAGGAGATAATAGCAGAGCGGAACAGTTATTAGATTTTGTATTAGAACAACTTACCGAGTGGCAAACTTTGATCCTTGATGGTTCTGCATTGACCTTAATTGCAAGAAAACATAGAAAAGACTTTCCTTGCAAACAAGTCATCCTTACGCCTCATCAGAAGGAATGGGAACGACTATCTACCATCCCTGTGACTGAGCAAAATTCCGAAAAAAACTTGCAGGCTCTAAAAACTTTCCAAGATTATACAATCTTGGTTTCTAAAGGCTCTGCTACACAAGTTCTCCAAACTCAGCCAGAGCGTTCCACTCCCATAATGGTCGGTGGTCCTTATCAGGCTATGGGAGGGATGGGAGATACCTTAGCTGGTATGATTGCAGGTTTTGCGGTTCAATTCCCACATGCTCAGCTCTATGAGAGAGTCCTTGTGGCTACCTATCTACATTCTTATATCGCAGATCAGTTGGCCGAACAGCAATACATTGTCAAGCCGACCGACATCTCCAAAGAAATTCAGCAAACCATGCGTTACTTTCAAAATCAAGAATAATAGAGAGACTATCAAAAAGGCTTAAAATCAATGTTTTACGAACAAGATTCTAAGCCTTTTATATTATATAGAGTTTTTATTCACGCTATCCGGAATAATCTTTCCTGAACATCTGCTTTATAATAAGCTTAATCAGTTTGTCCCGAATCTGATGCTCCAAATTCATTATTCCCCTAGACTTTCTTTATCTTGTTTTAAATCAAGGGGAGCTATAAGAGTGCCAAACAGCATGAACAGACCGACCAATACAACTGTATTAGAAGAATCTCCTGTACTTGGTAGTTTGCTTGCTCGAGGGATGTTGACAAGACTAGTTGGATTTATCTGGTGAGTAATAGGAGGAGCTAACTGTGAGTCCCCTGTCTCTGTACTAATCGGATGATAGACCAGATTTGATACTTTAATCACTGGTAACGGTTGTCCACTATCGACCTGCTGTTGCTCTTTTCCTGATGGAACTGCTATACCATCAAGATTTGCTTGAGCACTTGTCAAACTAGCAAGTGCTTGATCTACGCTCTCCTGACTCGCTTGTTCATCGGCCAGAATGGTTTTCGCTGTTTCAAGCGCTTGATCATAAGCAAGTTTTACATTGTCTGAAGCATTGAGATACTTAACATCTGTTGCTTTCAATACAGATGAAACAGAAACAGCATTACGAAGTGCAGTAAAGTCTGTCTTTTGTCCATCCAAATCTGCCTTGGTCGCTAATAAGTCTGCTAGTACTTGATCAATTTCAGTCTGAGTTACTTTTTCCTTGCTCAGTATCAGTTGTACAGTACGAATAGCTGTATCATAAGCTACCTGTCTGGTAGTTTGAGCATTGTAGTAAATAAAGCTTGACTGGATTGATGGATAAGCTGCTACTTCCGCCATTAAAGAACCAGTATCAGTGGCTTTACCATTTAATTGTTCCTTTGCAGCGACCAGATTTGCTAACACTCTATCTACTTCTGCTTGATGATGTCTATTAGCAAGTACAGCATTGGCTTCTTCTAATGCCTTATCATAAGCTGCTTGAAGATTCATAGCTGCATTGTAATAAGTATCTGTAGCTTCTATCTCTGAAAGCTCAGAAATCAAGTCTTTTAAGGCAACCTTGTTAATCAAGGTTAATTTTTTAATATTTGATTGATTGGCAAGGACTGCTACATCCAATTCCTCTAAGAATTCATAACCATCTGGAAGAGTAGAAACAATAGTATAGGTACCTACCGGAACAAATTTACCATAGTCTGTCTTAGAATATTTCGCATTTGGCAAGAGGATCATCTGTCCATCATTTGTTTTTAGCTGAATCATTGAACCAGTAGGTAGTAGTTTATCAATGTCTACAAGTAGATTAGCCTTATCTTTCAAAACGACATAGAAATTCACTTCTGCCGTGCTATTTTCTTCATTGATTGTAACTACAAACTTAGTCTCACCAGCTAAGACTGACCGTTCTGTATCATGGAGAAAGAGTTCAAAGGTATAAGTACCGAAAGGTAGTTTTAGGATACTACTATTATCAGCATAGCGTGGCAATTCAGCAACTATCTTGCCAGTTGCATCTCTTACAGAATAAGTAAAAGGAATTTGAACAGGTTTGTCGGTATCCTTATCCAGCATGCTTACTGTGACCAAACCTTTATCATTTCCTATGCTAATCAAATTCTCTACCTTTTCATAACTAACATTACCTGCATAATCTTCCACAGTATAGTAGAATTTTGAAATATCAGCCAGATTGAGCGGTAAAGTAAAGGAACCATCCTTATTTTGTGGGACAAAGACCTTATTATCTGCAACAACCACATCACCATTTTTTTCCAATGAATGGACTGTTGTCATACCATTTCCATCTGCTACAAGATAAAAGACTTGCTCTCGGAAAATACCTGATTCACCTTTTTCAATTGCCGGCCGTGGTTTGAATGTAAATGTTGTTTCATCATAGGTTGCTGTTGTAATAACTGGAGCTTTTCTATCAATGATGACATCAAAAACCATGCTTTGTACTTTAGCTCCTGGAACTTCAGGAGAGTAGGTCAAAACATATTGGTACTTGCCATCTGCAAGGGCATTCCCAGCACTATCTGTTCCCTTCCATTCAGTTGGATAGATAATTGTTGATTTTGGATTCTTTTTATCATTACTATAAAAATTCTTATCACCACCTTGCGGCTCACTTGACCAAAGCGGTGTAGTCCGTTCTGTATCAGTTGCAGCATAAACATTTGCTACCAAATCAGTATAGTTTCGTAAGAACACACCTTTAAAAGCTAACGAGTCTTGATTACGGTCACCATTAGGGGAGATAGCTAAATGAGGCTTTCCTTCTTGATCTAACCGCAATACAAAGTGACCTGACTCATTTTTGAATGTTCCTAAAGTTTTGGTGGTAAACTCTGTTCGCTTACCCGTTGAGTAGACTAATTCTGTACTTCCGGTAACAAGACCTGTATAGTGTTGACTAATATCAACTGTGTCTGGTTGTTCTGCAACCGGCTCAAAATAGAATCCACCCTTTCCATCTGCAATAAGATTGTAAATCGGCTCTTCTACGACAGATAAGTTTTGAAATTCTCCACGGAAGCCAACATAAGGAATACTGACAATTTCCCCACTATCAACCACATTAGTGAATCGAACAAAACCTTCAAGATAGTAGCCATTCTTCATCAAGTTTGTCAACTCTTTTGCAAAACTTGTCGCATCTACCTCAACGGAAATAGTTGTGGAGGAATTTGCCTTGACAGTAACACTACCACCAGGAATTTCTTTTAACAAACGTGGTGCTAAGGTGATCAGTCCTTTTTCATCAACTGTATCGGTGGTTAATTGGGTGGAGTAATTCAGTGTCTTGTCTTCATTGGTGATATTATGAAGAGTGACAGTGAAATTAAATCTATCTCCAACATTGCCTAAAGTAATGCTACCATATCCATCTTCACCAGTCAGGTATAAACCTGTAGAGATAGCCGCTGCGGTGTCTATAATACCAGCACCTTGTTGACGTGGCGAAGTATAAGTTTTTGTTTCTTTGTTGATGTGTGCTTTCGCGGTTGACATTAACAGGTACTTGATAAGTGCTTCAACTTCTTGAGGTGTTTTTGTTGGATAAGTAGCTTGTATGTATTGCTTTACCAAGGCTGCTGCCGCAGCTACATGGGGAGCGGCCATACTGGTTCCCTGCATGCTAGCATAGTCATTGTCGTTGATTGCTGCATAGATAGCTCCACCAGGAGCAGCCAAATCCGGTTTCAACTCACCATCTGCTGACAATCCCCAACTTGAAAAGTCGGACAAAAGCCCGGCTTTAGGGTTAGGCTGAATATCGGTCTCGTTATTAAATACAATCTTGTATGAATTGGCAGCCAAAGCCTCACCAAATTTCATTGGGATAAATATTGAAGGGATGGCAATGGCTGTGTCATCCAATGCCATACTTACATTTGCCTCATCTGGAAGATTATTAAAGACAACAACACCCGTTGCACCTGCGGCAGTTGCATTGGCAATTTTTTCAGTGAAAGGAATAGAACCGCGTTTAATTAAAGCTAGTTTACCTTTTACATCTAGATTTTTAAAATCTTTTTCTGTACCAATTCCTGCAAATACATACTCGTACTCTTTACCCAATTCAAATTTCACAGAACTTTTATCTGGATTATCAAATGTACTCTTACCATAGTTCAAATCTGCCCTATCCTCAAGTCCGACAATATTGATAACCTTGCTACCAATGGTCGTATTGTTGTAAGAAGCAACTGAAATTGCATTACGAGCTGTAGAAGGTGCTCCTACCAAACCGTAATCTGGATTTTCTGCTGACGGATTGGAATGACCTGAGCCAAATGTTCCATCATTACCGGCAGCAATTACAACTGACACCCCTGCACGACGAGCAGCTTCTATGGCAGCAGTAACATTTTCATTCATATTGACAACAGAACCATTTGCTCCACCCAAACTGAGGTTAATGCTATCTGCACCCAATTTTACTGCATCTTCAATCGCTTTTACGTACAATGCTGCGCTGGTTGTAGACTGAATATCAGAGAAGACCCGCATGAACATGACCTGCGCTTCTGGAGCAACACCGTACATCAACTGTCCAGCTACAGGTTGAGTCGGATTCCCCGTTGCAATGCTTGTTACATGCATACCATGAGAACGCTGGTCTTTTTCCTTCAAGACAGTATTGGCATCAACATAATTATAACCAAATACAACCTTATCACTAAACCACTTACCATAAGTAATTCCTGCGGCTTTTTTAGCAGCTTCTAATTCTTCTGCTGTTTTATATTTTGCAGTTGAAGTATCTGAGATACGCATCGTATCATGATCAATATCCAAACCAGAATCAATAATCGCAACGACTGTTCCTGCACCCTTATAACCATTTTCCCAAACTTTAGGGACGGTGACGATTGTATTACTGTCAATATTTTGTGGTTTGGCTTCTTCAGAGACGCCAATCAAAGATGCTGTTTTGGTCTCTTTTTCTTCAGCATTTTCTTTCTTACTTGCAGCACGTGTTTTCTCGATTGTAGTAGATTGTTCGGGACTGATAGAAATGTCACTCTCAACTGGTTTGCTTTCGCTAGTTGATGTCGCAGCTTCATTCTCAACAGTGATTGTTTCGACTGGAGTTGTTTCTATGGGTAGGTCAGTCCTTTTTTTCACTGTCTGATTTTCCTGCTCGGCATTTTCCTTTGTCTCAGCAGAAAGGGTGGTTTCTACTTGTGTAGGCGCCGGATTATTAATTTCATTAGCGGCTACGGACTGGACTCCTCCAAACAAAAAAACTGCACCCAAAAGAACAGACACAGTCCCAATTTTATGTTTTCTAAGTGAGAAGGTTTCCTTCTTTTTCATACTACTTCCTCCTAATTTACTCCTTCATTATTGGAAAAACCAATAAGTCTATTTAAACATAAAATTATCAGTATTGCAAGTATATTCTGAAAATTCTATTATTTAGAAAAACTATGGCTTGTTATAACAAAAACTTATAACTATTAAAAATGATGCAAAAAAATACACTGAAACAAAGAGAATTGTTTGTCGCAGTGTATTTTTATTACTTATTTACGATACATCTTAACTTGCAGGTACAAATCATTATAAGTACCGAGCAAATCCTTTCCTAAGTTATCATAAACTTCCATCTTCTTCATTGTTTCTTCTGATGGATAGAAGGCTTCATCATTCTGAGTTTCTTCATCAAGCATTGCTTTAGCAGCAGGAATTGGGGTTGAATAACCAACATATTGTGCGTTTCGTAGAGCATTTTCTGGGCGAAGCATGAAACTCATAAAGGCATAAGCTCCACTAATATTCTTGGCTGTTTTTGGAATAACCATATTATCAAACCAGAGATTTGAACCTTTTGAAGGAACAACATAACGGAGATTTTCATTTCCCTCTAGCATATCGCTTGCCTCACCCGAAAAACTAACTGCAATAGCTGCGGCATCCTGAATCATATACCCCTTGATTTCATCAGCAACAATGGCCTTGATATTTGGGGTTAGATGATAGAGATGTTCTGCCGCTTTTTTAATCTCTGACGGATTCTTTGAGTTCAAGCTGTAACCTAAGGATTGCAAACCAAATCCCATAACCTCACGAACGCCGTCAATTAACATGATATTATCACGGTATTCTTCTGACCACAAGTCTTCCCACTCCCGTGGCGGCTTGGTAACCATTGTTTTGTTATAAACAATTCCCAAGGTTCCCCAAAAATAAGGAATAGAGTAGTCATTATTTTTGTCGAAACTTAATCCCATAAACCGTGGGTCAATATTATTGAGTCCTTCAATTTTGGATTTATCTAGTTTGATGAGCATATCTTCTTCTGTCATCTTAGAAATCATGTATTCTGAAGGGATAGTCAAATCATATGTTGTCCCACCCTGTTTGATTTTGGTATACATCGCTTCGTTGGAATCAAATGTCTGATAATCCACTTGAATGCCTGTTTCAGCAGTAAATTCTGCTAACAAGTCTGGATCAATATAGTCTCCCCAATTATAGATAACCAATTTATCCTTTGTTCCCTGGGCTGAATGAGCTTCTAATTTGTAACTAATTCCCCACAGGACTAAAATAATCATCAAGATCCCTAAAAAGAACGAATAGAGTCTCTTCATTAGTTAGCCTCCTTCTCACGTGAAATGAAATAATAGCCTACTACTAGTAGGATAGAAAAGAGGAAAACTAGGGTAGACAGAGCATTTATCTCCAAAGATATTCCTTGACGAGCCCGTGAGTAAATCTCTACAGACAGGTTGGAATAACCATTTCCTGTGACAAAGAAGGTGACTGCAAAATCATCAAGTGAATAAGTAAAAGCCATGAAGTAACCTGCAATAATAGCCGGAGTTAAATAGGGTAACATGATTTCTTTTAACATTTGTGGCTGAGTTGCTCCAAGATCGTAGGCTGCCGAGATCATATCTGGGTTCATTTCCTTCAACCGTGGCAAAACCATCAAGACAACAATCGGAATAGAAAAGGCAATATGACTTAGTAAAACGGAGATAAAACCTAATTGGAAACCAATAATGGTGAAAAGAATGAGAAAGCTTGCTCCAATCATGACATCAGGAGCCACCATCAAGATATTGTTAACGGACAAAAGAGCGTTTTGAAAACGAGGTCTGGCTTGATAAATATAGATGGCACCAAATGTTCCAATAAGAGTTGCAATCAAAGAACTCAAAAAAGCTAATAAGAAGGTTTGAGCTAAAATTAGCATAAGACGACTATCACCCAACATAGATGAAAAATGTTTAAAAGTAAAGCCTGTGAAACCATTCATATCACCGCCTTTATTGAAAGCATAGAAGATGAGATAAAAGATTGGCAAATAAAGAACGAGAAAAGCAATCGTCAAGTAGATGGTAGCAAATTTCTTCATTATTTCTTCCTCTCTTTCGTTACCCACATAATCAACAGCATGGCTACAATCAAGACAACACCAATGGTTGAACCCATTCCCCAGTTTTCCGTAATGAGAAAATGTTGTTCGATAGCTGTTCCTAGTGTGATCACCCGGTTACCGCCAATCAAGCGAGTCAACATAAAGAGACTCAAACTTGGAATAAAGACAGCCTGAACGCCAGAGCGCACTCCATTCATAGAGAGAGGAAAAACAACTTTTACGAACGTTTGCCATGGAGTCGCTCCCAAATCTCGGCTAGCATTGATTAGATTCTTATCTAAATCGTCAAGCGCATTAAAGATTGGCAAGATCATGAAAGGAATTTCGATATAAGCAGCAACTGCAATAAAAGAAAAATCTGTAAAGAGGATTTGCTGGGCTCCCAAACCAACAAACTCCAGAAATTGGTTAATTGAACCATGCTGTCCGAAAATCCCAATAAAAGCATAAGCTTTAAGTAAGAGATTGACCCAAGTCGGTAAGATGATCAACATAAGCCAAAGTTGTCTGTGCTTAAGTTTGGTCAAAAAATAAGCAGTTGGATAGGCTACCAACAAGGTTGCTAAAGTGATGACTCCTGCATAAAAAATAGAGTTAAAACTCATTCGCAGGTAGGTCATATTGGGAGAATTAAAATAGGCCTGATAATTGGATAGTGTAAAATTATTATGAATATCAAAGAAGGATTTGAAAATAATCAGGGCAACTGGTGCAAGGACGAAGAGAGACACCCATAGTACATAAGGAATCGCAAATAGCCTAGAGGTTTTCTTCATTGCGTTCCTCCTCAATAGCATTGATTAGGCCATCTTCTACTTCTTCTACCTCTACATATTCTTCAATACGGGCATCAAATTCTTCCTCAGTTTCGTTGAGACGCATAATGTGGATGTCTTCCGGTTCAAAATTTAGACCAATCACCTCACCGACAATAGCTTTGCGGGTGGAGTGAATCATCCATTCATTGCCCAAATCATCGTAGGCAATAATTTCGTAGTGAACACCACGAAAGAGCTGAGTATCTACCTTCACCTGTAATTTTCCTTCTTCCGGTAAGGTAATGCGTAAGTCTTCGGGACGGATTACAATTTCAACCTCTTCATTTGGACGCATACCACCATCAACAGCTTCAAAACGCTTGCCGTTAAACTCGACCAGATAGTCTTCAATCATGCGTCCCGGTAGAATATTGGATTCTCCAATGAAAGTCGCAACAAAATGGTTAATCGGTTCATCGTAAATGTCTACCGGCGTCCCTGATTGAACAATTTCACCATCATTCATGACAAAGATCCAATCGCTCATCGCTAGAGCTTCTTCCTGATCATGGGTCACAAAGACAAAGGTAATCCCCAAACGCTGCTGAAGCTCACGGAGCTCATACTGCATTTCTGTTCGTAGTTTCAAATCCAAGGCAGAAAGAGGTTCATCAAGTAAGACAACTCGTGGCTGATTGATGATGGCACGTGCGATAGCGACACGTTGACGCTGTCCGCCAGATAGTTTTTGAATGGAGCGATTTTCGTAACCTGAAAGACGAACCATCTGAAGGACCTCAGTTACTCTTTGTTCAATTTCAGCTTTTTCAATTTTTCGCAGTTTTAGGGGAAAAGCCACATTTTCAAAGACGGTCATATGCGGGAAAAGGGCATAAGATTGGAAAACTGTATGGACATCTCGTTTATTGGTCGGAATATCATTGATGCGTTGACCGTCCAGATAAATATCCCCTGAACTGGCTTCCAAAAGACCAGCAATAATATTTAAAATTGTTGACTTACCGGATCCAGAAGCACCAAGTAGGGTATAGAATTTCCCTTCTTCTAATTCAAAACTAATATCCTTTAAAACGGTCGTCCCACTGTCTTCGAATACTTTGGAAACGTTCTTAAATTCAATAATTGGCTTTTTCAATTTTCATAAATTCCTTCTTTTTTTGTAGGAGCCTAGTGGCTATAATGTGTCAGCAGGGTCACCGATAATGCGAACTTCCCTCTCCAAAGTGATGCCTGAAGATTTTTTGACCATTTCAATCACATATTCAATTAAATCTTCATAATCTTTAGCTGTCCCATCAGCAAGATTGACCATGAAACCAGCATGTTTTTCAGACACTTCTACACCACCGATACGATACCCTTTTAAGCCAGCTTCCATAATCAACTGACCTGCAAAATGCCCCAGTGGACGTTTGAAGACCGAACCACAAGATGGATATTCTAGAGGTTGTTTGAGTTCACGGATATGGGTCAAGCGAGCCATTTCTTGTGAAATTACAGTGTGGTTCCCCGGCTTAAGAGCGAACTTAGCAGACAAAACGATTGCACCATTTTCCTGTAAGACAGACGAACGGTAGCCGAATCGGAGTTCACGATTATCCAAGGTTTCTACATAACCAGCCGGTGTTAAAATTTGTGCAGACACTAAAATATGAGCCACTTCTCCACCATAGGCTCCTGCGTTCATATAAACAGCACCCCCAATACTTCCCGGAATGCCACATGCAAATTCAAAACCTGACAAGGAATGGAACAGAGCAACCTTAGTTGTTTCAATCAAGTTTGCTCCTGCTTCTGCTTCAATAGTATAGCCTGAAACCGTCACAGAATTAAGCTTATCCATCCGGATAACAAAACCACGAATCCCACCATCACGCACAATGATATTACTAGAATTCCCAAGTACTTGCCAAGCAATTCCCTCACGTTTGGCAAATTCTACAATACGAACAATCTCGTAGCGATTGCGCGGAAAAGCTAAATAGTCAACAGCTCCTCCCACTCTCGTGTAGGTATATTCTTTCAAAGGTTCATCAAACCGAATATCAATACCTTCCAATTCAAACCTAATTTTATCTTTCATAATCTTCTCGTTTCAATTTAGGATATACATGATTTATTATACCAAAAATTAGAAGATAAAACGAATAAAAATCAACAAAAATACATTTATAAAAAATAGCCCCTAAGGGGCTAGAAAGATTAGAAAATTTGAATGCCTTTAGTATCAACCCGGAGACGATGAATCGTCCCATCTAAGGTGAGATTTTCAAGTGCCTTAACTATTTGATCTTCTTTTTCTTTAGGCGCTAAAATCATAACAGTAGGACCTGCGCCAGACAAATAAGTTGCATATGCTCCTAAATCCTGTCCAACTCGTCTAATTGAACAAAACTCTTTCACTAATGATTGACGGAACGGTTCATGGAACATGTCAGACTGAATAGCTCTTCCAGCCGTTGTCAAATCTCCTGCCATCAGACTAGCAATCGCTACATTAGCAATCGCACTTGCTGCTACTGCCTTCTTATAGCTCATTTGGTACGGTAGGACTCCTCGACTTTCCACTGTTCTCAGCGAATAATTTGGAATAAATGCAACAAAACTAGCTTCAGGAAACTCCGTTACAACCGCTTGAACCCTTCTATTTACATAGCTAGAGATAACCAGGTTCCCATAGATAGCTGGTGCAACATTATCCGGATGTCCTTCAATTTCTGTTGCCTTCTGTAATTTTTCATCTGTAGTCATCTTCAACTTAGCTAGTTGATTTGCAAGTTCAATACCTGCTACAATTACTGAACTAGAAGAACCCAGACCACGCGCTAAGGGAATATCACTCGTCATCCTGATACGGTGTGGTTGCAATTTTTTAGTAACCTTCAAGGCTGTTTTTATTAAAAGATTATTCTTATCAGTCGGAACAAATTCAAGATTGTGCTCAATAATCCATTTATCTGTTGGCTCAAGCACTTCGATTGTTAAATATTTTGATAAAGCAACTCCAACCGAATCAAAACCGGGACCAATATTGGCTGAGGTTGCTGGTATCATGATTTTCATGGCCTATTCTCCCAAAACTTTAAGAATATTCAAGACAGTGAAATCTGTCTCTTGTGCCAATCTCACTGTCACATTTTCTAGCTGCGTTTTGCTCATCTCGTGTGTCACAATAACCAGACGAGCAGTGTTACCATTGACTCCCTTTTGCAAAATTTGCTTGAAGGAAATTTCTTCGGCATTGAAAAGTTCTGCTAAACGGAGCATCTTCCCATTCTTATCAGGTGTTACGATAGAAAAGTAATATTCGCTCTTCACATCGCTTGGTATAGCCAATTTAAGCGAACGGCTATATTCATTAAAGGCTTTACCGACAGTTCCCTCCTTAAGACGACGAACGATGCGGATAATGTCTGCTACTACACTGGTCGCTGTGGGTTTTTGACCAGCACCAGGACCATAGTACATTGATTGACCGATACCGATGGACTCGACAAAGACAGCATTCATAACACCACTAACGCTTGCTAGTGGATGATCTTTCGGTAAGAAGGTAGGGGATACTTCTGCAAAAATACCAGAGGCGGTTTCCTGAATATCCCCCACAAGTTTAATGACATACCCTAATTCTTGAGCCACTGCTACATCCTCTGGCGTGATATGAGAGATCCCCTTGTGAGCTACATGTTCAAAATCAACAGTCATCCCAAATGCAAATTGGCTGAGAATCACTGCCTTGTAGGCAGCATCAATTCCTTCGACATCATTTGTCGGGTCGGATTCAGCATATCCTAATTCCTGAGCAGTCTGCAAAGCCTTATCATAAGTCCAACCTTCATCCACCATTTTTGTCAACATGAAGTTTGATGTTCCATTCAAAACTCCCAGAATGCGGGTTACTTTATCTGCTGCCAAAGAATTAACCAAAGTACGCAATACAGGGATACCACCTGCAACAGCAGCCTCATAATAGAGGGCTAAATTCTTTTCTTCTGCCAAGGCACATAATTCACTGCCGTAAACGGCCAGTAAATCCTTATTAGCTGTAACGACATGTTTGCCTGCTTCTAAAGCGCGGGTAATGAATGTTTTAGCAGGCTCGATTCGCCCCATCAATTCCACTACGATTGCAATCTCTTCGTCCTCTAAAATTTCACCAATATCTGTAACAAAATGATAGTTGTATCCCGCAACCAAGAGACTTTCTTTTTCTGCATCATCCTTGACAAGTACTTTGGCAACTTCAATTCTATCTTGGGCTGCTTTTTCAATTTTCTCTGCATTTTCTTTCAATAAAAATGGCACACCGCTTGCTACTGTTCCGAATCCCAATAATCCTACCTTAATTACCATGCACTCTCCTTCAAAAGTTTTTCTCTCATTATACCAAATATTCTGACTACTTGGCAAAAATTTGGTATAATTGTCTTACTATCTATGCTATGGAGAAACAATATGAGACATTCAAGAAGAGCAATACGAAAACGTAGACAGCATGGTAAACTAATTGTCAGCATGATTATTGTCTTATTACCTCTTATAGCTATTTCTGCATTTCTATTTTCCATGTCAAAAAAAGTGGAAAATTCTAGTACTTCTAGCTCAGTTCAAAGCCAGCAAGAAATTTCAACAACCACAACAGCTAGTTCTAGTTCATCGGTGCAACCCGAAGTCACTTGGGAACGACAGGAACAGCCTGTCAAATTCCCTATCCTCATGTATCATGCCATCCACATAATGGCTCCTGAGGAAGAAGCCAATGCTAACCTAATCGTTGCTCCAACAACCTTTGAAAGTCATCTGAAAGCCCTGCAGGATGCAGAGTACTATACCTTATCGCCTGAAGAAGCTTATAAAGTTTTAAAGGAAAATGTCTTGCCAGCTGGCAAAAAAGTTGTTTGGCTCACCTTTGATGATAGTATTTGGGATTTTTACAGTCATGCTTACCCACTCCTTAAGCAGTACAAAATGAAGGCGACCAATAATGTCATTACTGGTTTTACAGAAAATGGACGAGCCGGCCACCTCACTTTAGAACAAATGAAAGAAATGCGTGCTGCTGGACTTTCCTTCCAAGCTCATACTGTCAGTCATCCCGATTTGGAATACAGCTCGATCGAAACACAAACCGATGAACTTACTGCTTCCAAAGCTTATCTGGATAACCAACTAAATCAGGAGACGATTGCTCTTGCCTATCCAGGAGGACGATACTCAGCAGATACTGTTGCTTTAACCGAAAAAGCTGGTTACAAGCTCGGTGTGACAACCAATTATGGACTGGCTTCTGCCAGTGATGGTTTATTGACACTAAATCGTATCCGTATACTACCAACAACCAGTGCTGAAAGCTTGTTGGCAGAAATTGCCCAATAATAGCATATCTCCCTTCAGATTGAAGAAAAAGTCTATTTCGGACAAGATCTTCAATCTTTTTTTGCGATCAAAAGTAAAAAACTCCCAGAAACGTTAAAAAGTAACGTCTCTAAGAGTTTAGTTACAAACCATATCTCAAAATGATTTGTTTTATCTGCACTCTCACTTCCTTAACAACTAGGAAGCTATTTTTCATTTTAGTTGATGAAGCAGAAGTTCAGGAATAAAACTTAATGTTCAAGTAATAAATTGATTACACAATGAACATCAGACTAGCAAATGCAACAGTAGGTAGAACTGAAGCTTATCAAGTCAGGTAGATGAAGTCTGGTTTTGACTTTCAAAGAGTATGAAATACTCTCCTACTATGTCACCTATCAAGACAAATAAGTCAGTATTTTACTACTTAGATTGACTAAATTGACTTTGGTAAAGATTGTAGTAAAAACCTTTATCTGCTAAGAGGCTCTCGTGGTTCCCCTGTTCGATGATTTGTCCATCTTTTAGAACCAAAATTTTATCTGCTTCTTGAATGGTAGATAAGCGATGAGCGATGACGAAACTCGTCCGTCCCTTCATCAAGTGTTTCATAGCCTTCTGAATCAGCAACTCTAGTCGCGTATCAACCGATGAGGTTGCCTCATCTAAAATCAGGATTGCTGGATCTGCTAAAAGAGCACGAGCAATAGTCAATAATTGTTTCTGACCTTGAGAAATATTGCTGGATTCCTGATTCATCTCCATGTTGTAGCCACCGGGCAATGTGCGAATAAAATGATCTACATTGGCAGCTTTGGCAGCTTCAATAATCTCCTCATCCGTTGCATCTAGTCGACCAAAACGTAAGTTTTCTTTAATTGTTCCTTCGTAGAGCCAAGCATCTTGAAGAACCATCCCAAATTGACGACGATAAGATTGGCGAGAAATGGTTCTAATATCTTTTCCATCAACCTTGATAGAACCAGAGGTCACATCATAGAAACGCATGAGAAGATTTATCAAGGTTGTTTTTCCTGCACCTGTCGGACCAACAATAGCTACCATTTCTCCAGGTTCTACTTGTAAATTAAAGTTTCGGATAAGCGGTTTGTCATCCGAATAACCAAATTCAACTTGTTCAAAACTAACTTGACCAGATAGACTTTCTGTCAACTCAAGCGCATTGGCGTCTGCTTCATCAAGCTCATCTAGGACCGAAAAGATGCGTTCAAGGGAAGATTTAGCTGACTGGAGTTGGGGGGCCAGCTGAGTCAAGGTTTGGACAGGCTGCGAAATCTGCCAAACGTATTGGACGAAGGCCTGCATATTCCCTACAGTTAACCTCCCAGCAAGAACTTTTAAGCCAGCAAGCAGAGCGACCACTACATAGGCGATATTAGAAAAGCCGTGTACTATAGGCATCAGTAAACCAGACATGAAGCTAGCCTTAAACCCGACTTCCTGCAAATCTGAGGTTATTTGTCGAAACTCCACAGTCGATTGTTCTTCACGTCCATATAGCTTGACAACATTGAAGCCTGTGAGGTTTTCTTGAACAAAACCGTTGAGGCGGCCGAGAGCATCTGCCTGTTGTTTAAAGTAGGGTTGAGATTTACCCATGATAAATTTTGAGCCAAAATAGGTCACAGGCACTAAGATCATCACCACTAGAGCCAGCGAAACATCTAGCCAGAAGCACATGAAGAGGGCTAGTGATAGGGCTAGGGCTGCGTTGACCAACTGAAGAAAACTTTGCTGTAGAGCATTTGAAACCGTCTCAACATCACTGGTGAAGCGACCTAAAAGATCTCCATACTGATGTTTATCAAAGTAAGATACTGGAATTTTGTTAATCTTATGACTCAAGTCATGACGAAGTTCCTTGGTAGCTCCTTGGACTGCCTTGGTCATAAAATAATTGGAACCGTAAGCTCCGATTTCATACAAAAGAGCTCGAAAAGCATAAATAGCCAGCAAGATAGCAATGTAGGAAACATTGATTTCCGCTCCAACTACACCATTGGCAATGTCAAGAAGATTTTTTGTCAGTTCTGTAATGATAAGTCCTAATACAAAGGGTTCTAGCGCATTCATAACCGCACTAATTGTCTTTAGAAAAACAGCTAAAAATACAGAAGATTTATAATGACGTAGATAGTCCCAAACACGAGTAAATACAAATGTGTTCTTCATGATTCCTCCTATTCTTCTGTCAGGGATTGACGATTGAGCTGAGAATTTGCGATTTCACGATAAATCTCGTTATTTTCCATCAATTCATTGTGAGTACCGCGACCAACGATTTCTCCTTCATTCAGAACAATAATCTGATCTGCATCCATAATAGTTCCAACACGTTGGGCGACAATTAAGACTGTTGCATTTCCTGTAACTTCTTTCAAACGACTCCGTAAAAGGGCATCTGTCTTATAATCCAAGGCTGAAAAAGAATCATCAAAGATATAAATATCAGGCTGCTTGACAATGGCACGTGCGATAGAAAGGCGCTGTTTTTGTCCACCAGATAAGTTGCTTCCCCCTTCTGCAAGATGGGTATCGAACTGCTTCTCTTTGCTTTCGATAAACTCCTTGGCCTGCGCCACATCTGTTGCTTGATGAAGTTCCGTGAGACTAGCATCGATTTTCCCATATTTGAGGTTTTCTGCGATTGTTCCGGTAAATAGCAGAGCTTTCTGCGGAATAAATCCAATCTTGCTACGGAGAGCCTTCAGATTATAACGTCTGACATCCACACCATCTACTAGGATACGACCTAAGGTCACATCATAAAAACGTGGAATTAAGTTCACCAAAGAAGATTTACCCGAACCAGTTGAACCGATAAAAGCAATCGTTTCACCAGGATTAGCTTTGAAGGAAATGTTATGAAGAACTGGAGATTCTGTTTCACCCGGATAGGCAAACGTCACATTCTCAAATTCTAAATAACCATGTGTATCCGTTTCTGTCACACCATCTTCATTCTTTGAAATAGAAATCGGCATGGCCAATACTTCTCGAATTCGTTGGCTAGATACAGACGTGCGCGGATACATGTTAAATAAATTAGCAAATAGTAAGAATGAAAATAGAGCATGGAAGCTGTATTCAATAAAGGCTACCAAATCACCAATTTGTAAATTACCTTCTTTCAAAGGTTTTAAAGCAAACCATACGATGGCTACAATCATAGCAATGATAATCTGCACAAATAAGGGTTCTGTCAGACCGGTTAAATGAAACAGTTTTTTAGACGTTTCTGTGTATTGTTCATTGACTTCTTCAAAGCGTTCTTCTTGGAATGCTTCGCGTGTAAAAGCTCGAATAACCCGTAAACCCATCAAGTTTTCTCGCACATATTGGTTAATGGTATCCAAGCGCTTCTGTTGCTTTTCTGAGAGCGGGCGGGTCTTCGTTGCTACATAGATGATAACCATGATAAGGAAAGGTGTAGCAACTGCTACTGTCCATGCAAGACTTGGACTAGTCACCAGAGTCATTACTACACTTGCAACCATCATTAACGGGGTAATAATACCTAGTTTTAAAATCATCTCTGAGAATTGCATTAAAACAAAGGCATCATTTGTCATGCGAGCCACCAATGAGGAAACACCAATCTGTTCATACTCATGATGTGAATAATCTTGGATTTTCTCATAAAGGTCATTACGAATATCTTTGACAATACTTGTTGTCAGTTTTCCAGCTGCATAGGCTAATGTTACCCGTCCTACAATACCGAGCAACACGATAAAACCCATCATGATAGCCCAATAATAGAGTTGGTTGACATTATTTTTGGTGATTCCTTGGTCAATCATTCTAGCTAGAAAAGTAGGCAAGCCTAGATTCACTACTACAAACAAGAAAGCTCCCAATAAATCTAGGGCAAGCCATTTGGGATATTTTTTTAAATAAGTCCAAATGAGGTTCATTATTTTCGTCCTTTCTATATGCTAAAAAGGGGCAAGCCCCTTCCTGATACATTGATAATAAAATTCCTCACTCCCTTTCAATCAGACAAGCGATGATTGGAAATAAGAATAAGCTTGCTAGATTGGATACAACTCACACTAGGCAAGCCAAAATGATAGTAGCAAGAGACTATAAAAGCCACCAAATGGTGACTTTCCTATTCTCTTTCGTCAATCACTAAACGAACTTTCTTACCACTTGTTGGAACAGAATAAACAATCGTCCTGATTGCAGAAATTGTACGTCCTTTCCTACCAATGATGCGACCAATATCAGACGAATCTAAATCCAAATGGTATTCCAAGAATTCAGGTGTATCAACGATTTTAATCGTCAAACTTTCAGGTTGTGAAATCAATGGTTTCACAATTGCAATAATGAGATTTTCAATCATGTCCATAAGTGTTCTCGCTTACTATTCTTATTTAGAGAATTTTTGCTCGTGGAATTTTTTCAAAACGCCTGCGTTTGAAAGAAGGGAACGAACAGTATCAGATGGTTGTGCGCCTTTTGCCAACCACTCAAGTACACGCTCTTCTTTAAGAGTTACTGAGTTTTCAGCCAAAAGTGGGTTGTAAGTACCAACAGTCTCGATAAAACGACCATCACGTGGTGCGCGTGAGTCTGCAACGTTGATACGATAGAAAGGTTTCTTTTTAGAACCCATACGAGTTAAACGGATTTTTACTGCCATTTTTAGTATTCTCTTTTCTTTATGATAGTATTCGGTGAAATAGCAGAGCTATTTAGCACATGTTTTATTATATCATACTTCTATCAGGTGTCAAGAAAAAAACTTGACACTTTTAATTATTTTTCATATTTCTAGCAAAAATGTCCATTTTTGAGTCGGATGAATTTTCCCAAATTATCTATAATAAAATCCGGCCAGTACTTGTACTGTAACTAACTTATCAGACATCTTACTTAAAATAAATTTTTTATCATACCATCACGTATTTTATTTTCTTTTATTTTTTCTATCCATTTCATTTTGAGTATTTTTCATATTCAAGGGCAATTACAAATAGACATAATTTTTTCGAGGAGTCCCATCAATGAGTCGCTCCTCCAACTATTTTCATATCCTCTTTCCCTGCATATTCTACAATAGTCTCTATTGCCACTTGGACCCCTTTTACGATAACCTCCAAAGACATTGAAGCAAGTCCGGATTTGCCAATAACTTGTTCAGGTATAAAAGGGATATGTAAAAATCCAGCCCTAGTCTGCGGAAAATTCCGCTCAGCCAGATAAAGGGATTGATACATAAGATGATTGCAAACAAAAGTTCCAGCAGTATTGGACACTGATGCAGGAATCCCAGCTTTACGCACAGCTTCTACCATAGCCTTGATTGGTAGCGTTGAAAAATAAGCAGGGGCCCCATTTTCACGAATAGCCGTATCAATCGGCTGTTGCCCAGCATTGTCTGGAATACGTGCATCATCTTGGTTGATAGCAACCCGCTCAAAAGTCAATTCCATACGACCACCAGCTTGACCGAGACAGAGAACAGCATCCGGCAAATGCTTTGATAACTGTTCTTCTAAAACACAGGCAGATTGATAAAAGACAGTCGGTATCTCAGCCACTATAATCTCTGCACCAGTGATATGCTTAGGCAAGCGCTTGATCACTTCCAAAGCAGGATTGACAGTATCACCACCGAAGGGATCAAAACCAGTTACTAAAATTTTCATTTTATCACTTCTCCTATAGTATTATTTCTCCGTAATGAAATTTTTGATTGGGTCGTATGTGACGAACAAAACCTAATTCCTCAAAAATCCTATCTCTAAAATGAGCTTTTAAAATAATTTTCTCTCTGGCAACCCGTTTGGCTTCATAGAGAATGTCCTCATTCAAGCGACTAACATTTGCCAGACCAGCCAGACCAGCTAAATTTTGTGATTCTTTTATTTTTTGTGAGAACATAGGATCAAAGTAGATTATATCAAAAGATTTATCTGGTTGCTCCCTTAGATAAGTCAGACTATCTGTCCACAAAGTTTTGACTCCTCGCATGGCTTGGTTGATAGCTTCATCACCACTATCAAAATCCTGCAAACCTTGACGAACGATAAAATGAATCAGTTGAGAACTTTCCAGAGCTGTAACCCGATGGCCTGCACTAGCCAGTACAATACTATCAGAAGCAAGCCCCATGGTACAATCTAAGACTCTTTTTGCGCTAGCTCCTACCAGTTCTACAAGTGGGTCTCGCCCCGATTTAATCCGCAAAATAGCTGTATCCGGATGAAAAAACAGTCTTTGACCGTTCTTCTGTTCCAGAGTGAGTTGTTCTTGATAGACAACTAAGATACCATCTACCCTCCTTAATAAGGCAGAAACGGACTGCTTCTTGCGTTCGACATACCGAACCCCTAGGCCTCCAGCTATCTGCTTAGCTTTTGCGACAAGGAGTTCGTTCATTCTAAGACTAGTTGTAACAATATATTGCATAGTTAGATTATAACAAAAAGATGACCTCTTGCGAAATCATCCTCTGTACTAAATGTTGCAAATTTAATCAATAAACCAATTTAAAATCATGATTTATAAAAAATTGAAGACAGCAGGCATACTCTCTCTTCTAGATTGCCTGAGTCATAAAACTACGACTTTCCAGCACTTTTACCATTGCTTCTGCTGTATCAAGTGCTGTGAAAAGAGGAATTCCTCCTTCAATAGCAGATCTACGGATCATTTGACCATCTCCATCAACTATGCGCTTTTTGCTAACTGTATTGATGATTGCTTGAACTTTTCCTGCCCGAACCAAACTAGGGATGTCTGGATATTCAGAATCACCTAATTTACCAACAGGTGTCACGGATAAGCCTTTATTGACGAGATAGGCTGCCGTTCCTGCTGTTGCAAATAGACCATACCCCAACTCATGGTAACGTTGAGCAAGTCCTAACGCTTCTTCCTTATCTTCATCCGCAATGGTAAAAACGATATTCCCAAACTCCTCCAGATGCTGATGGCTAGCCTCAAAAGCCTTATAGAGAGCTTTTTCCAATGTCTGGTCTGAACCCATGATCTCACCAGTAGACTTCATTTCAGGTCCCAAAAGACTATCTACTTTGGCCAATTTAGAAAAGGAGAATACCGGTGCTTTCACATGAACTTGTTGACTTTCAGGATAGAGTCCCCCCTCATAGCCCAATTCAGTCAAGCACTTCCCTAAAATTAGCTGAGTCGCTACCTGAGCCATCGGGATATCGGTTACCTTTGATAAAAAAGGTACTGTACGACTGGCACGAGGGTTTACCTCAATAACATAGACCATCTCATCTTTGATGACAAATTGAATATTCATCATACCAATACAATGTAAACCAATCGCCAAGCGTTTAGTATAATCTGCAATTGTTTCTTGAACCTTTTTAGACAAACCTTGTGGAGGATAAACTGCCATCGAATCACCCGAATGGACACCTGCACGCTCGATATGCTCCATAATGCCGGGAATAAGAACATCGGTACCATCCGAGATAGCATCTACTTCACACTCTCGACCAAGAATATAAGAATCAACTAAGACCGGGTGTTCAGGTGATACCTTTACCGCAGTTCGCATGTAAGAACGTAAATCATCTTCATTTTCAACAATTTCCATGGCGCGTCCCCCAAGAACATAAGAAGGACGCACGAGTACTGGAAAACCGAGCTTGCAAGCTGCCTTGATGGCCTCTTCTTCAGTGGTTACAGTCTGACCTGGTGGCTGGGGAATACCTAATTCTTTCAATGCTTTTTCAAATAAATCTCTATCCTCTGCACGATCTAAATCCGCTACCTGAGTCCCCAAGATCTGAACCCCAGCTTTTGCCAATGATTCTGCCAGATTGATAGCTGTCTGTCCACCAAACTGAACAACGACACCTTTTGGTTGCTCCAAATCAATAACATTGAGAACATCTTCTAAGGTCAGTGGTTCAAAGTAAAGCTTATCTGAAATAGAAAAATCTGTCGAAACAGTCTCTGGATTTGAGTTCATGATAATAGCTTCATAGCCTGCGGCTTGAATAGCCTTAACCGAGTGAACCGTTGCATAATCAAACTCAACACCTTGACCAATCCGAATTGGACCCGAACCTAGAACCAAGATAGATTCCTTTTCTGATTTGATTGACTCATTTTCCCATTCATAGGTTGAATAGAAGTATGGCGTTGAGCTTTCAAACTCCGCAGCACAGGTATCAACCATCTTGTAGACCGGAATAATCTTGTTTTCCATCCGAACACGACGAATATAACTTTCTGTTCTGCCCCAAAGCTCTGCAATCTTACGATCCGAAAAGCCATATTTCTTGGCTTTTTTCAGAACATCAATATGATCAAAGTTAACTGCCAATTCCTGCTCTATTTCCAAAATATGAAGCAATTTATCGAGGAAAAATAGATCAATCTTCGTTAACTGTGCCAATTCTTCTACTGTATAACCGCGTCTGAGTGCTTCCGAAAGATAGAAAAGACGATCATCCTGTGCCTTGACAATTTTTTCAACCAGGGCATCATCCGACAGCCGACTAAGTTCCGGCATTTCATTATGATAGACACCAATTTCAAGCGAACGGCAAGCCTTTAGCAGACTTTCTTCAATATTACGACCAATCGCCATAACTTCTCCCGTTGCCTTCATCTGTGTTCCCAAACGACGTTCGCCTTTTTCAAACTTGTCAAATGGAAAACGTGGAATTTTGGCTACTACGTAGTCCAATGCTGATTCAAACATGGCGTATGTTGTTCCTGTTACAGGATTGATCATTTCATCAAGTCTGAGGCCAACAGCGATTTTGGCTGCCAATTTTGCAATCGGGTAACCAGTTGCTTTGGAAGCTAAGGCAGACGAACGAGATACACGAGGATTGACCTCGATAACATAATACTTAAAACTGTGTGGATCTAGTGCCAGTTGAACATTGCAGCCGCCCTCGATCTTCAAAGCTCGAATGATACTAAGACTGGCATCACGAAGCATCTGATTTTCAATATCTGAGAGGGTTTGAGTGGGAGCAAAAACGATAGAATCTCCTGTATGAATCCCCACAGGATCGAAGTTTTCCATGTTGCAGACAACAAGGGCATTATCTGCAGCATCGCGCATCACTTCATACTCAATTTCTTTAAAACCAGCAATAGATCGTTCAATCAAACACTGAGTGACTGGAGAGAGCTTCAGACCATTCTTGACAATCTCACGTAATTCTACTTCATCGGTACACATTCCACCACCAGTACCACCTAATGTAAAGGCTGGACGAACAATGACTGGGTAGCCAATTTCACGAGCAAAATGCAAGGCTTCTTCAACAGTTGTTACAATAGTAGATTCTGGAATAGGTTGCTTCAATTCCTCCATAAGTTGCTTAAAGAGGTCACGATCTTCGGCTTGATCAATAGCAGATAACTTAGTTCCTAAAAGCTCTACACCCAGCTCTTCCAAAATCCCAGCCTTCGATAACTCCATCGCCATGTTAAGACCTGTCTGACCTCCGAGCGTTGGCAAAAGAGCATCTGGACGTTCTTTGCGTAAAATACGAGTGACAAATTCAAGCGTAATCGGCTCAATATAGACCTTATCCGCAATCTCCTTGTCCGTCATGATAGTTGCTGGATTGGAGTTGACAAGTACGACACTATAGCCCTCTTCTTTCAGAGCTAAACAAGCCTGAGTTCCAGCATAATCAAACTCGGCCGCCTGACCAATAACAATCGGACCAGACCCAATCACCATAATTTTTTTAATATCTAAACGCTTTGGCATAATTTATGATACAAGGCCCGTTAAGTAAACAAAGTCAAAATAAGAAGGCTAATACAATATCAACAGATACTAGAAACCTTATCCTTTTGACACAGCTTATAGGGCGTGTTCGAACCTGAAAACCAAAAAGTTTTCACGAACCTGTATTCTCCCCTTTCTATTTGTCGCCTCACAGGGCGACATTAAATAAGATTTTCGACACGAGAAAATAAGTCAAGATTAAATCATTTTAAAAACAAATGCAAGAATCGGCCACCTCTTGAAGGGAGGACAAGAAACTTAGCTTCTACCTAACTTGCTGTCTCATGGAACAGTACAAAATCCTTGCTAGTTTTCCTTCTTAAAAGAATCTATTAAGTCCATAAATTCATCAAAAAGGTAACTAGCATCGTGTGGACCGGGTGCTGCATCCGGATGGAATTGGACAGAAAAACCTGGGTGATATTTATGTCGCACACCTTCAACTGACCGATCATTGATCTCTTCATGCGTAATCATCAGACATTCTGGTAATTCCTCACGTGCGACAGCATAGCCATGATTCTGACTAGTAAAATCAACACGCCCCGTTGCAATCTCACGTACCGCATGGTTAAACCCACGGTGCCCAAACTTCATTTTATAGGTCTTTGCACCATTGGCTTTTGCAAAGAGTTGATGCCCCATACAGATACCGAAAATTGGAATTTTTCCAAGAATACCACGAATCATATCAAGTGCTTCAGGCACATCATCAGGATTCCCTGGTCCATTGGATAACATGACACCATCTGGATCTAGGGATAGAATTTCTTCAGCTGTTGTGTCATAAGGCACAACAGTTACGTTGCAATCACGCTTCGCTAATTCTCTGAGAATAGAATGTTTGAGCCCAAAGTCAACCAACACAATGCTGCGACCAATACCTGGTGCAGGATATGCAGTTTTGGTAGATACCTGCTGGATATTATTAGTTGGTAAAACGGTCGCCCTCAACTGATCTGTCAGATGTTCAACAGAATCTCCTACATTGGCCAAGGTAGCTTTCATGGTACCGTGTTGGCGAATAATTTTTGTAAGTGCACGCGTATCAATTCCTGAAATCGCAGGAATATTCTTAGCCTTTAAAAATTCATCTAAAGTCATTTGATTGCGCCAATTACTAGCTCGACGAGCCCATTCACTGACGACAACTCCCTTACAAGTCGGCTTAATCGATTCATAATCATCCCGATTTATACCATAATTCCCTATCAAAGGATAGGTAAACGTTAAAATTTGACCATTATAAGACTGATCTGTAATGGACTCTTGGTACCCCGTCATACCAGTCGAAAAGACCAACTCCCCTGTCACATCAGTAGTTGCACCGAAGGCTTCACCTTCAAAAATTGTCCCATCTTCTAAAATTAAACGTCTTTTTGACATAATAATAAGATATTAAAGGCGTTAAGCAGACACAATCAAAATAGGAATTTATTTAGATGAAAAACAAAACCATTCAAGGAAAAACTATCTTTTTGACTCAGTCCGTAGCCGGAATTCAATTACAAAACCCGGATAGAATAACACCCCTTCTCCTTTCTATTTGTAGCCTCACAGGGCGACATTAAATAAAACTTTTGACACCAGATCCAACTAGTACAAGATAAGCTCTTACACGACTCGTTCTTGACTAATAATATATTTTAAGCCTTCCCATTCACAATGGCTTCCAAAATCGCCATACGAACAAAAACACCATTTTGCATTTGGCGAACAATACGTGACTTTGAAGCTTCTACTAAATGATCATCGATTTCTACATCACGATTGACAGGAGCTGGATGCATAACAATGGCGCTATCTTTCAAGCGTTTGTAACGCTCATCTGTCAAACCATGCATGCTGTTATAGGTTTCTTTTGAAAATCCACCAGCACCATCGTGGCGCTCATGTTGCACCCGGAGCAACATCAATACATCCACTGTTTCAACAATATCATCAATATTCAAGTGCTGTCCATAAACATCAAATTCCTCTGAATACCACTCTTCCGGACCAGTAAAGAAAATCTCTGCACCCAAACGCTTCAATATCTGCATGTTGGATCTAGCAACACGCGAATGCGTAATATCTCCAGCAATAGCAATCTTTAGCCCCTCAAACGTTCCAAATTCCTCGTAGATAGTCATCAAATCAAGCAAGGATTGACTCGGATGCTGCCCAGAACCATCACCACCATTGACGATAGATGTCTGAATAGTCGGACTGTCGATTAGCTGTTTGTAGTAATCAACTTCTGAATGGCGAATCACGCAAATATCTACTCCCAAAGCAGACATTGTTAAAATGGTATCATATAAAGTCTCCCCCTTATTGACAGAACTTGTACGAGCATCAAAATCAATCATTCCCATATCCAAACGTAGCTCTGCCATTTCAAAAGACTTATGAGTTCGAGTTGAATCTTCAAAAAATAGATTAGAAGCGAAATACTTTCGATCCAATTCCACTCGTTCTCCGCGTTTAAAAGCAATTCCTCGTTGGATGAGTCCCAGCACTTCTTCATTCGAAAGAGTTTCCATTGTAACCAAGTGTTTGAGTGAAACTTTACCATTTGTAATTGTCATGATGATACCTACCTTTATAGTTTGGGTGTAAAATAATGATTTGTAATATTCTCTGGCAATCAAAAGGATAGCCTAGCAACTTATACCCTTATTAGCCCTAGATAGTCTACATTGATTTTCATCAAATATTGGGAATGACTATACTCCTTCAACGAGGAGCACAGCATCTTGTCCATCAATTTCAGTCATGTGGACAATAATTTCCTCCGCGTGACTAGTCGGAATGTTCTTTCCAACATAGTCCGCTCGAATAGGTAATTCCCTGTGTCCGCGATCTACAAGAACAGCCAGACTAACACGAGCAGGACGTCCCAAAGAAACTACATTGTCAATTGCTGCTCGAATGGTTCGACCTGTGTAAAGAACATCATCTACTAGTATCACATCACGATCATTAACATCTGCAGTTATACTTGTCGTATCTTCTTCTACTTTCATATCATCTCGGAAAGGCTTAGTATCCAATTCTCCCAGTGGAACATCTATACCTTCTAATTGTTTCAACCTTTCCTGAATTCGTCTGGCGATAAAGACACCACGTGTCTTGATTCCTGCAAGAACAATGTTATCCAAGTTCTTGTTGCGCTCAATAATTTCATAGGTAATACGGGTGATTGCCCGCTTCACCGTCACATCATCAACAATTTCTTTCGTCTTCATAAGACCTCCTCAAAATAAATAGTGCATTGATACACAGTTTCCTAAGAACTGCGACATCTTCAAACCTGTAATCACTAAGAAAAGAGAGGAACGGTGTTCTCACTGCCGTTCAAACTACATCAATTTCTCTAAGCTCTGTTGCCATTGCTAAGAGAAACAGAAAAGTCTCCTTTTTACAAGGAGACCATGAAAACATAGACTAGTATAAACCAGTCTGCTTAACACACGACTCCTTGTCTGCCTCTCTGGACAGGTTTTAAAGGATTATTAGGTATAAGTATAGCATAAAATTTCAATCTTGACAATTTTTTTCTGAAAAAAATGAGAATTCTTCGTGTTTTACTGAGTATCAGACTTGATAGACACAGGACGTTGAAGGTTTAGAGATTTTATTGCCACCAATAAGAAACCACAGAGCAGGTAAGCTACAAAGATTGTACCCGCGTAAGTCAATACATAGGGCCAACCATACTTTGGAACATTGAGGAAAAAATAGGCAAAAGGACTATCCTTAGCGTCCGGAATAGGAATCTTGATAAAAAAGCCATTGATTAAACCAAAAATCATATAAAAGACTGGCAATGTTGTCCACCAAATTGGATCAAACCATTTGTACTGCCTTTGACGATCCACAATCAGAGTATCCAAAAGAAAATAAAGTGGCACAATGTAATGACAGAGCATATTTTCCACACGCCAGAAATCTTTAGCTAAGGGAGCTAGCATAAAATGATAAACCACGCAGGTAATCATAATAGACATGGTAACAGCCGCTTTGATTCGAAGGAATTTGTGATTTTGTAAATCAATATCCTTTCTCATAGCATAGAGCATATAAACTGCAAATATAGATACCAACAGATTGGACTGAACGGTATAGTACATAAGCATGCCAACACCGTATCGCATAATCTCCAATACCGTGCCAGTGATAGCTAAAATGGTTAACAAACAGCGACTATAAAATAAAATACTTTGATACTTCATACTATCCTTTCATATATGACAAAAGACTGGAATAGGCCAGTCTTTTACTTAGGCAATAAAATCTACTAGATTTTCTTAACAAACTCAGATTTAAGCTTCATTGCACCGAAACCATCAATCTTACAATCAATGTTGTGGTCTCCTTCAACGATACGAATCCCCTTCACACGTGTACCTTGTTTAAGGTCTTTTGGAGCACCTTTTACTTTCAAATCTTTGATAAGCGTTACGGTATCACCATCAGCCAGACGGTTGCCGTTAGCATCAATAGCTATCGGACCATTTTCTTCCTCAGCTACATCTGCTGGATTCCACTCATAAGCACACTCAGGACAAACCAAAAGCGCACCATCTTCATAAACATATTCAGAACGACATTCTAGACAATTTGGTAAAGTTTCCATTTTCACTCTCCTTCCATTTTCCGTGTTCTAGTATAACATGTATTGGAAAAATGGGCAAGATGATAAGGTTTTCACTGGTGTTCAGTCCTCCGTAGTCTCTCTAGAGTCTCTTGAAAAATAGCTGGCGCTTCTGCTGTAAATTCGATGACCTCTCCTGTTCGCGGATGGGTAAATCCAAGTGTCCGGGCATGGAGAAATTGCCCCTGCCCCTTCAAAGTCTTACGTGGACCATAAACCTCATCACCAGCAACGGGATGTCCAATATAAGCCATATGAACACGGATTTGATGGGTACGACCCGTTTCCAAAGTTAGTTCTACTAAAGTATAAGTTTTAAATCGCTCCAACACCTGAAACCTAGTCACGGCTTCCTTACCCTTAGCGGTCACAGCCTGCTTCTTACGATCTTTTTCAGAACGACCAATCGGTGCTTCAATCTTACCACGATCATTTGGTAAATTCCCATGAACGATTGCCCAATATTTGCGAAGCGATTTTTTTGACTTCAATTCTTCAGCTAATCTCACATGAGCTTCATCATGTTTAGCAATCATCAACAAACCAGATGTATCTTTATCAATCCGATGAACAATCCCCGGACGAAGAACACCATTGATCCCCGATAGATCCTTCACATGATAGAGAAGAGCATTTACTAATGTTCCGGAAGTGTGTCCTGCTGATGGATGAACAACCATACCTTGTGGTTTATTTATAACAACAATATCTGCATCTTGGTAAACAATTTCTAGCGGAATATTTTCGGCAACATAAGAAAGCTCTTCAACCTCAGGCATTTGATAAGAAATTACATCACCGACCTGCACACTATACTTGGCTTTCTTTAGCTCACCATTGACCAAAACCTGACCAGCTTTGATTTGCTCGTTAGCGATTGATCGTGACAATTCTGTTAAATCTGCCAAAGCCTTATCCAGACGTAAACCACCTACTTCAACTCTTACTTCCATTCTTCTCTTCTTTCAAAATACATATAAATAGAATGCCTACACCAACAGTTAAACAGACATCTGCAACATTAAAAACTGGGAAATTGACAAAATCTAAATGAAACATATCTACAACATAACCTAGTCTTACACGATCTATAAAATTCCCCAAACCACCAGCCATAATCAAAGAGAGGCTGAACAAAATCCAAAAACTACCATTGATTTGTTTGATAAAATACCAAACTAGCCCTACCATGACGATAATGGTCACAATGGTAAAGAACCATTGCTGATTCTGCAAAATGGAATAGGCTGCTCCATAATTCCGTAGATAGGCTAAACTCATAAAGCCGGGAACAAAATCTCGCACAGTATCTAACTCAATATTAGCAACTGTCCACCCTTTCACAAGTTGGTCTAAACCAATCAAAACAGCTATCCAAAGCGGAAATCCAATTTTACGCATTCTCATCCTTCTTCCTATCAAAATATGCCTGCATCGCTTCAATAAAATCTTGTGCACAGGTACTCAGCTCATCAGCAGCACGTTTGACATAAACCATGCGATTGTCCCTCTTTCCTTTAAAGGGAATTACCGTAATACCATTTACACTCTCTTTATCAAGGTAGCCTGAACCCGTTGCATAGGCATCTGTTCGTTCTAAAATTCCATTCAAAGTGGCACGATCCGTCACATCAAAAATAACTGAGGAATCAGAAGTGTCAATCAAATTTTCTGAATAGTAGAGATAAGCTTCTTTTTCCTGTGTAAATCTTACTGTAGGCAACCCCACCAAATCAGAAGACACAATCTCATCCTTCATCGTCAATGGATGATCCTTACGAAGATAAATGTGAGTTTGAAAAGATGCCAACTCAACCGCCTGCAACTGAAGCTTGTCTAACTTCTGCATAATCCCCTTGGTATTTCTCTCATTTAAGTAAATGATGCCAAGTTCACTATACCCTTGCGCAACCTCATCCAAAATCTGAACCGTTGTTGATTCAAAGATACGAAAATGTGGATACTGTGGGTGCTGACGAGAAAATTCGGTCATCAATGGCGGTAGAAAGTCATAATGCTGACTAGAAATTGAAAAAGTTTTCTCCCCCTCTTCCGGTTGCAAATAGAGGTGTTCAAACTGATCAAAGCCCTTGACCAACATCTGAGCCCTCTCATAAAATTCCATTCCTTTTTGTGTTAAAAATGTGCCTGAACTGGTTCGACTAAAAATCTGGAAGCCCAATTCTTTTTCTAAATCACGAATGGAAATTGACAAACTCGGTTGAGAAATATACATCTTCTCTGCCGCTTCTCGAAATGTACCACTATTGGCAATTGCCACTACATATCGTAATTGTTGAATATTCATCTTTGAACCTCCAAAACTGCTCTACTCATTATACCAAAAAAAGTAGGATTTGCCGACCTCCTACTTCTTTCGCATATAAACAATCTGCGTCTGCTCTGTAAAACCTAAGTTTTTATAAAGTGACCAAGCTCCAACATTTTCTTCTTCAACTGCAATTTGAAATTTTCTCGTATTTCTGTCAATCAAATCATTGATGACTGATTTGACCAAAGCAGAACCAATCCCCTTTCCTCTCATATCTTCAGTAACAGCAAGACCATAAAGATAATTATAGGAGGTGGAGAGATCCACTGTACAGGAAGCAAAAATCTTCTCTCCTTTTTTTATAATATATAAAAGACTATTCTTATCATAGACTGCTTCTTTTGCATACTGAATGCTCATCTCCAAACTTGTTTCAAAAGTCTGAGACTGAAACTGCGCAATCGCTTCAATATCATCTGCTGTTGCTAACAAACATTCCATATCTGGCAAATAAACTTCCTTAAAAGCTTTCCGTTCCCTACTTAACCAAATCTCTTTCTCTTCCTCGGCTACTAACTCCATATTTTCTAAAAAATTCGGATTCTGTTGCAGAAAAACTTGCTCAGTAACAAAAAGCGGACCTAATAGTTTATGCTCCTCTTGTATCAAGTAAAATTGATCCAAGAGTTGGCTAGCAATTCCCTTTCCACGAACATCGGGCCTGACCATCAGACTAACTTCAGCTAGTTCTTCTCTATCGTCTGCATAAATGGCCAACAATCCTAGCAATCTCTCATCCTGATAAGCTAAAAGAAAGGCTGGCATATCTTTATCAAAATTGAGCATGTTAGACAAGTAAGGTTGACGATAGGTCCCATCAACCTCTCTACAAGCTGCATTCAAACTATGACAGGCCTCTAACTCAGCTTTCGATAGATTGGTTCGTGTTTTTATTATACACCTTTTCATAAAAAATCCTCACTCACATATAAATTCCTATCTTTTATCATATCAGTCTATACAACTTTAATAGGATTGTCAAGAAGAAAATGAGTTCCAGATGATGGTAAATAGATCAAGAAAAAAGCTCTCCGAAATCTCGGAAAGCCTTTATCCATGCACCTTTAGCGCATTATTTCGCGATTGGGTAAACAGATACTTGTTTCTTATCGCGTCCTTTACGTTCAAAGCGAACAACACCTTCTACTTTAGCGTAGAGGGTATCATCTCCACCACGACCTACGTTAACTCCTGGATAGATTTTAGTACCACGCTGGCGGTAAAGGATTGAACCACCAGATACAGTCTGACCATCAGCAGCTTTAGCGCCAAGACGTTTTGCCTGTGAATCACGACCGTTTGACGTTGAACCTCCACCTTTTTTGTGGGCCATAAATTGCAAGTTAGCAAGATTCAAGTTTAACATATGTTATTCCTCCGAATTTCTGTAATGATTGTCTCAAGCTATACCAATTAAGCGTTGATAGCGTTGATAACAACTTTTGTGTAAGGTTGACGGTGACCTTGTTTACGGTGGCTACCTTTTTTAGGTTTGTACTTGAAGGTAACAACTTTCTTTTGTTTACCTTGTTTTTCAACAGTACCAACAACAGTAGCGCCAGCTACAAGTGGAGTACCAACAACAGTTTTCTCACCACCAACAAGAACTACTTCTTCGAAAGATACTTCTTGACCTGCTTCAACGTTCAATTTTTCAACGTAGATAGCTTGACCGACTTCAACTTTAACTTGTTTGCCGCCAGTTTTAATGATTGCGTATGTGCTCATTATGCACCTCCTATGAAAGATATGGGCTCATGCCCGATTTTTTGTGAAGACTCGCCTAGTACCGTGGGACAAACCTCTTTTACTTAATAAGCCTAAGTGACGGTAATCGAGCGGTTGCACAGGCTGTGCATAGTCAACACTCCTACTATACCAAAAATCACCTGCAAATGCAAGTGATTTATATCTAAATTTTTTGGAAAGTCTAAAATCTCCTCAATAACTTAAGAAAACGTGTATTTCTCTGACTTAAGAAAGGCTAGAACAACGTTTTCTTTTGCCTTCCCCTTCCATTACATTTCAAAAACTTCACTCTCTTGTTTATTTGGTAAGAAAAGAGAAAGGATAATACCTACGACAGCAGGTAAAAACCAAGCTAAAGATTGTCCCGCCAATGGTAAAGATGAGATGAAAGCTGAAACTGCTGTCCAACCCAATTTCCCTGCTAGAACTTCTACCAAAGATAAAATAGTTACTACTCCTACTGTCATCTGCATCCCATAGGTTGATAGTGGTGCAAACTTATTAACAATAGTAATCAAAACAATACAAATCGTAATCGGATAAAGAACTAATAAAACAGGCACTGAGTAGGTAATAATATTATTCAGACCGAGATTAGCAATCCCAAAACCAATCAAAGTAAAGATTGTTGCATAAATTTTATAACTAAAGCGTGGAAAACGATCAGCGAAAAACTCACCACTTGAAACAATTAGTCCTGCAGTTGTGGTAAAACAAGTCACGATAACCATAGCTGCTAAGAAAATTTGAGCACTTGGACCAAAAATCGCTTGTGTTGCTTGCGACAAAATGTAAACCCCCTTGTTTGTATCCGAAGATAAAACATCAGCTGGAACTGGGAAATGGTTTCCAAGGAAGGCCAAGCCGATATACAAAGCAGAGAAAGCCAAGGCTACAACAAGTCCTACCGACCAAATAGTAGATACATATTCTTTTTTACTAGAAAAACCAAGCTGTTTCAAGGTGTTGACAGCTACGACACTAAAGGCAATAGAAGCAAGAGCATCCAGAGTATTGTATCCTTCAATAAAGCCTGTACCAAAAGCCTGTGCAGTCGAATAAGCTGCAGATGCTGGTAATGGGCTAGTTGAACTGTATTTGAAAAAACCAAGAACAACTAAAATAATAATCAAAATAGCAAATACCGGCGTTAAAATCCGGCCGATACTGTTCAAAATTTTAGAAGGATTCAAGGCAATCAGGTACGCTGCAATAAAATACAAGGCGGTAAAGAGCAAAAGCCAAAATGAAGGATTACCATCTCCTAATAAAGGGGCAATCCCAATCTCGAATGAGGTCGTTGCTGTACGTGGAATAGCAAAGAATGGACCAATTGCCAAATATAGTGCTACTAGATAAATCGTTGCAAAGAATGGAGAAATCTTGCGTGAAATTTCATAAACATAACCTTTAGGATTTAAGGTACCGACAATCAAGGCAATAACAGAAATTCCAACTCCTGATACCACAAAACCGAAAATAGCCGGCCAGAAATTTTCACCAGATAAAACTCCAAGTGCTGGAGGAAAAATCAGGTTACCAGCACCAAAAAACATACCAAACAAAAGTAAACCTGTTAAAGCTCCTTTTTTCATAACTCCTCCTCTTAAAAGAACTTTGTGATTTTTCATTATACCATGAAGCGTCACTATTTTAAATAATTAAAATCAGAAAAAACGGATTAGCAAAATCTGTAAAAATATCTTTGAAAGTAATATAATTCAATAAAATCAACACCAGATATTCCGATAGAAACAAAGCTGATGAAAATTAGAGATACTCCATTCAGGCTGGACAACTGCTGAAAGGGACTGAATTTTTTCAGAATGTTACAGCAATTCCTCAATCAAGCTCTCCACTTCATCTTGAACATCTTCCCTCGGTGTGATGTCACTCACGATAATACCTGCAACCGCCCTTTCCACCAAAGCTTCAACATCCATACGAGACTCATATTGTTCCACATTTTTGATTTTAGGGTTGGTTTTTGGACGATCTGGTGCAAAAATAGTACAACAGTCTTCAAATGGCTGAATGGAAATATCAAAGGTATCAATTTCTTGAGCAATTTCAATAATTTCCAGCTTATCCATTGTAACAACCGGACGAATAATAGGCGTATTAGTTACTGCATTGATAGCCTGCATAGACTCTAAAGTCTGACTAGCAACTTGTCCCAAACTTTCACCATTGACAATTACCATGGCACCACGCTCCTGACGGACACGATCTGCAATCCGCATCATAAAACGACGTGTCAAAGTCATCAAATAGGCCTCTGGTGCTTTTTCCTTGATTTCTTCTTGAATTTCGGTAAATGGCACTTCAATGAAAGTGATATTACCACCAAAAGCAGTCAATTTACGAGTCAAATCATGGGCTTTTTTCAAAGCACCAGGACTTGTATAAGGTGGACTTGCAAAATGGAGAGCTTCAATCTCCACACCACGTTTGAGTGCTAAATAACCTGCAACAGGAGAATCAATACCACCAGATAACATAAGCATCCCTTTACCGGATGTCCCGACGGGTAAACCACCCGCTCCCCTAATTTCTTCATGAGAAATATAGGCTGCATCCGAACGAATCTCTACCCGCAAAGCAATATCAGGTGACTTCATCTTGACTTGTACAGTCGGAATGGCCGTAAAAACTGCATCTCCTAAAACTTGATTAAGATCACGACTATCCAGTTCAAAGCTATGATCACTCCGACGTGCCGCAATCTTAAAAGTCATGCCTTCACGGTAAATCTCCTTCATAATGCCTTGAACAGCTTGCTTAAGAGCCTGAACAGACTTTTCTACCTTGTAGGAAGGTGCAAAACTCTGGATACCAAAAATCTTTTTCAAAGAGGTGGATACTGCTTGATAATCTGCACCATTCAGATAGACATGTCCACGATCTCGATCAAAATAAACTGTCACTTCTGGATAAACCGAGAGGACATGCTTGATATTATTGCGAAGTTTATTAACAAATCGCATTTTATTTTTACCTTTGGTTGATAATTCTCCATAGCGAATCATAATTTCTGAATAGTTCATATTACCTGACTTTCTGTGTATTCTGATAAATTTTCTTAAAAATAGTCAAAAATTGTTCGATTTGTCCCATATCATTTTCATCATCCAAGCTGATACGAACGGCAGTTTGAGCCAATTTCTGAGGAACTCCCATGGCAATTAAGGTTCCCGCTGGCTTTCCAACTTTGGATGAACAAGCCGATGTCGTTGAGATATAGATTTGGTGTTCCTCAAGAGCATGGACAATAACCTCGCCACGAATATTTCTAATACCAAAAGTTAAAATACTGGGGCTAAAACCATCCATCTCTGAAAAAACAATTACATCATCGTATTTGCTAAGTTCATCAAAAAGAATTTTCTTCATAGCAACAAGCTGCTTTTGACTCTCAGCTTCCTTATCTAGTATTAGGCGGAGCGCCTTAGCTGTTGCGGCTATTCCAGCCACATTTTCTGTTGTCGATCGTTTATCATTCTCCTGTCCACCTCCTGTCAATAACGGAGTGATTTTCTTTCCAGATTTGACATAGACAAAACCAACTCCTCGGACAGAATGGAATTTATGACCTGAAAAACTTGCAAAATCAACTCGATCTGTCAAATAATCTTCTGTTGGTACTTTTCCGATAGCTTGAACTGCGTCTACATGAAAAGAAATTGTTGGCTTATCAGCCAGAAGCTGAGAAATTGCACCAATCGGTTGAATTGTTCCAATTTCATTGTTAACAGCCATGACAGATATTAGAATAGTATCGGAACGTATCAAACCTTCCAAAGCTTCAAGATCCACAAAACCTTGAGAATTGACCGGAGCCAAATCAACCTCAAATCCTTGTGTTTTGAGCCAAAGTGCTGACTCTTTTACCGCTGGATGCTCAATAGCTGACACGATGATGTGCTTACCCAGATGTGCCTTTTCAAATGCCACTCCCTTGATGACCCAGTTGTCACCTTCCGTACCACCTGAGGTGAAAAAGATTTCTTTGCTATCCCTACTTAATAAATCAGCTATTTGTTTGCGGCAAGCCTCCAAAATACGAGTAGCCTGACTACCTAGATGGTGCAAACTAGAAGGATTCCCCCAAATTTTTGTAACAACTTCTGTATAGGTCTTAAGAACTTCAGGATAAACCTGTGTCGTTGCCGCATTATCAAAATAGATCATTTTTTATATTCCTTTTATTGCAATAGTCCTATTTTATCATGTTTTACATGGAGTTTCCACTCTTTAAAATAGTTTTACAATTTGTTTTCTTAGCTGGAATCGAAGGTCAATTTTAGGTGTATACCAAAAATAACATACAGCAAAAATCATTAGTCTATCTGTTTTTAAAAAATTCTCACTTCTATCAACTCTATACTCTAGATAGGATTAAAACCTATATAAATAAACAGATAGTCTCTCTTGTGATTCCAGTCAATAGTACATCATCACCTAATGGTAAAATTCTTTTTATTTCCTTATAATCGCATCCAGATAGGGAACCCACTTGTCTCCAATCAATTCCGATAAGGAGCCAATCCAGCGGTAGGCAGTATGCTCTTCGGGGTCTAATTGAATAGGCAAATTTGTAAGCAATTTTCCACTATAAACTAGCCGAGTGAAAACCATCTCCTTTGATACATCATATTGACTATCCTCATGGATAATAGCAAGCAACTCCACTTGTTGACCTGTTTCTTCAAACACTTCACGAATTGCTGCATCTTGGGGAAGCTCACCAACTTCTACCCCTCCTCCAGGAATATCCCAGAAGTTTGGGTAAACATTCTCTTGACCTCGTTTTATCATTGAGCGTTTGGTAACTAAATATCTTCCATCTTCCTCTAATAATACATGAACAATAAGTTTGACAGGCATATTTACTCCATTTCAAAAAGATAAAAACTCCTGTAAAAACAAGAGTTTCTAACGTATGTAGTCCACCCTGAGGGAATCGAACCCCCATCTCAAGAACCGGAATCTTGCGTGATATCCATTACACTAAGGGTGGAAAGGAAAAACTTGCGTAGAAGCAAGTTTTTATATCAATTACAATTCAATGTCACCGAAAAGGTCAGCCATTGAGAAACCAGATTGAGTTTCTGGCAATTCGTAATCACGTTTGTCTTCACGTTTTTGACGACGTGGACGTGGAGCACGTTTTTCAGCTTTTTCTTCACCTTCAACTGCTGCTGGACGCTCTTCCAAAGCTTTGATTGAAAGTGATACACGCTCATCCGCTGCATTTACTTCAAGAACCTTAACAGTTACTTCTTGACCTACAGACAAGGCATCTTTTGGATTTTCAACACGTTTATGTGAAATTTGTGAAATATGCACCAAACCATCAATGCCTGGCAATACTTCAACGAAGGCACCAAAATCAGTCAAACGTTTCACTTTACCTTCAATAACGTCACCAGTTGCCAATTTTTGCTCAACACCATCCCATGGACCAGGTTGTGTAGCTTTCAATGACAATGATACACGACCTTCAACTTCATCAATCGCAAGAACTTTAACTTCTACTTCCTCACCAACTGTTACAGCTGATTTAGGAGATACATTACGCTCATGTGACAACTCAGTCAAGTGAACCAAACCATCAACACCACCAAGATCAATGAATGCACCAAAACTTGTAATACGTGCAACTTTACCAGTTACAACATCACCAACTGACAACTTACCAAATACTTCGGCGCGCACTGCTGCAGCTTCTGCTTCAACAACCTCACGACGTGATAAGATAAAGCGGTTTTCAGATGGATCAACTTCCTTAATTTTTGCTTCTAACTCTTGACCTACAAAGCGCTCAGTATTACGAGTGAAACGGCTATCAATCATTGAAGCTGGAATGAAACCGCGAAGACCTTCAAATTCAACTGCAAGACCGCCTTTAACAGCGCGAGTTACTTTAACGGTAACAACTTCTTCCTCACGACCAACAAGCTTGTCCCATGCTTTACGTGCTTCCAAACGTTTTTTAGATACAAGATATGTAACAGTGTCTGTATCTTTGCCAACAACTTGGCGAAGTACAAGCAATTCAAGCGTTTCACCAACTTTAACAAGATCGTTGATGTCAGCTTCACGGTCATTTGTCAACTCACGAAGAGTCAACACACCCTCTACACCAGTACCCGAGATTGCTACATTTGCTTGACCAGCATCAACTGTCAATACTTCTGCAGTTACCACATCACCAGGTGTAACTTCATTTACACTGTTCAACAAATCTTCAAATTCGTTCATTAAAAACCTCCGACAATCAGGTCTCTCGACCCAAAACAAAATATATTTTATTTAAGGCACACGCAAGGACAAACAACAAATGGACATCTTTGACGAACTAGAATGAAACCTAGTACCTTTACTGGGGTAGCTGGATTCGAACCAACGCATGAGGGAGTCAAAGTCCCTTGCCTTACCGCTTGGCGATACCCCATGAGTATTCAAATAAGATATAAATTCTTCAAGCTGAACACGGACTAAAATCCTAGTGAAAAAGATAAACTTCCTCGTGCGTTGCACACATTACGTCAGTTTCCTATTTTCATACGGATTTATTAACGTTCTTTGTATCCTGCTTTATGGAGAGAGAGGGATTCGAACCCCCGAACCCGAAGGAGCGGATTTACAGTCCGCCGCGTTTAGCCTCTTCGCTATCTCTCCGTGCATCAACAGTCATTATTCTAACATAAAATAACGACTATTACAAGCCCTTTAGTGAGTTAAATTATAATTTTCAATAATATTTCCGACTGCTTTTTCTAGTTTTTTGTAAAAGCTTTCGGTATTTCCATTTTTTACAACAGCAAAATTGTTTTCAGCCAATTCAGCAATCTCACCAATAACTTTCTTACCGATTACAAGGCGATAGCCAGAAAACTCTTCTTTATTTACCAAAACCTTACTATCTTCAATTTGAATTTCAATTTTTTTATCTTTTTTGCTCATTTTTTTAACCTCACTTTTACTATTCTACAAAAAAAGAGAAAAGCTTGCAAGTACAAGCCTTATGAAATCAATCTACTTCTACAATCCAGCCTGCGGGTGCTTTAATATCCCCAAACTGAATACCTGTTAACTCATCATAGAGTCTACGAGTAATCGGTCCTACCTCCGTCTCACTGTAAAACACATGGAACTTGCCTCCCATTTGAACACCACCAATTGGGGAAATAACAGCTGCTGTACCACAAGCACCCGCTTCCACAAACTGATCCAAATCTTTAATATCGATTTCTCGTTCCACTGCCTTCATACCCAGATGATGCTCTGCCAGATAGAGAAGAGAATATTTAGTAATAGATGGTAAGATTGATGGCGAAATTGGTGTGACAAATTCATTCTCCGCTGTGATACCAAAGAAGTTTGCTGAGCCGACTTCTTCTATCTTGGTATGGGTAGCTGGATCTAGGTAGATAACATCTGAAAACCCCTGTTTTTTTGCATACTGCCCTGGCAGAAGAGAAGCTGCATAGTTACCACCAACTTTGGCCGCTCCTGTTCCATTTGGTGCTGCACGGTCGTATTTGTCTTGGATAAGAAAATTAGTCGGAGCGAGACCACCTTTAAAATAATTGCCAACAGGCATCGCAAAGACTGTGAATATGTATTCTTCTGCTGGCTTGACACCAATAATATCACCAACACCAATAAGGAGCGGACGGAGGTAGAGAGTTCCACCTGTTCCATACGGAGGAACATAATCAGCATTGGCTTTAACTACCTGTTTGCAGGCTTCAATAAACAAATCTGTCGGAACTTGAGCCATCAGTAAACGTTTGGCTGTCCGCTGAAGACGTTCTGCATTTTGATCCGGACGAAAAAGTTGTAATTTCCCTTCCTTGGTACGGTAAGCCTTCAACCCCTCAAAAGCCTGCTGACCGTAGTGAAGGGCTGGCGAGCTTTCAGAGATATGAAGATTAGCCTCCTCTGTTAAGTCTCCCTTACTCCACCGACCATTTTTATAATAAGCAATGAAACGATAGGGTAATTTCATATACGAAAAACCCAGATTTTCCCAATCAATTAACACAGACATATCTACACTCCCAGATTACTTTCTATTATTTTACTACTTTTACAATGGATTTTCAATTAAAAATTCAGAAAATTTTGTGAATACAATAAAAACCCGCCATAGCGAGTTTGTTTCTAATCAATCCATGCTCTGAAAACTTCCTCATCAGAAATTGTATCTGAGATAAAGCTACCATTGCTAGTGCGCTCTGATAGGCTGAGCTGAATGAGATCTATTTGATGGACTTTACCAGTTTTGGACTGAACATGGAGCATTTGACTCGATGTTTCCTCTTCGACTTGACTGGTAAATAAATCAAAATCTCCTTGATCTGTCAGAATCGGTCCAGCTGCAAAGACACGATGGGGCTTCGCTTTGAGCTCACGTAAAACTTGTAAACCACGCTTAGCACGGCTGGTCACCGGAATATCATTCGTCGCCATACGCTTTAGACTACCACGCTGAGTCAAGATATAACTTGAACTAGTATTGCTGATAAAAGCTGCAACCACCGTGTCTTTATCTTTGAGATTGATCGCCTTGACACCGGCTGCCTTAGCACCGATGACTGGCACTTCTTCGATGTTGAATCGCAGAGCATACCCTTTTTCTGTTATGATCATCATGTCATCCAAAACCACTGGAGATACTGCGATAACCACATCTTCTGCATCTTTTAATTTAGCATACTTGGTTGATTTGGACTTGTAAGTCCTCCAAGGAGTGAATTCCTTACGCTCCACACGCTTAATCTGACCATACTTGGTTGCCGCAAAGTAAGTCCCCTCTTCAAAATTCTCTAACAATTCAGCAAAGATAATCTCTTCATTGGTTTCAAAATTCATCAATGTCTGACTGAGGTGTTCTCCAATATCCTTCCAACGAATATCTGTCAGTTCATGAACTGGTCGGTAGATAACATTACCAAGATTAGTAAAGAGTAAGAGATGCTGAGTTGTCTTAGCATTCTGTAAGAAAATTAGCTGATCATCATCCCGTTTCCCCATTTCTTCAAGCGTTGAGGCATTAAAAGAACGTGGACTAGTTCGTTTAACATAGCCCGCCTTGGTTACACTGACGAAGGTCTCTTCTTCAACAATCAAGCTGGCCGTATCAATTTCGATGGCTTCTGCATAATCTTGCAATTCACTTAATCTAGAATTACCAAATTGTTTCTTGACGTCACGCAACTCTTTTTTCATGAGGTTGAACATAGTACGCTCATCACCGATAATAGCTGCTAAAGTCTGAATCTGCTCACGTAAGGCAGCTTCTTCGTTTTCCAAGGTAACAATATCCGTATTTGTCAAACGATAAAGTTGTAAGGTCACAATTGCTTCTGCTTGTTCCTCACTAAATTCATAGCTAACTTTTAGGTTTTCCTTGGCATCCGACTTATTCTCAGAAGCACGGATTAGGGCGATAACCTCATCAAGAATCGAAATAACTCGAATCAAGCCTTCTACAATATGAAGTCGTTTCTCAGCTTTTTCCTTATCAAACTTGGAACGTGCAATGATAATCTCTCTGCGATGGGTAATATAGCTGGATAGAATTTTCTGCAAGCCGACCTGACGCGGTGTAAAGTTATCAATCGCAACCATATTAAAGTTATAGTTGATTTGTAAATCAGTGTACTTGTAGAGATAGTTGAGAATGGTCTGTTCATCACTATCCTTTTTTAACTCAATAGCAATCCGCAAGCCTGTACGATCTGATTCATCCCGAACTTCTGCAATACCAGGTACTTTATTGTTCACTCGAACATCATCAATCTTTTTAACTAAAGTAGCCTTATTGACTTCATAAGGAATTTCAGTAACGACAATTTGTTTCTTGCCAGCCTTGAGCTGTTCAATCTCACAACGACTACGGACAACGACACGCCCCTTACCAGTTTCATAGGCCTTCCTGATTTCATCAGCTCCTTGGATAATAGCACCTGTCGGGAAGTCTGGTCCCGGCAGGAACTCCATGAGTTTTTCTAGTTTCGCTGTCGGATGATCAATCAGATAAACAACAGCATCAATAACCTCTGCCAAGTTATGCGGTGGAATATCAGTCGCATAGCCTGCTGAAATCCCAGTTGCTCCATTGACCAAAAGATTTGGGAAGGCAGCCGGTAGTACTGTAGGTTCTTTTTCTGTATCATCAAAGTTCCATGCAAAAGGCACCGTCTTTTTCTCTATGTCAGCAAGGAGATAGCCAGCCATTTCCGACAGGCGTGCCTCAGTATAACGCATAGCAGCAGGTGGATCACCATCCATAGAACCATTGTTCCCATGCATTTCCACCAGAATCTCGCGATTTTTCCAGTCCTGACTCATGCGCACCATGGCTTCATAAATGGAGGAATCACCATGTGGATGAAAATTCCCCATGATATTACCGACTGACTTAGCAGACTTACGATACCCCTTGTCAAAGGTGTTACCATCCCTATTCATAGAATAAAGAATCCGGCGCTGAACGGGCTTTAAACCATCACGAATATCAGGAAGCGCACGCTCCTGAATAATGTATTTGGAGTAGCGACCAAAACGCTCTCCCATGATGTCCTCAAGGGACATGTGTTGAATGTTACTCATAAGATACCTCAATTAAATATCTATACTATAGAATTTTCTTACTGCCTAGTCAAACATTTCGTGATCTCTACAATTTTCTCAGAAGTAAAAATCAATCATACGAGTAGGAAAAATGTCTAGGAGCAAGGCCACAATGGTAGGGAAATCACTATTTCCCGTTGTTTCCAATCTCAAATAGTTACTCCTCTGACTGTTTGATCTGACCTTAAATCACTTCAATCTTGTTCAAAATCAATTCCGACCTTTTGATACGATAAAAATGGGTGAACAATGTTCAGATTAGCATATTTTTCAACAATATCATCAAAGGTCTCACGAGGTAGCTTGTCGATATAGTTTAAGGATTGCTCTAAAAAATACGTGGTGTAATTTGACAGCAATCTTGGGCGACATTGGTGTGACGAATTTTACCGGCAAAACCATAAATGCCTTCAAGTTAAAACTCGATGAATTTGAGAACGTCTTAAACATTTCTCAATTTCTATCTTGAATAACTGAACAACCTTTTTCTAGCTTCTCCGCTCTTCAAGACGAGCTAACCATAGTTGCATTCCTAGTTCCTAGTTTATTTTCTAAAGCCATACCCTGCCTCAGTTTATTTGGTAAATGCTGTAGCTTCTTCCAAAGTAAACTTGACATTATCCTCAATCCATTTGCGGCGTGGCTCAACCTTGTCGCCCATAAGGACGGAAACACGACGTTCAGCACGCGCTAAATCTTCAATCGTTACACGAATGAGGGTACGAGTATCGGGATTCATGGTGGTTTCCCAAAGCTGGTCTGCATTCATCTCACCCAAACCCTTGTAGCGTTGCAAGGTAGATCCCTTGCCAAATACCTTACGAAGATCTTCAAGTTCGCCATCTGACCAGGCATAGGCAATCTTCTCTGTCTTTCCTTTACCCTTGGACATTTTATAGAGAGGAGGAAGAGCAATGTAGACACGACCTGCCTCTACTAATGGCCGCATATAGCGATAAAAGAATGTCAACAAGAGAGTCTGAATATGAGCTCCATCCGTATCCGCATCGGTCATAATGATAATCTTGTCATAATTAACATCTTCAAGAGTAAAATCAGAGCCAACACCAGCACCAATGGTATAAATCATAGTGTTGATTTCTTCATTTTTAAGGATGTCTGCCATCTTGGCCTTGGCGGTATTGATAACCTTACCGCGCAGGGGAAGAATGGCTTGAAACTTACGATCTCGTCCCTGTTTAGCAGATCCACCAGCAGAGTCTCCCTCCACGAGATACAGTTCATTTTTAGCTGGATTCTTGGATTGGGCTGGAGTCAGTTTTCCTGACAATAAGCCTTTATCTTTCTTATTCTTCTTACCATTTCTAGACTCATCACGAGCCTTACGGGCAGCTTCACGGGCATCACGAGCCTTAATAGCTTTGCGAACCAGATTAGAAGCTAACTCGCCATTTTCTAAAAGGAAGAACGTCAACTTATCCGAGACAATGCCGTCCACAACTGGTCTAGCCAAGGGACTTCCCAACTTGTCCTTGGTCTGTCCTTCAAACTGCAAATGTTCTTCAGGAACGAGAATAGACAATACCGCAGACAGACCCTCACGATAGTCAGAACCTTCCAAGTTTTTATCTTTTTCCTTTAGTAAATTAGTCTTGCGAGCGTAGTCGTTCATAGCCTTGGTAATAGCTAATTTTAGACCTGTTTCATGGGTACCTCCGTCTTTAGTACGGACATTATTGACAAAGGACAGAATGTTATCTGAGTAGCCATCATTGTACTGCATAGCCACTTGAACTTGAAAACCAGAGTCTTCTCCTTCAAAGTAAAGAACGGGCGTCAAAGTCTCCTTGTCCTCGTTTAAATAAGAAACAAAATCCTGCACACCGTTTTCATAATGGTACTCTTCGTGCTCACCGGTCCGCTCATCTGTAAGAGTCATGGTGACTTGTTTGAGCAAGAATGCTGACTCTTTCAAGCGTTCGGAAATGGTGTTGAACTTGAAATCTGTCGTGGAAAAGACAGTGTCATCAGGCATAAAAGTGACCTTCGTACCAGTTTTTGATTTTGGTGCGGTACCAATTTTTGTCAAGGTTGTAACTGGATTTCCACCCTGCTCAAAACGCTGTTTATAGATAGCACCATCACGGGTAATTTCAACTTCCAACCAACTAGACAGGGCATTGACCACTGAAGACCCCACCCCGTGCAAGCCGCCCGACGTTTTATAACCACCTTGACCGAACTTACCACCTGCATGTAGAACGGTGAAGATGACTTCAACAGTTGGCTTTCCTGTGACATGCATACCAACCGGCATACCACGCCCTCGGTCAGTGACTGAAAGACTACCATCTTTACTAATTCTTACATCAATACGATCACCAAAGCCAGATAGCGCTTCATCAACAGCATTATCAACAATCTCCCAAACCATGTGGTGTAGACCATTGCCATCTGTTGAGCCAATATACATGCCGGGGCGTTTACGAACCGCATCTAAACCTTCCAACACCTGAATGGCATCATCGTTATAATTATTTACAGTAATCTCTTTTTTAGCCAAAACTGACCTCCATACTTATCATCCTTTCTATATTACAAGTTTTTGTTTATTTTTGCAAAAAATTTCTGTTTTCTATCCGATGAGACAACTTACTCAAGGATATTTTAGACAAAATCGCCTGAGAATATGCTATAATGAGAGCATGTTATTGAATTTTATTTTACTACTAGTTGCTTATTTATTGGGCTCTATCCCGTCTGGTCTCTGGATTGGCCAATTCTTTTTCAAAATCAATATTCGTGAGCATGGTTCGGGCAATACTGGTACAACCAACACTTTCCGTATCCTTGGTCCAAAAGCCGGAACAGTGGTGTTTGTAGTGGATTTCTTAAAAGGTACCTTAGCAGCTTTACTGCCTGTTTTCTTCCATGTTCAAGGTATTTCTCCGATTGTATTTGGGCTGATGGCAGTTTTAGGACATACTTTTCCTATTTTCGCACAATTTAAGGGAGGAAAGGCAGTTGCAACTTCAGCTGGTATGCTTTTGGGAGTGGCTCCAGCCTTTTGCCTCTATCTGGTCATTATTTTTGTGACTTCCCTCTACCTGACTTCTATGGTATCCTTTTCTAGCGTTTTAGCGGCTGGTCTAGCTATCTTGGGAGCTTTGCTATTTCCAGCGATTGGTTTTCTATTGATAGGATATGACTGGTTATTTACATTGATTATCATCTTCTTGGGATTATTTGTCATTATTCGCCATAAAGAGAATATCAGGCGCATCCTCCAAAAGGAAGAGAATATGGTTCCTTTTGGACTCAATCTAACCAAGCAAAAAAAGCGAGCGTAAAAACTCGCTTCTATCTTTTACTCCACATCAACCGATACAACTTCGATCTTATCACCACCAAGTAAAATCAAATGACAGTCTACATGATTTCTATTGTAGGCTTTTTTCAATGCTTCTGCATAGAGTTGCATCTGTGTCTTGTAACGGTCACATAATTGACTGGGATGATTGTATTTATCCGTCTTATAATCAAAGAGAACAATATGATCAGTATAAAGCAGATAACCATCAATAATTCCTCGAAGAACAAACTGTTCCTGCGAAAGAGAATCGATTTGCAAGCTAGCAAATGGTGCTTCACGATGGAGCTTGTCTGTATTTGACAAAATTTCTTTCCCCAAATCTGTATCAAAGAAATCCAAGATTTTTTGAATATCAATCTTGTCCTTTACCTCTTGCTCTGCTTGAACCTCCTGTAGGGCTTGGGAAACTGTGTCTTCTGTCACTAACCAAGATAGATCAAGGCGCTGCATCAATTCATGAACTGCCGACCCGATTTGTGCACTACTAATGGTTGGTTTCTTGGAAAAATCTGGTAGATCAAATTTGACTTTTGGCCGATATGCCTCCATGATTTCCAAGCCTTCTTGCTCCAGAACAGGTTCATAAAGCTTTTTGATTTGACTTGGGGTTCGCAAGCTAGGTAATTCAATAGCAGACTTGTATTTGGTATTTAAATCTTGGACAGATGACAACTGATTCAAGGCGGTTGTCATATCTTCTGACTGACGAATATGTCGTAAACTGGTGCTCTCCAACTTATGTTTAACCACTAGTTTTCCAATCTTGTCTTCAGTCAAATCTTCATCGGTGACAAATACTTTCTTAAAATGAAGATTTTCTTCGGAAAAAGCTGCATCAATGCCCAAAATCCAGTCCTGAAAGGTTGTCATACCTTCCCTACTTGATTTGGCCAGAACACCATTTTCTCTCTTGCCATCAAAGCGATTGGCTAGTTTTTCTGCATTCCCTTTTCCAACCAAGTATAGCTTTTTCTTCGCACGAGTCAGAGCTACATAGAGTAAACGCATATGCTCAGATAGATTAGCAATTTTCAGCTCTTGAAGATTTTGTCGATAAGGTAAGGTGTTCATTAAAACACGGACCTGTGGCAGCGGGCTGTTGACTCTGGCTTTCATATCCGCTATATACTGGATACCCAAACCATTTTTCCGACTAATAATGACCGATTGATAGTGATCTTCCAAATTAAAACGCTTATCACTATTCATCAAGAAGACATAGCTAAATTCTAACCCCTTTGACTTGTGAATCGTCATAAGTTGTACGGCATTCTGTGGCAAAAATTCTTGGACATCTGCTAAGTCCTTATTATTGGCTAAAGCTCTGTCAATCATGGCTATAAAACGAGCCAGTCCCTTATAACCAGTCTTTTCAAATTGATTAGCACGAAGACCCAGAGCGTAGAGATTGGCTTGACGCTTGCTACCATTTGGAAGGGCACCAACATAATCATAGTAGAATTTTTCATTGAAAATCTTCCAAATCAAGTCATAGATAGAATGCAGTTTTGCATAAGATCGCCAGCTGTCTAAAATAGATAGAAAGTCTCCAATTTTCCTTTTGAAGATATTATCAATCAATTCTGGATGCTGACCGGTACCGGCTTGAGCCAGTTTCATTTTTGGGTAATAAAAACCTCTGCTAGCCTGTAGGGCAATCCTCGTTAATTCGTCCTCATCAAATCGAAACATCGGTGATTTGAGAAGAGCGACTAAAGCATAGTCATTGAGTGGATGGTTAATGATACGTAACGTATCCAACATAACCATAACTTCCAAGGATTTTAGGTAGGAAGCTGTCCCTCCATCTGCTACCAGTGGGATCCCGTGCTTGTCAAAAATGGACATAATCAAGTCATTATGGGTTCGCTTTTGCACCAAGAGAGTAATATCCTTAAACTCAACTCCTTTTTCATTATGGAGGCGAATGATTTCCTTGGCAACGACTTCTACCTCACCAGCAGTCAATGTAGCCTCATCAATAGTCTCCTTGCTCGATGGGCGGCTTCCTTCCTCATTGTCATAAATCAAATACTCCATCTCATGCTGGGGTTGAAGAAGCTTCTGACTCGGACTACCTGCTACCAGATGATGTGTCTCGTCATACTTGATTTCCCCAACTTCACGATCCATCAATCTCGTAAAAATGGCATTGGTAGCTTCTAAAACCTCTATCTGACTACGGAAATTTTCCTTAAGCAATATCAATTTCCCAGCAGATGGATTTTTCTGATAGGTTTCAAACTTCTCCTGAAAAATCATAGGGTCGGCCTGACGGAAACGGTAGATGGACTGCTTGATGTCCCCCACCATAAAGCGGTTATGCCCATTAGAGAGTAAGTCTAGCATCCGCTCCTGACTATGGTTGTTATCCTGGTACTCGTCCACCATAACCTCATGGTATTTTTCTTGGAAATGCTGGCGTATCTCCGCATTTTCCTCTAAAATCCGAATAGCAAAATGTCCAATGTCTCCAAATTCAAAGGCCGCTTCACTGATTTTCAAGTCCAAATAAGCTTGTGAAAAATCTAAAACAAAATCACGTAATAATTCCAGCAATGGAATCGCCTGACTCTGGTATTCTTTCAGCAAGTTCAGCTCGTAAACTTCTTGCCTTATATCACGCAAGTTAGCGATGATTTCACTCTTTCCTGCATTATAGTCTTCTTTGAAGGCAACCAAATACTCATCCTTAGGACGATTAGCATTGGTTAATCCCTTACCACGCGACTGGTCATTGATAAGGAGAATGGTTTCAACCCGTTTCATCAACTGCTCAGTACTGAGATGTTCTAAATCGGACAAAAGATGAACCACCTCTTCTACCTTAGCAAAATACTTAGCAGAACCAAAATCTCTCCTCCCCCATTCTACATGATGACGGAAAAAATCCTCAGCTTGGTGAAGTTGGTTTAATACCCTATCCTTAACACCTTGATTAAGTTGTTGCTCAATCTTCTCTGGACTATACATATCTGCCTGAACGGCTATATGTGTTAACCATTCTGATGGATTGCTGGTTGATTGACTGAATTCATAAACCTGATAGACCACCTCACGAAAGCCACTATTATCCTTGTGATTGCCAGAAAAATTACGAACTAGCTTGCGAAAGTTCCCAGAAGTATCCTGATCAATATACTGCTCAAATAACTGACTAAAAACTTCTTTTTTGAAGGTTGCTTTCTCTACTTCGTCCTGCAAGATACGAAATTGAGGTGAGATTCCCAGACTGTAGCCATAGGTCGTGACCAATTTCTGAGTAAAGGCATCCATGGTTCCAATATCTGCTTTGGTAAGATCTGCCAGTTGAGCAGATAGATGTCTACGCAAGTCCATATCACTTATCTGGGCAATAGTCTCATTGAGATTTTTCTCAATCCGTTCCTTTAATTCGCCCGCAGCTTTGACTGTAAAAGTTGAGATAAAGAGCTGGTCAATCCCAACACCACGTTTGAGCTTGTCCAATATCCGCTGAACCATCACAAAGGTTTTACCAGACCCTGCGGATGCAGAAACCAGAATATTTTGTCCATACGTATAAATAGCTTCTATTTGCTCAGGGGTTCGCTTTTGTTCCTTATCAGAAACAAGTTCGGCTGCTTGTAAATCTGCAATTTCCTTAGGGCCCAAAAAGCCTTCAAATGTCATTTGTTCTCTCCCCCTTTCATCCGTTCTATCCAATCTTGCCTCTTCGCTTCCCTAACCAGGCGCCGAGCCATTTTCATGTGTCGATCTGCTTCAAATCCAGTGATAGCTTTCAACTGATCACCTACTACTGAACGCCCATCTTTCGTGTAAGGGTTAATAGCAAAGCGGCCTGCAAGAATATCTTGAGCTGCTTGTTTGTAAAGGTGCTGATTGTAAGCCAACAAGATCCTAAATTCATCTTCTGTGTAGAGCTGATTGTACGTCTGATATAAACTATTCAAACCAATACTCTGCTCTTTTAAATACAAGCCTTTGTAAACTAAACTGCTATTCGCAATCCCTTCCAGTTGCTCTATACTCCTCGTATCTTTTAACTTAACAATCGGATCCTGCAAATGCAAATACATAGCACCAAAAATAGGTTTATCCTTGGTTTCTTCCAACTCCTGCAAGGCCGCTAAGTAGGTTACCAACTGAGGCTTTAAACCGTTGTAAAAATCAGCAAGAGAAAAAGTCTGATCACTAGACTTGTAGTCTACAACACCAATCGCCTGATTAGTCTGTAAGGTATCTAAGCGATCAATGGTACCATTTATATGAATCTGCCTTCCAGTTTCCAAGCATAAGGAAAGAGCTTTCTCTTGACGGAAACTTTTTTCCTGACCATCAATAACGATTGTATCATTATCCCTTAAAACTGTTGCACTGGAGCGTGCAATCTTATCCAGAACCTCTTCTGTAAAACGAGCCTCCGCATCCTGATTGTAAAACATGGCAAACTCAGCTTCTGAGCGAGTATTAGCGATTGCCATCTCCAGCTTCTCATCAAAACTATTATCCGTTTGATCCATTACCAGACGCTCAAAAATCCTATGCAAAAATAAGCCGTGCTGAAAAGCTGTTGGATGGATGGATTCCTGCTCTCTCAAACGTAGTACATTGCGGACAAAATAGAGATACTGGTTATTGTAAAAATTGGTCAAACTAGAGGCTGAAAGATTCAAAGGCTTATCTTCCGGATAGAGGATAGCTAGAGTTTCATCTGCCAGTTTTTTAGAAGAAATGTCTCCTGTAATGGTCGGAATCTCAATATCTTGCGACTCTAGTTTTTTCTTTAAATGCCGAACTAGAACCATCCAAAAAGCTGCTTGTCCTTCCCATTCTTCCCCTTCAAGAGCTGGATTTTCCAATTCCACCACTCGTGATAAGAGACTCTTATAGTGACCAATATCTTGTGGATGAAGTGTTTTATTGCGACCCCGTTCTTCCACTTTTAAACCCATCTTTTGTAAAATTTTGACGTAGGGAGAATGACTATTTTCCTCTTCCTTGTAAATCTGTGGTGTTGAAATGATTAGTTGCTCTGTTGCAGCATTCAACAGAGACATCATGGCAGCGTGATTCTTCTTGATATTTTCCCGACTCACCAGATCAAAACGTGATGAAGTGGCTGATACAAGATTAACCTTTTCCATCTCTTCTTCCGTTAGAAGACTAGTGTTTTTGACAACCTTTGGAAAGTTAGATTGTCCCATACCGATAGCATAGACATATTTAGCAGAATGAGGCTCAATCAAGTCATAGGACTTAATATTCACCACGTCAACAGTTGCAGGAACGGTCCGATAATGACTAGCCTGCATACCTGCCCGTAAAATAGCTAAAAAGTCAGCTAGTTTCAGCTTTTCTTTACCAAAAATCTGGTGGAAAGAATGCAAGATATATGTAAAACTTTTCCAGACCTGCTCTTCTTTTTCCCGTTCAACTTCATTTAGTCCTCGAGATAGTTTTTCCATATTTTGAGGGAGATGAACAGCCTCTAAGAAGGACATAAATTTCTCCAGCAAATTGGAACCGGATCGAACACCCGTCTTAAATAAATCATTCAAAGGCTCCATAATTTTTGCTCGCAAGGGTTCTAAGATGTTCAAATCATAGACAAGTCCTCTATCTTTTATGACAACCTTATCATAATCTGCTCTGCTATTGACCGAAAACGCACGCGAAAAAGTAGCCTGACCCTTTATATCTGCAAAAAGAATATAGGATTCAAAAAGATCCTGCTCTTTTTGAGGAATGTTGGCATATAAACCTGATTTAAGGAGATTGAGCAAATCTTCAGCTCGAAAACGATACCGTTGCAATCTATCCAACGACTCAATAAAATGAACGAGTGGGTGGTGGCTCATTTCTTCTGCCTTGCCAAAATAGTAAGGAATTTCGTACTTATCAAAAATCTTCCCAATCTGCAATGCATAGCTATCCACATCACCCAGAAGTAACAAAATATCCTTATAACGAACTCCCTGATGCAGATGCTGACGGATGGCCGTTGCAACCTGCTCCACCTCTTCTTTCTGATTGACCACATCCCAGAGTTGAACTTTTTTCAGATCTTCTTCTGTCAAATCCAGCACAGAACCACTATAATCATAGTAGGATTCCATGTTCTTAGAAAGTTTGCTTAAACCATCCAAAGCAGGATCTTGTCCAATATAGGTTGCCTTGACACCGAATTGAGCGGACAACTGTCGCAAAAAGTCAACACTGGCTTGATAGACATTACCCTCTATATAACTAGCTTGAATCGCTTTTTTACTGGCATAAACACCGATAAAGATTTCTTTTACACGACTGTTCAAAGCCGTTACCAAGGCTTCTTCTTCCGCGGAAAAACGGGAAAACCCATCTACAATTAAAACAATGTCCTGCAGCTCCTCATCTAGCTGATTGGTTTCGACCAAAGCTGTTAACTGTGCTAACTTAGATTGGTGTTCAAATCCCTCTTTAGATAGCAGTTCAGTCACTGCTAAAAAAATCCGAACGAGATCAGCCTGTTTGTCTGGAGAACCCATAGCTTCCAAATCCAAGACAGACATATTGGCACGTTGCAATTCTTTGTATAAGGCAACCAGCTGATTGATGAAAGCAAAATCAGTCTGTAAGCGCCCATAAACCTTCAGCTCTCCATCTTCAAATTGCGATAAGACTCTGAAGAAAATCATAGCCAAACCAACATCATCAATTGCTTGACCTGTTCCTATCTGCTTGATCATCAAGTAGCGTGTCAATTGTTCAAAACGTGTCACAATAATATCAAAAGAAGCCTGTTCTTGTAGATTTCTCAAGACCTTACGTTCCATCTCAAAAGACAAAGAGTTGGGGGCAATATAAAAGACACGCTTCCCTTGTTTAGCATAATCTGCTGCAATCTCCGTTAAAAACTGCGTCAGTGGATTTCGTATATCTGTATAGATTAATTTCATAAGAAGCACTCATACTTTCTAAAAATATCCAGTCAGTCTGCATCAAAATTGACTAGATATGCTCTGATAGATCCTTGGTAATCTTCAATACTTACTACAATCTCTCAAAAGATTCTACCATCACTAGTATATCAAAATTCAGAATATAATAAAAAGGAAAGATGAGACTTTCCTTCTTCTTTTCTATGCGTCTTGCTCTTTTGCCAAGCGCTCCCGTTCCAAGCGTAATTTACGATTAGGGTTAAGCTTGTTAAACAATTCTTCCAATTTTTCAGCATTCCAAATGTCAGCCGCTGAAACAAAGTTACCATCTTTATCCTTGAAGGATATTGGTTTATCACCCATAAATACCTCCTCATAAATCATTCTTCAAATCAGAAAGAACACGACACAAAGGGCAGACAATTGATACTACTTATCCAGAGTGAGTAAGACAATTATCGCGTCTCCCAATGTTTGACCCAGGTTAAAACTGGACATTCTTCAGCTTCTGAGCTTGCACCTAGAACACTGCTATGTGGTATCTTAGTCTACAAATTCAAACTCAAACTTACCGATACGAACAATATCTCCATCTTTTGCTCCACGCGCACGGAGGGCTTCATCAACCCCCATTCCTCGTAATTGACGAGCAAATTTCATAACGGATTCATCACGATCAAAGTTGGTCATGGTAAAGAGCTTTTCAAGTTTTTCACCAGATAGAATCCAACTTGCATCATCTGCGCGACTGATGTCAAATGCTGGTTCATCTGGATTAAAGCCATAATAAACTTCTTCTTCCTGAAAATCTGAAGCATCGTAGAGCAAGAATTCTGGTGTTTTTTCTAGCAACTCTGCAGTGGCTTCCAGCAGATTTTCCAGACCTTGGTGAGCGATTCCTGAAATAGGGAAAATCTTAGGCAACTCGTCAAATTCATCGTAGTTAGCTGCCAATTTTTCCTGAAATTCTTTCAAATTATCAGCTGCTTCTGGCATATCCATCTTGTTAGCAACAATAATCTGCGGACGCTCCATCAGGCGCAGATTATAGGTCTCTAGCTCTTTGTTAATAGCCACGTAATCCTCGTATGGATCACGTCCTTCGCTCGCAGACATATCTAAGACATGAAGGATAACACGAGTCCGCTCAATATGACGGAGGAATTGTGTTCCCAAACCAACTCCCTGACTAGCTCCCTCAATCAGTCCCGGTAAGTCCGCAACTGCAAATGATTCACCAGACTTGGTACGAACCATCCCTAAATTCGGTACAATCGTCGTAAAATGGTAAGCACCGATTTTGGGCTTGGCAGCCGTTATAACACTGAGAAGGGTCGATTTCCCAACCGATGGGAAGCCAACAAGACCAACATCAGCCAAAACCTTCAATTCTAATTCAAGATTGCGTTCCTCGCCTGGCTCACCATTTTCAGAAATCTCTGGCGCAGGATTCTTAGGTGTCGCAAAACGAATATTTCCACGACCACCACGACCACCGTGAGCAACAATAAATTCTTGCCCATTTTCAACCAAGTCTGTGATAATCTTTCCAGTATCTGCATCACGGACTGTTGTTCCTTGAGGGACTCGTACATAAAGATCCTCAGCACCGCGACCATGCATGCCTTTTGTCATCCCTTTTTCACCAGCATCAGCCTTGAAAGTACGATTGTAACGGAAGTCCATCAGGGTACGCAGACCTTCATCAACCGTAAAGATGACATTGCCTCCACGACCACCATCTCCACCCCAAGGACCGCCATTTGGTACATACTTTTCGCGGCGGAAGGCAACCATGCCATCTCCACCTTTACCAGCCTTGACCTTTATCTTAGCAGTATCTAAAAACATACTCATAATTTAACCTATTCTTTCCTAGAAAAAAACGCCTAGTAGCGTTTTACTTCATCAATGCATTGATTGCCGGTAAAATCAAACCAGCTAGTGTCACGACGACCATCACGACAACAATCGCTAATGTTACCTTTTCAAACGTTGTTTTTTTATGTTTTTCTTCACCAAAAGCCATTGCTTTCTCCTTATTTCAGTCATTGATAACCTATTCTACCACATTGTGAGATAGTTTTCAATTCTGATCCTTGGGCGATAAGCTTTCTTTCACTCTCTCTGCTACCTTGTATGGTACACCGACATCAGCGATTTCCTGTAAACTTGCTGCCTGAATTTTCCCAATGGATTTGAAATGTTTCATGAGTGCCTGCTTGCGTTTGGGACCCAACCCTTCAATACCATCTAATTTGGAAGAGAAAGAATTTTTAGATCGCAACTGACGATGAAATTCAATAGCAAAACGATGAACCTCATCCTGAATACGGTGAAGCAAGAAAAATTCCTGAGAATTACGAGGCAAGCTCACCACTTCTAGTGGATCTCCAAACAACAATTCATGTGTCTGGTGTCTGTCATTCTTTTGCAAACCAGCAATCGGAATAGCCATCCCCAGCTCTTGCTCAATAACCTCTTTTGCTACATTGACTTGTCCCTGACCTCCGTCAATGATAATCAAGTCAGGAACGATCAGACTTTCTCGCTGAACTCGACTATATCTACGATAAAGAACTTCACGCATAGAAGCATAATCATCTGGTCCTTCTACCGTCTTAATCTTGTACTTACGGTACTCCTTCTTATTTGGAACACCATTTTCAAAAACGACCATAGCTGACACAGGACTGGTTCCCATAGTATTGGAATTATCAAAAGCCTCTATCCGAAGAGGTGTCGGAATCCCCAAAAGTTGACCAATATTCTCGATAGCACCATAGGTCTTCTCCAGGTTCTTCTCCAAAAGGTTGAACTTCTGCTCCAGACTAACACGCGCATTCTTAGTCGCTAAATTGATAAGTTGCTTCTTCTCACCACGCTGAGGCTTAAACACCTTTGTATCAACCAAGGCTTCTACGGCTTCTTGGTCAATATCCTGTGGTATCAAGATTTCAGACGGTATTAAATGCTGCTGGTCTCTATAAAACTGACCGATATAGGTCAAAAAATCTTCGTCCGCATCGTTATAATAGGGAAAAAGATTGACATTCCGCTCAATCAGTTTACCCTGACGAACAAAGAAAACCTGCACACACATCCAGCCTTTATCCACATAGTAACCGAAAACATCCCTATTTTGTAAATCATGAGCCATTACCCGCTGTTTGGTCCGCAAGGTGGATATAGATTGTAAAACATCTCGGTATTCCGCAGCCTTTTCAAATTCCAGATTGCTGGCAGCTAGCTTCATCCTTTCTTGGATTTCCTTGACAATCTTATCATCGTTTCCATTCAAAAACTGAGCGACTTCCTTTGCCATCCTATCATAATCGGACAGACTAGGTAAATTTTCCCCATGGGCTAAACATTGCCCCAAGTGGTAATACAGACAATACTTATTCTCAGGCAATTTGCATTTGCGAAAAGGGTAGAGACGTTCCAATAACTTCAGTGTCTGATTGGCTGCGCCAACATCAGGATAAGGACCAAAATACTGACCACCATCCTTCTTAATCTGTCGCGTAATGATGAGTCGGGGATGGCGTTCCTTAGTAATCTTGATAAAGGGGTAAGATTTGTCATCCTTGAGCATGATGTTATAGCGAGGCTTATTTTCTTGAATGAGATTGATTTCTAACAAAAGCGCCTCAATATTGGAATCAGTCACAATAAACTCAAAATCAGCTATCTCAGCCACCAAAGCCTCTGTCTTGGTGTCATGAGCACCACGAAAATAAGACCGAACCCGATTGCGCAGATTCTTGGCCTTGCCTACATAAATGATCTTTCCATACTTATTTTTATGGAGATAACAACCAGGGCTGTCCGGCAATAACTCCAATTTATGCTTGATGATTTCATTCATAGGATTATTATAACAAATTTTCCTGTTTTCTACCCTCGTATCCAACTAAAACCTTATCAAAAAGACTTTCTCTTTTATTTTATAGTAAATCGTTTTTTATCCTAGCATAGCCTTATAGTTATGAAAGCTAAGTCAAAAGGTTATACATTAAGCAATACTGAATCTAAACTAAATAGCAAAAATATTCTCAAAACATTTATAAAGAACTATTGCTTTTGTACTAACTCAGCAGTATAATGGTTATAATTTATCATATTTTAGGAGGTTGTTATGATTCAATTTGATCACATTACCAAAGCCTATGGCAAGACTATTGCACTTGATGATTTGAACCTAACCATTCAAAGTGGTGAAATTTTCGGATTGATTGGGCATAATGGAGCTGGTAAGACAACGACAATCAGTCTTCTTACTTCCATCATTGAAGCCAGTCAAGGTCATATCATAGTAGATAACCTTAACCTAGCAGAACACCGTGATGACATAAAAAAACGTATCGCCTACGTTCCTGACTCACCAGATATATTTCTTCATTTGACAGCTTTTGAATATTGGCATTTTCTGGGGAAAGTTTATGGTGTGACTAAAGAGGAAGTGGATGAACGCATCAGTAAGCTATCTACTCTCTTTGATATGACAGCACGCCAACATGAACCAATTGATAGTTTTTCACACGGTATGCGCCAGAAAACAATTATCATAGGAGCTTTGATTCCTAATCCTGATATTTGGATTTTGGATGAGCCCTTGACAGGTTTGGATCCCCAAGCATCTTTCGACCTCAAACAAATGATGAAAGACCACGCTCAAGCTGGTCATACAGTCCTATTCTCGACCCATGTCCTTTCTGTTGCAGAACAGCTCTGCGATCGTATTGCGATTTTAAGAAAGGGACAACTCATTTTCGTCGGAAGTTTGGATGAACTCAAATCTCAATATCCAGACAAGGACTTGGAAACTATTTATCTTGAGTTAGCTGGTCGGCAGCAAACGAAGGCAGGTGAGGAGGTATGAAGAAATCCATCATCTGGGAGCTAGTCAAGATCAATATTCTTTACTCCAATCCTCAGCTCTTGGCTTCTATTAAGAAAAAACAAAACAAACGCAAGACAGCTTCCTTTTCGGCTTATAAAAGCGTCCTTCGGCAGCAATTATTATTGACTTTAACCTTTGGCCTTATCTATTCTTTTCTCTTTATGGGTGTGGATTATAGTCGTTCTGTCGGCTTCTTCTCTCTGCAACTAGCACTCTTTACTCTGATTGCTATTGTCTATGGCTTTACCGGATTCTTTTCGGTTTTCTACGATAGTAAGGATACTAAGCTCTATTTGGCTCTCCCCATAAAAGCACAGGAAGTTTTCATCGCTAAGATTTTCTCCGCTCAGGGTATGGTTTTACCTTTCCTCATGCCCTGCTTGGCCTTGCTCCTTATTACCTATTGGCAAACTCGAGGCTCACTCTTTGCCTTACTGGCCATTCCATCTTTCTTAATCTTATGGTTATTCGTCAATATGGTTAACCTAGTTATCATGCATCTTGTCGGAGCAATTCTCACAAAAAGTCCTCGTAAAACCATGATTTCGACCATCTTGATGACAGGCTCTTCCTTGTTGGCATTTGCTGCTATCATGTTCCTCCAATCTCAACAAACCGTATCCTTGCAGTCTGGAGGATTCGTGAATTTTTCGATTATACCACTATTCGTTGGCTTCCATTACGTGATTAGCCAGACAATATCAATCGGAACTTTTCTACACTTTATCATTCCTCTAATCTTGATGATTGGACTGATTATTTTTGCCTTTAAAACAATCATCCCTAATTACTTCAATCAGATTTTAGCGATTGAAAATGTTTCTACCAAGAAGACAACCACTAAGCCTGCAAAAATTCCTAGCAATCTCAAACAAGCTCTCATTAAACATCACTTATCTACTTTAAAAGACAGCAACCTCATGGTTCAAACCTTGATTCAGCCCATCATTATGGGGGTAGCTTTATTTCCAGCATTCAGTCGTATGTCTGCAAATGGTAGCTTAAGTGCCTTTGACTGGAAGTACTTTGGTATCGCTATGTTAGCTGGCTTTCTACTTGGTAATCTCTTTTCCGGCTCGACAACCTTCATTGGTGTGGCCATGTCATTGGAAAAAGAAAACTATCACTTTATCCAAACACTTCCTATCAACTTCAAAAAGTTTATTATCCAAAAATTCTGGGTTCTTGTGGCAGTTCAATTTTTCTTACCAACCCTACTCTACTTCGTTTTAGCTATCGGTCTAATGAAACTCAACCTTATCCTAGCACTCTTTTTCATTATCGGCATCATTATAGCTTCCCTACTCACAGGACAATTGTACTATTGGCGTGATCAACGCTTGCTTATGCTTAACTGGCAGAATAGTAACCAACTATTTGGCCGTGGTAGTGGACAATGGCTGATTGCAGGTAGCATTCTTGGAACCATGTTTTTAGGGGCTATCGCTATGGTTATGAGTATTATCTTAGCTGGTACAATTGGGGCAATTTACGTTAGTTCTGCCCTATTAACACTGCTAGTTGTGCTATCAGCTGCTCTTCAATTTTATATTTACAAGGCCTATTGGCAAAAACTATAAGAGGTTGGGACAATAGTCCAATTTCATATATAAAAAGCGAACAAACCAAGATTCTGATTGTCAGAAAACTAGTTTTGTTCGCTTTTTTTGTTCAATTCTAGATCTAAAGGACTTGATAATTGAGATTTTCAAAATTGAAAATCTTTTTGTCCCAAGCTCATTTTTATAGTCAACGCAAGATCTTAAAAATCTGAATAGCTAGTAATGCTAACTATTTAGCTACCTCATACCAGTCGCTTGATCTCACAATTACCTTTAGTAATCCCCACCAGGAACACTATAATATTCTTCTAAGGTCAATCCTGAATTATAAATGTCTGTCGCTTCTTCACCGATATAGCGAACATGCCAAGATTCTGCCATATAGCCTGTAATGTGTTCTTTCCCAGGAAGATAACGAACAACAAAACCGTAGTTATGTGCATTGGTAGCTAACCACTGGGATGCTTTCGGTTCTTCCAGCAAATTGCCACTAGTATCTAGTAAATCAAATGCCAATCCTGTTTGATGTTCGCTGTAACCGGGTCTTGCAGAATAGGTATCTGCGGCAGCTTGGCCTTCTTGATTGACATACGACTGATAGACACTAGCTTGGTGTGCATATGAACGAAATCCACTATAGCTATTAGAAATACCGAATCCCAATGCCTGCATATCCGCCATCAATCGCCGAAATGCTGCAGCAGCTGTTGGATTTTCACCTGGTGCATAATCAGCCGCAAGTGGGTGCTTTTTATTAGCAATAATGACTTCTCCGTATTTTCCTTGAACGCTATAATAGGAACCATTAAAATGCGCTTTAGTCACTGTACCAGTATTTGTAGTTGTTTCTTCTTGGCTCTTCTCAGTCGCTGTAGAATCACTAGTAGATTGCTCTGTGGTCGTTGTCGAGTTAGTAGTTGAAACAACCGCTGAAGAGCTACTATTTGTGGAGGAGCTACCAGTAGTTGTCTGGCTTGCTTTTTGATTGCAGGCAGCCAATAATAGTACCATCGGAATCATCAATATAAAGCTACGTTTCATTTCTATAAACACCCCATTCTCCTTCATATCTATGTCTATTGTATCACAATCCAACAAAATAATCAGAATTTCCCTTAGTCTCCACTTCCTTTACATAAGGTTATTATAATAACTCTAAGAGTTCTTGATAACTATAGATAATGTAAGTCGGGACAGCCTTACTTTCGTTCATTAGTCTGGTTGGATTGTACCAAACTGTATCAATACCTGCATTATTTCCTCCTTGAACATCTGCAGTTAAGCTATCTCCTATCATCAAAGCTTTGTCAGGACGAAAATCGGGTATCTGCTCTGCTATTTTTTCATAAAAAGCAGCCTCAGGTTTCTGTATCCCCATCTGCTCGGAAATAAAAACTTCTTTGAAATAAGAGCCAAGAGATGAGTGAAACAAACGATTTTTCTGAATATAGGTAACACCATTAGTAGCAGCATAAACATGATAACCACGCTCAGTAAGTTCTTGTAAAAGTGTGTCCGCTCCTGTAAAAATCTGCCCCTGCCGCCCAATGAACTCTTGATAACGAAGAGCCATTTCAGCCCCATCCACTTGATGTCCAAAGTGTGCAAAGACACGAGAAAAGCGAGTGTTAACCAACTCTTTCTTGGTAATCTTCCCCTTTTCCAAGTCCTTCCACATGGCCTGATTTATGGGACGATAAATATCTTTAAAGGTTTGAATATCATCTACAGCCATTGACGTCAGAAACTCCGTTAGAGCCACTTCTTCTCCGCGGGTAAAATCAAGGAGTGTGTGGTCAAGATCGAAAAGTAGAAATTTGTAAGACAATTTAGGATTTTTCCTTTCTAGGGGGGGTGCAAATGGCTTTAAGGGGGTGCAAAATTACCCGACCCATTCTATAACTTCATTATACCACAAAACAAAAAAAGCGGTCACACCTACTAATGTATGACCGCTTCCCTTTTCTATGCTACAATATCTAATCTTGACTTAAATCTAATGAATATTATATGCTATTTACCAATACAAAAGGGCCCCTCCAGGATCACAAGGGGACGGTTTGAAGTGACCCCCTTGTGTTGTAACTATGGTTTTAGCTTCATATAATAATCCCTTTGCTCTGGATCTAGTTTTTCTATTGCCATCCGGAGGGTCACCCGGGGCATGGACTTCCCGTGTTGATCTAGAAATGCCAACAATTTCTCCCTGTCCTTCTTGCCTGCTTCTCTAATCCAGCTACCTACAGCCTTGTTGATGAGTTCATGTTCATCGTATAAGAGAATTTCAGCAATCTTAAAGGTATCCTCCACCTGTCCTTTCTTAATGAAGGCGTAGGTGCTGACAATTGCCGTTCTTCTCTCCCAGGGGTCATCAGATTCGGCAAGCTGATATAGGATTTTTCTATCCTTATCAATCAGATACTCTCCAATTATGTTATAGGCTCCCCGATCTACAAAATCCCAATTGTTAAGTCGATCATGTCTTCTTAAATAGAGATCAAAGAGTTCTTTTTTCTTCTCGGGTGTAGTCTTCTTGTCCTTGGCTTGATAATCCATAATGCTTACTGCACCCATTCGGATTTCGTAGTATTTGCTTTCGAGAAGCTTTTCAATTTCTTCAATAGACATAGACTTATACTTTTTAGCGATTTTAAATACATCCCCAAATTTCACCCCAAAGGCTTGAGTCTCCTTGTCTTCTCCTTTGAAATACTTCTCGAGCTTCTTGAGCTCTTTTTCCGTCTTAAGCTCCTTTAGGGTATCGATAAAAGCCTCGGCTGTAAGCACTATATCTTGATTTTCTTGCTTCTTAACCATATCCTTTCTCTCCTTTTTTCATTTTTATTTTTATTTTTTACCCTCAGTTATAAGCTTTATTCAACTGTTCAATCTCAAGCTTCTTCATCTTTAAATCAATATCAATGACCCTTTTCACACGATCTTTGTCTTGGTCCTGAAGATATTCAAATAATACCTAAAGAAAAATTTTCCAACAGCACTTGTCTATCTGAAATAGTATACACTCGACATGATGTGTCTTTAGAGAATCAATGATACTATTTAACGATTTGACACTTTCTAACGATTAATTTTGAATAAATATTATAAGATGTACTACCATTACAAAAAAGTTTCCTATCATCCTTAAGAACAGCTAAAAAGCCTTGAAACCAAGCTATTTCAATGGATTTTAATCGTTTATTTGTATCATTTAACTTCTACAAATTTCGAAAAGTAGAAATTTGTAAGACAATTTAGGATTTTTCCTTTCTAAAAGCATGACATGTTCATTTTATCAAACTATTGATCCTATTTACTTCTATTGCATAATATTCTGAAACTGTAATCTGTCCAAGGAAACTGAAGAGTTCAGACTTGCTTTTTAGAGTTACCCTCTCAAAAACTATTCTTCCTTACTAATCGGCGCTAAACTTGCAAGAACTTTTTTAAGTCCCATTTCTGGGAAATTAATTTTCAATTCTTGATTGTTACCTGTGCCTAAAACTTCAAGGACTGTGCCAGGGCCCCATTTCTTATGGATAGCAATATCACCGACTGACCAGTTAATATCTGAATCTGATGTTGGATGATTGGAAGCAAAAGGCATGCTACCACCTAGCTTGGCAGACGGTTGTAGAGTCGCTTTTCGACTCTGCATGGCCTCCTGCAAACTCATCCCTTGTCCAAACTGAGAAGCTCTGCCATTGATATAGGATGCCTTAAAGCTAGTATTAGCTGGACGGGCTAGACCTTGATAGTCAAGGAGGTCACTGGAAATTTCACGGATAAAACGACTTGGTTGGTTGTAGTTGCTCCGCCCAAAGAGGAGACGAGAATTTGCATTCGTCAGGTAGAGTCGTTGCTCCGCCCGCGTAATACCAACATAGGCCAAACGGCGCTCCTCTTCCAGTTCTGCCTCTTCTTCTGCCGATCGGCTAAGAGGAAAGACATTTTCTTCCATACCAATCAAGAAGACAACCGGAAACTCTAAACCTTTGGCTGCATGAAGGGTCATGAGAGTAACCTCTGAAGATTCCGTATTGCCATCGTCTGTATCCGCAATTAAGGCTAAGTCATTAAGAAATCGACTGAGCTTTTCAAGACCTGTCTCTTCTTCCTCTAAGCTTTTATCATCAAAATTTTTAGTTACAGATAGAAATTCCTGAATATTTTCAATACGAGCATTGGCTTCAAGCGTATTCTGAGTTGCAAGGAACTCTATATATCCTGTCTGATCCAGAACTGCTTCCACAACTTGGGTAACTGTTAAGGTATCCAATTGACTCCGAAGGTTATAAAGGAGATTGGCTAAGTTGTACACTGCTTGCGCTGCTTTACCCTTGATTGTTGACAGTAGAATATCTTGTGATGCTTCCAAAAGTGACTGCCCTCTGCTATTAGCAAAATCACGTATCTTGTCAACCGTTCCTGGTCCTACACCACGCTTAGGTTCATTAACAATGCGTGCATAAGAAATATTATCTGCTGGATTGGCAATGATGTTCAGATAGGAGATAACATCCCGAATCTCTTTACGACTGTAGAACTTAGTTCCACCAACCATGGTATAAGGAATATTCGATTTAAGCAAAGCTTCTTCAATCGTACGAGACTGAGCGTTGGTGCGATAAAGAACAGCAAAATCTTTATAACTTTTACCTTCTCTGAACAATCTATCAATCTGACTGGCCACAAAAATGGCTTCATCATTCTCATCCTTTGCTCGATAATAGGTAATCAAATCCCCTTGTGGATTTTGGGTCCAGAGTTTCTTAGGACGACGGTTGCGATTATTTTCAATCACTTCATTCGCAGCCTGTAGAACCGTCTTGGTTGAACGATAATTCTCCTCCAAGAGAACCACCTTACTTTCTGGATAGTCTTTCTCAAAATCAAGGATATTCTGCATATCTGCACCACGCCAACCATAGATAGATTGATCCGCATCACCGACCACACAAATATTTTTAAATCGTGAGGCTAAGAGCTTGACTAACTGATACTGGGCATGATTGGTATCTTGGTATTCGTCAACATGAATATATTGAAATTTTTGCTGATAATAGGTGAGAATCTCTGGATTTTGGTCAAATAGGCGAAGCGTTAACATAATGAGATCATCAAAGTCAACAGCCTCTGACTGGCGCAGTTCTTTCTGGTAGGCGGTGTAACACTTGGCAACAATCTGTGCATAGGGATCACCTGCCTGAGCAGCGAAAGCTTTATCATCAATCAGATCATTTTTAGCATTGGAAATAGTGGCTAGGATGGATCGCTCACTCCATTTTTTAGGATCCAGATTGAGGTTCTTCAAAATACGCTTCATGAGACTACGTTGCTCACCAGGATCTACAATCGTAAAATTGCGATTATAGCCAATATGGTCGGCATCTCGTCGCAAAATCCGAACACACATGGAGTGGAAAGTTGCGATCAAACTGTCCTGAGTAGCTGGATTGAGGGCATAAGCACGCTCTTTCATCTCACGTGCGGCCTTGTTTGTAAAGGTAATGGCAAGGATATTCCAAGGATTTATCATCTTCTCATCAATCAAGTAAGCAATCCGGTGTGTCAGCACTCTAGTCTTACCTGAGCCTGCCCCTGCCATAATCAAAAGCGGTCCCTCCGTTATCTGTACCGCTTCCGCTTGTCTGTCATTCATTCCTTTTAATAATGGATTCATATAAGATACATGGGGCTATGAAACAACCAAAAAATGACTGTTTCAGGTTTGAAATAAGGAAAGCTAAACTCTCCTTAGTATTCGCCCGTGTTCAGTTCGTTAAACCAAACACTCCTTTCTTTTCATCATACCTCCCATTATACCAAATTTCACCCAATCTTGCTTCCAGAGACGATAAAAGACCGAGATTTCGCTCGGTCTTAGCTTTGTTATTCCTACCCTAATTTTGCATTTCTAGCATAGGGATGAGGTTCTTTTATTCTTTTGCTGAAAGTGCAGCCATGGTGATGTAGTTATATGGCTTGTTGAAATGTGGCAAGAAGAGAATATCCAAAAGAGCTAATTTCTCAATTGTTACGCGCTCTTGGATTGCCAATGAAAACATGTGCATACCCATAGAAATATCTTCTTTAGAAGCCATTTGAGCACCGAGAATAACACGAGTATCTTTATCATAAACGATACGGATTTTCACTTCGTGGTTGTCATGCTCTATGAACTCTGGTTTTTGCAAGTCTGAGAAGTCAGTTGCTACAGCATTGTAACCGAAACGTTTTGCTTTCTCTAAGGTCAAACCAGTTGAGACCATCTTAAGGTCGTAGATAGAGATACCGTTAGAACCTTGTACACCAGCAGTTTCAAGCTCAGTACCACATGCATTGTGAGCTGCAACGATGGCTGTACGAACAGCATTAGTAGCTAAAGCAATGTAGTTTGTATCTTGAAGAGCGTTATCATAGACAGTTGCACAGTCACCGATGGCATACACATCAGGAATGCTTGTTTCGCCTTTTTTGTTTACAAGGAAGGCACCATTGCGGAAGAGTTCAATCTTACCAGCACCAAGCTCAGTGTTTGGACGGAAACCTACAGCCAAGATGACCATGTCAACGTCAAAGGTTTCCTTGTCTGTCACAAGACGCTCAACTTTACCATTACCTTCAACCGCCTGTACAGTCTGACCAAATGCCAACTTGATCCCATGCTCTTCCAAGTTTTTGTTCATCAAGTCTGTAAACTCTGGATCGTAGTAACCACCGAGTGATGATTGAGCAATATCCACCAAGATGACTTCTTTGTCAAGACGCTCAAACGCTTCAGCAAGCTCAACGCCGATATAACCAGCACCAACAACTGCAACACGTTTGATGTCTGGGTTATTGAGTTTCTCAATCACTTCTGCTGAGTTTTGGTACAATTTAACGAATTGGAGATTTTCAAGAGTTGCCTTAAATTCGCGTGAACCCTCTTGGATTTCTGCCCCCTTGATTGGTGGCAAGATCGGCTGTGAACCAGTCGCTAAAATCAACTTATCATAGCTTTCAACATGCTTCTCACCGTTAACGATAGCTGTTACTTCTTTTTTATCATAATCAATAGACTCAACTGGTGACTCCATGTAAACTTTTGCACCAGCTGCCTCCAATTTTTCTTTGTCTGAATAGAAAAGACCTTCTGGACCAGAAATTTGCTTACCAATCCACAATGCCATACCACATCCCAAGAATGAGATGTTGTTGTTTTGGTCGAAAACGACAACTTCGTTTTCTGCACCATAATTGTTCAGGATCGTATTGATTGCTGAAGTACCGGCGTGGTTTGCACCGACAACAACGATTTTAGCCATAATGTAAAATCTCACTTTCAAAAATAAATTTTTTCCAGTTTATATTATACAACAGGCTTGGTACCGATTTCAAAAAATATGCTCAAAATATCACATTTTTTTATAAAAAACTTTTGATGGCCTAACAATGCTATAATAAAGGGTATTCACAAAACAAAAAAACCTAGATTTCTCTAGGTTATAGCTTAGCGTACTTGCTCGAAACGCAGATGAACAATCATCTTATCAGCATAGCCATTGCGTTCCAAATCACGTTGCAAACGGTATGAAATATAGTGCTCAGCAATCGTAATATAACCAGCATCCAAAAGGCGATGCTCCACCTGCGACTGAACCATACTAATCGTTGGGCGCTCTGTATGAGCTTCTTCCAAGTCAAGCACTACCTTTTTCGTTACCTGAGCAAGATTTTTCCGCCAAGTCTCATCAATGACATAAACAGTCTGTGCTGCCTTTAGAATGGCTTGGTAGATTTTATCCGGGTCAAATTCAACAATCTCTCCACTACGTTTAATGACTTGCATAAAAGCTCCTTTCTGGTTTTCAGTAAACCCTTTCATACTTCTATTATCTAGGTTTTTCACGGTTTTGTCAAGTTTCTTTTTCCATTCTATGGTATAATATCACTATTAACTTAAAAGAAAAAGGAGAAGCCAATGTCAAATGCAATGCCAAAGCGTCATGAAATAGACGTCCAGCTCACTTGGGATACCCATCTAATTTTCCCAGATAATCAAGCTTACAAGGATGCACTCGTATCCTACAAGACACAAACTGAACATTTTGAAAGAACCTATAAAGGAAATTTAACAAGTCTCGAAACAATCGTAGCAGCTCTCAAGGACTATGAAGGCCTCTCAATCCTCGTAAGCAAATTGTCTCACTATGCTTTTCTTCCGCTTGAAGTGGATAAGATGAATACTGAACTTGCTAGTTTATCTAATGATTTCGATTTAACACTCGCCTATACTACTCCTAAATTGTCCTTCCTTGAAACAGAATTAGGCTTGCTTGATCAAGAAGTTTTAGAAGATGTTATTACGAATCAACCGCAATGGAAAGCCTATATTGAAAATATTATCCGTCAGAAACCACATCAGCTTCACCCGCTACAAGAAGAACTTTTGGCCAACTTTGCTCCAACTCTCACCCAACCATATAACAACTATGGCGTAACCAAGTTTGAAGATATGACCTTTGATAGTTTCGAGGCTAACGGTGAAACATTGGGAAACAGCTATGTTTTATTTGAGAATGACTACGAAATTAGCCACGATACGGAAGTCCGTCGTCGTTCTGCTGCTGGTTTCTATTCTACCTTGAAAAAGTACAAAAATACCACTGCTGCAACTTACTTATCTCATATCAAAAACGAGCAAATTGAAGCTCGCCTGCGTGGATTTGATAATACGATTGACTTCCTTTTGCATCGTCAAAATGTGTCACGGGATTTGTTTGACCGCCAGATTGACATCATCATGAAAGAATTGGCTCCTCATATGCGCCGCTATGTGAAATTAGTTGCTAAGGCGCATGGTTTAGATAAAATTACCCATGCCGACTTGAAAATCAGTATTCCATCTAAATTCAACCAGCGGATTACTCCAGAAGAGTCAAAACAATTTTTGATTGACTGTCTAGGTATCCTCGGTGAAGACTATGTTAAGATGATTGAACAATCATTTGATGAGCGCTGGATTGACTTTGCTCAAAATGAAGGCAAAGCGACAGGTGGTTTCTGCGCCACTCTTTACGATGGACCATCTTATATTTTGCTTTCATGGACTGGTTTGATGAATGAAGTCTTGGTACTGGCTCATGAATTGGGGCATGCGGGTCATTTCCAATTGGCTAAAAAACAAAGTGTTCTTAGCTACGAACCATCACTTTATTTCATTGAGGCACCATCTACTGCCAACGAAGTCTTGACATGTAATACTCTTCTGAAAAATAACCAAGATCCGAACTTCCAGGCATACTTGATTAGCGAATTGATTAGTCGCACTTACTTCCACAATATGGTTACCCATCTGCTTGAAGCAGCCTTCCAACGTGAAGTTTATACTCGTTTGGATAATGATGAATACCTCAATGGTGACATCCTCTGCCAAATCAAATTGGATATCATCAAAGAATTCTGGGGCGAAGACTTTGAAATCGGTGATGATGCTGGTCTTATTTGGATGCGCCAGCCACACTACTACATTGGTCTTTACCCATACACTTACTCAGCAGGTTTAACAATTGGTACTGCTATGGCAAAACAACTGGAAAAAAATCCAGAAGAAGTCGTTGAGAAATGGCTTGAGACCCTTTCACTCGGAGCCAGTCTTTCAGCTCAAGACTTAGCAAAACATGCGGGTGTTGATGTTTCGACCGACAAACCACTAAAAGATACTATCGCCTATGTTGGCTCTTTGGTAGATAAATTAGAATGTTTAGTATAAATGGAACAGGATATCCTGTATTTCAGATTGAAGACAAAGTCCATTTTGGACGAGTTCTTCAATCTTTTTCTTTGCAGCCAACAGCAAAAAAACTCCCAGAAACGTCGAAATAATAGCGTTTCTAAGAGTTGAAAGATGAACAACATTATCGTAGGTTTTCCAAAGTTATTACATTTTAAGGGTTTGTCTACGCGCTGAGTAGTTTTTCCTGCTCTTTATTTGTTAATAATCGGGTCTTACAACTCCAGTCACAGTCGCTTTTGTTGCTTCATAATCTCCATCAATCACAACCTTAATAATACGTTTGGCATCTTCTTCTGGACATGGAACCAAGGGCAGGCGAAGCGGACCAACTTCAAAGCCCATATAATTGAGAACCGCCTTAACTGGCGCAGGACTGGGATAAGAAAAGAGGGCATTAACCTTAGGAATGAACTTACGTTGAATGGCCGCTGCGGTTTTGATGTCCTGTTGCTCGATAGCCACAAACATGCGATGCATCTCATCTCCATTAGTATGAGATGCCACAGAAATAACACCATCTGCCCCAAGATTCATTGCATGAAAGGCGTCTCCATCTTCACCTGTATAAATTAAGAAATCTTCTGGTTTATGCTCAATTAAATAAGCCATATTGGCCAGACTGGTACACTCTTTGACCCCGATAATATTTGGATGCTCGGCTAAGCGAAGCATGGTTTCAGGAGTCATCTCTACTACAACACGACCCGGAATATTGTAGATGATAATCGGCAAATCCGATGCATCAGCGATGGCCTTAAAATGCTGGTACATCCCTTCTTGTGATGGTTTATTGTAGTAGGGAACAATAGCAAGACCAGCAGCAAAACCACCAAAAGCTGCAACTTCTTTGGCAAATTCGATGGAATCACGTGTATCATTGGTTCCAATTCCAGCAATCAATGGCACGCGCCCCTTAACAATTTTTTGTACAGCAGCGAATAATTCTAATTCTTCCTCATGAGTCAAAGTGGGACTTTCAGCAGTTGTTCCGGCTAGTAGGATAGCCTCTGTATGGTGATCCAAGAGGTATTCAATCAGTTCGGGCAGAACCTCGTAATGGATAGAACCATCTTCTTTGAAGGGGGTAATCATAGCTGTGATGATTTTTACATTGCGTAATTCTTGGATGGACATCGGTTTCCTCCCTTTTTTATTGCCCCAAAAGACTATTAAGAGCCTTTTTTATGTTCATTTAATATGCCAGACTTATTGCAATTCAAACTTTAATTCCATGGTTGGACGGACAAGACCACGTTCATGGAGGGTTTCAGCAATCTGTACAGAATTCCAAGCAGCACCTTTGAGCAAATTATCTGAAACGACCCACATGTGGATCCCATTTTCCTTATCCAAATCTTTACGAATACGACCAACAAATGTATCACGACTACCGACCGCATTGATGGCTTGTGGATAGATTTGATTAGCTACATCATCCTCCAAAACCGCACCTGGAAAGGCCGCAATAGCAGCTTTTACTTCATCAATCGGTGCCACTTCCTTGGTTTCAATGTAGACAGACTCAGAGTGAGCTGACAAGACCGGAATACGGACACAGGTCGCAGAAACAGCAATGCTATCATCTTCCATGATTTTCTTAGTTTCTTTTGTCATCTTCATCTCTTCGTAGGTGTAGTCATTATCTGTAAAGAGGTCAATTTGTGGCAGAGCATTAAACCCGATTGGATAATGCTTCTTATCTCCACCTGAAGGTAAAATATTGGCTTCAACCGCTTTTGGTTCAACACCGTCACTCAAGATGGAACGAAGCTGATGTTGGGTTTCTAAAATAGCTCCCATACCTGCACCAGAAACTGCCTGATAGGTCGATACGATAATCCGCTCCAGTCCCCACTTCTGGCGAACTGGTTCCAAAGCTACCATCATCTGGATGGTTGAACAATTTGGACAAGCAATGATACCATTATGCCCCTCAAGTGCATGAGCATTGACCTCTGGAACAACCAGAGGAACATCTGGATTTTGACGGAAATATGAGGTATTATCCACAACAACTGCTCCCGCTTTGACTGCATAGGGAGCATACTTAGCAGATGTAGATCCCCCCGCTGAAAAGAGAGCAATATCAACACCTTCAAAAGCTGTTTCCTTTGTTTCTTCAATGACAATATCCTGACCTTTGAACTGTAAAGTCTTGCCCGCAGAACGTGCAGAAGCCAAGAAACGAACTTGTTTAATCGGAAGTATTGATTCTTCCAACATTTTAATCATCTGAGCGCCAACTGCACCAGTCGCACCAACGACAGCCACTACATAGGCCATAGTTACCTCCTTAAAAACAGCGTTGTGAAATCCCATGATAGGTCAGTACCTTCGTCTTACTCAAGACAAACACAAATAGTCTTGTCATATAAACTAGGTCCAGTTTACTTCCAGTCTCTTATACTCTATCACCAGACTATTAGAGCAAATCAGAAAGGTATTTCATCTAACTGAATCATTCTTCAAAATTTTCTAACTATTTATACCTACTAAGTATATCACAATTTTGCTAAATGAACAGTCCTAAAAAAGTATTTTCTCAAGTACAATCATTTTTTACGAATGAACATGGAGTTGATTTTCACTGAACATTAAATAATAAAAAGAGGCATTGAAGACATTACTCCTAAAACTAAGATGAGCTTGGGACAAAAAGATTTTCAATTTTGAAAATCTCAATTATCAAGTCCTTTAGATCTATAATTGAACAAAAAAGGCGAACAAACCAAGATTCTGATTGTCAGAAAACTGATTTTGTTCGCTTTTTATATATGAAATTGGACTATTGTCCCAACCTCATGCTTAATGATTTATCTACCTCACAAAACCGGAAAAATACTATCGAAATATAGAGATTAACCCCTTATTATTTTCCTTTTCGGCGATGCGAAACGGCTACGACTGTTCCTAGCAATGCCAATCCTACCAAGGAAAGTACGGAGATAGTCTCTCCTGTTTTAGGTAAAATTGCGGCTGTTTTAGGCAATTCTTTAGCTGCGCTAGCTACAGGTACACTTAAAACGCTATTTTGTGCTACTGCCAGAGATGATTCTTGTTCATCATTGATTGCTTTTGAAGTGCTATTGGTCTGCTCAATATTTTGTGCGGTTGCCTGATAGATAACAGCATAATCACTGAAACTTTTCGCAGTAAATTCGACAAAACGACCAGATTGTCCCAAATCCTGAACAGTGAAATCAAGGGAATGAACTTGTCCTGATTGTGGCAAATAGAGTACTTGAGCGACTGCTTTATCGGTAGCAACCGGTAGAGATACTCTAGCAGTATAAGCCATCTTCACCACTTTTCCTCTGCTATCAATGAGATCAATATCATACATTTTATAATCTTTACCTGCTAAAACAGATTGGGTCGGCAAAGAAGAGAGTGATTTTGGAGTAACACGTAGAGCAACAATTTCAGATGATTCTTTCTCTGACAATACTACTCTAACACCAGTTGGTACATCAACCAATTCACGCTTAGTAGAACTAGTACTACCATCCTCATTTTTCAATGTTGGTGTATTATCCTTCTTGGTCTCTGAATTTGGAACTTCAGGATCTGGTTTATCTGCATCTTTTTCTGGTGTTGCATCTGATGGTTTATCAGGAGTAGATGGACTGCTACCTGAATCTGGTTTACCGTCTTCTTTCTCTGGTGTTACATCTGATGGTTTATCAGGAGTAGATGGACTGCTACCTGAATCTGGCTTATCTACTTCTTTTTCTGGTGTTGTATCTGATGGTTTATCAGGAGTAGATGGACTGCTACCTGAATCTGGCTTACCGTCTTCTTTTTCTGGTGTTGTATCTGATGGTTTATCAGGAGTAGATGGACTGCTACCTGAATCTGGCTTATCTACTTCTTTTTCTGGTGTTGTATCTGATGGTTTATCAGGAGTAGATGGACTGCTACCTGAATCTGGTTTATCTACTTCTTTTTCTGGTGTTGTATCTGATGGTTTATCAGGAGTAGATGGACTGCTACCTGAATCTGGCTTATCTACTTCTTTTTCTGGTGTTGTATCTGATGGTTTATCAGGAGTAGATGAACTGCTACCTGAATCTGGTTTACCGTCTTCTTTTTCTGGTGTTACATCTGATGGTTTATCAGGAGTAGATGGACTGCTACCTGAATCTGGCTTATCGTCTTCTTTCTCTGGTGTTGTATCTGATGGTTTATCAGGAGTAGATGGAGTGTTATCAGAATCTGGCTTATCGTCTTCTTTCTCTGGTGTTACATCTGATGGTTTATCAGGAGTAGATGGAGTGTTATCAGAATCTGGTTTACCGTCTTCTTTCTCTGGTGTTGTATCTGATGGTTTATCAGGAGTAGATGGAGTGTTATCAGAATCTGGCTTAGTCGGTGGTTCCTCTTGCTTAGGCTCATCTTTTTCCATTGGCTCTTGAGTCTCTACCTTAGTATAAACCACTTGGAAAACTGCTGGGGTAGCAGAGAAATAACCTGCCATACCGGCCATAGCTTCTGTCAGATTTGCTTTACCATTAACAGTATAAGTATAGCCTTCTCGTGCCAAATCAGTATCTGATACCGTAAAGCGAATTGCTTCTCCTTCTAGACCAATAGCTTGGTAAGTTCCACTAGCCTCACTAGCTGATTTCGGTAGTTTTTCCAATGGATCATTCTCAGACACAAGCTTGGCTGTCATTTCTTTAGCATAAGTAACCTTGACCTCTTGACGAGCTGATTCCAATCCCAGCACACTACTTGTGACCTTCTCTTTATCTCCAGCCTTTTCTGGACTGATAGACTGAACCTTATGACCTGTTACTTCAGGATAAGAGACATCATCGGTCCTTTCCCATACTTGACTGAGCCACTTCTTCTTATCTGTTGTATAGTTTGATGGAACCTCAACTCCCTCTGGTACCTCTTCAAGCAAGCCAAGCTGCGTTCTTTTTACCCATTTGACAGTATCAGAATCAACAGGTTTACCATCATCACCGATAGTCACATCAGAAAGATTGAGGTTTACTTCAATTGGTCGTCCATCCTTAGACGTAGCAACATAAACATACTTCACTGTTGGTAATGTTTTTGATACCTTATTAACAATATTTGAAGCATGGCCTAAGTCGGTTGGTGCAACTGGAATTTGGGAGTTTTCAAAACCAAATTTCAAGTCTGGAGCTGGTTCTTCAACAGTTAAGAAGGTCACTGCTTGTCTATGTGGATCCGATACCTGATTCCCCTGACGGTCAACATAACTTATCACACGTTCTACAGTTTTTAGCTCTGTTGCTTTAGCAGGAGCAGGAATAAAGAGAACCGTTGCAGACAGTGGATCAACTGTTAGCTCTTTTTGACCAACTTTTTGACCAATCTTGTCATAGAGACTCTTGGAATTCGAAGTCACGATAAAAGCATTGCTGAAATCATTAGTGCTATTGATGCGCCCTCGATTTCCTTCCATATTTTTAAATTCATTGAGTTTCTCATTACCTCCATAATACCACTGGTTACCACCAAGCGTCAGTGAAGATTTATTATCGCCATTATTGTTATTGAAAATAACGAGATACTTACCATTTTTGTTTTCACCTTTACCATCGAGACGGAGTTCATAAGTGATGACACCTGAACTACCTTGGGCATTTGTAACAACCATCTTCTCGTTAATATCATTATAGTCAGATAGTTGGAAGAGCGGTTCTGCCAATCGTAATTGGGTAATTGCTTTGGAGAAATTCACTGCATCTGCATGAGTTTTCACCAAATTCCAATCAATTTTATTGTATTCATCACCGCTGTTATAAGTATTAACGGAATTATTTTTTGTTCTCAAAAATTCTTGTCCATGTTGCGAGAAATGAATCCCTTGCGCTAGGGCACTCATGGCTGTCGCCAACTCAACACGATTCAGGTGGATCTTTGGATCACGTGTGTCAATGACATTGTAACGTTTCAAGAGGTCACTTAGAGTCATACCATCATGGCATTCCACATAGTTTAGTTGTTGAGAAGCGTTTGCATATTTCTTACGATCACCACCTAACAGACTGTCCGCTACCTGTGTTGCATTAGCAATGTTAGGATTGTTTTCTCCCTCATTGACAAACCCTTTGGCATCTAGATGGTCATTGTGAGCATGTCCAACGATAGCATTGCGACTCGTTGCATCGAAGAAACCGTAAGTCGGGATTTTCTTACCTTGAACATCGCTACCTGCCTCGCCTTTCGGCAAGTAGGTTCCCATACTATCCCAACCTTCACCATAGGTCACTATATTAGGACCAACCTTATCTAGAGCCTTACGAACTTCATTCAGTGTCGTTACATCAAGATCGCTCATGGCATCGAAACGGAAACCGTCCATACCATATTCTGCTGCCCAGAAAGCAGTTGAATTGACGATATAGCGTCTCATCATTTCAGAATTAGAGCGCACCGCATTGCCCACAAAAATATCGTTATTCATCACATTGGCAGGTTGGTTGATGGCATAGTAATACCCAGGAACAGTCTGCTCAAAGACATTCTTTTGCCCATGATAAAGGTGGTTATAGACCACATCCAAGGTGACATTAAGCCCTGCATCATGAAGCTTTTGCATCATCTCTTTGAGTTCTTTGATACGGTTTTCTGGGTCGCTTGGATCTGTAGCATAAGATCCTTCTGGAACGTTGTAGTTCTTAGGGTCATAACCCCAGTTTTGTTGGTTATTATGAACACCATCTGGTTCTGCTTTTGATATAGTGGTATTTTCTGGATTGTCCTTATCTAACTCAGGAACAGTTTCAAAATCATTAAGAGGCATCATTTGGAGATAATTGGTGCCACGATATTTTAGATAGTCCAAACCAGTCATCGTGCCATCGTTCGGATTTTTAGTACCTGACTGAACAAAACCAAGATAGTTCCCACGATCTTTTTTGTCAACACCAGATGATTCGTCAATAGAAAAATCACGGACATTGACTTCTAAAACACTAATTTCTGAATTCGTCTTAGCACGTTTATTGTTTGTCACCTGAACTTTTGGACCAACCTTGCTTGGGTCAAGAATGACAGACCGTGTGCCCCCTTGAATAACTGCTACAGAATACGGATCTTGAGTGGTGACCTCACGGTGATTGTGTTCCTTAACGACTATAGTATTATCACCATTCCCTTTTCGCTCAATTACATCCCCAGCGTAGAAGGCTGCTACTTCTTCACGGGTAGCCTCGCCATTCTCATTCAAAACTTTACCACTGGCAGAATTTCGATAAATTTTAACTTTTTTATCTCCCTTTTGTTGCTCCTCTACTTGTATAAAGTGTGCATTTGGCAGACTAAGAGTATAATCATATGCTAATTTTTCAGCAGTATCTACACCCAGCTCTCCCAACAGTGATTTATCAAGTTTATAGGTCCATACACCAACGGTATTTTGGGTATGGTCATCTGGATTAGCAACTGTCCCGCGGGTCATATTGACCGTTTTATCAGCATTCGCAGTAGGGGTTAGAGTCTTATAAAGATTGAGTTTAACTTCCTTGGCTGTCGGTGCCCAGAGATTGATAGTCGCTGTGCCATCATCGTTTAAGGTCGAACCAAGTCGTCCCAAACTACCAACTGTTTTGAACTTATCTGGCTCAGATGCATCTACAACCTTATCCTCATAGCCAAATTTTTTATCAAATTCAGGTGTTTGTATGTTGGAAATTTGTGAGTAAAAATTGTCTCCAACATAGATATTTGTTTCAGTGTAAGGATTGACCGTTGCAGTCATATCACCGGTCTTTTTATCATTCCATTGATCTTTTCCACCTTTTTTAATGATATAGTTAAAGAAAGTCGCATCAGCCTTAGGTGTAACCGTTACCTTCCACTGGTCACCCTCTTTTGTCATCGGTAAGTCAACTCCAGATTGCTCGAGTCCTCCCCCCCAAACATAAGCATAGTAGTCACCCGTATCTGTTGTCGGCTTGTAGTAAATATGAACTGGCTTAGCTGTTGTCACATCAACCTCATGCTGCGCTTGATGTTGATCATCCTTGACTGTCACATCTTGAGCCTGGTCTAAAAATGATGAATTAGACTCTTCAGCAGATTCAACACTAGAAGAGACACTACTATCCTCTTCTGTCTTTGGTGCAGGTGGCTGCTCTTCTCCAGAATCCGTACTCCGCAATTCTGTTGAAATTGGTGATTCAACAGGTGTCTCCAGTGCAAGCGCTTGCATTTCGCCGCATAAAAAAATAGCTGTCATAGCTCCAAGACCAAATACCCATCGCTTCCCTGATTTCCACATTCTAAAACCTTTGGCTTTTAGAACAAGTTTTGGTTTCTGTTGCATAACAAACTCCTTTTGTGTTATTTATTTATCTCTATTATGCAACCGTTTTCCTAAAATGTCAAGTGTTTTACTAAGATATATCAAACAAAAAGTACACAGGGTGTCGCCCACCTTGCCTCCAAGATTTAATAGACTGAGGTATAGCATATCAAGAAGATACCTATCTAAGTATCTTACCACCTCAGTTTTAGCATATTTCAAGCAGCATTCCAGTAGTTTAAATACTCCTCAAATTTTTTCCTATAGATGGAAAACAATAGTCTCAAAAACTTCACCTAAATAGATTATTAGATTGTTTGAATAGGTATCCACATCTTTAAACGGTAACGCTCTAAAAATCATAGCAAATGAATTCATAATCTCAAACAGCAGAAAAACTCCTAGATAGCAATAAAAAATAGTTCATACCAACTATTAACCAAACTATAACCTGCAAAAAAGCCCACCTAAAGAGTGGGCGAGAGTACTATTTCCAGTAAAGATAACCTTTTAATTAAACGAAGGTCTTCCTAACTTTAGATGCGATGAGGTCAACACTTAATCGGGCATATAAGGCTGTTCCATCACACTTTCTAATGTTAACTGAACTACTGCAATTTCTCAGAGCAATTGATTATCTATCTAAAGAACGAACATAGTAGTCAACAGCCAAAAGAGCTTCTGCTACATCCTCGGCTGAAATAGCAAATGGCATACCATGGATAGTTTCCCCTGCGATAGTCGCCTGTTGCCCTACCTTCAGCAAATCTTCATAGCTAGCGTCTGCTAAATGCAATTCTGCTAAGGTAGTCGGCAAATTCAAAGCTTGGTAGAATCGGATATATTTTTCCAATTCTGCTTTCGGACGATTTTCCAAGAAAAGTTGTGTCAGGGTACCGTAGGCAACTTTTTCACCATGTGTTAAATGATGTATGTCACCTTCTAAAGCTGTGAAGCCATTATGGATAGCATGTGCTGCTGCCAGACCTGCACTCTCAAAGCCCAAACCACTTAATAGCGTATTAGCTTCAACAATATTTTCTAAGGCAGTGGTGACAACTTTAGCTTCACAACTTGCCATAGCTTGTAGTCCATAATCAAAGAGCACCTTCTCACAGGTCTGTGCGATTGCAATGCCTGCAAGGGTTTGAGCACCACCAGCCATAGTAGAACCATTACTCTGCAAAATAGCACGTGCCTCCACCCAAGTTGCCAAACCATCGGCAATACCTGAAGCCAGTAAACGTGGTGGTGCTTGACAAATAATGGCTGTGTCTACCAGAACAAGATCTGGATTTTTCTTATAGAAAATATAGCGCTCAAATGCTCCTTCCTCAGAATAAATGACAGACAGAGCAGACGTTGGAGCATCTGTGGAAGCGATTGTTGGAGCAATGACTACAGGAACCGCTAGCAAATCAGCAATAGCTTTAGCAGAATCAATTGTCTTGCCACCACCCAGGCCGATTACTACATCACTCATCTCCTTTTTTCCAATTTCCACAACACGCTGGATTTCTTTGTCTGATGCTTCACCATTAAAAGCAACTCGACAAGCTTTCATGTCCTCTCCAGCTAGATAGGATAGAAATTTCTCTCCTACAATGCCATAAACCAAATCATCGCAAAGCACCAGGGGCTTATCCCCCAATTTTCCAATTGCTTCTGCACCTTGAAACAGGACATGTTTTCCCTGTATATAACGTGATGGACTTGCGAATACTTTCATAGGAATTCCTCCTTATTGTTAGATAATAACTATTTTTATAGACTAATTCATCGCTAAAACTTGTTCAATCGCACATTGAACTTCCTCATCCTTTATTCCTAGTGGTTTCAGGTCTTTTCTTATAACATTCAGCAGTTCTAAACGATCTATTTTGTTGGAGAATGGTAATAAATGAAGCTGCTTGCACCATTGAATAATGGCTGTCATTTTCTCTTCTGACTCATGGTTCAAGTAAGTAAAAAGCAACAGGATAAATGCATTCCTTCTAAGCGATTCATCTAGCCAATTTAATTCTATTTTTGCGAGGTTTGCTCCTAGTTTCTCAACTAAAGACCAAGCATCTGTGCTCAGACAATATCCGTTTAGCACCGTGAGAACCTCTAAAATATCTTTCAGCGCTCTTGATAATGTCGAATTTTCAAAATCAACTATAGCTTGAGAAGCATCTTTTAATAAAGCGCTTTCACAACCTTTGATAAGAATACCATCTACCAAACTGGATAGATGATGATTGTTTATTTTTTTAATAACAGCTAGGTAAAGCAGAGAATTTATTATACCAGCCTTCAAATCTGAAACAGGCTGAGCCAGAAGCAAATCTCTATCCACTATAATGAGCCGAACTGACTCCTCCAGTAAGATTCGTGGATTTTTCCACTCCTCAGCTACTACAAATGGCAAACTTGTAGAAGGAAGTGACAGAGAAGTCGGAATCAAGACAAATGGCAAGCCCAGCAGATTTGCAACAGCCTTCGCACACTCCATCGCGACATTGGTACCAAACCCAATAACAAGATCTGCACGGTGCTGAAACCCCATTTCTCCAACTTCTTCAATCAAGGCTTGACTCATCTCTGTCAGACAGGCTACTTTGGTAATTAGCCCATGACAGGTTAGATGTTTCACCAAACCTTGTATATCTTTATTATACTCCCACTCTACACATAAAACAAGGGGACGATGACCTATCTTCAAAATATCAACCGCACAATTTTCTAAGAGATTATTCCCCTGGATGCTGCGTGAAAGACTTGAGAATCGTTTCATAATGTCCCCCTTATTTTTTTATTATATATAGCCTAAAAGTTCCTAGATGGATTTTTTTCCATAACTGGCTGACCAATCGCTGGCAAAGTCATCCACTGCCTTTTCAATAGCTGGCATAGCGAAAGCTGCTTCAAATATATCTACACCTGCTGTAACAGCCTGTGCACCGTGCGCAAATGCTTGATTGACTTGATGAACATTTTTAAATGAAGCTGCCAGGATTTTACTTTTCGAACAATCTCGATCAATAGCCTCTGCTAGTTGAGCAATAACTGCATTCGAATCAATGTTCAGATTCGCCATACGATTATAATAGGGCGCTAAGTAATCTGCACCAGCTTCAATAGCCAACAAACCTTGAAAAACACTGTAGATGGCCGTTGCTGTAATCTTATACCCTTCTGCTTTCAAGATTTTCATAGCAGCTAAGCCAGCAGATGTTACTGGAACCTTAATATAGACATTTTCTGGTGCCAACTCACGAATTTTTTTAGCATCTGCCAAAATACCTTCGTAATCTTTTGCCACAACTTGTACATGCAGTGAAGCTGTTGGTCCGATTAGATCACGAATAAGGTGCAAATGTCCGAAAAAGTCAATGCCCCCCTCTTTCTTTGCAATGGTCGGGTTTGAGGTCACTCCTGCAAGCGGAAGGACCTGAGCCCATTTTCTTATCTCCTCTATATTGAGGGTATCCAGCATAAATTCCATAATAAGTAACCTCTTTTACAATGTATGTTCTGTACGACCGATAATGTCGTCCTGCGTTGCTCTAGACAGTACATTGAAGAACGCTGAATAACCCGCCACACGGACAATCAGGTCACGGTGTTTTTCAGGATGCAACTGCGCATCAATCAAGGTTTCTCTAGAGACAACGTTGTATTGAATATGATAACCATGCAAGCGGTTAAAAAATGTCCGCAGTAGAGCAATCAATTTTTGTTTATCTTCTTCTTTTGCAAGAGTTTGTGGATTAACTTTCTGATTGAGCAAAACTCCTCCAACAATTTCATGTGTTGGTAATTTTGCAACAGACTTCAAAACGGATGTTGGTCCATTTTTATCCATATTATGAGATGGTGAGCAACCTTCTGCAAGTGGAGTCCCTGCATTCCGTCCGTCTGGAGTCGCTAGCGTGCCACGACCTTGTCCCACATTTGCAGAAATAGATGATGTACCTGAATAGCGAATACCACCAATAGGCCCCCTGCCAAAACGAGTATTTGGATACTTAGCAATCTCATCAATATAGATATCATAAGCTGCTGTCACCAACTGGTCTGCATAATCATCATCGTTACCATATTTTGGTGCATCCTCAATCAACATCTCTTGGATTTCTTTACCACGCTCACCAGCATAATCTGTTTCCAAAGCATACCACAACTCCTCTGGGGTCAGCCTTTCTTCTTCAAAGACCAGTTTCTTGATGGCTGCTAGAGAGTCAGATAAATTAGCAATACCAACCTGCAAACCTGAAATATAATCGTAAATCGCTCCGCCTTCTTTCAAATGCTTGCCGCGACCAATGCAGTCATCTGTAAGGGCGGAGCACAGGATATCTGGTACCTCTCTTTCCAGAGCAAGGTCAATTGCATTTTCTACAATAACACTCATACGTGTCAAGTGGCGGAGGGTTTCTTCCCAAGCAGCTTGCAACTCTTCAAAAGATTTCATATCTTTGAAGTGGCCAAAGGCAGGAGCAAAGCGTTTCCCAGATGCCGGATCAATACCATTATTCATGGCAATCAACAATACTTTCGGGAAGTTCATGTAGCTCATCCCTGTACAACGATAGCCCCATTTCCCCGGAACTGCTGTTTCTACACAGCCAATGGCACTGTAATCATAGGCATCTTCTTCCAAGACACCTTTGTCGATAAAGGATGGAATGATAATCTCATCGTTATTAAAAGCTGGCATACCAAAGCCAAGTTTCATTACTTCTATACATTCATTCATGAAGCGAGCATCCAGACCTGCATGATAGCGAACCGTTAAGTTTGGTTGTGGTAAATGCGTTTGGGCAACAGACTTCAATACCAGATAAGAAAGAGGATTGACCGCATCCTTCTTATCACGTGTCTGTCCGCCAATTGTGACATTTTGATACAACGGACTACCTGCAGATGAGAAGGTGTGGGACTGACTGCGAACCTTGTTGATAGTGATGGTCTTAATCCACAAGTTGGTCAAGCGTTCAACAATACTATCTTCTGTTTCACGACCTGCTTCCAAATCTGCTTTTACATAAGGATACATGTACTGATCAAACCGTCCATAAGATAGAGAATGTCCATTTGACTCAATTTGTAAGATACACTGAATAAACCAGACGGATTGTACCGCCTCTGCAAAGGTCTCAGCAGGCTCATATGGAACTTTAGAGCAAATGCGTGCAATTTCCAACAGCTCCTCACGGCGTTTAGCTGTCGGTGCTTTTTCTGCTAATGCTGTCGCCAAGGTAACAAAACGATCTGCGTAGGCCTTTACAGCTTTAATGATGATGAAAATAGAGTCATAAAAGTGATACTTATCAATACTTGCCGGATCTGTCAAGTCAAGGTTTGACTTCGCTTTATGCACCCGTTCTTCAAAACCACGCAAACCCTGTTCTAATACTTTTTGGTAATTGACAGCCAAGTGCGCATCACCTGAGTTCATCTTACCTTCCATACCAAAGAAGCCAGTTTCCATATACACCTGAACCTCTTCTGGAAGTAGAACCCCAGCTCGTGATCGAAGATTGTTCTTTTCCCAGAATGGCGCAATATTTCGTAACTGCTCCTTGGTTTCTTCCGTAATATAGAAGACATCCCCATCCCGTTTTTCAAATAAATCCAATTCATTCAAAACAAATTCCAAGGTATACTCAGGGAAAATCGGAGCATCTTTGTTGGAAGAAGCTTGGTTTCCTACAATCAAACTTTCTTCTTCAATGTAGAGCGTCATGTTCTCCAATATTTCCTTGAGCATGTAAGCTCTTTTTAACACATTAGGCTTTTCTCTATGCTCTTGATAAGCTCTTGTTGCTAGAACAGCTCGTTCTGCATCAATATAAGGTTTTTTATCAAGAACATCTTCTCTGTATTTGTTCATCCGATCTGTCAGACTTCCAAAATACTCTGTTTTAATGCTGGTGCTAGCTACTTCAGTTACTGTTTTCATAGTTTTATCCTTTCTTTAGAAACAGTATTTAGTTTCGTTTGTAAGAATAGTATACTCTGTAATAGAGCCTATTGTCAATTATAGTTAGTTAAAGCTAGGATTTCTGAGGCAACTTGCACATTCTTGCAAACTTTTTAAGTAGCATTCTTGGCTAAACTGCTTCTTTCGTCTCATTATCACAAGCTATCTTATCTTGAATCTTAAAGAATGGAAAATAAACAAGTGTTGATACTGCTAAAATAAGAATCTGAACAACCGCTCCCTGCCAGCCACCAACCATAAAACCAGAGATGATGGCAGGAGTGGACCAAGGCAAGGTGACACCTGAGAATGGCTGCATAAAGCCAATTGAAATAGCACCATAGACAATGAAGGCTGCCAAGATTGGCACCAAGACAAACGGCAAGAACATCACCGGATTCATCACAATTGGGAAGCCAAATACAACCGGTTCATTCACATTAAAGAGTGCAGGAAAAGCTGCTACTTTACCGAGTGCTTTATACTGTTTTGACTTCGCTGCAAATAACATGGAAAACACGATACCAAACGTAATACCTGAACCTGACATAATCAAAAAACTATCTAAAAACTGCTGGGTCACAATATGAGCTCCATTTTCTAAAGATAGCTTATCTGCTGCTAGAAGAGCCTTATTAGCATCAAGGTTTGATAGAAGCAAAGCGGTAACAACACCATTCACAACTGACTGTCCGTGTACACCAAACCACCATAGGAAAGAAATGAAGAAGGCAATCCCGATGGCACCTGGCAATGAACCTGTTAGCCCTTGAAGAGGCACTTGGATTACATCGTAAATCATTTCAATGAAAGTACCACCATTTGTCACTATCTTAGAAATGATATAGACAATCATAGACAATGAGAATATAACAAAGGCAGGGATCATCGCCTCAAACTGTTTAGCAATCGCCTGAGGTACTTGTTCAGGCATTTTAATAACAATATGACGCTGAATAAAGGTCGTATAAATAGCACCTACTACCAATCCGATGATAATTGCACCGATAATCCCCTGACCACCAAACCAAACTTTTGCAACAGCATCACTAATAGGTTCACCGATTGCTGGAACATAAGAGGATTTCAAAAGAATAAAGAATGAAGAAACTGATAGCACACCGGCTGGAAGCGGTTCTACACCACTATTTTTCGCATAAGAGTAACCGATTGCAAAACAAGAAATCAAACCCATGATTGCAAATGTTCCACTATAAACCTGCATGAAAGGCTCTGTCCAATTAGGACCAAATAAAGAAGCAATTGCAGCATTCAAATCTGCAAAAGGTAATTGCCCTAAAATCAAGAAAATACTACCAACAACTGTCAAAGGCAAGATGGCTAACATACCATCTTTTAGAGCAATAATTCCTTTCATATTTACAAATTTCATGATTGGGACAATAATTTTTTGTGTATCAATTTTGGACATGACCATACTCCTTTATGAAACCATGCTGAGCGCTAATTGCAGAACTTTTTTACCATCCAACATACCGTAGTCTGCCATTGGAATTACGGCAATCGGAATCTGTTTCTCATCGCAGAGAGCTTTTGATTTATCAAGTGTATAAGCCACCTGCGGGCCCAACAAAGCAATGTCAATTTTATCAAGGTAATCTGCAATTTTCCCTTGAGAGTGTGCAGTAATTTCAACCTCCACACCAGCATCCGCTGCAGCAATTTTCATGTTGTTGACCAACATACCTGTAGAAAAGCCAGCAGCACAAAAAAGAGCAATTTTAACCATTTCGGTTTCCTCCTAAATATAAAATATATTTTGTTTTAATTAACTTTTTGTAGTTCTTTTCTCAAATCAATAATTTCTTTAATTAAATTGATTTCCGTAATGGATGTCATCAAATGGTCTTGAGAGTGGACAAATAAGGCAGTAATATCTGATTTTGAACCTCCTGCTTCTTGTGCAAGGAACTTGGTTTGCATATTGTGAGCTTCCAATAGTGCTGCATCTGCAAGTCTCAATTCTTCTTCAGCCCCTTCCTCCTCACCAGCTTTGACAAGTGAAAGAGCTTGATAGGCATGACTCTTTGCATCTCCAGCATAAATAATCAATCCCATGATCAATTGATCAGCAACAATCATTTCCATTGTTTTTTCCTCCAACTTGTTTTATTTGTAAGTAAATATTTTTCTTTCGTAACCAAATCATATCATTTTCTATAAATGGAGTAAACATATTTATGGAACATTTTCTGTTTTTATATATTTACGCACTTTTGTGCAATATTAAGTAATTAAAAAACACCCAAATCACATCTATAGTTGATTTAGGTGTTTTAAAGGTTACTCTTGCCTACTACTCCAACTGAAAGTTGGAAGCTTGATCAAGTTCCAAAACTTTCACTATTGTTCGTTCATCTGTCACCAAATGATGAATATATCCAGCACGTAAAACCGCTAGAATAGCTTGAGCTTTTTGATCTCCGTATGCCAACGCCATCGTGTCTGGAACCTCTTTCAAATCTTCTAAGGATATAGCAATGGTTCTTTTTTGCAAATCTTCAACAACTTGTTTCCCCTGTTGGTCAAAACAACGACAACAAGTTTCACCAACTGCTTTTTCAACTGATAATTGCTGGAAATCGTCCGCTGTCAACATATCTAACCACTGGCGATTTTTTTCATCAACCCCACCGCCAATTCCTACTACTGCAACATCCAACTGTTTCCAATCTGCCCGTAATTCCTCAAAATATTTAGAAGACAGAATACCATTAGCAAGTTCTTGATTTTCTTGAATGATAGTTGCATTGATAAAACGACATTCTCCGCGAAATTTGCTAGCCATGTTATAAATCAAGGTATTGACATGATAACGTGCGTGAATATGACTAGGCCCACCAGCAATAGGAACAAACTTGACTCCTTTCATGCGATGATGCCCGATTTTATCTACGATAAGACTAAGACTTCTTCCCCATGAAAATCCAACCTTCTTCTCATCATCAATCAGATTGGTTAGCATATCCGCAGCTGCTTGAGCCAAGCGATTTTCCAGATCAAACAGATCCTCATCTGTACTATTTTCAACCAGTTCAAGGCCTTTCAGACCATACCTATTCTGCACATACTTCTCTAGTTGATAAAGCCGCCTATCAAAATCTTGAATTTCAATCTTTACAATACCTTCCGACTTAGCCTTGGTCAGCATTCTACTGACCGTTGTTCGATAAATCCCTGTTTCAGTAGCAATTTCTGCCTGACTTTTTCCCTCTACATAATAAAGATAGGCGATTTTGGCTAGCTGCCTTCTTTTTTCTTGTTTCATCCTACCCTCGCACTAAACTATTGTTACCTTTACATGAGCTTGCTGTAATTCAGTTAGGACTGTTTCGGTGATAGAAGTATCTGTAATCACCTGCGCAACTTGACTCAAGCTAAATCTATGTACGGTTCCACGCTTTGTAAATTTACTAGCATCTGTCAGGACAATCATCTCTTCAGCAACCTCTGACATATATTGAACAACTTCACTCCGCATTAAATTCTTTCCAGTGAAGCCATGCTCGCTATCAAAACCATCTGCTCCTACAAAAGCTTTGTCAACATGGAAAAACTGAATCATTTTACGCAAGAGTGGCCCAACCGTCACTTGAGAATCTTTCTGAAATTCCCCACCTAGTAAAATAATCTGACAGCTATCATATTGTCGTACGAAATTCGCGATAAAATATGAATTTGTAATAATGGTGACATTCCTCTTGGTTTTACAAATCTCCTCAGCTAAAAGTGCACAAGTCGAACCAGACTCTATCATTATCGTATCGTTATCTGCAACCAAGTTAGAAGCTTCCTTAGCAATGCGTTTTTTCACATCATAGCGAAAAGACATACGAATATTGAGATCATCTCCACTATTTAAAACAGCATAACCATGCTCTCTCCGCAATAATCCTTTCGATTCTAGCTTATCTAAATCCTTACGGATGGTCACCTTAGAAACTTCCAACTGCTCTGCCAAACTGTTAACATCAATTTTCTCATGCTGTGATACTAACTGTATAATTTTATCTAAACGTTCCATTTTTATCACCTCATATTCATTCTACCAAATTTTTGCTCTTTTTCAACTATTAGCAGTCTTTTTGTTACGTTCGTAATTGTAAAACTTTCTTTTATGTGATAAAATCAAATTAAATCGAAAAGGAGTACGTCATGAACATAAGAAAAGGTATTATTTTTAACATCCAGCATTTTTCCCTCCATGATGGACCCGGTATTCGGACAACTGTTTTCTTAAAGGGTTGTCCCTTACACTGTCCTTGGTGTGCAAACCCAGAATCTCAAAAGCGAAAACCCGAGCCTATGTTAGATGCTATTAGTAAAAAAACAACTATCATGGGAGAGGAAAAGACAGTTGACGACATTATGATAGAGGTCATGAAAGATATTGATTTCTATGAAGAATCTGGAGGTGGTTTAACACTTTCTGGTGGAGAAATTTTTGCCCAGTACGAATTTGCTAAAGCCATTCTAAAAGAGGCAAAGTCACACGGTCTTCATACTGCTATTGAAACAACTGCCTTTGTTGAGCACCATAAGTTTGTTGATCTCATTCAATACGTTGACTTTATTTACACAGATTTGAAACACTATGATACTATATCCCATCGGAAAGTAACTGGGGTCAATAATAATCTTATCATCCAAAATATCCAATATGCCTTTTCTAGTGGAAAAGAAATTGTCCTTCGCATTCCTGTTATCCCTGAGTTCAATAACTCATTAGAAGATGCCGAAGAATTTGCTCAGCTCTTCAATCAACTCAATATAGACAAAGTTCAACTCCTCCCTTTCCATCAATTTGGTGAAAACAAATATAAGCTCTTACATCGTACATATAGTATGTCTAATGTTAAAGCTCTTCATCCTGAGGAATTGAAGGAATACCAATCTATCTTCATAAAGCACAATATCAACTGTTACTTCTAGCAGTTAGGATGGAAAAATTACCATTCTACTACCTTGATACACTGCATCATCCTTGCTGGTCAAATCTTTCTCAATAAAAAAAAGCCCACCTAAAAGGTGGAACGGGGCATCGTATCCGATGAGAACAGAAGGTTCACACAACTATTCAAGGTCCGCTCCTGCGTTTCAATTAAATGAAGACCTCCCCAGCGTCGAACATGACAAAGTCACTATTCGGCTCATCGCATAAAATCATTTTATCATATCTCAAGATGGTTGTAAACTAAACTGATCTCTAAAATATCATCTGCTTATTTGATTACTACCTATTTTCCATATTGATGACATGTCCGTTATCATAGTCACAGGTTTATCTAAATATATTTGGAAGCCTCACGAATCGAAAGACTTGCCATCTGATTACGGTACTTATTGATAAACATCCGTACCCAATCGGGATTCGTTTTGGAATAATCTCGCAGACTCCAACCGATTGCCTTATTGATAAAAAATTCTGTTTGGTTGAGATTGTTGACAAGGATCTGTTCCAAAAGTTCTGTATCTGTATTCTCCTTTTCCAGTAACTGATGGTCAATCGCAAGCCGTCTCAACCAGAAATCATCATCCACACTCCAATCCAAAATAACCGTTTTAGCCTCTGGATGATTCAAAACAATCTTTCCGACCAGTTTGTCTAGTCCATCAATACTATCCCACCAAGATTTAGTTTGAGCCAATTTTTTTAAACGTGGTAAATCCTTCAGGGCTAGATCCTTCTTTTTTATCACCAAATAGTCAATCGCCACATATTGAAATTCACGATAAGGCTTGTCCCAACAAGCCTCTACAAAATCCCAATCAATCCCTTGACTCTTGTTTTTTTTAAACAATTCCCTTGTAACCTTGCGGCGATCTGGCGTGCGGACACCTAGGAAATCAAAATTGTTTTTCATATACGCTCTCATCGGCTGAACCTGATGAAAATCCGCAACAGCCAGTAACTGCTCTTCTAATTCTGCAATATTCATTTTACATTCCTTTTTGTAGTTTTTGTCTGTGCAGGGTACTTCTTTGTTTTTGGGCGACCAGCTGAAACAGTCTAACCCCAGACTGTATGGGCGCTTCCTTATTTTCGGGCGACCAGCTGAAACAGTCTAACCCCAGACTGTATGGGCGCTTCCCTATTTTCGGGCGACCAGCTGAAACAGTCTAACCCCAGACTGTTTCAGTCCTCCACCAACGATTTTTGAAGCCAGACAATATCATGCCAGTTCCCAAACTTATAACCGACTTTCTTTAAATGAGCTACCTGTTTATAGCCCATTTTTTCATGTAGAGCAAGAGAAGCAGGATTAGGTAGGGATATACAAGCCAAGAAATTCTTAAAACCACGCGCAATTAGCTCTTTCTCCAAGTGACTATAAAGCAAATTTCCAATTCCCTGACCACGTGCCTTTTGACTAATATAGATTGACAACTCAACAGTCCAATCATAAGCTGCACGAGGGTAGTAAGTTGAAGCGTAAGCATAACCTAAGATTCTACCTTCCTCTTCCGCTACTAGATAAGGAAATTTTTCCAAAATCTTCTCTATCCGATCTGCAAATTCGGTAGCTGTAGGAACTTGCGTTTCAAAGGTAATAACTGTTTCTTCAACATAAGGAGAATAAATAGCAACCAGCTCTTCTACATCAGATGGTCGTACTGAACGAATTTCAATCATTTATTTCTCCAACAATGCACGATCATAAATCGTATAATCACAACGATAAATAATCAATCGCTTGCCATCAATCAATAATTCAGATGTTTTGGGTGCATCTGAAGCGTATAAAGACACCTTATCACCTGCGTAAGTCGCAAGCGGTGTCCCATTTTGCGAACGAATCAAAACAACCTTTGCCTTTCCTGTAAAATCATTTTGTAGGCTAGATACCATTCGATTAACAAGGGGAATTGCACGGTCGTAATTAGCAATGTTCACCGTGGTCTGATACTTGGCATATAGGTCTTCTAAACCTTCTTCTGCTGCAATCAATGACGAACCTACGTGATCAATCTCATATTTTCCAAGTGTTACTTTCAAAACAGAAGAGTCTGCCTTCGAGTTCCCTTCCCTATCAACAGAATCAAATTCTGCATTCCTTGAAATGGAGAGAGACTTACCAGCCATCTCGTCAATCAATTGGGAATTTTCATCAAAAGTTCGAACTGTCATCTCCAGACCAATCCACTCTTCCTTTGTATTCTTCCACCAGTTGGAGATAGATTGACAAGCTGATAAACTTATCAGGCACAGACTAAAGACTGTTAACACAGCCAACTTCTTTTTCAGTTTCATATAACACCTCCCAAGTGTGATACCTTATTGTATCATGGAACAAGAAAAAATTCCAAATCCAGTAACTCCTATAATGAGAGACACATCCAAACAACAAGGGTCTAAAATATAGTGTTATAATTATGTACAAAGCTTTTCAATTCATCGTCAATTAAATGATATTTTAGCTAGCATCATCGTCTTATTTAATTTAGAAAAATAATGCAAAAAAACGCACTCCAAACTTTGACGAGTAAGGATTACGGTTTTACTATTTTTTACTCTACTAACTTTGCGTCAGCATTGAGAAGAGGCAAATTCCAGTAGGATTTTACAAGAGTTGACAGCTTTCCTTTAAAAGATAATTAGCACAAAATCTTCTTTAGAAATTGAACACATCATTCAAATTCTCAGCCATGGTTGGATGGGTAAAGATTTGCGTTTTAAAATATGTATACGGAATCTTGTTATCAATTGCCATAGCAATTAAATTTATCAATTCCTCCGAATTGCGACCAAAAAGGGTCGCTCCCAGAACCAGCTTAGTTTCCTTATCAACAATTACCTTGAAGATCCCCTTTAAATCATTGTTGACATGGGCGCGTGGCATATTGATTACTGGAAGCTCATTGGTAATATAGTCATATCCTGCTTCTTTAGCCTCATTCTCCGTCAGACCAACACGTGAGAGAACCGGTGTGATGAAGACGCTCGTTGGAATAGACTTACGCTGACTTAGACAATAGTTACCAGTGCCAGTTAACTTACCAAAGACAATACGAAAATCATCTAGAGAAGTATAGGTGAATTGTGGACCACCGTTGACATCTCCAACAGCATAGACACCTGATACAGTCGTTTCACAGTAGTCATCCACTTTGATGGCTCCATTTTCTGACACGGCAATGGTAGTATTCTCCAAACCCAAGTCAGCGGTATTTGGCACACGTCCTGTTGCATAGAGGACTGCATCAAAGACGGTTTCTTCCCCCTTAATCGTCACAGCGACCTGTTCTCCTTTTGCTTCCACTCGCTCAATGCGTGCATTCATCTCAAAAGTCACACCGGCCTCTTCCATGTATTCTTTTGCTAATTTAGCGACTACTTCTTCTTCCTTTGGCAAAATGGTAGGACTAGCTTCATATACCGTTACCTGACTGCCTAACTTGTTATAAAGTCCGGCAAATTCTAAACCAATATTTCCGCCACCAATAATAGCTAGTTTATCAGGGCACGTTTTTAAGTTCTGGATGCCTGTACTATCATAAACATGGGGCGTATCAAGCAATCCAGGAATCGGAAGAACGCGAGATTTAGCACCCGTATTGATAACAATAGTTTCTGCGGTCAACTGAATTGATTCACTTCCTGCAGACACTTCCACAATCTTATCTGCCACAAAACGAGCATGACCTTGGTAGAGATTTGCACCACTACCTTTTAAAACCGCTTCATTTTTATTACGCAGTCGAGTGGTAACCGTTTCTTTTTGATCCATAACCTGCTCAAAAGTCCAATTTTTATCCGCAGCTACTAAAAGTGTCTTGGTGGGAATACACCCAATATTGATACAAGTGCCACCAAACATTGCAGGATTTTCCTCAACCAGAGCGACCTTTTTGCCTGCCGCCGCTAACTTACCTGCTAGAGTCTTACCAGCTTTACCAAAGCCAATTACTAATAAGTCATATTGTTTCATACTATATTCCTCTTGTAATCTATTTTATTACTCAGTGTATCACAAACGGATATTTTTAGCACAATTCTGCTACGGTAAAGACTAGAGGGGCAAAAAGACTGCTAGAACAGACCAATGGCTACTCCATTCTCTGCCACATCCATATTGAGAGCAGCAGGGGCTTTGGGAAGTCCTGGCATCGTCATAACATCACCTGTTAGTGCGACAATAAAACCAGCTCCCAATTTGGGAACAAACTCGCGTACAGTAATATCGAAATCAGTCGGAGCACCAAGAGCGAATGGATCATCCGAAAAACTGTATTGCGTTTTAGCCATACAGACCGGTAAGAAGTCCCAGCCATTCTTAGCAAATTCAACCAATTGGTTACGCGCTTTCTTCTCAAAAACAACACCTGAACCACCGTAGATTTCTGTAACAATCTTGGTCACTTTTTCTTCCAGACTATCTTCTAATTTGTAGAGCCCCTGATAGCTAGCAATCTGATTGTCAATAGTTGCAACAACTGTCTCAGCTAATTCGACACCTCCATCAGCACCATTTGCCCAAACACTAGCCAGTTCAACAGGCACACCGATTTCTTCACAAAGTGCTTTTAAGGTCATAATTTCATCTTCTGTATCTGATACAAATTCATTGATAGCAACCACTGCTGGAATGCCATATTTCTGTACATTTTCTACATGGCGTTTCAAGTTGACAAAACCAGCTTTTACAGCTTCTACATTCTCAGTCAAAAGCTCAGTTTTAGCTACACCACCATGCATTTTCAAAGCTCTCAAGGTCGCAACAATCACCACTGCATCGGGAGCCTTAGGTAGATTTGGCACCTTAATATCAAGGAACTTCTCTGCTCCAAGATCAGCTCCAAATCCTGCTTCTGTCACAGTGTAGTCCGCCAATCGCAGAGCTGTTGTGGTGGCAAGAACTGAATTACATCCATGTGCGATATTAGCAAATGGCCCACCATGAACAAAGGCTGGCGTACCATAAATAGTTTGAACAAGGTTTGGTTTTAAGGCGTCTTTCAAAATGAGGGCAAGAGCACCCTCTACAGCCAAATCACGCACATAGACAGGACTGCGATCAAAACGATAGCCAATCACAATATTGGCCAAACGCTCTTTCAAATCATTGAGATCAGTTGCCAAACAAAGAATTGCCATCATTTCAGAGGCTACAGTGATGTCAAATCCATCTTCTCGTGGAATGCCATTGAGCGGTCCACCCAAACCAACTGTAACCTTACGCAGAGCACGATCATTCAGATCCACCACGCGCTTCCAAATAATACGGCGTGGATCAATTCCAATGACATTCCCTTGATGGATATGATTATCAATCAGAGCAGAAAGAGCATTGTTTGCAGTTGTGATAGCATGCATATCACCTGTAAAATGTAGATTGATATCTTCCATCGGCAGAACCTGAGCAAAACCGCCACCAGCAGCTCCACCTTTAATCCCCATCACAGGCCCTAGAGAAGGTTCACGAAGGGCGACCATGGTCTTTTTGCCAATCTTTGAAAGAGCATCTGCTAAACCAATGGTAATCGTAGATTTTCCTTCACCAGCAGGAGTCGGGTTAATAGCCGTCACGAGAATTAACTTGCCGAGTTTGTTTTTCTTAACTGCATTGATTTTTTCAAAAGATAATTTTGCCTTATATTTCCCATATAATTCAATATCATCAAAATGAATTCCTACTGTTTCAACAATATCCGTAATGGGTTTCAAGGTAATACTTTGAGCAATTTCTATATCTGATTTCATGAGAATTCCTAATTTCTTTATTATTTTGATATTATTATATCACACAAAACTTATTTTCGCACGTTATTTGTATTTTTTTAAAAAACGTACGGTTTTTTGTAATTATTTGCTAATTTATTACCCTAATATAAGAAAAAACACTCTATTTTTCTGTTTTCGCATATAAATCAATTATTTTGAATGCAAAATAGTATTCCGTAAGCTTTACGAAAAATCAAAATTCTAGTACAATATGAGCATGAAACTATTGATTACATCCGGCGGGACAAGCGAAGCAATCGATCAGGTCCGCGCCATTACCAATCATGCCTCAGGTAGCTTAGGAAAAATCATTGCGGAACAGGCTCTAAAACGCGGTCATCAAGTCACTCTAGTTACGACAAAACAAGCTCTTAAGCCTGACCCACAGGATTGTTTAACCATCATTCAAATCACAGATGTAGACAGTCTGAAGACAACGTTGGAACCCTTGGTCAAGTCCCATCAGGTTCTCATTCACAGCATGGCTGTATCTGACTATACACCGATTTACATGACCAGTTTGGAGGAATTAGAAAAAACGGACGACCTCTCTTGTTTACTCCATAAAAAAAATACCGAACATAAAATTTCTTCAAAAGAGGACTATCAAGTTCTCTTTCTAAAAAAAACTCCAAAGATTATCTCCTATGTCAAGGAGTGGAATCCAGCAATTCGACTCATCGGTTTTAAGCTATTGGTTGCTGTCTCAAAAGAAGAATTATTGGCAGTTGCTCGGCATAGCCTTGAAAAAAATCAAGCCGATTATATTTTGGCTAACGATTTGGTAGACATAGAAGAAAACAAACATGTTGCCTACCTCGTTGATCATGCTACAGAAACACAGGCAAACACTAAAGATGAAATTGCCCAGCTCATCTTAGAAACCTTAGAAAAAGGAGGTTAGAATGGCTAATATTACCCTCGCAGTAACCGGATCCATCTCAGCCTATAAGGCTGCCGATCTGACTAGTCAACTGACTAAGCTTGGACATCAAGTAACCGTCCTCATGAGTCAATCTGCCATGGACTTTATCACCCCCTTAACTTTCCAATCTCTGTCAAAAAATCTAGTCCATACAGATGTAATGATTGAAGAAAACCCCAGTCTGATTAAACACATTGATATAGCAAAAGAAACAGACCTCTTCCTAGTCGCGCCTGCTTCTGCCAACACCATTGCAAAACTAGCAAACGGTCTGGCAGATAATATTATAACAGCAACAGCTCTTGCTCTTCCCGATAGAACGAAGAAATTAGTTGCACCAGCCATGAATACCAATATGTACCTCAACCCTGCTACCCAGAAAAATCTAAGCAGATTAGCGGATTACGGATTTGAGGAAATCAAACCACGTAAAGCCTTACTCGCCTGTGGTGATTTCGGAACAGGAGCTTTAGCAGAAACTGAATATATCTTGGAGAAAGTGAGTCAAACCCTTTATGAAAAACAATAAATCCAATTTTGTAGCAACTATTGCAATTTTCTTTGCTGTCATGCTAGTAGTCCATTTATCTAGCTCTATCATTTTTAATCTTCTACCCTTTCCAATCAAACCTACCTTGATACACATTCCTGTGATAATCGCCTCCATTCTTTATGGTCCTCGAATCGGAGCCACACTCGGTGGCTTGATGGGGATGATTAGCGTTGTGACAAATACCGTGATTCTCTTACCAACTAGCTACCTCTTCACTCCTTTTGTTCCCAATGGAAATATTTTGTCGCTTATCATTGCCATCGTACCACGTATTTTGATTGGTATAACACCCTATTTTGTACACCAATTTATCAAAAATAAATTAGGATTATTGATTGCTGGTGCAATTGGTTCTATGACGAATACTGTTTTTGTATTGGGAGGAATCTTTGTTTTCTTCTCATCAGTTTACAACGCTAACATCCAGCTTATGCTAGCTGGAATTATAGGTACAAATGCTATTGCTGAGATGGTTATTTCATCTATCTTAGCACTTATAATCGTCCCAAGAATATTAAAATTAAAAAATCAGCACACATCTTAAACCATGTTTGTGTAGCCATCATCCATAAATCAAACAGTAAAACTCTTGAAAAGTTTAATAGATAAGCAATATCAAGAGTTTTTTTATCTGTAAAAAAGAAACCCAAGTCAAACTTGAGTCTCTGTATGCTTTAAGTAGTGTACTCTGTTCTTTTAATTTCGCCCCATACCTTCTTCTTTTTTTTATAGCCAATAAAGCTTGTCAGACGAACGTAATTTAAAATCCAGTGTAAGCAACAATATCTAAAAATAGAAACAATCGCTGCCTTACATAAATCAATGGGAGTAATAAACAAATCTTGAGAATAGGCGCGTTGCAAGAATGATGTGAAGGTCACAAGAGAGCAAAAAACAATATGGAGACAGAATAACGATACTAAAAACGAAGTATTTAATTGGTGAGAAAAGAAAGATAGCAAGATAATAAAACAACCAAATGTTTCTATAAATGGAGCCAAAAATTCAAACAGCAAGTAGTAGATATATGCAAAATATCCCACCACACCAAATTTTACTCTTGACAACATTTTATAGTATTTCTTCAAGCATTGATATAGACCTAAAAACCATCTGCGACGTTGCTGGCATAAATCTCCTAGAGAATTTGGAGCTTGACTCCAGCAAATAGCGCTTGTCTCATAGCAAATACGATAAGAAATATTATTATTACGACAAAAATAGTGCAATTTCATAACCAGTTCCATATCTTCCCCGAGAGTTTGCGTATCATAACCACCAACAGCTATTACATACTCTTTATGAAATAAGCCGAATGCACCTGATATAATTAAGTTAGATTGTAGATAATCAAATAAAATTCGTGTCCCTAAAAATGCACAGTCATATTCAATGGCTTGAGCACATGGCAGTAATGACCAAGGTAGTTGATAATTGTTGACTTGACCATCAACAATTCGCACTCCTTGTGCTACTTGAACGACTCCTCCAACAGAAATAACATTGTCCCACTTCTGCATTGGACGAACCAATTTTTTCAAGGAATCTTTTTGGAGTATAGAATCTGCATCAATACACAAAAAATAATCATGGTTTGCTGCATTAATTCCAAGATTCAGAACATCCCCCTTGCCTCCATTCTCCTTTTCGATTAAGGTCAGATGTACGGAACCAAACCACTTCTCTGATATTCTATGATAAGGACGACAGGATAAGCGATACTTGATTTCACAATGACATTCTTCTAGTTGAAAATACTCGCGTACTAATTTAGCCGTTTTATCTTTCGAACCATCATCTAACACAATAATCTCATAAACAGGATAATCCAACTTGAGCAATGATTGTATAGAAGAAATGATTGTCACCTCTTCATTATAGGCTGGTACCAATATAGAGATGGGAGGGTAACTCTTTTTACTTTTCTCATATTTCTCACGATTTTTATAGCGCTCGTGGAGATGGACTCCTCCAGCAATGACCGAAAACATAAGAAAACTAGCATATATAGTGAGGTGTCCCAAAAACAAAGTTTGTGAAACCGTTAAAAAACCTTTTAACCAAACCATTTCCTTTTCTCCCCTTAACTAATGTTTTTTCTTCCATTGAACATAGGAGCGCTTGATAATGTAGGACATATTAAAAATAAAAATTGCGATACAAATAATGATATAAAAATACAAAAGATTATGAACCATCTTTATTCTCCTTCCAATAGTTTTTCAATATCGTATACGATTCCTTTAGAACACCAGTGACATTAGGTTTATTCCATTTATTGATACGATAAAACGCTATCGGTATATTATTATTTTGTCTCAACTGGCCAATTCCAATTCCAATCTGGTCAATGCGCATTTCGGAAACACCGTAATGCATGTAGTAATCATCGTGGATTTTCCCTTGAGCAGGATTTGAAAAATTTAATAACTGCCATGGAATTCGTACTTCTACCACATCTTTACCAAAATAAATATCTGACCGTGAATCAAAATCCTCAGCCCCTCTTTGGCTATTTCCAACTCGTAGCTTACCAGTTTCAAAAACAGGATTCCATTTGTCTTGACGTGCCGCTTTCTCTAAATCATCAAAGATGCGATTATGCTTTAAAAGTAATGAGACAGGATGAAAATGTGACGAATCTGACTCAGGGATATCTACAAATGGATCTATTCCCTTTATTTGTTTTAGGTAATTAGCTCGAACAGCATCGTATCTATTTTGCACTAATAAATGACTACCATTTGTACCATCTATACTCAGGATAAAATCCACCTTACTTTGGAAGTTCAACTTTCCATGTTCCCAATACAAGCTCCCTGTCTTAGGTGTTATATCCAATGGAAGAGTCCATTTATCTTGTGGTGTTAAACCTTCTTTTTTGATAGCAAAATACAGATAATTTTCATCACTATCTACACTTAGTTTAGCTCCATCATGCTCTATTAAAGGCTGAATATTCCACTCTGTCAACTTTCCATCAATCACATGATTCTTGACTTGATTTTCAAAAGCTAATAATCCAAATCCTTGATTATTGGATTGAACATCCCCCCATTGGAAACGACTGTGTCTATTTGTCGTAAAGGAGGTGTTCCAAGTACGAGCTCCCCAATCATCTTGCCACGTTTCAACGAGAGCACCAACTGTCCCTGCTTTTAGAAATGATTGATAGTCTCGAACTAATAACTCACCTTGTTGTTTTTCTGATAATGGTCCTTCAATTCCTTCCTGACTAAGCGCAGTAATACCTCTGGAAGTTGAATACCCATAAGAGGAGATTAATACAGGAACACGATGATGACTTTTTAGAAGATGAGTATAGTTCTCTGGGTAATTTTTTTGTTTTGCCACTTCTATTACTTCTTGAGAAAGATTTGAACGATCCGCAATCACATAATCCAAGGCCTTTGGATGGTAGTCCAGTAACTGATAGGAAGCAAATAAACCTGTCTTCAAACGGCTAGTTGGAACTATATGTTCAATATCTAGCTGGGCATATTTTGAAGTCTGAGCTGCAAATGGTTTTTGATATATAAATGGATCTGTCAACGCGGAGCTGCCAAAGGTGATTAGGTGTTGCCAACCATATTTCTTTGATTCATACGCTACCATCTCATCCATAACTTGTGCTAGCATCACTTCAAAAGGTGTCACTTCTTTGATAGTACGAATATATTTTCCCTCATATGCTTCCTTCTTGACTTGATGATTTGTATAAGCAATTGTTGAACTATTCCACTGATCTCCAACTGCAAAACCAAGTACCCATTTTGAAACATCTTTTTTATAATACTGACTACCTAGATTTGTATTCCACACTTTTCTTCTACCATGTATTATATCTACTGCATCCTTTACATCGTGTAGCAGTTGTCCACGATAGTACTCATGAAAAGCATCAATAGCACTATTGTCTCGATAATCATCTATACGTACTCCTTGCAAAAGATACAGAGGATACTTTGAACGATTATTGTGTTCATCTAGCGCTTCATAGAAAGCAACATCCATAATCGATTTTACACGGATTGTATTGGCTCCCATCTCAGAAATTTTCTGCATCCAAGAAAGATATCTTTCCTTTCCTATCGCAAAGTCGTTCTCATGATAGCCTGCTATGCCGCTCCCCATATTTACTCCTTTGACGATGAAGGGACTATTACCTTGTTTTGTTTTTTGAATCAACTTCTGATTTTGAATTTGAAAAGTATACTGAATTTGACTATCTGAATACATTTGAGGCAAATATAAACTTCCATCAAAATAATAGAAATAATATCCAATACTTAAAAGGGCTGTTAGTAAACTAACTACAATAAGATATTTTTTCACAAGTCCCTCCTAATCTACTAATGTATTTGTGTTTTTTGATGGTGCACAATATTGATAAAGAGTATCAATGTGCTTGTCTAACCATTTTCCTCTATCTTCAATGAACTTCTTTAAAACATGAACAGACTCTCCGTAGCTAGTTTGATTTCTTTCAGGAGGCTGTAAATAATTCCTAGAGTCTACTTTTTGTACTTGAAATACATACCCCCACTTTTCATTATTGCGTTGGATAGCTGAACCTAAAAAATCGACAGTCTGATCAATATAATTTTGAAGTCTTTGTGTACTTAATTGATTTTTTCGCAAATGATGATATTTCTGAACCACTAGATCTACAAATTCTTTATCCTTCAACATCATGTTAAACCATGGAACATCTAGCATGGAAAAGCCAGCTTGGTCATAACTGACATCAATATGGTTATCAAAAGCATTATTAAAATCCCAGACAGCTATCTTCATTTTATCGCGCAAATCCTTATAAAGATAGGTTGAAAAAATCCCTGCATCCGTATTACGAAAGAACTCATTAATAATAAAATAGGTCGCAAATGCATTTCTATCAATGTATTGAGAGTATTTCTTTAAATCATACGAATACAGGATTCGTTCAATTTTACTAATATCTCGTTGAATAAAATCCTTTTGTTCTTTTGTGATATTTCTAATATTTGGATAGCGAATATCTAATGCTGAAATACCAGCCTGGTGAGTATAGCCAACAAAGTTATCAACAGGATTTTTTGCCTTATGTGGCCGATCCCAGACAGCAATATAGGATGTTAGAACCGCACGTTTATTACTTTTTTCAATAGCTATGCGATAAGGACCTTGTTCTATGCTTTCAACAATCAAATAAAGACCTTGGTACTCCCCATTTACAATCAATTCACAATAGCGAACATTTGGCGCATACTCCATTAGCTCTCCTGATATATTGTAAGAAAGATAATTCCGCACCAAAGTTCTGTCTAGAAATGGACCGTGCAATACCCACTCTGATTCTTTTGGCATACCAGCCACTGTATGAGCTACATCTTCACCATTTTTATTAACAAAACGCAACTTGATTGATTTTTTATCAAAATGTCGTGAAGAATTTCCACGATAGGCAACATCTGCCAAAGATTCTATACGAGCTTTTGTTGCCAGAGTATTTTTTTGATAAAGATCATCATGTAGACGGATTGTGCTACGAACAGATTGTTGCCGAGTAGAACCTTCATTGAGACCTCTGTCTTGAGGGATTTCTTGCTTATTTTCCGTATCAATTTCAACAATTGGTAAATGACTTGTTAGATATTCGGTAGAGTTGATAGGTTTATGAGAAACAGCTATTGTATGATGATGAAATCGTTCCTTAGATGGACGAAATTGAGCCACGTATAAATAGAAAATTCCTATTATCAAGCAACTTAAGGTCAGCAAATACATTAACTTTAACTTCATGTTTCTCACCCATTTATATCATCACTTTGTGTCACGATATTAAAATATTCAACTTCACCAAGTCGATAAACTTGATCAACCAATCCTTCCTCCTTTGTACAAGATTTATCATATACTCTTCGATTTACCTCAAATATTAACTCTACCATATCAGATTTAGTGTTTTTTACACGCTGAACTATTTGTCCACTAAAATATCGGAAAAAAAGTCCTTCCAAAGAAACCTCCAAATCCCGAGTAGCTCGTACAATCAATAACATACGATTCTCATTTTTTACCCTTCCCCAGAATAGTAATAATAAGAAAATCACACTACTACCAATCATTGCAACAATGTAATCACCAACTCCACAACAAATACCCACTACAATAGTCCAAAAAATATAAGTAGTATCACGAGAATCTTTCACGGCTGTTCTAAAGCGAACAACAGAAAGGGCACCGACCATACCTAGAGACAAGGCAACATTATTTCCAATAACGGTCATAACAGTGGCAGTTAGTACAGTAAGAGTCATAAGAGAAATGTTAAATTTCTTACTGTAAGTGGTACCTACATGAGTATAAGCATAGGAAATATAAATAACCCCACCTAAAAGCGCTGCTACTAAAATATGCATAAACATATCTTGTATCGTCAAAGTTCCGTTATGTTCTAAAATCTTTCGTAACAAGTCTTTCATTTTTAACCTTTTCCTATTTAAAATTGATAATGTTTACTAATCATTCTTCCCATACAATACTTGCTAGCACTTAGTTCACTACGATCCACCTCAGCTAGAAGATCTTTTATATAAGACAACAAAAAGCCATTAAACTTTACTTCTAGAATTACCAAGTGAGGGTCTAATAGCGTATATTGCAATAAATCATCATCGAAAATATCATGGGACGCTTCGGTTCCTTTTACTTGCCAATCAAAAGTGACACGGATGTCATTTTCAGGTGCAAAAAATGCTTTACGTCTGTACTCAATAATAGTTTTAGGTCGGTAACAATACTGATTCATACGATAATAAGACTCAAGAGCCAGTTGTTCAGAATGGCATAACAGTACAGAAGTATCCCCTAAAATTAGAGCCTGAGCTTCATCTTTCGGCAACAAAAGAGAGCGCTTTCTTTGACTATCTCCTTGTTTCTGCTTCATTTCTAATTTTGCATACGGTGAATTACCACCGTAGTTTCTCAGACGAATTTTGCGCCGAACTTCAAGGCCGTCCTCTTTTTCTTGCCAATCCACATCCTCAAGCGAATCAAAATAAAGAGAACGTACACGGTAACCATCTCCTTTTCCATGGCTATCTGTCTGCATTATTCTTTCTAGTTTTAATGACAAATAATAATAAGCTTCTAACGGAATCAGGTATTTTTTTTCTTTCCGCAAGACTTCATTAATCACTGCATACTCCTTTCTAATAATACACATGCACAAAGAGAAAACAAAATTTACTTTCTAGTGCTTAGCTTTTTATCTAACTCACTAGAGACGGCTAAGGCTTGCTTCTGGTTGGCTGAGAAATCTTTTTTCTCAGATTTAAATATTAAAAAAATTTCTAGGTTCATTTTCATTATCTTCTAGTGTGTTTTGATTGCTGCAACAACAACAAATTCCTATCGATAACATTCATCACATCCTACAAATGTTGTTGAGACATTTTCAATTGCCATCACATATTCCTCCTTTATTATTCTCATAATAAATGTCTCCAATAGATATTATCCCCAAAAATCAACTACTTCTTCTTGTTTTTTATTTGTTTTTAATTAGATTTTAATTAAAAATAGTGCAATAAGTTACTTACAGTATGATAACATATAGCTCTAAACATGAGAATCATACCTATTTTGTATCGAACCCTTAAATTCACACAATCCAAACATCGATGAAAAATATTATTGTAAAATTGATTTCAATGATATGACATTATGCATTTCTCTATCTTCATTATCTTAATCTTGAATGAATAACCTGAAAACTGATTTTTCTTTTTTGCAATTTATAAAACTTCTCTTTGCTCAAATATAAAAATTTATTCAAATGAATCGCAAGATTGAACTTATAAATTTAGATGTAAAGATCACTTTGCTGCAGACAATGGCGATAGGAAATTTTGAAGATTTAAAACCTTAAAAATAAAGAAAAAATCACATATAAACGTGCTTTTTCATTGAAATGATATAGAAAGCGATTAACAAGATTTTTCAGAAGGAGAAATATATGACCTATATAAACAACTACCAAAAATGGCTCGATTTTGCAGAACTTCCGGACTACTTGCGCAAAGAATTGGTCGCAATGGATGAAAAGACAAAGGAAGATGCCTTCTATACAAACCTTGAGTTCGGTACAGCAGGTATGCGCGGCTATATTGGTGCTGGTACCAACCGTATCAATATCTTTGTTGTCCGTCAAGCTACCGAAGGCTTGGCTAAATTGGTAGAATCCAAAGGTGAAGAAGCAAAACAACGCGGTATTGCTATCGCTTACGACTCTCGTCACTTCTCACCAGAATTTGCCTTTGAATCCGCTCAAGTCTTGGCTGCACATGGTATCAAATCATACGTGTTTGAGAGCCTCCGTCCAACACCTGAATTATCTTTTGCAGTTCGCCATTACAATGCCATTGCAGGTATTATGATAACTGCTAGTCACAACCCTAAAGAGTTCAATGGTTACAAAGTCTATGGCGAAGACGGTGGACAAATGCCTCCAGCAGATGCTGATGCCTTAACCAATTACATCCGTGCTATTGATAACCCCTTCGCTGTAGAATTAGCCGATCTGGAAGCAAGCAAGGAAAATGGACTTATCACCATTCTCGGTGAAGAAACAGACCTAAAATACCTTGAGGAACTCAAAGACCTCACCATCAACTCTGACCTGATTGCCGAATATGGTAGAGACATGAAGATTGTCTATACCCCCCTTCATGGTACAGGAGAGATGCTGGCTCGTCGTGCACTTGCTCAAGCTGGTTTTGAGTCCGTACAAGTTGTCGAAGCACAGGCAACACCAGACCCAGACTTCTCAACAGTTGCCTCTCCAAATCCAGAAAGTCAGGCCGCCTTTGCCCTTGCTGAGGAATTGGGACGTCAGGTTGATGCCGATGTTCTATTAGCCACTGACCCTGACGCTGATCGTGTTGGTGTAGAAGTTCGCCATGCTGATGGTTCTTACTGGAATCTTTCCGGCAACCAGATCGGTGCAATCATTGCAAAATATATTTTGGAAGCTCACAAACAAGCTGGTACCCTCCCTGCTAACGCTGCTCTCGCCAAGTCAATCGTATCAACTGAACTAGTTACCAAAATTGCTGAAAGCTATGGTGCAACTATGTTTAACGTTTTGACTGGTTTCAAATTTATTGCTGAAAAAATTCAAGAATTTGAAGAAAAACACAATCATACTTACATGTTTGGTTTTGAAGAAAGCTTCGGCTACTTAGTTAAACCATTCGTTCGCGACAAGGATGCTATTCAAGCTGTACTGATGGTTGCGGAAATCGCTGCCTACTACCGCTCACGTGGCATGACCTTAGCAGATGGTATTGAGGAAATCTTCAAAGAATACGGCTACTTTGCTGAAAAAACCATCTCTGTTACCCTTTCTGGTAAAGATGGTGCTGAACAAATCAAGGCAATCATGGCGAAATTCCGTGAAAACTCTCCAGAACAATTTAACTCAACGGATGTTACAGTCTTTGAAGACTTTGCCCTCCAAACCAAAACGGACAAGACTGGTAATGTAACAGCTCTGACAACTCCTCCATCTGACGTTTTAAAATATACACTTGCTGATGATTCTTGGTTTGCGGTTCGTCCTTCCGGAACAGAGCCAAAAATCAAATTCTACATCGCAACTGTTGGTGAAACCTTAGCTCAAGCAGAAGAAAAGATTGCCAACATTGAAAAAGAAATCAACGAATTTGTTGGGTAAAATTGGGAAAGAGTCCGAGAAAAGATCCGTTCTTAGTCCAAAATAGATAACCAACTGTACTATAAAAGACTTGAAATCAAGGTTTGTTTAAACCAAATTTCAAGTCTTTTCGTTATTTTATTAATTTTGGCAGCCTCTTTTTCTAAATCATTTCCCCTTAATATCTTAGACTGCTGCCCTGCCACTTAGTTTTACAAGTTTGATAATCATATCAAACTCTATAAAATCAATGCCATTTTTTATGATGAATTAACAACTTTACTACTCATTTACTTCTGCCATACCAGCCAATTGCTTCACGGACTATAAATCAGTAATATACTCACTCACAACCAGCAAAACTTTCCATCGTCTAGCGTTTGACTAAACTAGAGAATATACCTTTGTTTTGCCCACTATCTTTTAATCAATACAGATATATCATAACTAAAAAATTTATTTATTTTTTAACATAGAAAATAGCGGAATCAATTATTTGTGATATACTAGTGATAATAAAATGTTATCGGTAGGAGAAAGTAAATTGATTAAAGATTTAGAGGAGTTGTTAGAAAAATATCCCAATTTTTCTCAAATTTTCATTCCAATAATTTTATCAATCATATTATCGGTTATTCTGTTCATAGCCAAGATTCCACAAAGGTGTTTACAAAAATATAAAAAACGCCAGAAAATTTTTCAGAAAAAGCAATACATACAGGATAGTGCTTATTTAAAACGGGAATTGGAAATCCAAGAAATTCTTCAGGAACTCATCAAAGAACAGGACCTGACTATTGTATATGGTGCTCTAGGGCGTGGTAAGACAATTATACTTAAAAAGTTACATGATAGAGTTCTTGATAAAAAAGAAAAATCCCTTAAATTTTCATTGTATATCGATTTAGAAAAGAAAAATTTAATTAATGAACTGGAGAGAATTACTGAAATAAAGATAGTCAGTCCACTTGATTTTTATAATTGGCTTGATAATCTCCTTTGTCGTAAAAAATGTCTGATTATCCTAGATAATATTGCTCCGGCACAATACGCCAATATAATCAATTTTTTCCTTGATAATTATCACGTTCAATATAAGGTTATTCTGGGATTAAATTATATTAATCCTAAGGAATCTTCTCAAATAGAAATAAAGAATTTTGATGCGAAACAAGTTACTGAACTAGCAAAGCTACGTAGATTGGACATTGATGAAGACAATCTTTCAAGAGTGTTTACCTTGACTCAAGGTATTCCTGTCTATGTAGACTATCTTTTTAAAACTAATCGCCGTCCGCTTAACTTTGAACTCGTGGAGGTTATAACATCTCAATTAGCTATTTGCACTACTGAAGAGAAAGACCTCTTGCAGTCAATCGCTTTGAATAAAGTTCTATATCATGACTTTACCGAGGAATTATTCTCCACTTTTGATATTGGTCTAATAATGTCTTTGTCATCAAAAGGGTTGATTCAATTTGAAAAAATCACAAAGAATATTGAATTAAATTCGCTCATTGCTGAACAGTATCTCTCGCATTTAAAGAATGATTACGTGTACGTAAAATTACTGGAGTATTATAAAATACATAGTCAGGAAAATTTTTTAGAATTATCACTACGAGTGCCTATTGCAATAAAAAATGATTACTCAACTTTTAAGCAAATATTAAAACAATTGTACAACGATGAAAAATATCAATATCTACTATATTTGGGTGAGATAATTTTACAAAATGGACCTCAAGTTTTTTTTGATTTTGATAACATTATTGATACTTTTTTTGACTGTTTTATTTCTTCTCTATTAAAAATAGGAGATTACAACTACGCGAAAGATATTATCGATAAGATAAATGATTGCGACGTTTTTAATAGCAACCTAATCTATAGAAATGTTCGAACCGAAGCGATATCTTATAAGATAAATTTCTGTGATCTCTTACATTTAACGAATTCATTCCAAGATGCTATTGAAAACTTAGAATTATTATTGGCAACAAGTACCGTATCCTCTGAACAACAAGAACGTTGTAACTATTTAATCTTGCATTGTAAGAGACACATCGGTGAGGACTTAAGCCAAATATCCAAGAACTTTCGTAAACTTTCCAACAATAGTCAAGAAATCTATTATCAAATTCGTTCGCTATATTCAGCCTTTTCAATTGATATGTTTCAAAGGAAAAAACACCTGAAAAGAAAATTTGCAGAATTGGAAAATAAAATAGATAGTTTACAGCCTAATAACGAGATAGTATTGTTCGCACAGCGTCATTATATTATTTTTTATCGTAAATATTGCAATGACTTAGAAAAAGCAGAAAAACTCTTAATAAAAAATATTAAGAGTTTAGAGAATAGCAAATTAAGAATTTTATATGATTATTATTTTGAAGCTGGGGAATTATACCGCGAGAAATTCTATTTCCAATCTTCTAAAAAGAATTATAAAGCGAGTGATGATTTCTATGAAAAAGCTATTGCATTTTCAAAAAATGTTGGAGATACTAATTTATATCACAACGCCATGATTGGAAGGATATTATTGCAGGAGCAAACTACTAAAGTTACACAAGAAGATTTGAATTTCATTCATCGAGCTATTCAAACAAATCCTTTGCTGAATAAAATGCAATTCCAATTAGCTTATTATTATCTAACACATGACTATGGCATGCTTGATGAACTCTCTAAGTATGCTAGGCTGTTAGAGTATGATGATACTTCTAATATTGCCCAAAAATTATCGAAAAAACAGTCTTGTTTTATACCTTTAACTGTCATGTAAACTTTGTTTAAATTGGTTAACTTGTGCTTCTGAAAAAGTATAGTTCAGAGTTCGTTTTGCTTTTAAAAAGTTATCAACATGCTTAGTGATTTCATCGCTAGGCATATTATTTTTTATTGCCGTTAGTATCGTGACTATAGTACCAATGATATCGATTTCCCAATTATAGCGTGCAATCTCTTGTAAACCAATCCTAATTCCAAAATCATTATAGATTTTCTTTTCTCGCTTTGTTACGGATATGCCATAGTGGCAACATGCTTCAAAAAACGCATCTAATTCAATTTGATTAGGAAAAGAGAGCCAAATTTGGTGAGTTTCAGAATACCGTTCATCACCTACTAAGGTAAAGCCGTTCCTTAGTAACTTTTTAGAAAGGTCTTTGACCATTTGCCGAATATTTTGAGAATAGGCATTGCCAAATTTTTCAAATTCAATCAACGTTGTTATCAGACTGAGTATGTGATGAAAATGGGTATTTCTTAAGAAGTCAGGATTGATTGCTTCATATTTTTGAAGTAACAATCGATTATTTGTCAATATAAGACCACATGTCACCCCTGGAAGAGTTTTATGAGCAGCACCAAACATAATGAAATTATCATCGCTTTTGTTAAAATATTCAAAGGGATTTTTATTCTCTTTACCAGCAATCAGACCCAGAGTCTGAGTTGCATCGTATAATAAGATACAGTCTTTCGGCAAAATAATCTTTTCTAAATTAGGTTGGAATAAAATATCAGAAAGACAAACCAATATCCCTTTGGCACTTTCCTCTATAAGTGCTTTATTTAATTGGTCGTAATCAAAATCTAATTTATTGTAGTCATAAGGAATATATCTAGTAATTATCCCTAATCTTCGACATATTTTCTTTATTGAGGTATGTCCACCATATTCATCACTTGAAATATATACAATGTCCCCTTCCTCAAATAAAGTCATTAATAACGACGTAACAGCATTAATACCAGATAAGGTGCGTGCATCAGCATATTGTGCACCATATAATTCAAGACATAGTTCGTTTAAAAAAAGATTAAATTCAAAGAGCTTGCTACTCCCTAAAAAATTATTTTCTTGGTAGGTAGAACTTGCTCCTAGAAGATATTTCTCTTGCAATGATGAAGAGAGCATAATTTTAGAAAAAGGTGATACAACATTCTCTGCTGCGCATAGAGGAAGTTGATTCTGGTATGTAAAGATTGCATCATTGTATAGCTGTTTAAATTTCCACAAGGTATCCATAATCTCTCCTACCGATAACATTTTATTATCACTATACAAGCACTTTAAATAAGTCTATAATAGCAGCGTAACAATTTGAAAAGGAGACATTCATGAATTACACTATTATTTCTACTTACTTGGACTACTGCAAAAACCATAGACGTTTAAGCCAACATACTATCCGAGCATATAAAAATGACCTCAATCAATTTTACAATTCCAAACAGGAAAATATAGAAAATTATGTCGAATACTTAACAAAATCAGATATTAAAACAAGTACCTTACGACGAAAAATCGCGTGTCTAAAAGTTTTCTATAACTATCTAAAGTCCCAAAATATAATCAAAGAGAACCCCTTTAGTAAGTTACGCTTTCAATTTCGACCGGAAAAATCCTTGCCCAAAACTATTCCTTGTAGGGAATTAAAAAAGATTTATCTATATCTAAGCAAGAGGTGTCTAACTACCAAAACACCTTATCAGAGACAAAAAGCCGAGCGAAACTTACTTATTATCTCTCTCCTACTATCAACTGGCATAAGGATTTCAGAACTTTGTCATATTCAAATTTCAAGTATCAATCTCTCAAATCGTACTCTACATATTATGGGTAAAGGAAAAAAAGAACGAATAATATTTTTAGGGGACAATACCACTTTTATCCTATTAAAATCATACATAACAGCATATTGTAATGAGTCGGATAAGTTTTTATTTCCTGGTAATACTCCACACAGGCCACTATCCGATCAAAGTATCCGCTTAATCTTAAAAAATATTCGAGAGCATATTCATCTGAATATTCCTATTACACCTCATATGTTTCGACATAGCTTTGCTACGATGTTATTAGATAACGATGTAGATATTCGTTACATCCAACAAATACTTGGACACAGTTCTATTTCTATAACCCAAATCTACACCCACGTATCACAATCGAAGCAAAAAGAAATCTTAAGTTTATACAATCCAATCACCTCTATTCTTCCCAAATAACATGCTTAAGCTGGCGTGAAAAACTTTGAGCAAACTCTATTGTAGAGCCTTTTTAAGCATAGAAAAAACTTACGGACTAACCAAACTCCATTAGAAAATTATATGGAATTTAAAATGTTCTACAGCATAGGCGCGCGTTAAACTTGAAATCTCCTATTCGATGAACTGATTCCTCTAAAAAACTATGATGCTAAACATAAATGTCGCGTAAACAAAGGAAATAACTACGATGATTGCTCACTCCATCTCAAGAGTAAGTTACTCTCTGTTGACTAGCAACTAACTAATTCGTGACATCCGTTATTATAAGTATAAAATATTAAAAAAGGCATGAATCCCATGGAATATGGAAAAACATACCTTTTAACTATCTAATTTAATTGAAACTTAGCAGATAACCTTTCTTGTTTTCCACCAGAGACTTTCATCTCTGTGCTCTTTCAATCTACTGAACTCGACTTTCCTCTACAGCACCCCTAACTTGTTCTGCTGTCTGCCCTAAAACCTCTCCAGCCTTGGCCGCTTGTTCAGAGACAAAATCAGTCGTTGCCTTCCCTGCCTCTGTTACACGATCCTGAATTGTTATGGATTCTTTTTCAAATTCACCACGTGTCTTAATATCTACAACATGGACATTAACTTCAATGACTTCTAGATGGGTCATACGAGCGACTTCTTCACTGATAATTAACTTGATTGTATCAACAATTTCCGGAATATCACGACCGTATTCTACAACAATTCGCAAATCAGTTGCAACTTGCTTTGTTCCAACTTCAACATTAACCCCTTCAGTAACATCATCACTGTTAATAATTTTGTTTTTAAAATCCGTCAGGAATCCACCACTTACCGAAAGTAGACCTGGTACTGTCTCCAATGATTTACCAATGATTTTTTCAATAACCCTGTCACTGTACGTGATGTCTCCTTTAAGACCTGCTGCTTCATGTTGTTGCGTCAAGTTGTTAGTTGTTTGATTTGACATAATGAGTTCCTCCGCCTATTTCTTTAATGTATTACTTTCCTGCTTCATCATTGTCCGTGTGTTTTTTGACACCATCAATGATGCCTTCGACAGTACCCTTGACATCCGCTGCTACTTCCTTGATCTTACCGGCCACCTTATCAACAACACCTTCTGCCTCAATCTTTTTATCATCAGTCAGTTTTCCGACAGTCTCTTTGATAGTGCCCTTTGCTTGATCCAATTTTGCATCGATTTTTTCAGTCATATAATTTCCTCTTTCTACTTTTAACCTAGCTTATTACTACTAAATTACACGTGGTTCATCTGATTCTGTTAGGTTTTGGATTCCCTTAGCAGCTTTGTTATAATGGGCTGAGGCAAACTCACCAGTTGTTTGAGCAACTTCAGTGATTCGTTCCTGCAAACTAATCTTTTCTTCTTCATACTGCTGGCGGGTCTTAATATCTACGACGTTAACATTAACTTCTACGACATCTAAGTTTGTCATTCCCTTAACTTCTGTTTCGATGACCTTTTTAATATCTTCGAAAATTGTTGGAACATGTTTTTTGTACTCAGCCACAATATTCAAATCCACTGCAACTTGTTTTTTCCCAACTTCAACATTCACACCATCTCTGGTTGAGTCTGTATTAACCAATTTTTCTTTAATATTGGATAAGAAACCACCATCCACTCCCAAAAGACCATCTACGGATTCGAGAGCTAGTCCGATGATTTTTTCAATAACTTTATCATCATAAGTTAAATCACCACGGATAGTTTTTGCTTTTGTTAGTTCTACTGCTTGAGTCATACATTATACCTCTCTTTATTAGTTTATGTTTGCACTACTTATTTGAACAACTGTTTCAAAAGCTGTGTTTTTTGTAAGTAATTAGCAATGAAGATACCGCTTAGCATAAAAGCTACAATTAGTAACGTTTTTAAAAATCCAATTTGTATCAATAGTACTGCCACGAGTAAACCGACTAATGCACCTGTTATTGAGTATTGATAATGACTAAACCATTTTTTCCAGTTCATAATGCCTCCTATTCTACACGACTAGACGTTACTTTCTGCTTAGGCTCGATATGAGTGACAGCTACATGGTAGTCTAATTTCTTGGCAATACCAAAGAATTGCTCCAATCCTGCCCGAATTTCTTTCTCTAGGGCTGCTAGTTTTGCGGGAACATCAACCTTTGGAACAATTCGTCCACTCGCGTAAACCTTGAAGCGATTACGAAACATCTTCACTTTGACAGCAGGTGAAGGCATGATTCCTTCTTCCTGAATCAAAGTACGAATATAAGATTCAATAGCATCTTTTTTGATTTCTAATCGTCCAGATTCTGTATCCTCCAATTCAACCTCTGTATAAAGTCTTGGATAAAATATCACTACCAGAATGAACATTAGGAGAAAGATTAGCACCGCCGTTGCCGTCCAAAAGATATAGGGAGCTAAGGTACTTTGTAAAGCTGGCTTGAGATATAAGGAAGTTATTAGATTAGATACTTGATCCGGAAACCTTACCTTATCCACAGTCATTAGAGCCAATATTCCAACTAGAAGACTTAGAAGAAATCCGAAACTAACGAAACTTATTTTTTTGACCCTATTCATAAATTTCTCCCTCTAGCGAGATTTTCCTAGAAAGAAGGAAACGACTGCGACTACAATAACAGCTCCAAGAATTGAAGGAATTAAAGCCATGCCTGCTAAAGTTGGTCCCCAAACACCAAAGAGTGATTGGCCAACCGAGGCACCAATGAGCCCAGCCAGAATATTAGCTATCCATCCCATAGAGCCACCTTTTTTTGTTACAGCTCCAGCAACAACTCCGATAAATGCACCTACAATAATTGACCACAACATATTCTATGTTCCTTTCTGTATAGTTGCTAAAACTGACAACTATTTTTTTAATATATATTGTCATTTTACAGATTTTGAAGATAGTTGTCAACACTTTTGCTCATAGTTGCAACATTTTTTAAAAAACAAGTTGTCAAGTTTAGATAAAATAAATATCTCAAAAAAAAAAAAAGACTAGGACACAAATCCTAATCTCAACTCCTTAGGGAACCATCACCCTGATCCCTTCAGGCAGTACAGTCAATTTAACAGGTAAATAATCACTTTTATCTCCATCAATTCTTGTTCGAGCACTTCTGTAGCGTCGCTTGTATTGTTTAATCGATAGTTCTGAAGTACGAAAATGTTGAAGCTCTTGTAGTTGAGCGACTTCCCCTCTGAAAATACGAGGCAGACGAAGCAACCATCGCCACAAAGAAACATCTGAGAAGAGATAAACACTCATCAAACCATCGTCAAATTCAGAAACGGTATCAAATTGGGTTATGCCACCGATTGACTTGGTCAAAGTAATGAGCAAAATCTTAGTTTTATACCTGACGAGCTCTTGCCCATATCTTAACTCCAGATAATAATTCCTATTTCTAAAAAGAACCCGTATCGTATCCTTAAGATAGGCTAACGGTCCCCATTTTCTTTTTTGTGCCGATGTTACCTTAGCTGCAATATCTGCCATAATGCCCAGAGTCAAACTCGAAATGGCGTATTGCTGGTTGACCTGGCATAGTTTTACAGCTTTAACCTGCCCCTTCAAAAGGTTTGGAATAGCTGCTTCTCCAATAGGAATTCCCAAGGATTTAGCAAAATTATTAACAGTCCCTGAGGGTAATATTCCCAGAACAGAATGGCCACCACCTTCATAGATACCACCTGCTATTTTATTTATCGTACCATCACCACCCATGGTAACCACCAAATCAACCCGTTCTTCAGAAGCTTGTTTGGCCAGAGCTACCGCTTCTTCAATACTTTTAGGTTCATGCAAGCAGATATTTTTTTCTTCTACCCCCTCACCTGCCAGATAGGTTGTCAATGTTTTGATTAAGCTTGTTTTATCACCAGAACCTGACTTAGAATTGTAAAGAACCAATACTTTCATCTGCTTCCTCCCTTTCCTATCATTTATTATAACAAAATTTAGAAGAAGTTAGGAATCTAGTATTTCGCTTAGCGTTATTAGTAAGATATGAAAAGGGAGAATAGATGAGGACAAGGGAGGCTTCTCATTGGAATGAAGCAGGGTAATTGCTATGAACTTAAAAAGACACTGTTTTTTATTTTTTATATTGTCTATTTTTAAAAATATCACTATATCAATAAGAAAAATAACTATAAATCACAAAAAGTGACAACAACAAATAAAAATATTGTAGCTTATTTTACTTTTCTAATCAATCCATGATATAATAATCGTAAAATCAGAAAATAAGAAAACGGAGGTTATAATGCCTAACAGAAAATTGATTAAAACATCAAAATTTCAGAAAATCGCTGTTGAAGTGGCTAAAAAAATCGCTATCGGTGATTACCCCGTAGGTTCAAGTATAAAATCTCGCTCAACACTCTCAGCCACTTTCGGCGTTTCTCATGAGACCATCAGGAAAGCTATGAATATCTTAGCCGACCTCCACATTGTAACCCTTAAACAAGGTAGTGGGGCAACTATATTATCAAAGGAGCGCGCAATTGAGTTTCTTGATGATTTTGAAAGTACTAATGATATCGAAACTCAAAAAAATAATATTCTAGAACAAATCAAAGAACAAGAAAGGCACCTAAAAAAATTATCCGGCTTGGTTTCTATCTATCTGGAACAGACTAAATTAGTCAACAAAAAATATCCCCTTGATCCCTATGGTCTCCGTTTATCAGCGGATTCTGAATTTATAGGAATGCAGCTCCTTGATGCTCAGATTTGGCATAAGACAGGGGCCACAATAGTGGCTATCGAGCGAAATAACGAACTCCTTCTCTCACCTAGTCCTTATCAGACATTCCAGAAGAATGATACAATCTACTTTATTGGTGAAGAACCTAGCTATGCTCGCATGGCTAATATCTTTAACCTTTCATAGTTTCACCTATGCTAAGAGCACAGTATAGAATTTCTCAGCTACTGATGAAGCCGAGACCAAACAAAAATTTTCAACTTTTGGCCCCCTTCTTCACCTATTGCTGTTCAATGAAATGACATACATAAAAATAAACAAAAAATGTGAAAAGAACCACTTATAATGCCCAGTATAAAAATTATATACTGTGCTTATCCAGAGGTTCTTTTTTCATAGCTGAGAAAGTTTACAATGTATTCGCCCATCTTCACTCTGTATTCCCTAATTAAAATGAGGAACTGTCTATCCCAATCATTTGATAGACTGCTATTGACCTACTGGTGAAGCTTGTCAAAAACCATTAAGGCGATAAAAAGATACAAACAGGCCATATCTATTTACTCTGCCACTATTAGTCTTAGAAATCAAAGGTTAACAATAATTTTCATCTAGAAACTCCATTGCGACAGAAAAATTTAGATTTGATAACTATTTATATTTTTCTATACTTCTACTTCTGTTCCTTCAAGAAATCAAACGGTGATGTCTTCATCAAGACCAATGGTTATATGGTCTAGCATTCAACACAGATCAAGTGCCAAACTCTATTTGGTTCTACTTAAATACCAGGCTGTAGTGTCTATCAAGCAGGCGATTTTCTTCTAATATTCTCTCCCACTTATCATCAAGCAATTCAATGTTCTCACTTAAAAGCTCCAGTGCCTTAGAGTATTTCTTTGTACAAGTAGCTACTTCCTCCTAATATGATAACAACTGTTACAAATCTATCTATCCTTAGGGGAGAGACACCATCTTCTGAAATGACTAGATTTTTATCAATGAATCCCAGCCTCTATCTAATTTATATAAAATAATTATACTCTCTATGCTTATGTAAATTCCAGTTTTCCAGTTATACGTGACTTTCTTTCCATAAATTTCAATAGAAGAGAAGTTACGAATATGAAAGAAAAACCTAAGGCTAACTCTTCATAAATTAGTCCATAATATTTAGAAAGGCTATTTCCTTCTACTAAACCTTGAGCAATCTGAATAGATCTTGTCAAAGGTAGAATATTAGAAAACCATTGTAAAATATGAGGTAATTTACTAATTGGAAAATTAGCACCGGTAAAAATCAACAACAATCGACTTGCTAAATTCAATACAAGATTTGTCTCACTGGTAATTAAAATAAAACATGAAAATATATATCCAAAACTCATGGCTACAAAAGAGGAGAGAAAAAGAACTACAACAAACGAAGAAATCATTCTTATATTCCAACTAATTCCTAAAATAAAACTAACTAATGTCACTCCTATAGTTACAGATAGCATACTCGTAATCATTGTGCTAATGGCACTGGAAAACAAGATTGAGCTTAACTTAGTTTTGGAAGCCATTAGAAAACTCAGTGTCCCATTGTATTTCTCTACCATCAGTTGTGTTCCAACACCAAACAAAGCGCCAAAAGAGGCAATGAGTATCGCATTTCCAATCATCCACTTTTGAATGTAATCCGTTCCGTAAATGTATCCGGCAACCATAGAGAAAAACAAGGTTTGTGAAATGGGAGGAATCAAGTCAAACATCATGTATGTTTTCCAATCCGACATTATTGAGGATTGTTTGTAAGAAAAGACAATCCTTCTAAAAAATCTTAAAATACTTTCCATTTAATACACCTCCAAAGTTGCGTCAATTCTACTTTTTTTCTCTACACTGACAAAGGCAAAGTAAGCAATTATAAAATTAAATACGGTAAGTAAGGAGAGAATTGATATAACAATAAATATCTCTTTTAAATTCCCACCGTATACAGCCAGTTCAAATCCTTCCATTACCCATGTTGGAGATAAAATATACGAAAACCACTTAACATATTGAGGGATAACATCTAAGGAAAAAACCATTCCGGTTACTAACAGTAGCGGATACTCTATTAAGTTCATTAACAACCGAGCACTTCTTGATAAAGTAAATGCTGAACACATTAGCATCCCTATACTGACAAAAGTCAGTACTGCCAAGACAATCACAATTACTAATAAGCTAAAATTTTTAACAACCAAAAAACGATTAAATAATATGGTCACAAAAAATACATTCAACAAAAATGCTATTACTCCCCAAAGACTGTTACCAAGTAATTTACCAAAAATAATCTTTTTAAAACCTGACGGTGATGTGAATAAAATAGGTAACGTCCCTAAATACTTTTCTCTGTTTATATCTGCCGCTGATGAAAAACAAATAATCGTCCAAAATGAAGATAGAGAGGTTCCCAAAATAGCATATAAAGTAAATTCTTGATTGGATCTATTACTATACATTAGCCCTAAGAGAACAGCATTACACAGAGGATTTAAAAATAGACAATAGCGAAACATACTTCTTGCTATCGCTTGCTTCATATGTACAAGAGCACTAGAAATAATAACTTTCATACTCCTGTCTACCTCACCAAATTCAAATAAATGTCTTCCAGTGTTACATCTATTTCTTTTTGTTCTTTCACTTTATCTTGAAGAATTTTTGTTCTATCTTCATCTGAAATTAATGATGCAATTTCTGGTAATGTACCACAGGTTACAATTTCGCCTCGATTAATGATTGCAATTCTATCACAAAGTTCCTCAGCTTCAGCCATATAATGAGTTGTTAAAAGAATTGTTTTCCCATTTTTAGCTAGCTCTTTTATGATGTTTCTCAACTCAAGTGCTCCTACTGGATCAAGACCAATACTCGGTTCATCTAAAAAAATTATCTCAGGATCATTTAACAATGCTCTAGCAATCTGAAGACGCTGCTTCATACCTTTTGAGAATGTCTCTACTCTACGTTTTGCAACACTATTCAACCCAACCTGTTTAAGTAAAGCTGGAATCAAAATCAGTTGCTTCTTTCGAGGTATCTTATATAAATCTGCAAAATAAAACAAATTATCCTCAGCAGAAAGTCTAAAATATAAACTTCTTTCTCCTCCAAAAATGAAATTTATTCTCTCGCGAATTTGTTGCTCATCTTTATAGATATCAAATCCAGATATTTCTACTTCACCTGATGTAGGAAGAAGCATTGTTGAAAGAATTTTTATTGTAGTTGACTTGCCTGCACCATTCGGACCTAATAAGCCAAAAATTTCTCCTGGATAGATTTCAAAGGAGAGGTCCTCAACTGCTTTAACAACACTAGGACTCTGTTTAAAGAAACTCTTCTTTTCTGAATATTCTCTGCTCAACTGTTGAACTTTAACTACTGAATCCATAAAACCTCTTTTCTATCTTTATCAAAATCGATACACATCTAATTCGATTTTAATAGAATTTTATTTTTATGTCAATAAAAAAATGTGGCTGTTACACCACATTCTTTATATTTACAGGTCAATCGAAAAGTCCTCAAGTAATTTCTTTAGTACTTCTTTCATTTTTGTTTCTGATATAGAATAATACTTTGAATTTTTAACCGGCTCCTCATTGATCAAGCCTACGTCTTTCAAAAGTGAGATATGATGTGAAACGGTTGAAGGTGCTAGTTGCAACTCACGACTGAGCTCCTTACTATTCAAAGGAGAGGTGTGTTGCAATAGCTTCAAGATTTGATACCTGGTCTCATCAGAAATTATTTTGAGAACAGGCAATAAAGAAATCGTACTAAACTGAGGCTGACTGATATTATAAATCAAGATTTGCTTATTATTGCTAGTTCCATCATTATAGAATAATCTTACACATTTCCTAAAAAGTAAAAGTGTTGGTACAAAATAATAATGGTCATAAGGGCCTACGTTTTTAAACTTTTTTCCCATCATGCGTTGTGACACTTCAAATGGACTTTCATTTTGAAGATCCTGTATTAAGTTGTTTTTAAAGTCCCAAAACTGTTTTTCACTAGAGACCAGTTTTTCTCTCAAGGCATCATTTATCAACTCTCTTGATAAATCGAAAAATTCATTCAAGTAGCGGTCATTTTCTCGTAAAAAACAAGAAAAACCTAAAAAGTTAGAGCAACTTTCTTGCACAGTAAAAAATAGACTATTTAAAATTCCATCGTCGCTAAGAGCCTTTAAAATGGTTTCCGAAGCTATGCCACAATCATATGGCCAATCAATTAAACGGTAAATTCTTTCTCCCTTATTTAACCTAGCAATACTTGATTGAATCGAGTCTAGACTAAGCTCTTCCGAAATGCTATCAAGTAAAAAATCAAGAATGGAAATATTTGTTAAATCCTTTACCGCATGAAAGGTTTCAAATAAAAAGCGATAACGTTTTTTCCAATCTTCAATTTGGGCTTTAGAATAAAGATTTAGAGCAAGAAAATCATCTTCATCGTGCAACAAATAAAGACAGGCTAACATTGCCTCTATATCCTCAGAAACTGTATAGATTGCCTTATCCGACATCACTTGATAATCAGTCATTTTTCCTCCATGTAACCCTCAAAGCAAGAGTCTCATTTCAATTATACCACCTTTTCTCTATCTATACATATAAAAATCACTTAGTCATTTTCTCTTCCCCCATACGCACAAATTGTTCCTTTCTTGATTAGTCGTCTGATAGTTTGATTGTTGGCATCATAAGTCTCTATCTCAGTATCCTTAAAGATCATCTTACCAAAAATGGAAAAGTCAGAAGAGAGCTTGGTTTCAATGACGGTAAGCCCCATAGCAGCTACAAGCTCTGTCACGTCAATCTTGGTAGGTGACTTGAGGGCTTGTGGGTAGTATTTGGCTAGAAAGGCATTGGCCAACTCATCAAAGTCTGCCTTTTTGATGTAGGGGACACCTGACCGACTAAGGGCTCGGCTACACCTTCTATTTTGTTCTTTCAGGTCAACTGACTGAATAACAAAAGACTGAATACCATTGTCTAGGACAACTTCTGTGACCAGCGAGAGCCAGATGGTTTTCTCATCTACCTCTAACTCTCCCTTATACCGCTCGCTCACTTCCACAAAGTCAGTTACCACAATCTCCATCTCCAAACGGTTATTGTCTAACATAGAGGTGTAAATAGCATAGACATCAATATCTATCAACTCGATATAATTTCTGGGATTTCGGATATTTCTAGTTGATAAATCAATCTCCTCTTTGTGTTCAATCAAAAATGCCCTGGCCTTAGCAAAAAGGAGGTTATAATACTTCTTTTAGATATGGGTTTCAAGAGATGGTCTGGACATGGCAGGACTCCTTTTCTTTTATCTTAAATTCTATTATAGCCTATGGCACAATTTGTCAAGTTATAAAATGACAAATGAGAAAAAGAGGAATTACTGATGTTCTCACCCAGTAAACTAAAACACTATCGATTAGCTAATAACCTATCTCAGACGGCTATCGCAAATAAACTAGGTGTCACCAGAGCAACTCTCTCAGCTTGGGAAACAGGCAAAACTGTTCCCAATAAAAAACACCTTCAAGAACTAGTTCAACTCCTACACACTCACCCAGATAACCTGCAGGAAGAACACCCTCATCTCACTCTTTATAAACAGCTCAACAAGACAAACAAAAAAAGGTCGATGAACTCACTCATGACCTTCTCATGAAACAAAAAGTTGTCCCACTCTTCTCTGTTCATGTCCTTGACAACGTGGCTCTATCAGCTGGGTACGGTAACGATATCTGGGATGAATACGAAACTAAGGAAGTTTTCACAGATAGGGAATACCTCTACGATGTAGCGACATGGATTGACGGTCACTCTATGGAACCAGTTTATCAAGATGGAGAGGTCGCTCTTATAAGAGAAGGTGGTTTTGATTACGACGGTGCAGTCTACGCCATAGCCTGGAACGACCAATTATACATCAAGAAAGTTTATCTTGAAGAAGATGGCTATCGACTAGTTTCAATCAATGACTCCTATCCAGATAAGTTTGCACCAGCCGAGGATAATCCAAGAATTGTAGGGAAAATAGTTGGAAACTTTATGCCTATAGAACAGTAAAGAGCTTGGGACAAAAAGATTTTCAATTTTGAAAATCTCAATTATCAAGTCCTTTAGATCTAGAATTGAACAAAAAAAGCGAACAAAACTAGTTTTCTGACAATCAGAATCTTGGTTTGTTCGCTTTTTATATATGAGATTGGACTATTGTCCCAACCTCTTTTGAGTACTGCTAGTATTTCTTATAGCACATAACTAAATGGTACTTATTTCAAAAGGTTTTTCCACTGAAATTGCATGTTCAAACACCCTAATCATCACATCCAGTAAATTACTACCATTTAAAGTGATGAAATAATCCGATAGTAGTTTAATTTCCGAGCAAATTTGATTTCCCCAAGGAGCAGATTCTTCTAAGTTCTCAAAATCCCAAACATTGTCATAAGACGACAACTTGCTAAACTCTATTCGAATATTCTGCAGTTCAAGCAGACAATCCTTTAAATTATACACTGAAACTCTACCATAATACAATTCATTCATAAGGATTGGATATCGACTACCCCATTTTGAATTTTCAAGGCGTATAAATACAGTTGAAAAAAAATGAATTAAAGAACCCAACTGATCCAACAGTGTAATAGCGCAGACCAACTTTTAATGCAACTGACATCTCATTCTCCTTTAAAGCGCTATTTTTAAAATGGTATATTAAACAAGACTAAACATTTTTGCTTTGATATTTTTTCTTAGATATAAAAGATGACACCAAGAACACTATGAACAACAGAACATCAACAACGTACAAAGACCTACTCTCAAGATATATTCGGATAGCATTGACCAAAAAAGCTATTGATAGAACGAGAAAAACGTACGGTATGGATTTTTTCATGAATTTCAACCTCCTCAATATCAGTATACTGAAGTCGTAGTAAAGAATCATGAGTAAAAAGGGTAATTATTTGATATATCCTAACTTTTGAGCCTTTATAACCGCCTTTAAAGTTGAATCCACTTCAAGTTTTTCTAATATATTTTGGATATGGTTTGTTAAAGTCCTATCAGAAATATAAAGAGATTTCGCAATATCTTTTCGTTTTTCACCATTGCCTAAGTGCATAAGAATCTCTTTTTCACGTTCTGTTAGTCCATCTATAAAATAATTCTGATTGGGAAAATAGTCTTTCTCGCAGGAGATATCTTTAATAATTTGAATTAATTTTTTAGAACTTATATTTTTAGGAACAAATCCTTTTACCCCAATTCGTTGAGCTTGATATTCATATACAGGTAAATCAAAGCCTGTTAATAGTGCAATCTTACAGTCGCTGTATTTCTCTAAAATATCTTGAGCTATTTCAAAACCATCTGAACTAAATTTATTGTCTAAGTTAATGTCTAACAATATCACTCGATATTCTGTCAAAGTTGAAAACAATTTTTTAAAATCATCCTCATTAGTCACAATATCAATGTGAATGTCTGACTGATACTGATGTATAGCTAAGGCTAAACTCTCTGCAAACAGGCTATGGTCATCTATTAATAAAATTTTCAATCGCTTTCTCTCCTTCCATCATCAGTTTGATATCAACTTGCAATCCATTAGAATCAGCTTGTTGAAAGGTAATAGCTCCTCCTACTGCCTTTACTTGTTCTTCCAAAACTGACAACCCGTGTCCGTGTTTAAAAGGCTTTAGCTTTTGATAACAACCATCATCAATGACCGACAAAGAGAGCTCCCGTCCATCTCTAACCAATGTAACAGTAATCGTTTGGCCTCTGGAGTATTTATAGGAGTTATTAACGAGCTCTCTTAGCCATCTGTAAATTAGAAAATCATAAGGAGGGTAGATTACTAAATCTTTTGCTGAATAAAATGCTAGAGAAATAGCCGTTTCAGGATAACGTTTTTCAAACGATTTTAGCACCATACGATAATTGTCATATAATGATAACCCTTTGAGTAACTGAGGACTATACTGATTCATTCGCTCACGGACAAAAATATTGAGATACTCTAATCTTTCTTCTATCGTTTTGACAGCGATACTTGGATTATCCAATCGAGATAACTGAATCAAAGCGTTTATATCCTGAAGAATATTATCATGCAAGAAATTCGCAAACTCTTGATTCAAAGCTTCCTCTTTCAAAACTGAACTAATCCCTACATAATCAGAATACGTACTTCCAGTTATTAGTCTGTAACTTTCTCCAAGTAACTGTAAGAAGTACTGAGTATATACAATAATTGTTACAATTTCAAGAACAACTAAACTCCTTCTATTTAAAATTAGAATAAACAGAACAATATAAAATAAAACTAGAAAGATAATCGTTAGCAATTGTTCTTTTTGCCTAAATACTGCGTCATTATGATAAAACAAGATGAGTACTAATCCTGCAATTAGAGCTAAAAAATAAAATAGCCATAAACCAGAAAATAAAACTGATGATTGAAAAAAAATGAAACCGATAGAAGTGAAACAAATTATGAGATAAGAGATTAACACCATTAACCAATAAAATCTATTGGAATCATTTCTATAAAACGTTTGCTTGCTCCTTAGAAAAACAATTAAGAGAGCCATCACGAAAGTGACAACCAAATAAAGCGAAAAGGCAAGACTAGTCAATTCTGGAAAAAATAAGCTTGTACCAGATAAAAGTCCTACTATCATCATGAACAGATAAAATGAAGTCTGTAACTTTTGAAAAAACAAGCTAAGAGATATGGATATTAATGAAGAATAGATTATGATGCCAGTTAAATATTGTAACCAAATAGGAACTGCAGTCCCCCCTATGACAAATAAAATAGAGTGACACTGACCAAATCTAACTAACCATACAATAAATTTGCTAATTTTAGACCTAATAGAAATTGTTCTATGCAAAATAAAATCCAATAGTAATAATACATTTAAAACAAGCAAAAGCAAGCTAGTTTCGATGTTATCTAGAAATCCTTTAAAGGACAAATAAATAAATCCTGTAATAAACAAAGCATAATACGCTGTACTTAACAAATTTCTTCTCATGTTTTACTCAAATCTATTCTTTTTCCTAAGTAGTATTATACCAATAAAAGACAAAGAAATGATTAGGAAAATAGCTAAATAGTGGATTGCAGTAAATGATTTAAAATCAGCCACATAACTTAAATAAGAGTACGGGTTAGCAATCCATATGATTTGTCCTAAAGGGAGACGTCCGAGGACGACTCCTACAACAGCTACTAAAATTGGTAATACATAAGTCCCACTGAACTGATGTATCAGCAGACTAATATTGACAAGTGCAACGATGCTTAAAATTGATAGGATCAAAAATAAACTATTATCAATAACCACGTTGAGGACACTCTCTCCTCTCAAGGCAACAAATACTAGTGGAATAAAAAAGTGACAAAGAAATATGAGTGGTATTACTATCCAATAAAATTTCAATATGGAGAACTGTATCTGTTGGCTAGAGATTCCTTTTATTGTTAAGTTTTGAAAAGCAGTATTCTCTACTTCACGGTAAATAGAAATGATTAGGAATACAGGAATCATCACTGGTAGTAAAAGATTACTGTATAAGTCTAGACCTGTCACAAATAAAACCTTTGCAGGAATCTCTTTGATTGTATATCCTGCGTAGCTTTGAAAAATGACTAAAAAGATACCTATCCCTATAAATACAGGAGCTAAATAAGTTCTCTTATACTTTAAAAATTCTAATTTCCACATAATTATAATCATTCCTTTCGTTTCATTCAAGGCTAAACACCGAATGAAAGGGTGCAGTTCCTTTATTTTTCCTTTATATTATAAAATGAGAAGGCCTATTACGACTACAGATCACGGAGAGATAAGTAGGTGAGTAGCTCTGTCTCCACCTCTAATTTTATAGGTTTAGCTCATCCCATCAAGCACAACTAACTGTGACGCTGTACACAGAAAACCAAAACAAGACAATGTCTATTCAAAACGCTATTCGCTTCACACAACAACACAGATTCTCTGTTGCTTAGTTTTCAAGCCTTCTTTTTAGCGTGCTCAAAATTACGATAAACCAGACATAAATTAACTGTTATTTTTTCAAACTTACCTACTAAAGATGAAATTTTTTAGTAGTGACTAAAAGAACAGCACCACTCCATATAATATTCCCTAGAGTGATTAGTAAAATTATCATTGGATTAAGAGCACTAGAAGTTATCAAATAAGAAATGCCATTTATTGGAAACACATAAACAAAAATCGGATTAGAAGCAAAAAGAGTTTGCAACAAAATAAGAATAATAACACTGCTTAGGGCAGATATACTGTTTTTTATTAACAGATGGGTACAAAACTGAAGTGTCATCGTGAGTAAGCTGAAAAATATAGTGGACGATAAAACTAAGAATACCCTAGACCAATCAATTACTAACGATAAGTTGGTCTGTGTAACAATAACAAAGAAAATAGTTGACAGTAACTGATAAGAAATTAAAGACAGAGTAACTGTGAAATACTTTGAAAAGAGAATTTTATTTTTCTTGCCTATCCCTAAAAGGAGTAATTCCCAAGTATGGTTATTGTGCTCAGTTGAAGTAACAAAATAGTTAATAATCCCATTTACCACTAAACTCACTAATCCAGAAAAACCCAAAAAGATCAGCATAGCCTTCTGAAAAGGTGTTTGCGCTATTTCCCCAACTCGCACATCTAATGATTTGAAGATAAAAACTGTTCCTAGTAATTGCAAACAAAAAGTAATGCCAAGCAATAACAAAGCTGTGGGAGTTCCCGCAAACCTCCTTATTTCATTTTTTATCAGCGTGACCATACACTTCATCTCCTTTCGTTAAGTCTAAGAAGATTCTTTCTAGATTTTTATTTGGTGAAACCTCCAAAATATCAACTCCTTCTTGTACAATTTCTTTTATTAAAACTGGTATATCTTGCTTGGAAGTCTTTATTTCAAAATGAGTTTCTTTTCGAACAAAAGAGATATTTCGGGCTTTCAAAACATTTTTCAGAACATATGGATTTGCAACTTCCAAATGATATGAGCTTTCCCTCTTATTATAAAGTTCAGAGAGGGGACCCTCAAAAATGAGTTCGCCATCATGTATTATACCGACCATATCCGCAATTGTTTCAATTTCACTAATATGGTGGCTTGATATAAAAATCGTTTTCCCTTCTTCTTTAGCTAGTCTGTATAAGAGTTCTCTGATTTCCACAATTCCTTTCGGATCTAGTCCATTCGTAGGTTCATCTAGTACCAGTATATCTGGATCATTCAGAAAAGCAAATGCTAAACCAAGGCGTTGTTTCATACCAAACGAGAATGAAGAGACTACTCTATTGCAGGCTTCACTTAAGCCCACTAAATTTAAAACTCGATCAATTTCTTCTTTCGGTTTTTTGAGAACTTCTTGTATAATAGCTAAGTTTTCATAAGCCGTTAAGTTTTTATAGTAACTTGGTGTACTAATAAATGCTCCGAATGTTGATTCCTGATTTTTTAAGTCTTTAAGACTTACCCCATCAAAGTATACGTTACCTTTTGTTGCAGGTAATAATCCTGTAAGGATTTTCATCGTTGTGGTTTTACCAGCTCCATTAGCCCCAATAAACCCATAAATTTTCCCTGAAGGAATCCTAATAGTAACATCTTTTAAAATGATTCGATCACCATATTTCTTACTTATATGATTTAAATGTATATCCATTTTCTTCCACTCCTAATTCTAATAGTTTTGATCCAGGTTTGATTAATTCTTTATCATGTGTAATAATAATTTTAGTTGCTCCAAGGCCATCAATAGCTGCCATAATGGCTTTAGCGTTTTCGGAATCCATATTACTTGTTGGCTCATCTAAAATAATAACTTTATATTCTTGCAAAAATAATCTTATCATTCCTATTCTTTGACGTTGACCAGTTGAAAAATTAGTACCATTTTCTAATATAAATAAATTTTCAATATTTAAAACATGAGAGAACACATCTGAAAGATTTAGTTTATCAATTGCTAACATTAATTCTTCAACAGTATAGTTTGGACAGAATAATTTCAAATTTGACTTCAAAGTGCCTTTAAAAAGAATTGACGGATGTGATATATAGCAAACATCTCTTCTTAAATCTAACTTTTGGCTTAGAGAATTAACCCCTCCAATAGTTATTCTTCCCTCATTACCTGCTCCGCTAATACTTTGTAAGCCCAGTAAGATTTTAACCAAAGAGGTTTTACCGCTACCTGATTTTCCAGTTATAAAAAGAGTGTCTCCGTCCTCAAGAGAAAACGAAAGATTTTTGAAAAGATAAGCCGAATTATTATCATATCGATATGATAACTCATCAACATCAACTATGCCATTTTGAAGCTTTGCAAAGGTTTTAGGAGATTGTTCTTCTCCTACTAAATCAATAAGTCTTTCAATATTTGGATACAGACTAGCTGCGTTAATAAGACTACTTACAATTCCCATCATGGGAGAATATAATATCATAGCCATAGAACTAATCAAAGCCACTTCTCCACTTTTTTCAGGACTCAATATAACTATAACTAGACTCACAATAGAAATTAAAAGAGAAAAGAATGTCGACGTAGTTTGCTGGAATGTAACCGATTTAGCTTCTGCAATTCCTCTATCAATCTGCGACTGTACATAGTCTAATAAACTACTTTTAATCTTCTTTAGATAACGATGGGCAATCCCTGATCCAATTAAAAAATTATAAGCTAGGATACCATCACTGGCAACACTTCTAAATATAGACCGTTTATAACTTTCATTTTTAGATAATTTTATTAAATCAGTAATAAATATACAGTTAATGATAGCGATTAGTAAAATTAGCAAAATTATCATACTGGCGTAGATTCCAGCATTTAATATTAGATATAGACTTGCTAAGAAAATAAGCATTGTTGAGATAATCATATTGGGCACTTCAACTGCCAAAAATCTACAGATTTGAGGATTAAGCGATATTCGTGACATAATATCGCCACTATGATATCTAACTATCTCAGATTCAGTTAAACTAAATAATTTCTCATAGATATTAACTGTTGATTTTTCTTCAAGAATTATAGTTTTTTGACTCCGTAATTTTTCTAAAATATAATTCAAGACAGCTGTTAAGCATATTACACCAATTAAAAAGAACACTCTGTGTATATTGATTTCTCTTGTTGACAAGTTATTAATTAATTTACTTATTAAAATAGGTGTCATTAATAAAAATATATTGTAACTCGCCAAAGCAATAGAATAGGTTTTACCAAGCTCAAAATTCCAAATTTTGGTATTTCTGATCCTAGATATCTTATTTATTATGGATAACTTTCGCTTAATAAAAGATTGATTGGGCTTTAGCTCCATACAATAACCTGAAAAAAATGTTATAAATGTATCTTTGTTAAGAGTTTTTCGACCATAATTAGGATCAAGTATAGTTGCCTCTAACTCATTGTACTTTTCTAACACTACAAAATGTGAGAAATCCCAAAAAAGTATTGCTGGAAGAACTATTGATGACATACCTTTCATATCATCTACTCTAAGCACAACAGCATCTACACAGAATTGTTTTGCAACATTCTTTATATCTCCCATGCTCCACCCAACAGCAGTATTCTTGTATTGATATAGTTCTGATAGCTCAACATCTCTTCCTAAATAATCCAAAATCATTGCTAAGCAACATGGTCCGCAATCATTTTGCTGGGTTTGTAACTTTTCTCTTATTTTTTTCATTGCTCTTTACCTAAAAATCCTAGAGTAATAACAGAACCTCTAAGTGTTTTTTTTTCGTTTGAGATAGTAGAGAAATCCTGATATTCCTGTAAATAGCGATATATCTTTTTTCAGAATGTTATTGTGATTGGACTTAAAAATTAAGGTTTCCTCCAACATTTTCAGTTTCTTCTGATACTCGTCAGAAAGTAAATTATCTTGATTCAATACTTGAAAGAAATCCAATCCGCCTAAAAATCCATGGCATAATGAATAATCCTCAGTCTCACTTAACTTATTCATTAGATAATCAATATTAGATAACACTTTATCAAGATATTTAGAGTCGTTACTTATTTTAAATAAAATATATTCAGAAACAAGATATCCTGTCAAACCGTTGCACCATCCCGATCCAGGGTATAACATAATATTATCCCGACTCTCAAAGTATTTAAATCTATTAGCAAACTCTGAATTATCTGGTAAAACAAGAGAACATATTTTATAAATAACTTTTATACCAGTAAACCCATGTGCAAACCCCACTTTAAACTGTTCCTGGTCTTTTGTTAATTCTAGAAAAACTTCTCCTAACTTCTTTAATTCAGCAATATCTACAAATTTTGGATTTTTCAAAAATATCAAATATTTTTGTAAAATTAAACCACCGACTCCATCAATTATATCAAATTCAGTAAAGTCTAAATTGGGAATTATATCATCTTCTTTTATTGGAGAATTGCTTAAATTTTTATAAAGCAATAATGAAGCATAGCCATCAATTAGGCCTACGTCTTTTGAATTGATAATTTGTTGTTCAATAACTTTTAAATCAAATATTTCTTCCAATTCATCGTAAGATAATAACAATCCTAACTTCCCTTCATACAATCCCAAATTAGATTCTCCATATATGTAATTCCCATTAGGATCTTTCTGAAGGGTAAGAGCATACGGCGGTGTATCACTAAAGATTGACTCTCTTACTAATTTTTTAACATCTGCTTCAAGATGATTATTTCGCACTTGAGAAAAATTGTAATTATCAATATTTAAACTGACTCTAAGAAGATTTAATTGATATTGTAAATCTGCTTCAGACATACAATTTAACTTAAAATCTATAGAATCGTACAGACTCATAAAATTTTTTGCGTCAGTCATTGAAATAGTTCCAAAGTTACCAAATGTAAACAATGGAACTTCACCATTAACCAATTGATCAATTTCAATCATGATGTACTTCTTTTCATGACTATTAATCACAGGTATTTCTTTTAAGAAACTTGTTAAAATATTTCTTGTTTTTAGCTCGTCCATCAATAAATCTGGTACAGTTATTCGATCAATAAGTGCTGAATATATAGACGTATTTCTTAATACCAATCTACACTGTAAGACATTTTTATACTTTAAGATTACTGTTTTTAAAATTTTATAATAACTTCTTAACCTTGAATAACCAAAGATGAATCCAGATTCAATATCACCTAAAAACTTATTAGCCGAGACATGAACATCATCAAGCACTGGTAAAAATTCTTTAATGTCTTTAAATTGATGCTCTTTTAATATTAAGCGTACTTCTGAACTAAACGGGTTTATTTCTTCAAAAATTTTTTTTACAACAATATTCTCTTGACCTATACTACTACAGTCAAATATTCCATCAAAATTTCGTCTATATTTCATGGGTAATAACCCAGTTGAAAAGATACTGTTTGAAATTTTTCCCTCTAGTTGAGACACAGGATTTATTAACGTTTCAAAATCGATTACATAGGGATGTTCTTTACAAGCAATAATATTTTCATTGTGCATATCATTTCCATTCAACACATACGTAAATGCTAGAAGTATTCCCATATTTCTATAAAATAAATGAATTTGATCTTTATCATGACAAGATAAATTGTCAATTTTCTCTTGAATCATAAAATTGTTACCAACAAATGTATCAGGAAACTTGAAATACTTGGAGTCGAATACTCTACGATTTAATTCATTCAAAATTGGATACAGAGTATATCCTGAAGTTTTATAAAAAAATGATTTACTTTGAAGTTGAAAGCTTATATTCCTATTACTACCATGATTGTCTCCCACTATTGATACTATTTTAACATTTATATTTTCCTTATTCAGGTCAAAATTTTCTATAATTTCATTATAATTTTGGCTTAAATTTGCTAAAAAACATTCAATACTCTGCTCATAATTGTCCTTTAATAACTTTAATCTTCTTTTTAAGACTGGATATTTATCAAGAAAGTATAATCCGTCATTAAGTATACTGTTACAAAATTCATTGTCTTCTTTATATTTTGCATTGGTTCCTTTCTCTATCCTAAATAAATTAATTTCTTGGACTAATACAGGAAGTAGTATTTTTCTGAACTCCTCTTTAAAACTATTAAAAATGCTGTCAGAAAAGGAGCACACTCCATTAAATTTTGAAGTGGCGAATGAAAATTCTTCTATAACCTTCGATATGACTACATCAAAACTTCTTTCCTCTGCTATATTATTTGCCATATATATTACCTCTAAATAGAATAACAGGAAATGCCCTATCAAAAAATATGATAGGGCATATATAGCTACATAGCTACAAACTAATTTTTATTTTAACAGTTTTTACAACCAGAGATGAATCCAATGTTTACACAGATATTTGATAAAAAGCCTGGGCAATCTTTGGTTAAAGTCTTAACAAGCCCACTTCCAGCACCACCGACTAATAATGCAATTTCTTGATCAGTTGCAGTTTGAACATAAATTTCCGGATTAGTATTATTCATCATAAATTCCTCCTTGAATAAGTAATTATTTGTAACTATGTTTCCCTACAACTTCATTATAAATCGATTAGTGATGTAAAGCATGAGTAAAAAAGGCAAAAAATAAAAATTTTTTTGGTTCCAAATCTAAAAATATCGAAACATAAAAATAAAGTAAGCGTCCAGTAAAAACCTCTGAAGTCAAGAGTAACTTCAGAGGTTTTTAATTAATCAGGAAACAAGTACGAAAGTCTAGGATTGGTATTCATAAATCTTATTCTACTGTTTTAACACTAAATGACTATAAGACAATCTCTTCTTGTTTATATTACTAAATTTATCAATTTCTTTCTGCAAATTGGTCTCAATTTCTAATTTTATAAGCATAACCATTAGAAATAGCAATAGCCTCTCGTTCCTCGAGTGTTCTAACCCTGCCTATTTTTTCCTGTGAGCTAATTCGATAAATTTAATAAAATTTTCTGCTACCAGTACTTTCTTACCTAACAAATCATGATAAAGAGTATATGCTCCATAATCTTGTTCTGAAATAGAAATGACATAATAATCTCCACCACTATTCATACAATAGAAATAAATTTAATTCTTTTAAATCGTCCAAGAGACCATACTTTTTAATTTCAAATATACTTTTGCTCCATATTCTCATTCCAAAAAAGCAATAATATCATCTTTTTTTCTTCCAATCTTTATTGTTGTCTTGGGTGTATACCACCGTTATACTTTTCAAGAACTTTAAATATAATTCAGGCAATTTGATAGTCATCTGATCTCTAAATTAGAAACTGACCGTAAACTATTTTCAAACTTCGAAATCAACATATTAAACTCCTACTTCAAATAATAAAATCCACCATAATGAGAGAACTGTGAATGAATATCTATATCGACCAACTGTAAAATACCATTTTTATAATCATGATGTATTGCATAACCAGTCAAATCATCAATTCCTTGCTTTGCAAATTCTTCTACAGCTAAACGCCTGTCTAATGCTCTATCTCCTGTAAATTGTTTAATAGAAACTGTGGCAAGATCCCTGTCGCCATGATACATAACCTCTTCTGGGAAATCAACCACATGCACCATTTGACCATTAACTTCTTTTAAAGAATATGGAACAGTTACACCATCAGAATTAGTATATTTCCAGACTTGACTACCGTCCGCAAATTCTTCAATCGTCAATGTTCCGTTTTTCTTATTAAACCAATCTCTGACTACTGGAGAACCTTTAGGTTTGTTGTCTTGAACAAATTTGGTTACTGTTCCCTTATGTGCATTCTTCATGTCATCCCAAGAATCAAAGGTATTTACTTTGACAGGTTCATCAAGAACATCTAGCGGGGGAGTAGAGGTGGAGTGCGGAATTTCATTAGGAGTTTTAGTGTTTAGTTTATTCAAACTAAACTTCCCTGCCAAGGAAGAACCTGCCGAAGCACCAGCCATACTAGTTAAAAATTTAGCCGCATTGGCCTGTGAGTCACTAGCTCCTAAAAGTTTAGCTCCGTGATAACCAAGTTCTCCTCCGCCCCATGCCCCCAAAGCACCTCCACCAAATTGAGCTAGGCCTTTTACAACACTTCCAGTTTGACCAATTGGTGCAATAATGGAACTACCGATACTAAAGATTTGACCAGTTTGATGATAGAGTTGGTTATTTCCCAAGAAAATGGTATCTCGGATAGGATTGACCGCAAAACTCTTGGTATCGCCTAGAGAGCCATAAATAATATCTTGTTCGGCCTCGATCATGTTCGAATAGCCATATAAAGCAGTACCTGTACCAAGTGTTGCACCATCAACAACTTTTTCTTGGAAAATAGCAGAGCTGAAAAACAAGCTCTGCTAATACAATCTGTTATTCTTTAGTATATCAGTTAATTCCTAAAAAGAACATCGGGCTAGATGATTTCTAAAATCAACTTGATACAATGACTAACCCTTCCAATGTACCATATCATAAGGATAATATTGCTGTCCCTCAAGACTACTATCATCTAAATCCAATATCTTGGCAATAGCTCCAGCTTCGAAACTCCAATACCCAGCATGAAAGGCTGGATTTTTTGACTTATGGCTATTATACCAAGGGGCATCATTAGAGCCTGGATACCACTTGCTAAAGACATAATGTCTCAAAGCACCAAGTGCCTTCTCCTGACTCTCTGCTTCGATGATAGCTTTAGCGTGAGCGTAAGGGCGTTTAAAGCGAATCTCCTCATGTTGTGGCCAATCAGGACGGTAGTAACGAATCAGAAAGTCCATCAAGTAATCTTGATAATCAACTTTCTCAATATTTTCAATAAAAGGTGCCATTGTTGCAGCATCGATATCTAATAGAATACCAACTGAAATAATATCCAAATCGTCCAAATAATGAATATGGCCATTTAAGACAAGAGATTTAATTTCTAAATAAGCGAGAAAAGCCTCTCTTACTTCAGACATTGAACTTCCTGATGAATATCTATTTTTGAAAATTTTGAATAAATTCATCGCAATTGAATCATTCATATTTCTTATTACTCTCGCATTCGGAAAATGATTTCTTTGCACTCCTTTCTTCTCATCCTCTTTTATCTCTAAAATATCATCCGCAATCATTCTATTGTGCATACAATAAAAGTCTCTTGATTTACTATAATTTTCTAAAGTATTTAATTTATCTCTTACTTGCATAATAACTCCTTATGGCCATGTTCCAATAATATTCGCATCCATATCCAAACGGAAATGACTAACATTTCCATCAATATTGACTTTACTCAAAACGGCTTCGTAATTCCCTTTATCAATGGCTTGCTTTACCCTAAAATAATCTTCTAGATTAGCAAAATCATCCTCATGAATTCTGTTCTTAATCCACTCGTAACTCATTTGCTTACCATCAGCTGTATAAGGATTAAGTTTAGATTTATTAAATTTAGCCTCATCAATAATAACCTTAGGTCCAGCACCAGACTCATTGATGTAAATACCATCAATTCCACGCTCTAATTTAGCATCCAGACTTTCTGGGATGTCCCTGCCAACACGCCTTAAAACATAGATAGAGGTCTCACCACTCCTTGAATTCAACAGATTATCATAAGTTCTAATCTCGCTATAGTTTCCCTTTTGTTTACTAGAAGCAGTATCATAGTCGAAATCGGAAACCCTTCTTTTCAACTCATCTTGGAGCTCAATTCTTTGATTAATGGACTTTTCAACTTTTACATAACTGGACTTAAAGTTAGAACTTTCACGAGCTAGGCGACTCTCCTCAAGGTTTTTAAGAACCTGCTCCTTATTATACGGCGGTGCTTGCTCAGGAACTTTTTTCGTTATCAGTTTATTCAAGCTAAACTTCCCTGCCAAGGAAGAACCTGCCGAAGCACCTGCCATACTACTTAGAAACTTCGCCGCATTGGCCTGTGAGTCGCTAGCTCCTAAAAGTTTGGCTCCGTGATAACCAAGTTCTCCTCCGCCCCATGCTCCCAAAGCACCGCCACCAAATTGAGCTAGGCCTTTTACAACACTTCCAGTTTGACCAATTGGTGCAATAATGGAACTACCGATACTAAAGATTTGACCAGTTTGATGATAGAGTTGGTTATTTCCCAAGAAAATGGTATCTCGGATAGGATTGACCGCAAAACTCTTAGTATCTCCTAGAGAGCCATAAATAATATCTTGTTCAGCCTCGATCATGTTCGAATAGCCATATAAAGCAGTACCTGTACCAAGTGTTGCTCCTGCTGCTACAACAAGAGGTGTTGCTGCTCCTGCGGTTGCTACAATAGCTACTACACCACCTACAACCGTTAAAGCACCAACCACAAAATTTAGAACTCCCTGATTACGACGCTCTTCGGCTGCAATGGCTTCCCAACGAACGGCATCACGTTCCTGAGCCGTCCTAATCCGATCTGTACGATTTGATAAGTGATTAACCGCATTGCTATAAGCTGCCGCAACTTCCTGCATTTGTTGAAGCTGACCTATAGAACCAGGTTGATAACTACCAACATTCCTTGATTGACTCCCATAACTTGCCAACAAGCGTTTAGTTGATGCTAAAAGCTCCTTGAAGGGCACTAAATCTTGCATGGTATGCTGAGATTCATATTGAGCAATACTCTGATGAAGTCTATTCAAATCATTAATCAGAGAGTTGTACTTCATAATGGTCGTCGTATGACTCATCCCTCTATAGGTCAAAATGTCATTAATCTTGGCCTTCTCAGTACTCAATAAATCAAGCTGATTCTGTAAATTATTACGCGATCCCTCCAAATCACTCTTAAGAGTCGTAAGGTTTTGCTCCGGCAATTTTGCTTTGGAAGCATTGTCTATATTATAATAACCGTCTTTATAAAGCAAGAGGGAAGCGGAATAATCCTGCATTAAAGTTCCCAAGACCAAAATAATCGGATAATGAACTTCTGCCAAATAACTCTTCATTCCATTTAATGCTTGTCCTTGAAGAGCAGATATTAGCTGAAATTAAAAGCTACTGACTTATCCTAGGATCAATATCGGGGGGATTCTTTGACCACAGCGGAGAATAATAATTAGTAGGCATATTTTGTTCAACATAATATTTATTTATCAATATAATATCATATAAAAATTGTAGAAACGCTATTTTTGCTTCCTCAAAAGTTTTGAATGAATGTTTACCATTATAGCTACCCCTGTCCATTGTCCCGTATATAAAATATAGTTGTTCTAACTTATCAAACTCAATAACTACTTCCCATTCACCTGGATTTTTATCAGAAAATATTGAATACCTTAAACTTTCGTAACCTAAATTTTGAATTTCTTCTAAAAGTTGTTGTTTATATAATTTCAAAATTTCCATTATTTTATCTCCTCTATCAACCCTAACTTCTCATACCAACTTACTGAGGTTCCAAATTTAACTTGAGTACCTCCACCAGAACCAAAAACAATATCAATCGTCCCCTTTTGAGGATTCGCTATATCTTCAAGAGTAAATTTATAATCCCTCATTAATTTATCAAGTATAAATTTATCTGATTGTGGTAGGTTTTGATAAGCTTTCTCAACGTTTTTCAAATCAATGTTTTGAATGACCTTATATTGATGATAAACTTGATAATCCTCTGGGTACGGCAACCCCCTCTGATTAAAAGGTGTTATTTTACCACCTTCAACTGGACTAGTAAATGTTCCACCTGATTCTCCAAATCGATCAATTATATCACCTATTTTTAGATTAGCTGGATTCATAACTGGTTTCCCATTTTTAAGAGTAAAACCATTATGTAATGGCCAGTTAATAGAACCATCATTCTTTAAATACGAGCGATATCTAACAGGCGTCAACTGACCAGTTGATTTATCAATCTCGCTAGATATATACGCATATCTCCCGTTTTTCCAAACGATTCTTTCTGCAAAGTATTTTCCTTGAAGTTCATATTCTTTTCTAAGATAATCATCCATTCTAGATGAATTTCTAGCAAGGCGACTCTCTTCAAGGTTTTTAAGAACCTGCTCCTTATTATACGGTGATGCTTGCTCAGGCATTTTTTTCGTTGTCAGTTTATTCAAGCTAAACTTCCCTGCCAAAGAAGAACCTGCCGAAGCACCAGCCATACTACTTAGAAACTTCGCCGCATTGGCCTGTGAGTCACTAGCTCCTAAAAGTTTGGCACCATGATATCCAACTTCTCCTCCGCCCCATGCTCCTAAAGCACCGCCACCAAATTGAGCTAGGCCTTTTACAACACTTCCAGTTTGACCGATGGGGGCAATAATGGAACTACCAATACTAAAGATTTGACCAGTTTGGTGATAGAGTTGGTTATTTCCCAAGAAAATGGTATCTCGGATAGGATTGACCGCAAAACTCTTGGTATCGCCTAGAGAGCCATAAATAATATCTTGTTCGGCCTCGATCATGTTCGAATAGCCATATAAAGCAGTACCTGTACCAAGTGTTGCACCAGCTGCTACAACAAGAGGAGTTGCTGCTCCTGCGGTTGCTACAATAGCTACTAGGCACCCGCTACAGTTATAGTAAAATCACTTAAAGAAACTAATTCTTCAAGTGACTTTTTGAGTACTAACTATTACTTTTCTGTAGGTAAATAATCTAAATTTATTGGTTTAGGATTAACCACACCGTCTGTTAAATGTGAGAAAAAAATCTCGTCTGTAGCATCTATCGCCTTTTTCGTAAAATTATTAACATATAAAATCTGGATGAATTCTGATAACCAATACGATTGGTCGTTTTATAATTGAGAATATTGAACTGCTCCAAATTATAACCAACCTTATCCATTACCATATACAGATAACGAGAACTTCTTTAAATTATAAATTTAGTATTTCAATTGGAACATTTTCTTTCAATCCATCTCTGAATGCATTTTTAAATGTAGTAAAAATATTATCACCTGAACTAGTTAAATAATAATCAGATAGATTTTTTACATCCGTACTTATATTATCTCCCCAAGGTGGTGTTTTTGATAAATCATTAGCATCCCAAATTACCTTATCGGGAGAAAGAACTTGAAACTCTCTCTCTATTTGCTCCAGTTCTACAGATGCTTGGCTTATCTGTTCAACAGCTAATTGACCACTATATAAATTTTTCATTACTATCGGAAATTTTTCGCCCCAGCGACCATTCTCAAGATTTATACATACACTCGAAAAGAAGGAATGTAAAAAATCTGGTTCCCCTATAGAATACCAAAAAAAATCCGCTTTCAAACCAACTACCATTACAACTATATTCCTTTCTTTTCTTTAATACTATTTTTTAAATAAAATTTGGACATCAAGTCCCGACTTGGATAATATATTATCTCTGATTTGTTTTAACACGTTAGAGTCTACATTTTGACCTCTAACATCTATAACAACTGTTTGTTTTGTACTCTCAGGAAGATTATGTGTTCTCTGCTTAACCTGTTTACTAACATTATTCACTAGATTACTCCGACCCTTACTAGTTTGTACATTATAATTTTTAACTTCTATACTATGACCAGCCTTATAATACTCAGGTCTCACACTTCCCTTAGTTCCATGAGGTACCTCATTACCATTAAGAAATGATTTTTGAGGTTCATAGCCTGGAAAGTCTTTCCCGACATCAACTTCTGATTGCCTCCAACTCGGTCTCTCAACTAATTCGTCAATACCTGACAAATTTTCTTGCTCAGGAACTTTTTTCGTTATCAGTTTATTCAAGCTAAACTTCCCTGCCAAGGAAGAACCTGCCGAAGCACCTGCCATACTACTTAGAAACTTCGCCGCATTGGCCTGTGAGTCGCTAGCTCCTAAAAGTTTGGCTCCGTGATAACCAAGTTCTCCTCCGCCCCATGCTCCCAAAGCACCGCCACCAAATTGAGCTAGGCCTTTTACAACACTTCCAGTTTGACCAATTGGTGCAATAATGGAACTACCGATACTAAAGATTTGACCAGTTTGGTGATAGAGTTGGTTATTTCCCAAGAAAATGGTATCTCGGATAGGATTGACCGCAAAACTCTTGGTATCGCCTAGAGAGCCATAAATAATATCTTGTTCGGCCTCGATCATGTTCGAATAGCCATATAAAGCAGTACCTGTACCAAGTGTTGCACCGGCTGCTACAACAAGAGGAGTTGCTGCTCCTGCGGTTGCTACAATAGCTACTACACCACCTACAACCGTTAAAGCGCCAACCACAAAATTTAGAACACCCTGATTACGACGCTCTTCGGCCGCAATGGCTTCCCAGCGAACGGCATCACGTTCCTGAGCCGTCCTAATCCGATCTGTACGATTTGATAAGTGATTAACCGCATTGCTATAAGCTGCCGCAACTTCCTGCATTTGTTGAAGCTGACCTATAGAACCAGGTTGATAACTACCAACATTCCTTGATTGACTCCCATAACTTGCCAACAAGCGTTTAGTTGATGCTAAAAGCTCCTTGAAGGGCACTAAATCTTGCATGGTATGCTGAGATTCATATTGAGCAATACTCTGATGAAGTCTATTCAAATCATTAATCAGAGAGTTGTACTTCATAATGGTCGTCGTATGACTCATCCCTCGATAGGTCAAAATATCATTAATCTTAGCCTTCTCAGTACTCAATAAATCAAGCTGATTCTGTAAATTATTACGCGATCCCTCCAAATCACTCTTAAGAGTCGTAAGGTTTTGCTCCGGCAATTTTGCTTTGGAAGCATTGTCTATATTATAATAACCGTCTTTATAAAGCAAGAGGGAAGCGGAATAATCCTGCATTAAAGTTCCCAAGACCAAAATAATCGGATAATGAACTTCTACCAAATAACTCTTCATTCCGTTTAATGCTTGTCCTTGAAGAGCAGAATCACTCATGAACCGAGACATCGCTGACTCAATGCTTGCTAAAGCTTCCGCCCAGCCAGTAATAGTCGTTGAAACCTCTCTTTGAACATTAGTGATATCTTCAAAATGAATTTTATATGCCATGCCTATCCTCCTAAGGAGTGGTTTGTCCAAACTGACCACCCAGTTGTGCATCCATTGCCAACAAACTCAGACCGGTCTGATCCATCAAGTCGATATCGTTGTTGAGAAAATTCGCATAAGCAGTTATCAAAGCAGACAATTCGTTGAACTGATCCCGATATAAATCAAGAGCTGATGATGTAGAGGTATACTCATAAAATTTTGCACTGACATTAACGAGACTTCCCTGAGTTGATTTCAACTGACTAATGTGAGGCTGAAATACAGTTTCTGATAAGGCTATTACTCCAAACATCTTAGCCCTCCTTTGTATGGAATAGTTTTTCAATCATGTTTCCAAGACTATTAATCTGGCTATAGCACCAGCCTATAATACCATTCTGCTCCTGTTGTTGATTCTCTAGTCGAGTAATCTCATCACAGATAGAATCAAAATAAGCATCTAATTCTCGTTGAAATGTCTCATACTCACTGATAAAACCATCCCAATTAGTATTCAATGTGTCCTTATTCTTGCCTTCCCAGCCAGGACGATTATTCTTATGCTTAATGGAAAATTTTATATTACTAACCTCTTGTTGAATAGAGACTATCGAACTTTTTACATTACGGAGACGTCCTAGTTTCTCCTCAATAGAGGTAATAGCTGAAGAAGCCGCATTAATTGAACTCTGATGAGAATTAATTTGCCTTCTTAAGCTATAGATTTGGTCATAATCAACCTTTCCCATCTGTTACTCCTTTGCTTGAGATTTCACCAAATCAGATACTTTTCCTTTAGGGATTTCCGTACTAGACAGAGTGGCTTGAAGATTCTCTAACATCACTTCATTTTCTTCATCTTGAAATCCCTCATGGACAACTTTTAGGATATCCTCATCATTAAAGTAAATCAAATTATCTCCAAGTAAGCCCTCTGGATAAAGGCAAGCCCCATAATCAAAACGATAAATTTGCCCATCTACTGGTGCTGCAATTAAGCGAGCGATAAGCATCATTTTTTTAGTGCTCCCTTTAAGAATAACCACTGTACCAAGTGGCAACATTGTAACTTCTGACATTTTCTTGTCCTCTCTAAATTTCTAATAACTGCACAAACTCATAGCCTTCTGGATAGAGGATATAGCCTTGGTTAGGCCTAAGTGCTGGCTCATTGTTAAGGTAAGGGTAGCGAGTGTGGTTCTGGTCACTGATGCGAACCCCCAAGAAGACTTGGTCAACCAGCTGAAGCATGAGCTTGACGAAACTGTCATAACTATTGTTAACCAAATCTTGGTAGCTACCTACAAACAATGGTGTCACACCATACTTAGGCCCTTCAACCAAGAGCAGTTTCAAGTCAGCTTCGCTCAAACCCACACTCATCCCTGTTGAAGCCAAGTCTGGGATAAGAACCAACCAGTTCTGGTAGCTATCCTGCGGTTTAACGACTCGCTCCTTCAAATCACTAATAATGGTCTGTAGAACATCGCTAACTTCTGTATTGCTAGTAAAGCGATTGAACCCGTCAAATAACTGATTAGGAACCTTTCCATTGTTATCCAAAATAACGGTGTTGTAACGGTCAGACAACCGCTTCAGTTGGAAATCAAGAAGCTTGTAATAGGTGTTGATAAAGGATGGCCCTTCTGCGGCCATTAAGACTGGCTTCTCAAAGCTAAAACCTGCTGGTTGAACCCACTCCCGATCCAAACCAAAGACAAAGTCCTTGGCTGACAGGTCGATGCTTTCAGGCTTGACCTTCTCAGGCAACATCGGGATACCACTTGGTAAATCACCTGTGTAGGCTGTCCTCATGGCTTCAACCTCATTGCCCACTTCGATGATGTAGTCCGCATAGGCTTCACTGGTGTAAGGCAAGGTCACCTGGAACTGGACAATCTCATCAAGTTTAGTAATAGCTCGGCCTTTGATTTCATCCAAAGGAATGTTGGACCGCCCGACAACACCTGACAGGTCACTATTATCAAACAAGAAGAGGGAAATCTTAGTCTTGAAGTTGGACTGGAGCTGAAGACGCATGGCATTGAGGCGAGATAAGGTCGTCACCAGATAAATGCCAAGTGACGCACCGTCACGAGCGATGACGTTAAGCACATCATAGAAAGCATCCGCAAATGGGGCATCCATGACACTATCAAAGCCATCAATCATGACAAAGAGGGTTGGGAAGCTGGCTTCAGACAGCTGGTTGTACTGGCGAAGGTTGGTGGCCTTAAGCTTGGACAAGGCCTTCTTACGCTCCTTAACCATCTGCTTGAGGCGACGCATGGATTTGAGGATTTTCTCCGTCTCATCCAAGGCGAAGTAATCCGCCACATGAGGGAAATCGGACAGGGAAATCAAGCCACTGGTGCCGAAGTCATAGAGATAGAAGTGAACTTCTCCTGGGCTGTGTTTACGCATGGCATCAACTGCCAAGGTCTGAAGGAAGGTTGATTTACCAAAGCCTGGACTAGACACTAGAAGGATGTGACCTGTCTGCTCCATGTCAAAGTAAAGTGGCGACTGTTCCTGCTTCTCTGGGATATCCTGATACCCCACCAAGAGTGGCTTAAGACCAGATGACTCTTTCCAATAAGTCCTAAAGTCCGTTTCCTGCAAGTCTTGCGATAAGACTCGGTCAGCCAAAGGTGGTAACCAAGGACTGGCAACCTTAGGAATATGGAGGTTCTCAAAAATCTCATGAGCCTGTTCCACAATGGCATCCAGCTCCGTCGGCAAGCTCTTGACATCCTTCTGCTTGGACAGACCACTCAGGTCCTTGTTAATGGCCCGATACTGACCGCTGTCTGTGATGTCATAAACCGTCGTCTCACGCTGAACACCAGCCTTGCCGTCTGGGTTGTAATCCGCACCAGACCAGGCTGACTGGAAGAGCTCGTAGATTTCATTGTTACCAACTTGAAGGTAGGCCCGACCAGTCTGAGTAATTTCCGCCGCATCAGGGGTCTTGATGACCTCACGAGAGTCAGCCACATCCTGCACCTTAAGGGCAATCTTGAACTTGGAGTTAGACCAAATCTGGTCATTAACCACACCACTCGGCTTTTGAGTCGCAAGGATTAACTTAACCCCCAACGAACGGCCGATACGGGCCGTTGACACCAATTCATCCATGAAGTCTGGCTGGTTGGCCTTGAGCTCTGCGAACTCATCGCTAATGATGAGCAGATGCGGCAGAGGTTCAGACACCTTGCCCTCCTTGAAGAGTTTGGTGTACTGGTTGATGTGGTTGACATTGTTTTCTTGGAAAATACGCTGACGCTTCTTGAGTTCAGCCTTGATAGATACCAAGGCTCGGTTGGCCTGGTTGCCATCCAAGTTGGTAATGGTTCCCACAACGTGAGGAAGTTTGGCAAAGAGATTAGCCATTCCACCACCCTTGTAGTCAATCAAGAGAAAAGCCACTTCGTAAGGGTGGTAGTTAACTGCCAGAGACAGGATATAGGACTGCACCAGCTCTGACTTACCAGAACCTGTTGTACCCGCAATCAAACCGTGAGGGCCATGCGCCTTCTCATGCAGGTTGAGGTACAGGATATCATCACGACCACGAACACCGAGAGGCACCGACATGGTCTGATAGGTCTCATTTTCCTTCCAGCGGGTCAAGAGGTCCAACTCTTCGACCTTACTCACCCCATACATCTCAAGGAAGGTGATGCTATCAGGGATAGAGTTCCGCATGGTCTGAACATGAGTAATCCCTGCCATGTTTCTGGCAAAGGTTTCCTTATCCTCAAGAGAGATCACTGGAAGTGGGACAAACGCCTGATTGAGGTAGGTAGCCTCCTGCAAAATCAGGGTCGCCTTCTTATCCCCACGGTAGTCCACAACTGTCTTCACATGTTCAGGCAGGCTCTCAATCACCTCTTCCACAAAGACATAGTGAATGCCCAAATGAGACAGGTCTTCATTGATATACTCCATGATGTTGTGATCAAGCATCAGGCTCAAATCGGTAATCAAAAGAACATAGCGTGGGGCATACTGCTTCTCACTTGATTTTTCCTGCTCACTGTCCAGTTTTCTCTCCTTGATAATCTGGTAAAGCGAGGTCAAGAGCTGGTCACGTGTCCGCTGGCTGTAGACAAACCCACGGCTGTTAAACACTTTCAACTGGGTGTGCGGTAACCAACGGCTCCAATTCCAAAGTGGCAACTCTTCCTCACGGAAGATTGGCACAAACTGAACATCGTGGTAGCTCTGGAAGGTCGCCACCTGCATCATGAGTTGTTGCACTTGCTCAATCACCACACGACGAGAACCAATATAGCCAATGGGCGACCCAAGCTGGTTTTGAAGAGGCATTTGGTCCAAATGACGATAGTAAGCCAAGAGTTCCTGAACCTTTTGATTGGCCTCCTCATTGTGCTTGGTCATCTCTGAGTCAGAGTAATCAATGCTAAAGCTCGCCTTGATTTGACCGAGCCCCAAACGGTAGGTCAAAAAATCAAAGTGATAAGGGGTCTTCTCATAGATACGGCGGTCAAGGCCAGCCGCCATCTCAAGTAAGTCCGCTGTCGCAGGATAGTGGTAAAGCAGAGCTGTCTCTTGTTCCGCCTTACTGCTAGCCAACTCCTCGTATTTACCATCCAGATAAGTCAGGTAATCTGAAATCTTCTGCTCTTCCGTTTCACGGTGTTTCTTCTTATCCGCAAAGTAAGAGTGAATGGAGGTTCCGATAGTAATGACAGACATCCCCATCATCATGATAACCATACCGCCGCTTTTAGAAAAGTAGACTGTTAAGCCTGTGAATACAATCATGGCGATTGGGGTCAACAAGAGCTTCACCAGCGATTGCTTGGTATCTTCCGATTGGGTGGGAACAGCTGCTACTGAAATTTTGTTCTCTGGTTCTCTTAAAATAATTCGAGGAGAGCGATGGAAATCCTTCCCTCGATCATCTCGTTCTGACAACTCTGCTGGCAACAAGTTCGTCTGATAATCCCCCACAACCGCAAACTCCAAGCGGTCATTAATTATCGAAAGGAATAAGCCTGAGGCAAAGAGAACAGTGTCATGGTCTTGGAGTGAAGCTTTATCCGCCACCAACTGGCCATTGTGATAAAAGGCTTGGTTGGCAACAAGCTGCCACTCGTCTGCCTGAGGTCTGAGAACAACTTCCAGCGACGGGAGCGACACTTGAATCGTCGCATGGTAATCGGACGATAGGTAAAGCATCCCATCTGGCAAGTAAACACTCTGACGCCCCGCAAATGAAACCACCGTTACCAGCTTCCCTGAATCCAATTTGAACGGGTGCACACCATGTGAATAGGTCTCCTCATCCAAACGAAACCCATCGTCAAGCACCTCGATAGTTGCTGATTGGGAGAAGGGCAAGTGATGCTTTAATAGTTCACTCAACTCATAGGGTCTGCCAGGAAACAAGGGGTAAGCAATGTGTTCAGTAATGACATATAACATGGCCCACCTCCTTATTCCTGAGTGCTTGAAGCAGGAGTCTTTTCACTTGCAGCACCAGCTGTTTCTTCTGGTGTCAGGTAGGTTTTCTTCAACTCATCCAGCTTGGTTTTATAAGTGTTTAATTGACTGGTCCGCTCTTCTGCTCTTAAATCAGGATCGCGTTGAATATCATCGATTTTCTTGGTCATGCTATACATGAGCAATTGGGGGTCATCCAGGAAACTAGCGATATCAATGGCCTCATCAATCTTAGACTGACCAATCAAAATCCAATAACGAAGGTAGTCCTCGTTTGACTGCGTTGAAATTTTACTAAGCTCCTGACGTTGCGTTTCCGTCAACGGCTCTGTCATGATAACCGACAAGGCAACGATGTACTTATCGTCCTGACTAAGTGCCTTGCTATCCGCAGATTTAACGGTTGTAATCACTTTGGAATAATCTTTTTGAATAAAGGCTAAACGGGTTTGACTAATCATCTCTTGTTTTGGTAGAGAAGACAAGAGAACATAGCCTAGACCTGCCGCCAATAACACCGCCCCCAAACTAGCTAAGATACTAGTTGCTTTCAAACGAGCCAGGCGACTCTTGGTAACCACGGCCATGGTCTGCTTATTTTTCTCTTTCTCAGTCTGATACTCGGCTTGAAGTAATGTGCTGACGTCAACTAAAGAGTCTGCCTTCACCAGTTGCTCACAGAAAAGATTGCCACGGTAAAAAGGTAGCTTACCATTGATTAAGGTATCATAGCTGGTCTTCTTGTCTAATACAGACACCATCATGGCCTGATAGCGTGTTAAAAACTCTTCAACCGTCAGTGCCTCATAAGGCGGTACTTGACCTTTAACCCCTCGCTCTACTAAAAGCGGCAGAGCATTCAGGGTAAAGAGGACCTTACTCGGGTGGAAATCATAGGTGTAAACGGTTTGGTTAAGAAGTTCAAACACCTGACCAAGATTGATAAAATGGCGTAGCTGCTCTTCTCGTGTCAAATCAACAAGCCTATCCCAGGCATAGCACCCATCAGGCTGAACCAATTCCAATTGGAGGTTCTCGCCATCAATCGCTACTTTCTGATTGACAAACAAGGGCTGTTTAGCTTCCAAGAGTTGGAAAGCCACTGATTGATTCCCTTTAACCTCTTCTAAAAGCAATTCTCTCATAACTGTTGTCACGCCTCTTCTCCTTATTCTATAATGTTTCAATCACAAGCAGGTCACCGTCTCTTAAGTCCGTTAACTCTTGAAAACGTGACAAGACTTGCCCCTTCTTTCCTTGGCGAGCCAGAGGGTTGTTAAAAACCAAGCCCAGGCCATAGGACTCCGATACCGTCTGTAATAATTCCTGTAGGGCCATCGTTGTCGGCACTCTTAAATCCAGCAAAGGACAACCAACAAGAGATAAGTCCAGACTGATATTGACATAAGATGACATTTGATTAGTTTCCTTTCTGTCGTCTGGTTTGAACAAGCGACCAGCTCATGACCACAATGCCCAAACCAAATAAAGCTAACATCTGCCAGGAAATACCTGGCTTTTTCTCAGTCAACTGCACACCATAATCACTTGACACCGCAAGCTCTGTTTCAGGGTTAAATAACAATTCCCTATAATCCGTTGACCAATTATTTGAGGGCAGATCCTCAAGAAAAATAGCTTCTTTGAGGCTTTTTTCCTCCTCTGAGACGATTGCTTGCTTTTGACTAATGGTGTCTGTGGTCTCTGTCTGAAAGAGCTTAGAGAGTTCTGTCTCCTGCTCAATGTAATAAACTTCTTTGGTCTCTTTCCCCTGATTAATATCCGTGTTAATCTGGAGAGAGCCATCATTGGCAAAGACAAATGATGGCTCCATAACGATAACACTAAGCCACAGGACAAAGAGACGACTGAAATGGCGTTTCATAATTAATACTCCCCTAATATATGACTAGGTAATTCGTCCATTAGTTTAGACTAAAATTCTTAGCCGCTGGACTAATGATCCCGACAGGAGGCGAATCACCTGCTTGACTTTGGTTACCAAAACAATCACCCACTAAACGATTAAAGTAAGTCATCAACTGCTGGATTTTACTTAGGTGGCGTACCAAAGTGCCAGCCGCCTGCCCGGTCATTTGACTTGAAATTGTGCTAACCGCAAACGATAGTTCTCTAATAATACGGTCAGTAATACTCTGGACCGCTTTTTGGCTAGCAACAATCTCATCTAAATCAAAAGCTGTATAAACCCCTTCTTCAATAATAACTGTTAAAGCAGGGAGTAAGTGCTGCATATCCGCAGATGCTGTTCTGGAAATTTCAAGGGCAATTTCAAGTTTGTCAGGTAGGGACTTGAACACTCTTCTCGCTTCATTAATATTGGTGGTGATATGAGAACCGTATACTTCAGATAGAGTTCCCCAATAGATTTGTTTTGTGACAATTTTATCCTTTACTTTTTCGGAACTTTCAACATAGATCGTCGTCGTGAAAGACTCTTTTATTAACTCTACGGTACTGTTAAAGACCCCAATGCTAGACCGCCAATCGTCTAAGGATCTTTGAACGGAACGAAAAGCTTCAGAGAATGCAGTCCCTACAATTCTTGCATAATTGTCGCTATTTTGCTCAACTTGAGTATCAAAAGCCTGTAGGACATCCTTAACATCATCAAAGATGTTTGACTCTTCCAGATAGGCTTTGTAGCTACTCGGAACAGTTGATGGGGCTAAATAATCGATATTACCGCCGCTGGTAATCTGTCCACTCAACCACTCATCCATTTGTTGGAAATGATTGGCTAAGCTCGAGCTTAGTTGAGCAGCATTACTAATACTGGCATTCAGTTGTGATAAGTTCCTCTCTTCAACAGCCAGAACTTCTGTCAATGCTTCGCTAATCCCATCTTTCTTACCTTCTCGTAACCCTCTTCCTTCAAAGATTTTTTCAGCCTGTTCTTTCAAGTGCTTGGCAGTCTGTTCCAAAATTTCTGAACACTTGAGAGCAGATGGCGTCGGGTTAATCGAGAGCCCTGAACTGGATGTCCCAATCTGCTCTGCTTGACTATGTTGATAAAGGCTACCACTTTGTGTTTTGAGGGTGGTAATCAAACTATTATAGGGACTGATATCAAGGTAAGCCCCTGAAGCAAGACAGGCTGAACTCGGAACAGAACTATAGCTGATTGTATTGATTGAAGCCAGGTTATCAAAAATATGCTTCTTGGAAATAGCTTGCCCAAGGGAATCGTGGAGCTGATAAAAGACATCTGTCAACCGAGTTTCCTTAAACCGCTGGACAATACTTTCTTCAACCTTTTTCTTCCGAGTCTCAAAGTCGCCTTGAATCTTAGTATTTTTTTCTTGACACAAGCGACACAAGTTAATCAGCATCGGAATTTCAGTCAAGCATAGCATGTTCAAATTGCTTGATAGCATGCGTAAACTATCTGGGTTTATCGTGATGGTCTCACTACCAAATGACGACAACGAGCCACTCGATAGAAACAGGTTGCGTGGCTCAGTATTAGCAGCACTAATCCGAATATCTGCTGTGCCATCACCATCAATATCCACCTGACCAACATAGTTTTTCTTGTCTACAACTAAGCCATACTTGTCAACTAAGTTACCCTGCTCGTCAAACTGCCAGGCAGATAGTCCATGATAGTACAAGAAGTCAAGCCCGGCAATATTATTTTCTTTATACGGAGCAACATAACGAGCTATTCCTAAGGGGTCGCCTCCAAAATTTCCAATTCCATCTCTCTCATTTCGGTAATTGATGAGAATGTCCGTGTTCGCTTTTGCCCAAGCTATCTCCTCTGCCGTCAACATATTTGACAGATCTGGACCATTAAAGGTCGTGGCTTGCCACTGATTTTTTATGGCAACAATCTGTCCCAAGTAACCTCCTAGAGAATGACCAGTTACTTGAATCGTTGCTTGGGGATAGTCGTTTCTCACTTCCTGTGCAAACTCAAGAGCTGTGTCAATCTGACTAGCTGTGTTTGGCAAAAGAGAATGTGCCTTAAATTGGTTCTGCCCCATTATGACACTATTTAAGTCCGTCTGCCTATCCTTCGGATCGCCAAAATTCGTTCCAGCATAAGCGATAGTAATGTTTTTATAGTCCACAACGCCATTAACTACTGGCACTACCGCCATGGCCTGCATGCCGTTGGTGGGGTTGTCTTCGACCTTGAGGACTTTGAATTGACCGAGACTATTATCTTTCCCATTGAAAAAATATTTTTTCTCTTTTTCAGGATGATAAGCAACATCATCTCTAACCCTCTCAACCCAGTAAGATTGTTCGGCTAGCCATTTATACTGTTCATCTGTTACTGACATACTATTCTCCTAAATATATCACATCTACCTTTTTATAAATATCTTCTGTACTATTGAGTGGAGTAGCCCTTCTCAGACTTTCAAAATCATCAATAGGACTGAGACCAATATTATCTAGACGTTCATCAAACTCTGAAATTTCTGAAACTGTAATCCCTGTTTTATATTTTTCATTATCATTTATAGTAAATAATAAGTGATAGCTACCTGTATTTAGGTCTTTACTAAATTTTGTAAATTTTACTGTTTCTATATTATAATTCTTGACAATTCCTCTAACCACATTATCCTGCTGTTCCTTTGTCAACGTTTCCTTTGTCATGCTACAACCTCCTAATAAACTCATCATTCCAATAACGAGAAATAAACTTGCTAAAACCTGCTTGATTTTCATAGACATACCTCCATCATTGTAGCCACCATAGCCTGCATGCCGTTGATGGGGTTGTCTTCGACTGCAATCACTTCAAATTTGCCTAGAGCTTTGTCGCTATCATCACAAAAATATCTCTCATTTGCAGCAGGATGGTATCCTACATCATCTCTTTCTTGTTCTACCCAATAGACTTGTTCTGCCAACCACTTATTTTGTTTATCAGTAGTCATAATCAATTATCCAAATAATGAACTTTAATTTCAGATATATCAATTTCTTGCTCTTTTGGAAACCATTCAGAGTGCTCTAATTGTTGAAAATTATTTCTAGGATTTAGTCCAACTGTTCCAAAAGTATTTTCAAATTCAGCTAGATTATCGGCTGGAATAGTCGTCTCCAAAGACTCATCACCGTTCACACGAATTGATAGTAAATATATACCTGTACTAGTATTTTTTGATAGTTTTAAAAATTCCACCGCATGAACTTCATATCCCCTTGCAATCCATCTAACCACATTATCTTGCTGTTCTTTTGTTAATGTTTCCTTTGTCATGCTACAACCTCCTAATAAACTCATCATTCCCATAAGGATAAACAAACTTGTTAAAACCTGCTTGATTTTCATGAACATACCTCCATCAGAGCAACCGCCATACCTCTTCACTTTCAACAATCCTTATCATTTCTTCTCGCAACTGCTTTTCTTGATTCATTTGGTATATCACTCCTATTCCAATCATAATGATAAGGCTAGATAAAAGACCAACTAGCTATTTTTGCCATGTTTTCATCGTCTGCTACTCCTCGAATTAAATAAACTTTAAAAATTCTGAACTCGTTCTTTCTCACTTTCAACAATATTCTCCAGTGGATAAGTCACTAATTTGGAGAGAGCCATCATTGGCAAAGACAAATGATGGCTCCATAACGATAACACTAAGACACAGGACAAAGAGACGACTGAAATGGCGTTTCATATTAAACTCCTGATTCGTCAAGCTCCTGATAATGGTAGATGGTTAACCCACTAACTGCTCCTGCTAGGAGAAGCGTTAGGATAAAGGTTACCGTCCACCCTTCTTTATTATTCAAAAATGCCGTCAGCATTCCCTCTAAGTAGGTCAGCGGGGATAAGAAGGACACCCAACTGCTATGGCTGATGTAATGAGAATCGAGCAACTGGCCCGCACTAATTAAATACATCATAACTAGGAATAGGCTGATGAGGAAACCATAGCTCTTCAAGTACTGATTAAGATGACTAATACCGTGGGCAAAAAACTGTGTCAGAACAGCTAACAGCATCATCAGCAAGAACATCTGACTTCCTGAAAGGGTTAGACGATAACCTGCAAAACCACCGATGATAACCGCTGCCAAGAAAGCTACTCCTGTCAAAAAGATAAAGGGGTAAAGGCTGTTGGTCCAATGGCGACGAGCCACGACATCAACAAGCTTAGGCCACTTAGAGCGGTCGCTATGTTGCAAAATATAGGACGCCGCAAGGCCAACAAGGTAACTCATCAAAATCAAAAGAAATCCTGAACGTTCATCTTGACGGGTATCAGCTTGTTTAGTCACTGTTCCCACTAAAGATTCGATTTTTGAAGAATCAACTGGGTTAGATAAGTATTCATAAACAGCATTGTTCTGACTATTGCCGATTTTGGTATTGCTCAAAACGGTTGAGAAGGATTTCAAAAACTCTGCGTTATCCCCATACTCTTTGGTCATCACCCCATAAAGTTCATCAACACGACCAGATAGGTTTGCCCCCTCAGTCTCCAATGCTTTGACATCTGTGGCTAGACGGTCAACTTGCCCCTGAATACTCTCAGAAACCAATTGATGAGCCTTCGTATTATCCATCAATGTCTGACTCGCATTTTTCAATCGCTCCAAGTCACTATTGATAGACATGGAAACTGTAACCAAGTCCGTATTGTCACGCTTTTCTTGTTCCACAAACGTTGGCTTTTTCTTAATGGTCTCATTAACTGACTGAGTTTGTTCAACTATTGTAGCTAGTCCCTCTAGGAGTTTGGTTGTATTTGCCCGCAATTCGTCGATATAAGTTGACAATTCTTCTGATTTTGGAATGAGGGCATCAAATTCAACAATCGTTTCTTCGGGTGTTTTTAAAGTATTTTTTAATTCAGTAACAGTTGTATCTTGAATTAACTTAACCACAATAGTCTGAAGTTCTTCTTTATTATCGTATTTCTGTTTAATACGCCCAAACAGAGAACTTGGACTTGGCTCTAATGTTCCAGAGCCATCTCTAAATTGTTCACCATAGAATGCTTTAATAAGACCTGCCAGTTCATAATAAGAACGTAAATCTACAACCACTGCTCTTTCAAGATGGTTTGTACGAGCATACTCGCCATAAGGGTAAAAGACAGAGGACGCATGATAAGTTCGATGAAAGACCTTATTAACACGATCGATATTTTCACGACTGATTGTCTCTTCTTGAACCCAACCACTGGTGACATCACTACTATCTGGTGTCTCAGTTCCAGAATCTGTACTTGAGTTTTCAACTGGGACAAAAGTATCCAATCGTCCATCAGTTGCCGGTGGCAAGGTAACTGGCGGGTTCACTACCCGATCATACTCAAAATTTTCCTTTGTCGAGACCATTAATTCCACAACTAAAGGGCTAAATAGATTGATAGCAGTATCGTCATTCGGAATGAGTGAATACCTTATATCAATACTTTCCTTGAGCGGAGAGCCAATAGCTAAGCTATATTCACCTCCACCAAGATGAGTAGCGGAGATACCAGAAACATTTAGTGCATAGCCTTCTGGTACTCTCATTAGGATTTCGGAAACTTCTCCCTCAATGGAAGGAAGTGTTAACTGCTGAGGTTGCGCAACTTCTTGTCTGACAATGTTTTTGGCGTTATTAAAATATGTTTCCTGGTTACTAATGGATTCTAACTGTGGCGAAGTAAGGCCATGCGTCTGTGCATAAGACAATGCAAACGCATTAAGTGCCTTCAAATACCGTTTATCCTCTTCAGAGAGATTCATGGCTTCAATCGCCTGATCACTATAACCAGAAAAACGATTAAACTCCATCTTAAAAGATTCTGTTAATAAAGATTCAATTGATTTTAAGTAATTACCTAAAGTAGCTGCTTGATCCTGAACATCAAAAGAAGAACTATTTTCTAGCGACTCCTTAACAGCAGCTAATATTTTGGCATCATAGTCTGATAGAGCGGTGTCAATATTCCCATTTAGTTCTCTAAGCTTAGCTGTAAAGGCTTCAACATCTTGCTTCATTTGGTTTGCTTTAGTCTGTGTATCAGCCAAGATCTCAGGATTGCTATTTTCTGATGACATCCGTTCATTTAAAACAGATAATTGACTCAACTGCTCCTCAACACTCAGCTTCGAAAATTCATCATCATATGCTTTGAGGCTGTCTTCTCTATTAAGAATTGACTCTTGCCACTGCTCTTGCAGAGACTTTATTTGTTCCAGCTCTGCTGTATAAACCTTATTGACATCGATAATTGATGTAAAGGCATCATTGGACTCGAGCAGACTTTTTTGAAAACTGGTATAAGCAGACAACAATTCTGTTGGAGATGACGAGACACCTGTAAACTGTCTGGAGTACATGGTTAAGGGGCTAATTAAATTAGTATCAAAAGCATTCAGGACTCTACCATCTGCACTGACAACATTCCCAACCTGCCCTTGAGCCGTTTGAAGGTTACCAACAATACTCAGGAAATAGATATGAATCAAATCTTGGTTAAATAGACGTTTTAAATCGACAACTGCCTGTTCAGCTTGTTTCACCAAATGGTTTTTATCTGACTTTATTTGATATTGGAACTCTGCTTGAGCTGGAGAAGAACTTTCCAAGGCAAGTGAATCTTGTGAAAACTTAGTGGGTAACACAACCATCAACTGATACACACTATTTTCAAGTCCCCTCTCTGCGATGGAACGGCTAACCACTTCGACAGAGTAACCGCCCTTAGAAGCAAAGGAAGTTGTCAACAACTCACCAATATTAAGTTGCTGGCCATTGTAAACCATACCAGCGTCTTCATTAACGACCGCTATTTTAAGAGAGTTATTTCTAGACACAACCTGCTCTGATGACTCCGTTGAAAGGGTACTAGGCTTAATAATTCCCCAGTAGGAAACGATGGAGACTATTGATAGTAATAAGCCTATCAGTATTAAATTTTTTCTGGTCATACCACATTACTCCTTGGGGATAACATAACAAAAGGGCTGAGGAAGCCTCCCCAACCCAACACGTGTGTTTGTCTTTTCTTAATTAAGACCAAAGTTACGAGACAAATCTTGGTCGTTTTGTTGCATGGCTTGAGCAGTTTTATCAAGCTGAGTATTGATTTGTTGCATCAACTCTGCAAAGTTCTGAACTTTTGGCTTCAATTCATTAAATTGGTTGTCAAAGCCTTGGAATGCAGCACCTTCCCATTCGCTACGAAGCGTGTCTTGAAGACGTTGCAAGTTGTTCAAAATTGTTGTGATATCATTTGAGGCTTTTCCATACTCTCGAGCACGACTTTGAAGCGTTTCCGGGGATACACGGATTTGTCCTGACATAAGGTTGGTCTCCTTTGTATTTGATAATTTTATTCTATCATGAAACGAAACTTATTACAAGTATTTTTTGGCTAAATTCACAAAAAATTTAACACTTTTAATACCTCTACTTTTTAACGATTTAATCAAAGGGGGTGCAAATACTATCACACACCCCCACTAAGTAAAGACACTCACTATAAGAGAAACAGATCCACAATCATAAAGCTCTTGAAATCGAGCTATTTCAAATGTTTCGGAGTTTAAGATTGTATCAATTTCTATACACTCACTTCTACCGACCATATCGGTGACTTAAGAGAGGGGGGGACATCTATTCCCTCATACTCCTTATCTCATGTCCCCACCTTGTGTCTACGGAAATAAATCCCTCTAAAATCCCTCAGTATCTCAACTGCCTCAACTGAAGTAGTTACTCTGATACTACCCCACCCAAAAGCAAAAAGCCTGGTCTCCAAGGCTTTTAAACATGCTTTCGTTCAACCGTTTCTAGGCTTTCACCAGCAAACCAACTACCTCGACGTGTGCTGAGAGTTTCCTTCTATACTAATAGACGAAAGGGAGAGGATATGGTTTTTGAATGATACTGTGGAACGGAATTACTTATCTTTACTTAATGCTTTTAATATCAATCGTTCCATCCGTGAAGAATAAAGATATGTTCTTAACGAATTACTCGTTCTCTTTAATCTGTATAGCAACTCCAAGTCATCATAAATGGACCAAGATAAACGAAATTGCTCGTCTTTTCTCTCTTTTTCCAGTTGCTTTTGAGTAAGGTCTCGCGAATAAGTGCGGCGATTATCCAGTTTAGAAATCATCCCTTTTTTAGTATAAAAGGACTCTTCGATTTTATCTGCTTTATTCAATAAATGAAAATCCCAAAAATAAAGATACCAGATATCAAATCGCTTAACAGAAAACATTCGTGTAAAACGCTCTAAACTATCGCTAGATAATTTAGTAATAATTTCTTGTAATTCATTCACATCATCTATCTCAATAAATCTAAAATCCTCAACACTTCTTGATACATAGTATGCTCCACTAATTAAAGACATATAATTGGAAGTTTTCTTTTCTAAAAAGATTTCAACTATCGAGTCTTGACGATTAATAACATAATCGAAATTTTCAGATATTTGATAAATATGATCATCAATCCAAATCAATAATCTTTCATACAATAAGACAACCTCTTTGAAATATTGACTATTTTCATTATCAATTATTTTTCGAACATCTCGTTTTGGCTATAAAAAGAAAAAGAGGCTGTCGGCAATATTGTAATCAAAGCTACTAGAGCAGGCAATCTTGAAAAGAATCACCAATATTTACTTTTAATTGTAAAATATCTTTTATAAATTCTTGAAGTTTAGATAAATATTGAGTAATATCTCCACTCAGTATTTTTAATGAAAGACAGGCGAATGAAACGCTAACAACACAGATAACTAATACAGTTCTAAATATATAAGTAATAGCTGACCAAAGAACTTTTGACAATCCAATCCATACTGAATTTTTTCACCACCATAAGTTACCCATCCCAATCGTAGTAATCTAGTTAATCTCAGCAAATAGTAATTCAGTCTAATTGTGTAAAGGGCAAATCCTCCCTTCTTAATTCTCACTGCATATTGACCTAATTCACCCAAAAAATAACTTATACCACTATGTAGTTCCATGATTACTAGTTCATAGATTAAGAACAAAAAAAGTAATTCTAACCAATATATAAAAGTCAGACCTAGTAGATTACCTTGAGATATTTCCAAATTAATAGAATTAATAGAAAATACTATCTTATCTATAAAAAACAAGAAAATTCCTATCACTATAAAAATCAAGAAAAATTTCAATAATTTATCCTTCATATTTTCCATATTCCTTTATTTTATCTAAATTGTTTTAGCACTACTTATTCAGTATACCACAAAAATGCAAAAAGTCTGTAACGACAATGGTTTCCCGCTGTCGTTACAGACTCTTTATCCTAATTGTATTATCTTGATTATCGATGTCCTACCAACTAATATTTTATAAAATCAAAAAATATGATGAGTGATTTCACCTACGTTCTCACTGATAGAAGTAATTGCTAGCCTAGTTTGATTTAACTCATATCTTTTTTGAACACTATATTTAGGCTCATTTCTAAAAAAAGATACAGGTTTGCAGTTATAAAGTGTACCCGGTTTACTATCCAACTTTGTTAATGACTTTAAGAATAAATAGTAGTCATATGCTCCAGTCCGAAAATGTAGTAAAAAATCTGCATCTAATTTAGACCAATTCGGTTTAGAGTACTCATAAATATTGACATAACTATCTTTTCTTCTCAAACTTAATCCTAAAATTTGAGAAGCTGTTGACCGCCTAAGAAAAGTTTCAAATTTCTGGGAAGAGCATATTGTTCTATAATTAAGCTTTTCAGTTCTAACTAGTTCGGGCACTTTTTTAGCATCTTTTATATTATTTAGAGATAGCTTATGAAACCCAGCTAAATGTTTAAAATTTTCATCTCTAAACTCAAAATGTATACATTGGCTAATTTGAAGACTATAACCATATATTTTTCAACATACTCTCTATTCTCCAAACAAAAATGGGGAGCTGTTTAGACTCCCCATCATTCGGTAAACTTTTATTTGCCTGCTCGTGGTGAAGCTTACCAAAACCCATTAAGGCAATAAACAGATACAAGGCAGACCGTATCTACTTACTAAGCCAATGTTAGTTTGGAAACCCAAAACCAACAATAGTTTACATCTACAAGAGTAATTATAGCACTAAAATTTAGAATTGACAAGTATTCATAATTGTTTTTTACATCCTATAAATCTACCCCAGTTCCTTCAAGAAAGCGAACGGTTATCTCTCCTTCAAGCCCTATCCTGATATGGTCTAGCACTCGACACATGTCTGAAGGGTTGAAGTCAATCTGCTCCTGCCTAAGCAGGTCACTCAATGCCATGCTGTAGGGCTTATCAAGTAGGCGATTCTCTGCTAAGATTTTCTCCCACTTACCATCAAGCAAGTCAATGTTCTCGCTTAGTAGCTCCAATGCCTTTAAGAAAATCTGCTCGAGTGTCGCCTCATCCAAATGGCTACTGTAACACCCTTCCACTCCCTTGATGCGATAGCGGTTGTTACATTGCCAAACTTTACGTTTCCCTCGGCTGGTTGCCCAATTCTTTCGTCCAAAGGCTGACCCGCAGGCTCCGCAGAACACCTTGGTGGTAAATGGGTTGTCCTCACTCTGCATGATATAAGACTTGAGCTGATGTTCCTCTCGATAAGTTTTGCGTCTAGCTATTTCCAGTTGAACAGTCTCCCAAGTCTCCTCATCAATAATACCTTCGTGGCTACCTTCCACATAGTATTGGTTGACTTGCCCATCATTTTGCATGCGTTTCTTGGTCAAAAAATCAACTGTGAAGGTCTTCTGCAGTAAGGCATCCCCCTTGTACTTCTCATTCTGAAGCATTTTGAGGATTGCTCCTGGACACCAGTTTGCCTTACCTGACCACCCCTTGATTCCTTCGCTATTGAAATACCTTGCAATGTATTCTGGACTGTAGCCATCCATATACAACTTGTAGATATCCCTTACCACCTGTGCCTGCTCTGGGTTAATAATCAGCTTACCATCTTCATCCTTATCGTATCCCATGAATTTGGTCGCATTAACTTGCACCTCTCCTCGCTCGAACCGCTTCCTAATCCCCCAGGTCGCATTCTCTGAAATGGAGCGTGATTCATCCTGTGCTAAGGAGGATAAAATGGTAAGGAGCACTTCGCCTTTGGCATCCAAGCTATCGATGTTCTCCTTCTCAAATGTCACCCCAATCCCAAGTTCTTTAAGCTCACGAACATATTTGATGCAGTCCAAGGTGTTTCTTGCAAATCGAGAAATAGACTTGACTAGGATGCGGTCAATTTTACCTTCCCTACAGTCTGCTATCATGCGGTTGAACCCTTCACGTTTCTTGGTGTTGGTTCCTGAAATGCCCTCGTCGGTGTAAATATCTACCAAATCGTAATCATCATGTTGGGCGATATAATCATGGTAATGTCTTACCTGGTTCTCATAACTTGATAGCTGCTCGTCTTGGTCGGTAGACACTCGACAATAGGCAGCTACCCTCAACTTGGGCTTGAGTAGGTGTGCTGTCTCCACCTGCACCTTCCTGGCAGGTATAAGTGTAATCTGCTTTGCCACTTTCAGTCTCCTTCTTTTTGATGGTGTAATGTCTCGTTAAATCTAGTTTCCAACTATCCAATAAGGACTCTTGGATTTTTATACCTTCGCAGATTGACTTCCCCTGTTTAAGATAAGTCGCACACATCCAAGTAGGGGTTCGATAGGGAAGCTGTCGGCGTAGACTTTTCTTACAATAAGGGCAGAAGAGCTTTCCTGTATAGGGATAGCGTTTGGCATAAACCGCTGGGTTGGTTGTCCCCTTTCGCTTCTGTCGGTACTCTTGGGCTTGTTGCCACAATTCTTTGGAAACAATAACTGGGTGGTGATCTTCCATGTAATAACTATCTACCGAACCTTTGTTCAGTAAAGTATGGTGGCCAAGTGATGGGGTATAGAATTTTTGAAAGTGCCAGTCCCCCTTATACTTTTCGTTACTTATTAGGTTTCGGATAGTACTCTCATGCCATTGCCGATTGGTTGCTGTAGGAACCTTGTTGGCATTTAGTTCTTTGGCAATACGATTTGCTCCTTTTCCTGAAACATAAGATTCAAAAATATGCCTTACAATCTCAGCTTCTTGTGGGTTGATAACCAACTGCCCATCTTCGACATCATAGCCCAAGAACCGCATGGCATTAATATGGAATTCCTCTCGTTGAAACTTCTTCTGATAGCCCCATCTCACGTTAAAACTGTGGCTGGTTAACTCCTCCTCCGCATAGGAAGCTAGAACTGTTAACATGACCTCTCCTTCTGAAGAGAGGGTATGGAGGTTTTGCTCTTCGAAGAAGATGTCTACTCCCAAGAGTTTCAACTCACGGCTGACACTCAGAATGGTTTCCGTGTTTCGTGCAAACCGACTGATGGACTTGGTATGAATACGGTCAATCCGACCTTGCCGACAAAGCTCCAACATCCGTTGAAATTCTGGTCGAGCTGTTTTCTTACCTGAAATCCCCCTATCCATAAACACACCAATAAAATCGACATCGCTTCTATCCTTGTAGTGATTGTGATAGTAGGCAATTTGGTTCTCAAACGACGCCAGCTGTTCTTCTTCCATACTCGATACTCGAACATAAACACAAACCCTTAATCGCTTAGTTTTATAAAAGCAAAAAAGAGTATTACCCTTGTGGTAATTCTCTCTAAATAACCTCGCTCATTAAAACTATAACTTCTTGCTTGAAGAACTTATGTAAATCACAGTCTCCCTTTGGTCCGTAAATACTTTGAATTGCCTCAAAGTCTTGGCATTTGAAAGTATAGTTTAACGTTTTATTCTCCCCAATCTGGTAGCTAGCTGTGAAAATACCTTTTTCAATCAAGGCTTGGTAGTCAACCTTAAGCGGAGACAATCTTCCAATTTCAACAGTCTCTCCAACTTCCAGCTCAAGGTAGGTTTTTCGGAACACCTCCGCAAGTTTCTCAAAGGCGTTCAATCTCGGCTGTGTACTCATCATCTTATTTCCTCTTTTCCATTTTGGTATGTACATATTACCGTTAAAACTAAGATACGTCCAGCTATATTTTGCGATATAAGCGATATTTTTGACGATTTTTTATCTATACTTTTTCACGATTTAGCAAAAAAGGGAGGGGGGCATCTATTCCCTCATACTCCTTTACCTAGGTCCCCACCATACGTCTACGGAAATAAATCTCTCTCAAATCCCCCAGCAACTCAATTACCTCAACTGAGGTAGTTACTCTGATACTACCCCACTCCAAGCTAAAAAGCCTTGTCTCCAAGGCTTTTTAAGATGCTTTCGTTCAAAGGTTTCTAGGCTTTCACCAGCAAACCAACTACCTCGACGTGTGCTGAGAGCTTTCTTCTATACTAATAGACGAAAGGGAGTGAAAATGATTTTAAGATTATACTGTGGAACGGAATAACAATTATTGACAAGACAGCAAACTGACTTCACTTCTTCTACCACTGGTGAGACACGCAATTCTATATAATCTAAAAATCACATTAAACTCTTTAGACCGTCATAATTAGTCTGAGGGATTTTTGATGATTTCCTTGTAAATCATTCTAAGAATACCTGCAACAGTCGCTTTGTTAAAATGAGGCTCACCAAAATGATGACTACTACCCCTCATTTTCAAGGCCACTAGCCCCTCTATTTTCTTACGATCTATCACACCATTTGCTACACACTGATCTAAAAATGAATCACCATAAATTTTTTGATATTCTTCCAAACCTTGTACAATCCAAAACGTGTCATATAAGAATGCCTTATAGGCCTTCAACCAATCCCACATAATCTCTGGATCCACAACATTTGGATTTTCAAGATGGCATCTTTTGCACAACAAGACAAAATTTGAAGGCCTATCTGTACCCCCTCTAGAATGAGGAATAATATGGCAACGTTCTAGCTTGGTTTTACGGGCACATCGCCAACACCTCTCTCTTGCTTCCGACCAATCAACGCTCAGTTCACTCTCGCAAACTTTATTAGTCCAATAATCTGCAATCTCGTTAATCGTTGTGCTTATTTTGGGCCGTTTAGCCATCACTGACCTCCCGAAATATTTTACTCTAAAATATCTTGAATTGATACAGCTACAAAATGCGACTTATTAAAATGATCAACAATATAAAAATAAACTTTCCCTTGTTGCCGCCTGCCGACTAACTGTTGAATAGCTTTCTTCATTATATTGTCTTCAACTTCAAGATAAACACTTTCACCAGGTCGCAAGGTGCTGGAATAATGTGTCGGCAGATTCTTTTCATTATAAGTCCATTCCAATACGCCATCAAACTCAACCTGTTTACTAAAAATAAGCCGCTTGTATAAAGATAAGCCTTCATAAAGGAGAGTTGTAGGAACCTGTCCAATATTTAGAATTTCAAAAATATGAGTTGTTTTATCTGTCTCTGAGTCATCATCCATACAATAGTAAATATAAAGGTTTGGCCTCTCAGTTCGTCTCGCCAGCCATAATGACAGAATAACTGCTCCAATTGTCCCCAAAGCTGATAGCATATCCCATAAATTACCTAAATCAAGAATAAGTTTCATTTGCTATCTTTCTAAAAAACCATAATCAATATTAAGTGCGTAAAAATAATTTTGGAATGTTCCCCTGAACGAAAAAAGAATCAAACACACTATCACCTAACAGCTCCATCTAACCAAATAACACTATTGAACTAGATTGCTTTGTCAACTTTACCCATAACTCCCAAGAATATTTAGAGTAGAATACTTCCAATTTATACATTAAACAACATCGTTCCCTTGACATATACGTATAACTTCAATAAATCCAAAAAAGTACACAATACTATAAACAATATAAATAACATCTATTTGTCCTAAGCAGCAGGGGACTCTCGAAGGAAAGGAACTCTGTTAGACTTTCTTTAAGTAGTATTAGAATTTCAGGTAACCATCAATTCTCTTCAACTTCATTGCAGTCAAATTTACAATCCTCGACTCTAATGGTAGATAAATCTTCACTGCTTGGATTATCTACCTTTATCACTCGTCTTGCATGATATATAATCAAATCGTCATACAAATTTCTTGCCAACCGAGCATTTGCAAAGTTCTCATCCTTCAATGAAATTTGCTTTTCAAAATACAAGTGAATTTTCTCTTTAGCCTCATCGTCTAGAATATAATCATTGCTTTGACATATGGAAAGCAATATAGTGACCAACTCTGCAGAACTATAGTCATCGAATTCTATGAAGGTATTGAAACGCGATTTTAATCCAGGATTTGATTCAAAAAATTTATTCATTGGCTCGGTATATCCAGCAACGATTACAACCAAATCATCTCTATAATCCTCCAAAGCTTTTGTTAATTCTGTTAAGCACTCTCTACCATAAGAATCAGAATGCTCATTTTCTGTAATGCTATAGGCTTCATCAATAAATAAAACACCGCCTTTAGCTTGTTCAATGACTTTTTTAACCTTAAGTGCTGTTTGACCTTGGTACCCTGCGATAAGATCAGTTCTTGAAACTTCGACAAAATGCCCCTTTGACAGCAAACCAATCCTCTTGTAAATTCGCCCTACAATTCTGGCAACAGTAGTTTTTCCGGTCCCGGGATTACCAGTAAATGCTAGATGTAAGGTACTCTTTGTCGTGTAAAGATTTTTTTCCCTACGCAACTGTTGAACCTTTTGATATAGTATCAAATCTTGAACGTTACTCTTTACTTTTTCTAAACCAGTAAGATTATTCAATTCATCTAGTAGCTCTTCAAGCGTTCTCCTATCTTGATCCACATCTCTAGTTGGTTGGCATATGCTTTGAATCGTGGAATAACCATAAAACTCAATCAAACTGGTATTAACAGCCTGTGCTGCTCGCTTAATTTCAATTTTATATTTTTCATTGTCGACAACTTCAGAGATTCTTTTAAGCAAAGCGATAGTAGCACCACGACTATGCTCATCCACAATTACTGTTGCCAATCTCGTAATTTCACCACTCGTAGCTATAATAGCATCCAGTTTAGAAGCATTGTTTATTAATATCTTCCCGTATTTATCCATCATATCACCCTTACACCAGAAATAAAATTAGTACAATGACTGCCAAACCTAGAGCTCCTCCAGCAATCCAGTAAGCGTATTTAACTTTCTTTGTTAACTTCTCAATCGCTGCATTGGCTGCTTGTACTACTTCCGCAATATTCTCATTTGTTTCTTCCTTATTTTTCTTAACAGAATAGGCAGTCACTTCATTCTGTTTTTCCATTTTAGTAAGAATATCTGAGTGTTCTTTAACGGTAGTCCAAATATTATCAACATCTTCTAAATGTGCAATACCGTTGACTTTATTAATATTTTCATTCAAATTTTGAATATCTTTCTCGCTAGCGGAGACTCTCTTTGAAATATTATAAACGTCCTGTAATGCTGTCTCTAATCTCTCTGCTTGTTCACAATTTCTTTTAAATAAAGTTTTTGTTCTTCTACATAAGTCCAAAGCTGATCAATCTCATCTAAGTGAACATATCCATCTATTTTCTGTTTAAATTTTTTGAGTTCTTCCAGCGTTCTACGCTGATTCTCTACAATTTTCTTAATTTGTTCTTGAGTTTTTTGAATGCCTTCACTTGTTTCTTCTGTTGCCTTGATGGAAACAATAATAGCTTGAATATAATCCCTATCTAAAGCCTCCAAGGCACTATAGACCTGCCCAAACTCCTTAATCAATTTTATTTGGGTATTATTGATGTCGTGAAAGTACATTTGGATTTGTGATGTCAAGTCATTTAATTCATCACCTGTAACCAAATGGTCCAAGTTGAATCCACGTCCTAAAAACAGGTCACCAAAAACTTCTACTACATCTTTATTGTTTTTGACTCTTCTTATATCTAAATCCATTAAAGTTTGTTCAGAGAAAAGCTTTATTGCATTCTTGGCATTTTCAAAATCATGATGCTGTATAACTAAGTCATCCATATTTAACCCCTATATATCGTTTTATCTAATTTGGTACAAATATTACCAATTTCAATGTTGATTTTAAATACTTTGACTACAGTTCAGTAAAGAGTGCATTAATATCATCAAAAGCTTCATCAATACTTTCATCTATTGCACAATTTTTTCTAATGTTCTCAACTGATTCAGCCATCATATTAGCAGCAACAGAATTACGTTCGTGAATATTTTGTGCGACCGTCGATTTTATATGGTAAAGTTTTACCTCACTAACACCCTGTAGCTGATGCTGCGTTCTTAAAATTTCATTTCCTTTGGTAATTTGGGCATCGATATTCTCCTGCATCATGCTTTTTGCGATTTGTTTTTCAATAAGGTTAATTGCTATCGCACCGACGATACCTGAACTAACGGCACCAAAGAAAATGCCCAAAATGTTTGCTAAGCTACCAAGTAACGGTATTTCGATGGCAAAAACAGGGATAGTTATCAATCCTTTTTCAATCACTTCACCAAGTAACATTGCACCTATACCAGCCATTCCTGCTACAATAATTTTACCAACTTCCATAAGAAGTATTCCAATTGGTTTACCTTTATTAGCAGGATTTTTTATATAGGTTATCGCATTCCTCAGAGAACTCCAACCTTGCTTCAGCATTATCCATACTTTCTTAAGCGTACCGATAATTGGTCCAAAAATTGCTGTGGCAAAGGTAGTAAATAGTGTATTTCCAGCATTAATAAGATGTTGCTTCATCTTCCCAATAAAAGAATGTATTGCCTCTTTTACACTATCTAAAAGAGTATCTAAGACTCTCTTAGACGACTTAAACCACTGAACCAGTTTAGCAATGATTTCTCTAACAAGTTCAGCTAACAATTGCATAAGAACAGCTCTAAGCATCTTTCCACCAACACGGAACGCCTCCTCTTTTCGTGATTTTTTCCCGGCTTCGATAGACTTTTGCTCTGCCTCTTTTTTCCTTTTTTCGTATTCTTCGCGAGCTTCTGTATCCTTCTTACGAAGTTCACCTTCATCTACATTAAAACGTTCTGCTGCTTTCTTTCCATCTCGTTCACTCTCTAAAAATTCAGACATTGTAGAATCACCTTTTGATTGATTAGCTGCTGAATCCATCAAATTAAGGTTTTGATCACTGTTAGCAAAGACAATTTGCTCCTCCCGAGTCATATAGGCATTTGTAGCTGGGTCACGAATTATCTCACCAGCAGAAACAATATGGTCCATATTTTTATTTGCAGTTTTTTTGCCCGTAGGTCTACCTCTATCAAAATCAGCACGAACCCCTTTATTCAACACCTTCTTCCAAGAGTTACTTCTTGTATCATATTTCTCGTGTACTTGTTGGTCTTCATTATATCTATAGTTACTTGTTCTATGTGTAATATTGGGATCCTTTTGGAAATTAGTTTGCCAATCATCGTATCTCTGTTTATAGTCAATTTCAGTATTATGTCTAGCCAGCCTACCTTCTGCAAAATTTTCCATCGTTTGAATATGAGCTTCTTTCCTCAAATCAAGGTGAAGGCCTCTATTTTCTTTAATGAAATCTTCACCTGCGGTCACAGCTACTTGATTGAGGAATTGCTCCCATACCACATCTTTGATAATCTCCCCGAGATTGTTCGGATTTCCAATGTTTTCTCCTTCTTCTACTAGAAACTGCACATCTGAAAGTTCTTCTTCCAAATGACATTGAAGCTTTTTCTCCAACTCATCAAAGTCAAAGGACTCCATTAAATCCTCGTTTATTAGTTCTGTTTTATCAAGAACAGCATTTTTTTTCATAATTGCCCTTCCTCTAAAAGTATAATGAAGTATACTATTGCGCTTATAAAATATACGCATATCATGTGTTCACTCAAAACAATTATTATTTTAGTCAGGTTTCTTTCCATTGAACTGCTCAATTTCGTTTATAAGTTCCTCAATTCTCTCATTAAGAATCTTATTCATAAAACCACTACAGCTTATTAATGGTAATATTTAAACGATAAGCAGCTACACTATCTGATATCTTTTTATTGTTTAGAAAATTAAAACTAATAATAATTAGTAAGCTAAAAATAGATAATTATCCGTTTTCACCTACATTATACCATAAATTAAGTGAGATAATTTTCATTCCCTAAAATTTCTAGCCTATGAAAATACAGGTACTTCCAAGCAAAAAAGCCTTGCAATCAAGGCTTTTCACTATCCCTTTCGTTCAAGGGTTTCTAGGCTTTCACCAGCAAACCAACTACCTCGACGTGATGCGTATTCGGGAATAGGTCAACAGGTTTTACCTTAGTTAGTTTGTAACCTAATTCTTCATAGAGTTTGACATCACGCGCCATAGTGGCTACATTGCAGGAAATGTAGACAATTTTATCTGGTTGAACAGAGGTGCTTGCTTTGATAAAACTCTCAGTTAGGCCTTTTCTAGGAGGATCTACGAAAATAATTGTCGGCTTGATTCCTTCATCTACCCACTTTTTCATAGCAGACTCTGCACTATCACAGATATAGGTGGTATTGTCAATACCATTTCTAGCAGCATTCTTCCGACTATCAAGTACTGCTTTCTCAACTACTTCCACACCGTAAACATGCTTGACTTGTTTGGCAAAGGAAAGTCCAATTGTCCCAATACCAGAATAAGCATCAATTGCGACATCATCTGCTGACAAGTCTGCAAAGTCAATAGCAGTCTGGTAAAGTTGCTCTGCCATTTGCGTATTAACCTGATAAAAAGACGGACCAGAGATTTCAAACTCATTACCTAGCATGGTATCTACAATAGTCTCTGAACCATACAGCAGACGAAATTCTTGGCCAAAGATGGTATTAGTAGCTCGATCATTGATATTTTGGATGACAGAAACAAGATTGGGAAACTGACCGGTCAAGTGTTCAATCAATGTCTCTACTCGGAAAATTTTAGGACGAGTTGTCACTAAAATCAGCATCAATTGTCCTGAATAATGTCCACGACGAACCACTAGATTTCGAATCAGACCAGTTTTCTCCCTTTCATCATACGGCTTCAAATCCAATTTACGTAAAAGATCGCGAGTTGCCACAATGAGAGAATCAATTTCTCTATGCTGAATATAAAAATCCTCAATTGGGATTAAATCGTGGGAATTTTTACGGAAAAAACCTGTCTCTAACTGCCCATTAACACGACGGACAGGAACTGCTGCCTTATTTCTATAGGCTACAGGGTTTTCCATTCCTAGTGTATCTCCTACTTCTATATCTGAGATTCCAGCAATCTTACGTAGGCTGGTTTCAACTTGTTTTCTCTTGAAAACTAATTGGGCTTCATAGGTCAAATGCCCCAAATCAGCAATACCTGTTCGCAAATAAGTCAAGTCTAAATTTTGATTGCGGTCTAAAGAATAAGTTAGATAATCTTCTACTTTCCCAAAACCAATATTTTTCTTGAGCTTCAAGACACGCATAAGAATTTTCTCACCGGGAAGAGCATTTTCGATAAAAAAGACAAATCCATCTAATTTGGCAATCCCTTGCCCTTCATGTGTTAAATCCACAATTTCTACTTCAACAATATCATTTTTCTTTAACATTAGTTCTACTTTCTATTTGGCACTAGTCCTCTCTGAGAATGACAATTAGATAAATTCTCAAAGAGTTTACTCATCACGGTAAGACAAGCCCCATAATACTGATTCGCAAAAACTATAAAAAGTGACCGAAGCCACTTCCATAATCAAGTGAAGGTATCGTCAGAACAAGGAGCTAGACTATAACCTATCATAGCGATCCTACGAGCTACGATAGACTACTCCTAGCGCAGACCCAACTCAGCCAAGCGGCGCTTGTATTTTTCAAAGTCGACACGCAGGGCCATTCCACCATACATGTCATAGTCATCAATCCAGTCGCCATTCTCCGGTATAGTCATTCGTTCGACTCCATTGGCAGCATCTAAAATGATTCCCGGTCCCTGTAACCACATGAAGCTTTGTGGCACAGTTGTAGGAGTCATAGCAACTACCTTTCCAATCGCTTCAATACCAGAAAACAATTTCATTGGATTTTTTGCCTGTGTCATCACAGCTGATAAGACTTGCTGCTGACGCTTAGTCCGCCCAAAATCTCCTTCATCATCTGAACGGTAACGTGCGTAGTTAAGCAAAGTTTTTCCATCCATTCGCTGCAAGCCAACCTGAATCGTCTGGTAAGCCGGAGCATTCTTCTCCAACTGTAAATCATTGGGTACCTCAACAGATTTGACTACTTCACCATTGACGGTAGAAAACTGAGCATCAATACTCACTCCTTCAGGGAATAAGGTATCAATGGTTGTTGCAAATGTTGCAAAATCAACCATGGCATAATATTTAATATCAATCCCAAAGTTATTTTTCAAAGCCTTGCGAACTTCTTCTGCTCCCTGCCGATTATCTTGTTCTCCCAGAGTATAAGCAGCATTAAGCTTATACTCATAGCCCTCAATATTTACCAAAGTATCACGCATAAAGCTGACAAGTTTCACCTTCTTGTCTTTATTATTGACATTTAAAACCATAATAGTATCTGTCCGTGTCTCGTCAGAGCTTTCACCAACACGCCCATCCGTACCTAAAATCAATATGTTTGTACCATTTGCTGTATCTACTCCATTGAAAACTTCAGGTACGGGCCTTTCAGTGACACTATTCATCCCTTTGAAAAAATGATAACCCATTGCGACAATGAGACAGACAAATGCAAGCAACAAAAAGCCAATAAATCGTTTCAGTCTCCCTTTTTTTCGAGGTTTCTTAGCTTTTTTTACTGGAGGTTCAAACTCCATTTTCAAAGGTCGAGCTGGAAGTACTTGTCGACTTCTCTTTCTATGTTTGCGGTCAGGATATTGAGGCAAAAGCTCCTCTTCTTCCTCAATATACTCCTCTTCAAACAACTCATCCTCAAAATCATCTTCACTTGCAACTGGTATAAAGTTACGTGCAGACTGACTCAAGCTTCTGTTCGAGCTTTGTAATTCTTTTTTGTATAATAAATAATCCAGTTCCCGACTTTCTTTGTCGTTTAGATAATGGATATTTTTCTGTAAATAATCTAACCTCAACTGCTCATGATGGGTCAAGGCGCTATTGTTTTTATTCATTTGCTTACTTTCATCCTAGTTGGTGATATAGACTAGATAATTCCCTAGTATTTTACATGATATTCCCAAGCTAGTCAATTCTTCTTGCGCATAGGTCAGTAACTCATCAGATTGGTGGTCAATATCCAGTATAAAAAAATACTCTCCTAAAGCAGTTTTCAAGGGACGACTTTCAATTTTTGTCAAATTGATCTCACGCCATGAAAAAACTGACATAGCCTTATACAGGGAACCAGGTAAATTATCAGGCAAAGTCAAAGCTAGGGTAACCTTTTTCCCTGTTTCCTGCAATTGTAAGCTCGGTGCTTCATTTCCTAAAATCCAAAAACGTGTGAAATTCTCATTTATTTCTTGAATATTCTGGGCAAGCATTTCTAAACCATATTCCTTCGCTGCTGCCTGTGGAGCAATAGCCGCAAATGGTTGAGTAGGATGCTCAGCCACAAAACGAGCTGCATAAGCTGTGCTAGCTGTCATTTCTAAGCGAGCTTGCGGGAAATACTTCTGAATGTACTTCTTACCTTGAGCTATAGCTTGAGGGTGGGAATAAATAACTTCAATCCTTTGCCAACTCTTTACAGCCAAAAGTTGTTGGGCAATAGGCTTCACAACCTCAGCTACCGCACAAATATCAGCCTGATGAAAAAGATAGTCAATCGTTTCATGAACGCTTCCCTCAATAGAATTTTCTACTGGGATGACTGAATAGGCAGCCTGACCTGTCTCATAGGCCTTTATGACCTCTGTAATAGTGTCAAATGCTTGCAAATCAGCCTCCGGAAAAGTTTTTTGAGCAACTTGATGGGTAAAGGATCCTTTCGGTCCTAAATAGGCTACCTGCATAAAATATTCCTTGCTACTTGTTCTGGACTTAAATGATCGGTGTTGATGATGGTATTCGCTACTCCTTGATATAAAGAGATGCGTTCCATATAGATTGCTTTAACTTCTTCTTTACTAAGTTGTAAAAAAAGTGGACGTTCAGATTCTTTGTCTAAACAAATCCTCTTATAAGCAACTTCAAAGGAAGCAGTTAAAAGGATATTATTCTCCCTGTTTGCTACCAGCAACTTTCGATTCACTTCGGATTTAATCACACCACCGCCAGTCGACACAAGACAATCTTCTGGTAAATTTAACAATTCTTGCAAAACTTGAGTTTCCCGTTGACGAAAGGCAACTTCTCCCTCGTGATCAAAATAATCAACAATCGACATCCCAATTTGTTCTTCAATAATACGATCCATGTCATAGACAGGGAGAGGTAGTAAACGTGCAACAGTTGTTTTTCCAACTCCCATAAATCCCAGTAAAACGATTGGCATTGTCTCTCCTAATCTATCAAACAATCAAGGTGATCAAAGAAGGAAGGATAGCTAGTGTTGATGGCTTCAGCTCTTTCTAAAGCAACCTCTCCATCAGTAACCAAAAGAGCTGCAATGGCAGTCATCATACCGATACGGTGGTCACCGAAGGTATTAACAATGGTTCCATGTAGTTGCGTAGATCCATGAACGATCATACCATCTTCTGTCGGTTCAATAGTGGCTCCCATACTATTTAGTACATCAGCGACTACTTGGATTCGATTTGTTTCTTTGACCTTCAATTCTGCTGCATCACGAATAGTCGTTGTTCCAGCAGCCTGAGTAGCCAATAAAGCGATAATCGGCAGCTCATCAATCAAGCGTGGAATTAAATTCCCAGCAATTTCTATTCCCTGCAATGCAGAACTTTCAACAGTTATCGTCGCGGATTTAGCTAGTTCATCTATATTAGATAAAGTAATATTTCCACCCATAGCCCGAATGACATCAAGAATACCTGTCCGAGTCTCATTGATACCAACGTTCTCAAGTACTATCTTAGAGTTGGGAACAACCAATCCCGCCACCAGCCAAAAAGCTGCACTAGAAATATCCCCCGGAACTATAACATCTTGAGCGGTAAATTCCTGACCTCCTTGGATCCGAATTTCTTTGCCAGAAACTGTCAGTTCCCCACCAAATTGCACAATCATATCTTCCGTATGATTACGGGTAATTTCCTTTTCAAGTATAACTGACTCACCTTCAGCTTGTAAAGCAGCAAATAGCAGAGCCGACTTGACTTGTGCAGAAGCGACTGGCAACTGGTAGCTAATCGGCTTCAGACTCTTGTTTCCTTTAATCGTCAACGGTGGCATATCACGCTCTGTCTGTCCAGAAATCTCGACGCCCATTTCACTGAGTGGGATTGTTATACGATCCATTGGACGCTTGGATAGAGAGTCATCACCAAACATGGTTGCTTCAAAATCTTGACCTGCTAAAATGCCAGAAATTAAACGGATAGACGTCCCAGAATTCCCCATATCCAGTTGATTTTTGGGAGCATGAAATCCATCAAAACCAACGCCATGAATCTCAACAATATCATCCTTATCTTCTATCGTTACCCCAAGCTCACGAAAGACCTGCATAGTAGAGAGAACATCTTCTCCGTGCGAAATATCATAGACACGGGTTACCCCTTTAGCCAAAGCTCCAAAAATGATAGAACGATGACTGATAGACTTATCTCCCGGTACTCGAATAGTACCAGATAAGCGCTTAATATTGGTTTGTAATCTCATGAATTACCCCCAAGATAGTAATACTATTATTTTATCATAATTTTATAATATTTTCAGAAAATTTCGTAAGAAATATAGAAAAACCAGCCTCAAGACTGGTTGACAATCAATAAGCGAACCAATACAAGTGGTATAAAATCAAGGATGATTCCTACTTATTTTTACAAACTATAATTGCTGATAGATGTCAGCACTGGTCGGGTAAATCAAGGAAGTACCAATCTTCTCTACCAAAATAATATTTAAGCGATTCTCCAAATTCTTCTTATCAGCCGAAATAAATGGCAGAGCAGACTGAATCAACTTCTTATCTACATTTGTCGGTAAATGAAAAGCTCTTAGGAGTTGTTCAATACGCACCGCATCTGCCTCTTGCAACATTCCTGCTGCAATGGCCAATTGGTTAGCAGCCACCATTCCGATAGAAATGGCTTGTCCATGCGAATACACTTGATAGGCTGTGGCGCTTTCTAGGGCATGGCCAAGTGTGTGACCGTAGTTGAGTTTGAGGCGTTCTCCAGTATCACGCTCGTCATCCTCAACCACCTTCCGCTTAATGTCGCAACAGGTATGAATAATTTCTTCAATCTGCTCCATAATAGCCTGACGATTCCCCAGTCTCTCTAGCAACTCGAAAAGTTGTAATCGTTTGATACAGCCATATTTAATGACTTCTGCCATCCCATCATGAAAGAAGTGATCTGAAAGAGTATTCAATACCTCTGGATCAATCAAAACTGTTTTGGGTTGATAAAATGCACCGATTACATTTTTACCTTGTGCCAAATCAACCCCTACCTTACCACCAACACTTGAATCAACCTGGGCCAGAAGTGAGGTAGGAATTTGAACAAAGTCAATACCACGAAGATAAGAAGCTGCAATAAAACCTGCTAAATCACCTATCACACCTCCACCAAGAGCAATGATTAAATCACTTCGTGTCAGTCCAAAGGCTAACAAATCCTCGAAGATAGGTTGCAGATTAGAAAAATCCTTGGTGCCCTCTCCTGCTGGCAAAATCTTAATCCCCACTTCAAAAAACTTAGACAGTTGAGCTACCAAATCTTGTCCATAATGAAAGTGAACATGTTCATCTGTTAAGATAAAGACACGCTTTCCCTTAACAAAGGGATGGATATAGTCCACAAAGCGATGACGAAGCCCATTTTCAATATGGATGGTATAACTACGAGAACCTAAATCAACATAGATTTCCTTCATAAATCTACCCTCTATTAGCCAAGTTTTTTCTTTTCAATATCAAGAAGAATCTTAATAACTGCCATCATGTCATCAAATTGATCTGGTGTCAATGCCTGTTGACCATCTGACAGAGCATTCGCTGGGTCATGATGAACCTCAACTGTAATACCATTGGCACCTGCCATCACACCTGCTTTAGCCATTGGCTGCACCAAATAAGTATAACCACCAGCATGTGATGGATCAACAATGATTGGCAAGTGTGAATTTTTTTGAATAACTGGAACAGCTTGCAAGTCGAAGAGATTGCGAGTGGTCTGATCGTAAGTACGGATACCACGCTCGCATAAGATAACATTGTTATTACCACCAGCCATAATATACTCTGCCGACATCAACCATTCTTCATAGGTCGCTGCCAAACCTCGCTTGAGTAAGATTGTTTTTTGAGTTTGACCGATAGCTTTTAAAAGGTCAAAATTCTGCATGTTCCGTGCACCAATCTGGATGACATCAACCATTTCAACAAACTCATCCAAATGATCTGTCCCCATCAATTCAGACACAATTGGCAGACCTGTCTCGGCTTTAGCTTGCTGTAAAAGGCGCAAACCTTCTGTTCCCATACCTTGAAATGAATAGGGTGAGGTACGAGGCTTGTAAGCACCACCACGTAGCATGGTCGCACCAGCAGCTTTTACACGATGAGCAATCTGCATCAACTGTTCTTCTGATTCAACTGAACATGGTCCAGCAATCATTGCAAAATGGTCACCACCAACCGAAGTTCCGTCAACTGTAAAAATAGAATCTTCTGGATGCATGGCACGGCTCGCCTTTTTATAAGGAGCAGATATCTTCACAACACGTTTGACATCCTCAAGCGATTCAAAATGTTTGACTGGAACTTGTGTCGTATCACCGATAACTCCCAAAATCAAATCATTGACACCATAGTTTATATGAACCTCACAGCCACTTTCTTCCAATTGACGAATGATATTCTGAAGTGCCCAATCTTTGATCAATTTATGAACAATAATAATCACACTATTTCTCCTTATTTATCTTGAAACACTAGTTTTCTAATGTAGTCGACAGGCATTTCTTTCCCTGTAATCAAGCGGAAAGCTGCTGCACCTTGATGTAAAATCATACCCAAACCATTGATCGTTTTTCTAGCCCCTTGTTCCTTAGCAAAGGCAAGTAACTTGGTTTCTCTAGGTGTATATATAATATCATAAACAATTAACTTTGGATGAATAATCCCATCGGTTTCAATTAAACTCTCAGATGCCAGTGGTTTCATCCCCACACCCGTCGCATTGATGAAAATAGTACTTTCCTGAATAGATTGATGGAAATGCACTTGATTTTGTAAATCAGTTAGACTTACTGCACAGTTCGTCACCTGATTAAGCTTGTCAACCAAATCTTTGGCAGCTTCAAAATTCTTACCCTCATTGTTGAAAATACGAATTTCCTTTGCACCGTCTAAAGCTGCCTGAACTGCAATTGCACGACCCGCTCCGCCAATTCCTGCTAGAGTAATGATTTGATCTGTGATGGCTACTCCTTCTTCTCGGAGTGATTCCATAGCACCAATCCCATCTGTATTATGTCCAACTAAATAACCTTGACCATCTTGATTGACTACCGTATTGACAGCTCCAATCAATTGAGCTGATGGTGAGATTTCATCCAGATACCCCATAACAGCCTGTTTATTCGGCATAGAGATGTTTGCCCCACGAATGCCTAAGGCTCGCATGCCTTTTACTGCATCCCCTAATTGCTCCACTCCAACCTCATAGGCTAGGTAAACATAATCCAGCCCTAGTTTCTCATAGGCTGCGTTATGCATACTAGGCGACAAACTATGTTCAACTGGTGATGCTAAGATACAAACTGTCTTGGTATATCCACTAATCCGCTTCGCCATTTCTCCTCCCAAAGTCCCACTACTGTCTTCAGCTTGTTCAGTCTATCATTACTTTACAAAATCATTTCATCATCGGTCAACTTCTCACCGCTATTCTTGTAGAAAAGATCCATCAAATTCTGGACGGTAAGATGCTTCTTTTTCTCACCTTCTACATCCACAACAATTTGGCCACGATGGAGCATGACCAGACGATTTCCATACTCAATAGCATTTTCCATGTTATGAGTAATCATCAAGGCTGTCAATTGATGCCCTTCAACGATTTTCTTGGTTAATCCCATCACCATATCACTCGTTTTCGGATCCAAGGCTGCTGTATGCTCGTCCAAAAGGAGAACCTTGGGCTTTACCAGTGAAGCCATCATCAAGGTTAGAGCTTGACGTTGCCCACCTGAAAGAAACTGTGTATCTACTTTCATACGCTTTTCTAGTCCAAGCCCAAGCTCTTTCAAGGCCTCCTTGAAAATAGCACGCTCACTATCTTTTACTCCCCAGCCTAAACCACGAGAAAGGCCACGACGATAGGCAATAGCCATATTTTCCTCAATAGTCAATCGTGAAGCAGTTCCCATTTTAGGATCTTGAAAAACACGACTAATATTTTTTGAACGCTTCGCCGCTGAAACATGTGTGATGGATTTGCCTTCTAGGAGAATGTCCCCTGAATCTACCATCAAAGTTCCAGCTAAGGAATTCATGAAGGTTGATTTACCAGCACCATTGCCACCGATAATAGAGATAAAATCACCTTTTTTCACATCCAGATTCAATCCACGCAGGACATGGTTCTCATTGACCGTACCGGCTTCAAAAGTTTTATGAATATTTCGGATAGATAAAATTGTACTCATGGCTTTCTCCTAGACATTTCCATTTGATTTTGGACGACGGATATTGGCTTTTCTTTGCCATTCTGGCACATATAGAACCGTCGCCAACAGCATCGCTGAAAAGAGCTTTACAAGGTCTGCGTCCATGCCTGGAATCTCCAAAATAGCAAGGATAATCAAGCGATAAATCACTGCACCAAGGACAACAGATAACAATCTCCATCCAAGACGTAAATTGCGTAAAATGACCTCTGCAATAATGACCGAAGCCAGTCCTATGACAATGGTACCTGTACCTGAGTTAAGGTCCGCATAGCCATTATTTTGAGTCAATAAAGCTCCGCAAAGGGCAATCAAACCATTTGACATCATATAACCATAGATTTTCATCCTATTGACATGTACACCGTTGGCCTCGCTCATTGGAATATTATCCCCTGTTGAACGAATTGCAAGACCAACCTGAGTATTCATCAATAGTGTTAAAATCCCTACTACAGATAAAACAAAGATGAGAGCAATTATAAACACTGCATTTGTTTTTCCAAAACCGAGACTTTGTAGTTGCGTCACTAGAGTTTCCTGTTTGAGAAGAGCCACATTGGCCTTGCCCAAAATCTTCAAGTTAATGGAATAAAGACCTGTCAAAGTGACAATACCCGTCAAGAGAGCAGGAATTTTCAACTTTGTATGTAGAAAACCTGAAATCAGACCTGCCCCCATACCAGCCAAAGCTGCGAATAACGTTGCTAGAAGAGGAGGAATCCCATTTACAATTCCTGTAGCACAGACAGCCGCTCCGAGAGGATAGGCTCCCTCAGCGGTCATATCTGCAATATTTAAAATGCGAAATGTCAAGTAGACACCGAGCGCCATGACTGACCAAAGCAAGCCTTGCGAGATACTTGATAAAATAATATCCACGATTTTCTCCTTTTAAGTTTTCTATAACCTTTTGAAATGGCTTGGATACCACACCATTTTCACCCTATTTGACTTTAGCAGTCTCCATATCTTAAAAATCAAGAAAATATGTAATGACAGTCGTAAACTAGATCCTATTTTACCACTTTTATCAAGATACAGAAAGTTTAGCTGCACCTCTTAACTCTTTTCTCACCTTATATGGAAACTGGTCGTTTCCTAGTACCCAATAACATCGTAAAACTCTATCAATTTTTATTTTCTAATGCTTTCATCACTCCAACATCAATACCGATGGCCTTTGCCATATCTTCATTCACAGTGATAGCTGCTGTATTTGGTTTTTCAACTGCTAAAGTCGCAGTTTTTTCTCCTTTCAGTATCTTCACAGCCAATTCTCCTGCCTGAACACCAATCGCATGGTAGTCAACACCATATGTAAATAGAGCTGCATCAATAACTGCTGCATCACTTCCTATAGCTGGTACTTTTGCTTCTTTTAAAACATCACCAATTGTAGATGCAGTTGAAGCAACTGTATTGTCGGTCGGAAGATAGATAGCATCGACTTTTGCTGCTAGGGAAGTCATAGTTTGTTGCACATCATTAGTTGATGTAACAGTCATCACTTCAACCTTCACTCCCTTAGTTCTAAGGGCTTTTTTGGCCTGCTCTGCTTGAACTTCTGAGTTTACTTCACTCGAATTGTAGAAAATTCCGACTGTTTTTGCTGATGGCACTACCTTGAGCAACATTTCAATTTGCCCTTCAACATCCGTTGTATCAACAGAACCAGTCATGGAACCTCCTGGCTTATCTAACGACTCAACCAAACCAGCCTCCACTGGATCTGTCACAGCAGTAAAAACACTTGGTGTTTTACGATCTGCATTGAGCATAGCTTGTGCTGCTGGTGTTGCAATTGCAAAGTTGAGATTATTTCTTCCAGCTAATTTTTCTACCATTGTTTGTAGATTTGCCTGATCTCCCTGTGAATTTTGCAAATCGATTATCAGATTTTCCCCATCCTTGTAGCCAGCTTTTTCAAGAGCTTCTACAAAGCCTTTACGAGCTGATGACAAGGCTTCGTGCTCCGCATATTGAATGATGCCAACTTTTACAGTCTCAGAATCTGATAATTTGGAACGGCACGCAACAAATATGACAAGGGCTAGAAATGCTACAAAACTCAGAATCATTTTTTTTGAACTCATAATTTTTCTCCTTAAAATAATATATGTAAATAAGAAAGGGACCGCTTAGAAGATACTCTAAACGGTCCCAATCTTTCAACTGTATCAGAAAAACAGACTGAATCTTCTGTGCCATTTAGATGTATCATCTATGAGGCACATGTCAAAAGAACTACAGCCACATAGATACAAACTTCACGTTCCCGGGTTTGCATCCATGTTTACCATGTCTACAAACACTATCTAAAATAGCCATAGAAATAAGTAGGTGCAACTGTTTGCTTTTGACGAATGAGTGACATATCTATTTTCCTTTCACTTTTATTTTGTAACCATCATAACTATTTTTACACCATTTGTCAATAGGTAAATGGCATATTTTTCAACTTTTTTGAATATTTAAAAAATTGTCGAACCAGATAGGTGTTTATCTCTCAAAACGTTTCACACCATCGAGGTAGGTTGCCTGCAAATGGCCTTCATCATCCACTACGATAAAATCCGCTGCTCGTCCTTCTGCAATGCAGCCACAAACATGATCAATATTGACAGATCGAGCAGGCGCTAGCGAGGCCATCCGAAGGGCATCTGGTAAGCTAACTAAGCCCCATTTTACCACATTTTGTACCGCCTCAATCAATTCCAAAATGGATCCTGCCAAATTCCCACTCTCTTTCAGGCGTGCTGTCCCATCTTTGACAATCACTTCAAACTCACCCAATCGCGACTCTCCTTCGCCTATGCCACCTGCTCTCATACAGTCCGTAATGAGAACAGTTTCCTCAGCACCGCGAGCCTTCACAACAATTTCTGCTGCAGCTGGATGTACATGATGGCCGTCACAAATCATCTCAGCATAGACATTTTCCAAATCCAAGGCTGCTCCAACCATACCTGGTTCCCGATGATGAAGACCACTCATACCATTATAGACATGGACAAAGATGTTAGCCCCAGCTTTTACCGCTGCCTGAGCCTGTGCATAGGTCGCATCACTATGGGCCAAAGCAGTGTGGATAGCCTTACTATTGGCAAAAGCAATAAACTCCTCCACCCCTTTACGCTCAGGGGCAATGGCGATTTTATTCACCAAACCATTAGATAGACTATGCCATTTTTCTAACTTATCAATGGAAGGGTCGCTCATATATTTTGTATTTTGAGCTCCCTTATATTTTTCTGTAAAGAATGGCCCTTCTAAAAAGATACCTTGGATTTTTGCTCCCTGTTCCTCACCAGCGTGCCTTCCTATCGTTTCACAAACTGCATTTAAATTTTCAGTTGTGTCTGTTAAGGTCGTCGGTAACCAAGATGTTACACCACAAGATAATAATCTTTCTGATATTACCTTAATTCCCTCAAAATTATTATCCATAACATCGTGTGAAGCATATCCGTGGATGTGTGTATCTACTAAGCCAGCAGCCAGATGAAAATCCGAATAATCAATAATTTCTCCTTCCGGTTTTTCCGTCAAAATACGTCCAAATTGACCCTCATCTGTAATTTCTAAGTAAGCAGACTCTACTTCTCTATCTGACAAAATAATAGACTTTGCTTTAACAAATCGTGCCATATTGTCTCCTTTAACCGATCTAATCCTAAATTGATTATAATCATATACTAATTGTAGTTTAGTCCTATTAAAGTAAATTGTCAAGTTATTACCATACTATTCTGGCAAAAATAAAATTGAGTTTTTGCTATATAATTATGGTACAAATAGTAGAAATTGAGCAGAAAAATTGAGCTTCTTGGAGAGCTATTTTCGTCATATTGTTGACAATAAAAAAAGCAAGAGAGAGCAACAAATAACAGTCACTTTCTCCTGCTGTGAATAAGCCTTACTGGGCCCAAAGGCTATCTTAATAGCATTGGCCCTACAGCTGCTTTTCACAATAGTTCATTCAACGGTTTAAAAATTATGCGTTCCAAATCTGCAACATACGTACCAAGTTGCTGTTGTTTGTTGAAGTATTCTGTCAACAGTGGGGTGGCTTGAACTTTCTTATTGAAGTCCAACAATTTCTCCTGATCTGCCTCAGTTGGAATCTCGCCAGCTTGTAACTTACCTTGAATATCCTTTTGAAAAGAAATATAATTTTCCAAAACTTCCTTGGCTTCTGAATTTCCCTCAACTGAAGCTTTTACAGCTTCTACTGCCTTGTATTCAGGCAGATTACGAATAGCACGCTCCAATTCATTTGCAATATCATAGATATTTACTGACATAAACTTTCTCCTAATCTAAGTAAATTTGGTAAGTCGTCTGCTTGCTCAAGCGTTTGGCAGCTTCTTCCAAATTTCCTTTATTTTTAAACGTAATTTGCAAAACACCGTGTATATCTTCACGATTTTCCTCATTGATACGGATATTAACAATAGAGATTCCACGTAAAACTTCTAAAACATTCAAGATTGTATCATCTTTATCTGGAATGTTGATAAACAAATCATAAAAAGAGTCAATTCCTGCTCGCTTGTGAATTTCCATTGCCTTGCGTGTCTGCCTACCTTTGTCAAAAAATTCCCAAATAGCTTCCTTGTTGCCAGATTTCAGTAAATCTGATACCGCAATCAGACGACTTTGAAACTCCTCAATTCTATCAATAATTGCTTCTGGATTGGTCATAAGGATACTCGTCCACATACTAGGCTCAGTCTCAGCAATCCTAGTCATATCTCTGAAACCACCCGCAGCAAAGTGATTCGTGAAAGGATGAAGCTGGGCATACTCCCCTGCTTGATGAATCAGGCTAGAAGCCAAGATATGTGGAAAATGAGAAATTTGACTAGTTACTTGATCGTGCTCTTGTGCTTCCAACTGAATAAAGCGAGCACCTGTTCCAGATAACAAATCCACCAGTGTGGGTATAGCATTTGCCTTGGTAACTTTGCAAGGCGTCAGAATATAATAAGCGTTCTCAAAGAGATGAATATCTGCAGCATCTACACCAGATTTATGACTACCAGCCATAGGATGTCCACCGATAAAATTAAGCTGCTTGGGAGCCAAGTACTGCTCAGCAGCAGCCATAATTACTGACTTAGTGGAACCAACATCCGTAATCAAGACTGTATCCTTCAAGGAAAAAGAACTCAACTCCTCTATCAAACCAATACAGACTTGGATAGGAGTACAAAGAAAGATAACATCTGCCTGATTAGCCAAGACCTCAAGATTTGTTGACACTTGATCTACCATTCCACTATCTAGAGCAATTTGCCAGGAATGCTCATTCGGATCAACTCCAAAAATTTGATAGTCGGGATGTTGTCTACGAATACACAAGGCAAGTGAACTCCCAATCAGCCCTAATCCAACAATCAAAATATTCTTGCTCATTTGATACCTAGAAATTTCTTATATGGTCACGATAACTTGCAACCGCAACTTTCAATTCTTCCATATTGTCTGAAGAGAATTTATCCAAAATCTCCATTGCAAGAGTTGTTGCTACAACAGATTCCATAACTACTCCAGCGGCTGGAAGAGCCGTTGGATCTGAACGTTCAACCGTTGCCTTGTAGGGTTTATGGGTATCAATATCGACAGACATGAGTGGCTGATAGAGTGTCGGAATCGGTTTCATGACACCACGAATGACCAAAGGTTGTCCATTGGTCATTCCTCCTTCAAAACCACCTAAATTGTTGGTTCTGCGAGTATATCCTTCCTCTTCAGACCAAAGAATTTCATCCATAACTTGACTCCCTTTAAGGTAGCCAGCTCGAAAACCAACACCAAACTCTACTCCTTTGAAAGCGTTGATGGAAACAACAGCTTGTGCTAGTTTGGCATCTAGCTTTCTATCCCATTGCACATAAGAACCAAGACCTGCTGGAACTCCTCCAACAATCGTTTCAACGACACCACCGATAGTATCACCATCTCGCTTAACTTGATCAATATAGTCCTTGATTTCCTCTTCACATTCTCGGTTCACAACTGAAACTTCTGATTGTTCAGCACGCTCACGGATTTCAGCGATGGTTAGACCATCTGGTATATCCATTTCCTTGCCACCAAAAACAACTATATGGTTGGCAATTTCAATATCTAGCTCCGCTAAAATACGCTTGGCAACTGCGCCTACAGCTACTCGCATGGTTGTTTCACGCGCACTGGAACGCTCCAGAGAATTTCGTAAATCGTCAAAGCGATACTTCATCCCTCCAACTAAATCTGCATGTCCTGGTCGAGGATGCTTGATTCGGCGCTTACTTTTTAACTTGTCCTCAATATCTTCAACAGACATAATATCCAGCCATTTTTGATGGTCCTTATTGGTGACATTTAGAGTGATGGGAGCACCTGTCGTCTTACCATGACGAACACCTGCAGTAATCTCTACACGATCTGTCTCAATCTGCATACGACTACCTCGACCATAACCACCCTGACGGCGTTCCAAATCAATATTGATATCCTCGGCTGTCAATGAAAGACCAGCTGGTACTCCCTCTACAATAGCTGTTAGTCGCGGACCGTGAGACTCACCGGATGTTAAGTAGCGCATACCTTAATTCTCCAAAATTTCCAAAAACTTACGAGTATTCCCCAGAGACATTTGACCCGGTGCAGACGTTTCATCAAGACTAGCAAATGTCCAGCAAGAACCCGTAATTCCCCCTGCAATACGAGTCAACTTGCCCAATTCTCCCATTGCAAACGTAGCAAATTTTTGCTCTGCATTCAAGGACTTGAACCCACGAGTATAATTCATAACATCCAAGACATCCTGTTCAGTATTAGCCATCACAGCCATCTTAACAACAGCTGGTGATAGACTAGTTAATTCAGACATAATCTCCAAATAATTAACAGGCGTTTGCTCAAAATTATGGTAGCTCAAAACAAGATTCGGAAAATCCAACATCTGCTCAAAAACAGCCTGATAGGAATAATATTCAAAATCAATATAATCCGGCTGATAAAGAGCTGCAACTTCCTTAATCAAATTTACATACTCTTGATCTGCCAAATCCAAATGGCCACCCTCACGTGTCGTCCGTATAGTGAAAATCACTTCCTTACCATTACACTTCTCAAATATGGCTGGGGCTACTCTTAAAATATCATCTTTTGGGAGGTAATCAGCCCTCCACTCAATCAAATCAGCTTCTGCCAGACGCTCTACATCAATGACCTCTACATCTTCCAAGCTTCTAGGCATGATAGGAACTACTATTTGCATTTGTCTACCTGTATCGTAAAGACCTTGAGGTAATTACTACTTTCATCATTTTTATTGATTACAAAATCGGCTGGCAAGCGATAACTTGCCACATAACGGTGCTTTTTAGACCCAAATCCTTTTTCGATTTGTCGCTTGAATTTCTCTACCGAAACATTGGCTGCATTGGTCGAAGCAATGATAGTTCCACCTGTATTTAGTATTTCCAGGGATTGTGCAATCAACTTATGATAGTCCTTAGCCACTGAAAAGGTCTGTTTCTTGTTTCGAGCAAAACTCGGAGGGTCCAAGATAATAACATCGTAACTTAATCCTTTTCGTTTGGCATACCTGAAGTACTCAAATACATCCATCACAATAAACTGGTGAGCCTTTACATCTACACCATTTTCTAAAAAATGCGCTTGTGACAGTTCGCGCGAGCGCTTAGCTAGGTCAACAGAAGTTGTCTGCGAAGCACCTCCTAAAGCCGCAGCAATGGAAAAGGCTGCTGTATAGGAAAACATATTTAGAAGTGACTTGCCAGCAGCTAGACCATCAACCAGTGAACCACGCACCTCATGCTGATCCAAAAAGATACCGGTCATCAATCCATCATTCATAAATACCTGATAGCGAACACCGTTTTCTAAAACTGTAAAATAGTCTGGAGCCTCTTCTCCATAAAGAAAGGCAGATTCAACATCTCCCCCTTTAAAACGGATTTTCTCATAACTCCCCTTGATTTCGGGAAATACGTTTCGAAAAGCTGAGACAATCCTATCCTTAATAGAGTAAATAAAGGTATTGTACCATGAAAAAACCGCATATTCACCGTACAAATCAACCGTCAAACCACCAAAACCATCGCCATCTTGATTGAAAACACGAAAAGCATCGGTCACCTCGGACTGGTAAAAAATTTGTCGTCTACGCTTGGCTTTAACAAATAAATTAACAAAAAAATCTATTGTTAATTCTTGATGTGATGTACTAAATACCCAACCTATTCCTTTATTTTGTTTGGATAAATAAGCCTGCCCTAGATGCTTTCCATCCTCAGAATATAGACTAACCAGTGTGTCCTCATCAAGAGATAAGTCTGGAAAATCGGCACTTTCTAAGAGTTGAATTCCTCTATTAACCTTCTGTTCTACAATCCGATTCACCTTTATTTTCATAGAATGATTATAACATATTTCCACATATATGCCAAAAAAGCTCCCCATTTTGAGGCTTATTAAAAAATTGTGGTATAATGAACTGAGATATTAGAAAGGATTATGAGCTTTTATCGTGCGAAAACTAATTGACTCTGTCAAGCCCCATGTACAGACTCGGCTTGGCTTCATCCTTACTTTGTTAATCATTTATTGGCTAAAAACCTTATGGGCCTATTATGTTGACTTCAACTTAGATACACAAGGATTTTTTCAAAATCTTATTGCTATTATCAATCCTTTACCAATCGGCCTACTCTTACTTGGACTTGCTCTCTATATAAAAAATACTAAGATCTTCTATGGGTTGGCGATTGGAATTTATACTCTCCTTTTTATCTGGTTATTTTCAAATGCCATCTATTTTCGAGAGTTCTCAGATTATATCTCCATCTCTACCATGATGGCAACATCTAGCGTATCAGCAGGACTCGGTGAGGCAGCCATTAAGCTATTTAGATTGTGGGACATCATCTACTTTATTGATTTTATCGTCTTTGCTACCCTACTTTATCGAAAATCAATCCAATGGGATCAAAGAAGATTTCATCAAAAATCTAGTTTTGCTATTACTGCATTTTCTGTACTATTTTTCTCCATCAATCTATTTTTAGCAGAAATTGATCGTCCAGAATTGCTTACGCGTGGATTCTCCAATACTTATATTGTCAGGGCACTCGGATTACCTGCCTTCCTCGGCTACAATGCCAATCAGACATATAACACTCACAGGGATCGATCCGGTGCAACAGCTACTGCTCTTCCCCCTATCAAACAATATGTCGCGGAACACTATGCTCAACCGAATGATCAATATTTTGGAATTGCCAAGGGGCGGAATGTCATCTATCTCCACCTTGAAAGCTTACAACAATTTGTAATTGACTATAAGTTAAATGTTAATGGTGTAGAACATGAAGTAACTCCTTTCCTTAACTCCCTCTATCATTCTAACTCAACTCTTGCCTTTTCCAACTTCTTTAATCAAGTCAAGGCTGGAAAAACCTCAGACTCTGAGACAATGCTTGAAACCTCTCTCTTCGGGCTTAATCAGGGTTCCTTTATGGTTCAATACGGCGGAAGCAATACCCAGCAAGCAGCACCTTATATCTTATCAAAGAATGGAGGCTACACATCTGCTGTCTTTCACGGAAATGCAGCAAGCTTTTGGAATAGAAACAATACTTACAAACAATGGGGGTATAATTACTTCTTTGACCAGTCTTATTTTTCAAAAACCACTGCAGACAATTCATTCCAGTATGGTTTGAACGATAAAATCATGTTTGCAGATTCCATTCAGTATCTTGAACGCTTGCAACAGCCGTTCTATACAAAATTTATCACTGTTTCCAACCACTATCCCTACACAACCAGCTTGACTGGAGATGAGATTGGCTTTCCACTAGCTAATACAAAGGACGAAACCATCAATGGTTACTTTGCAACAGCCAACTATCTAGATGCTTCCATCAAAGCATTCTTCGATTATTTAAAAGCAACTGGTTTGTATGAAAATTCTATCATCATCCTTTATGGCGATCACTACGGAATTTCTAATTCACGCAATCCAGATTTAGCACCACTAATTGGAAAAGACTCCCAAACCTGGTCAGACTTTGATAACGCTATGATGCAGCGTGTCCCATATATGATTGTTATTCCTGGGATGACAAATGGTGGTATTTTCAATACTTACAGCGGTGAAATAGATGCTCTCCCTACCCTCGAACATCTACTAGGTATTAAAGCAAATCATTTCCTTCAAGTTGGTCAAGACATACTTTCTAACCAGCACAACCAAATTGTAGCCCTAAGAACTGCGGGAAGCTTTATTACTCCTAAATACACTAGCTATGAAAGAAAACTCTATTATACTGAGACCGGACAAGAAATTACAAATCCGGATGAAACAACTCAAAAAGAAATCGATCATATCAAAGAAACAGTTGCAGCTCAATTAGCCGCTAGCGATGCTATTCAGACTGGTGATCTCATACGCTTTTTTGATAATGGTTTACCAGCTTTAGATATTAACCAATATAGCTACATAGACTCACTGGCTGCTGAAATTGCCATTGAAAATAAACTCGGTAAAAACTCGACCAGTCTTTATAGCAAAAACGGGAATAAATCTACTGTTGATTTGTTTAAAGCACCAAGCTATGCCGAGCTTTACAATAAGAATGGCTCAGTAAATACCGAAACAAATACGACAACTAGCACATCATCTGAATAAAAGAAGCTAGGTTAATTCCTCTTGTTAGAGTTTAGAACAAAAGTCAGACTCACCATACATTTAGTAGCCTGAATGAAAAGCTCCATATAAAATAAGGAGTTAAAAAGCTGAATATTTAAAAGGCATGATTCCCTCGGAATGTAGAGGGGCATGCCTTTTAATATGTCGCGATTTATCGTAGTTATACCAGTTACGATATATTCGATAATTTGATAGATGAGGCTCCCTTCTTTGAACGAGAGTAAACTCAGTGACTCACTCTTCAAATGAGAGAAAAAATTTTATCATAACATGTCGTAGTTAAGAGGAGCCAATACTTCACCTGCTTTATCACCATAAGCTCTCGGAATTCTTGCATCATAAAATATCTGCAAAGTATCAAATTCTCCTCGTAATTTAGCATCACTCCAAATAGGCGAAATTTGATAAGCATCTTGCACTTGTCTCGCTGAATCAAATTTTGTAAATCCCACATATCCTCCTGGTGCCTGCATTGATTCCATTGTTTGCTTTGCATATTTAGAATCCATATATCTATAGCCAGTAGCTGGAAGGGGTGTTCCATCAGGTGCTACATAAAAATCTGTCTTGGGCGTGCTTTTATCGGGCCTAGAGACTTGTTGGACAGAGAGCGCATCCTTGTGCGAAGACACATCCCCCTTCTGTCCTTTAACAGTTTTGCTGGAGACACCTTCTGTTATGGCATTGATAGCTAGGCTTGTTCCAATGTTGGCTGGGCTGATGTTACCACCTTGGGCCGCATCCACAGCAGTATCCACTGCGGTTTCAATGACAGTATCTGCTGCTTGGCGGCCCTGTGCATTCCCAATGCCTGAGGTAGCTCCTCCTAGACCGCTTAGCAGGCCACCGGTAAATAGCAGAGCTGTTTTGCTAGCTTAGTATAAATATTAAGTTTTCAAAGCTTCACACTTTTATTTTACCACACCTAAAAGAAATCACCTAGTTAGACTAGATAATTTCGAACACTTCTTATATCAACATCCTAATTTAAGAACATTTTGCTATGGGTTTATTATTTATTCTCATCTCAGAAAAAATGTTAGTCTGCAATTACAAGCTTTATTCCATAGAACATAGCTTTTTATAGTTACATTATCAAATTTAAATCTTACCACAAATCAACCCTTAGTGTAGTGAATTGAATGTACTCTCCTTTTTTAATTCCCGCAGGTACTTCCTCAATATCATGAATATATATTTCTCCTATTTGAACAATTCCTTTGATATCATCTAAAAGACGCCCTACAAGGAAGTATTTACCATTTCCTAGATGTTCAACTACATATTCTGTTTTTTCACTTCTCTCCAAATTAGAATATTCAAATACCGAAATTGTCCCCCTTACTTCTTCTCCCTTTTTTTGAAAAAAAGGATGTGAGAAACATGTAATTTCATAGTTGCCATCTGTCACTACGACATCAGCTTCTCCAATTTCTTCGCTTATCCAAATGATATCTTTTATTATCAACACTGCTCTCATCTCCTATGGAATTACTTCAAAATTTGAAGATTTTTTTACAATTTGTTTTGCATATTTTACATGATAAGTTGTAATATCACCGCTAGTTCTATCCAAACCAACAAAAGCATACTTCGTAGATTTTCCAGTTCCACCAATTTTCATAACATAGCCATTCATCTCTGGAATATAAGTTCCTTTTTGTATAACGTAACAGTGGAAGTTAATCATCTATTTTGATCTTATTTCAAAGCAAAAGCATCCATAAGGTACTGATGCAGAATCTAAATCGCACATGTCGTACAGCCACTTCATCATCTGCGGTACTCCTCGATCCATTAAAAATTGCATATAGGTTTGGAGACTGTTTTGAAACCCCAAAACATCCGTCTTCTCCAACAGGAAGTGTGTGCGCTCCATATCATCTAAAGTAATATATTTTTCTAGTATTCTATATTCAGATTCAGGAGATAACCAAAACATGTTTTTTGGGGCAAACTCCTTTCTTTCGGTCAGCGACACACAATCACTACTTTCAACGTAGAAACGTGCTATATCAAATTCTTCCTGTAAACTTAATTTTTCATTCATGTAAAATGGAGTGATATGAATGGAAGAGGTTACTTCATTTGTTTTTATAATCTCTTGCAATAATCTGAACAGTTCTGTTAGAGTCGGATATAATCTATATTTTGACTGATAGTAAGTCGTATTTAGATACACGAGTTCATTGATTCTTCCTTTTGGTTTTTCAATCATTATTGAGGTCCTTTCCAATTTGGATTGTTTAAATCAGCAATTTGAATAACTTTTCCTGTGCTATCATCAACTGCAACATAATGCACATCATCAACATAGTAATTTGTTACACTGCTATTAGTATATTTATTATAACCAGAAGTCGTTTTTACGGGATTATTGATGGTATCTGCAATTTTTTGATTAGTCCAACCTCTATCTGAAACTTGACTAGAATAATGAGACTTTGAAAATTTATCACTAAAAGCAATATCTCCTGCTTCCATCTTAGTAATTATCTTACCTACAGCACCTACTCTATCCACTGTGTCAACAGTTTGCGCTATACTCGAGATATTCCCAGTATCATCAATCGCCTTAAAGTCTGGGGCAATATTCCCCTTCTGTCCCTTAACAGTTTTGCTAGAGACACCTTCTGTTATGGCATTGATAGCTAGGCTTGTTCCAATGCTGGCTGGGCTGATGTTGCCACCTTGGGCCGCATCCACAACAGTATCCACTGCGGTTTCAATGACAGTATCTGCTGCTTGGCGGCCTAGTGCATTCCCAATGCCTGAGGTAGCTCCTCCTAGACCGCTTAGCAGGCCACCGGTAAATAGCAGAGCTGTTTTGCTAGCTTAGTATAGATATTAAGTTTTCAAAGCTTCACACTTTTATTTTACCACACCTAAAAGAAATCACCTAGTTAGACTAGATGATTTCTTTGAAAAAACTACGAAGAGAGCAATAGTAATCTAGGTACATCTTCACTATAAAAATAAACATTATAGTTTAATAAATTATGTAAACAATAGGTCGGATGATTTTTTATTTCCTGATTATCAATACTATACAAATACCGCTCAGTACTGTCCACTGGTAAAAGTTGATACTCAGTATTTTCCGGTGAACCAGTTAAATCAATACCTTCTTCTACCATATAAAATGCAAACATATCGTCCAATTCTACTCTTATTCTATTTTTTAACCCTAAAAGATAGAATTGAGTCTTGTAATTCAAAGTAGAATATAGCGTAAAAAAGTAATAGCAATCAGCAGGGATTTCATCACCTAAAGTCGCACTCTGTCCCTGAAGCATTACATTCTCTAACTGTAAATCCAATTCTCCTTCTGTAATTGTTATTTCCTGACTAACAACAATATCCAATATAGCCTCTTCAACAACTATTACATAATGTTGAAGTTTTGAATCAGAAATTATTCCACAGGATCTATATATTAGATCAGAAATAACTTCACTCCCCATTACACTGTAGCACCCTTTTTCAAATGTCAAAAGCATTTGAGAACGTTGGGTAATTATATTGCAATCACTTGTTGGAGTAAAAGCAAAATAGTGCATATACCCCAAATTTACTAAATAGCAACGATCATTAATTCTCAAACCCAAATATTGCCCATCTCTCATTGTAGAACCTATCGAAAATGAGACATTGTATTTTCCATCAACAAAAACATTATTAAACACTCTCTGGTATCTTTCCATGACTACTCCCAATATCTAATTTTTATTCCCCTATCTGGAATTGAACTATCTTCATACTGAATTTCTAATGTTGGAGAATTGGATGATGCATTTGAACTCCAAGAACGAGCGACTACTTTGGTACCATCTTCCATATATCCTACCTTACCCATCCCTTTATTCCCCGGAATTGTAAATTCTTTGATATCAGTCAAATTGATATTATCAAAATCTTTTAGAACTTGCTCATATCCTCCTTTAGATTGATAGTTTTTAAAACCATATGTATTAATCGAGATATCTGGCAAGTCCTCTATAATATTCTGTATAGTCTGATGCTGCGGCGACCTAACGATACTATCAGGTGCTACATAAAAATCTGTCTTGGGCGTATTTTTACCAAGGTTAGGTATTTGCTGAGTAAGGAGCGCATCCTTGTGTGAAGACACATCCCCCTTCTGTCCCTTAACAGTTTTGCTGGAGACACCTTCTGTTATGGCATTGATAGCTAGGCTTGTTCCAATGCTGGCTGGGCTGATGTTGCCACCTTGGGCCGCATCCACAACAGTATCCACTGCGGTTTCAATGACAGTATCTGCTGCTTGGCGGCCTAGCGCATTCCCAATGCCTGAGGTAGCTCCTCCTAGACCGCTTAGCAGACCACCGGTAAATAGGCCTGTTGTAGCTCCTCCGAGTATACTGCTGCCTACATCCTTCACGATACTACCGGCTTGTTTACCTGAAAGAACGCCTGAGGTAAAGGCATAGGAACCTCCACCCACTGCGCCACTGACTGCTCCAACAGCCATACCTGTCGTAACAGTCGCTGTGGCACCCGTCAAGCCTAAACCTCCTGCACCAACTACCCCAGCAATAACTGGGGCAGCTGCTCCAGCAGTTGCGGCGGTCGCTGCGACTGCGACAACCGTGGCGGCTGCGGTAATCCCCACAGCTTTCCAATCGACATTCCTCAGGAAGTTAACGCCCGCTTCCACCCAGCGCTCGGCTGTTGTACAGACATGCGTTATGGTCTCCTCTAGGGATTTGGTCCAGTTGCGCACAATATTGGTGGCCTCTCTTGTCCTTGAAGCTCCCCAGTCATAGACCGATTGCCCTATGGTCTTGGCTTGTTCCCAAGCATTGGAAATACTCCTTTGGGCTTGAGCCTGTTGCCATAAGGTCTGCTGGTAGCTGGTTCTAGGAGCGTTAGGAGATGGTGTGTAGTTGTAGGAATAAATCTGGGTCTGTTGTTGGCGAACCTGATGAGCCCTATGCTCCGGTGTGGATGGAGCATATAAGGTGCCATCTGTAGGGTTCATCAGAGGTTTCGGTTGGCTGTACCCCCTGACAGGGCGACCCCCACCACCTTCCATCATGGCAAACGGTGAACCATAATGCCCACTCGGGTCAGTATAGTTTGCAGGGTTATTCTGCACATAGGTGTAGAGGTTGTGACTGAGTGGGTCTGTCCGACTGCCCTGATAACTGTCCGCTGTCAGGAAAGTCCCCGTCTGACTATCGTAATATCTGGCCCTTAGGTAATCCAAGCCCGTGACATCCCTAGCCTCACCATTGTAGGCGAACGGTTGCCCAGTCTGATCGGTGGTCTGCTTGGTGGCACCATAGAGACCATAGCTGCTGGAAGCGACTGCCTCCCCGTGCTCAGTCAGACCAGTCACAGAAGCAGATTGATTGGTTAGGTAGAAATAGCTCTTGCCTGTACTTTCATTCCTATAGTTGCTTCTTTCCCTACCATAGGTATAGGTCTCCCGCTTCTTGAGTTGTGCATCATAGGTCTGGAGGACCTGTGTGTGCTGGCGGTTGACATCATTGACATAGTTTCGAGTCTCGTAGTAGTGATAAGTGTCTTTCTTGGTCGTGTAAGGAATCAGAACCTCTTGAACCTCGCTTGAGTAGACCACTGGAGACTCTCCCGGCAGATGGTCTGCACTCGGTGGATGAACTACTAAACCTTCCTTGCTTGCCCGATCCTTTGCCACCTTCTGATGATAGGCGTTCGATACCGTATCGAAAGTCGCAATCCAGTCATAGCCCTCGCTAGTCGCAAAGCTAGAGAAGAACTGGATAACATTTTGTGTGAAACCATACCAGAAGAGACTGTGCTCTTTCCCGCTTGATGCGGTATATGGAGACTTACGCTTCTTATCCGCAGGCTTACGCTTGAAAAGTTGGTAGTGATGGGTAGCCTGTGTTCGACTAGCAGTGAAGACACGATTATGATCTCCATCATAGAGAGCCGCAAAGAGGAGACCTTCCTTATCCTTGACCGCAAGGAGACGATTCTCCGTATCGTAGATGTAGTTCAGCTTGGCATCCCCTTCGCCAGAAGCTGTGCGGTTGCCATTTTTATCATACTGATAGGTAGTGGTCTTATCGCCCGTCTTCATTTCAAGCAGACGATTATTGGCATCATAGGTATAGCTCGTCCTAGTTGACTTGCCCTCTACTTCTTCTGTGCTTGTCAGCTTGTTTCCTGCTTGGTCGTAGGTGTAGCTGAACTTACTTAACTCCTTACCAGCCTTGTTTGAAATCATCATGGTGGAGATTTGCCCCAAACTGTCGTAGCTATAGGCTTGAATGAGTGTTTCCCCATCCTGTGTGATGGTCTCCTTGGCGATATAATTACCATCATCATACTCGTAAGCATAGCTGGAGATGACCTTATGCTTCTTATCCCGATGGATCATTTCCTTCACCCGATGTGCCGCATCGTAGGTCAACTTGCTAGTCGTCCCATCTCCACGCTCTATCTTGACCATGTCCCCAGACTTATCATAGGTGTAGGTAGTGACGTTACCATCACGATTGGTAACCTTAGTCAAACGATCAAGAGCATCATAACTGTAAGTTACCTCACTACCATCTGGATAGGTTAGTTTAGTAACATTACCATAGTCGTCGTAGGTGTAGGCAATGAGGCTGCCATCTCCCTGACGAACTCCTATCAACTCGCCCTCTTCATTATAAGCGTATCTAGTCTGACCCGTCAAGTCGCTCATAGCTACTCTGCGACCATCCGCATCATAGGCATAGAGAACCTGACCTTCCGACTTGACAGATGTCTTTTTGGTTAGGAGTTGGTCTAGCTTATTATAATCATAACGGATAGTCTGTCCATCCGCTTTCTTGACTTGAGAGAGTTGATTATTGAGGTCATAGGTGTAGCTTTCAACATCTCCCAACGCTGTCATCTTCTTGATAACATTGCCTAATTGGTCGTAGCTGTATTTGGTCACTTGACCATTGCCATTGGTAACAGAGGTAAGGTTGCCCACACTGTCGTAGGTATAGCTACTCGTTGAGGCCTTATCTCCACTTCCCTTGGTCGCTGTCAAGAGCTGGTCTTTCAGGTCATAGGTATAGCTAGAGATGCGTTTGCTTCCGGATAGAACACTGGTCAAGTTGCCATTGCCATCGTAAGACAGGCTGCTGCTTGCTCCTGTCGGGCTTGTGACCTTAGTCAGACGATTATCCTTATCATAGCTGTAGAGAGTGATTTTCCCTCCCGTATCAGTTTCAGCTATCAAGCGATTGCCTACATCATAGCTACGCTTACTCACTTGTCCCAAAGCATTGACGACTTCCTGCAAGTTACCGTTTGGATCGTAGGTGTAGGTTTCCTTCCGTTTGCCATTGATAGTACGTTTGGTCACTTGACCTACAGGGTCATAGCTTTGTTCCGTCTCACGACCTGTCGGTGTTGTGATGGTCTTGAGTTGGTCCAACTTAGTATAGGATAGGCTAGTCTTAGCACCACTTGGTGCAGTAATGCTTGCTAGATTCCCAGAAGCATCATAGCTATACTTCGTTTCAAGGTCCAGTGTATTCTTTTCAGATAGGAGACGACCAGCTATATCATAGGTGTATTTAGTCGTTCTGTTTGACTGGTCAGTCTCTGTGATGAGGTTACCTGAAACATCATAAGTATAAGACTTAGAAAGTCCTTGTGGAGCGGTCTGCTTCTCCAAACGACCAAGAGCATCATAGGCATAGCTAAATGTGGCTTGATTGGATAGAGTACGACGAGTCGCACGGCCATAGAGGTCATTGACATAGGTTGTCACTCCACCGTTTGGATCGGTCTCTGTGGCAATACTTCCTGTTTTATCATAGGTATAACTGGTTTTTCCACCTGTTGGCTTGGTCATACTAGCCAGACGATTGAGTGCATCGTAACTATAGATGGTGGTGTTACCCTCGCCTGTTGTTTCAGATAGACGATTACCCACTGCATCGTAAGTATAGGTTTGGCTGGCACCTGTTGGTGCAATTGTTTCTGTCAAGCGACCGAGTGGATCGTATTTCAATACCGTCTCTTGACCATTTGGATCCTTATAAAGAATCAGATTTTCATTGGCATCATAACCGTAGGTAGTTTGATGCCCGTTGGCATCCGTTACACTTGCGACATGTCCCAACACATCGTATTCGTAACGAGTTTTGTGTCCTTCAGGATCTATTTTGGTGACAACACGGTTGAGCGGATCATAGGCGTAGCTGGTTGTCCGACCGAGATGGTCCACTGTCTTATTTAGATTACCGTTTTCATCATAATGATAGCTGGTCTTATGACCTTCTACATCTGTCTTTGTCACCAGATGACCGACCTCATCATAGGTATAGCTTTCGCTACGACCATCTGCATAGGTGACTGTAGTCAACTGATTATAAGCATCATAGGTCCTACTTGTCGTCTGACCGAGACTATTGGTCGTTGTGAGACGGTTACCTGCAGCATCATAAGTATAGGTTTCATTTAAGGACTGGTTATCCTTAGCTGTAATAACACGGTTGGCAGCATCGTAACTATACTCGGTGATGAGTCCACTAGATTGACTTTGCTTCACCAAGCGGTCTAGGGCATCATATTCATTGAGGGTGCTTGTACCATCCGCTCGAATAATCTCTTTAACTTGAGCAGTCGGTGTATAGGTTAGCTGAGTCGCATGTCCATTTGGATTAATAACTTGAGTTACGTAGCCTAATTCATTGTACCGATAGACAGTCTTTCCTCCTAGAGCATCTGTTTTCTCTATCAAGCGCTCCATCTGATCGTAGGCAAAGTTGGTTGTGTGACCAAGGGCATCTACAACCTGTGCCACTTTATTCTGACCAGTATAACGGGAACTAGCGGTATAACCTGCAGCATCGGTCAAGCTATTCTGATTTCCATTGGCATCGTAGGTCATGTTTGTTGTTTGCCCGAGTGCATTTGTCGTACTGGTCAAACGGCCTGCGGCAGTATAGGCATAGCTGGTTTTAAGACCTTTGGCATCCACTCGTTCCAGAACGTTGCCCATGGCATCGTAGCTGTAAGAAATACTCGTTTGATCTGGATAGTGGATGGTCGTCACATTGCCAAGCGCATCATAAACATAGCTGGTCGTACGCTCTCCCAGACTTTCTGTGAGTTTATTGCCCACTGCATCATAGGTATAGGTTACTGTTTGACCGGCTTGGTCCGTATGGTTGAGGAGGCGTCCAAGTGAGTCATAGCTGCTAGAGGTGCTAGTGCCGATAGGGTACTTGGTACGAACCTGATTGCCCGCCTTATCATAGCTATAGGTGGTCACTTGACCAAGGGCATCTGTAACAGTCGCAATTTGGTTAACAGCTTCATCATAGGTGTAGGTTCTTGTCTGACCCGCTTCATTGGTTCGTGTCAAGACTCGCCCCAGCGCATCTCGACTGTAGGTCACGGTCTGTCCACCAGCATTCGTCTCTGTTAATAACCGTCCTCTACTGTCATAGCTATAGGTAGTCGTATGCCCTTCCGCATCCGTCTGGCTAAGGAGATTGCCCACCCCATCGTAGCTGTAACTATAATTACCTCCTTCACCATTATTGGCCGCAATCTTACGACCAAGCGCATCATAGCTAAAGGTACTGATATTCCCATTACCTTCCGTCACAGTAATGACCTGCCCTGCTGGGTCAAAAGTCTGACTAGTACCAACACCATCCGCATCTTTTTCACTCAGTTTACGCCCTTCGGCATCGTAGGTAAAAGTAGTCACTCCACCACGTGGATTGGTAATGGTGGTGACTTGATTGTGAGCATTATAAGCAAGTGTGGTGACACCACCAGCTGAATTGGTCACTTTGACTAATTTAGCACCATCATAAGCTAGTTGAACCGTATTGCCACGAGCATCTTTTGTAGAAAGAATTCGTCCCTGCTCATCAACGGTATAGGCGATGGTTGAGCCATCTGCTAAAGTCGTAGAAAGAAGGTTGCCCTTATTATCGTAGGTATGACTAGTCGTATGCCCTGCAAAATCTGTGACAGAAAGCAGATGGTTGTTTCGATCATATGTAGAGGTCTTAACGGCACCATCAAAACGGGTCTCTGTGAGAATATTTCCTTGACTATCATAGGTGTAGCTAGTGGTTTGTCCCAACTCATTGGTCTTACTTGCCAAACGATTATTGCTATCATAAGTTTTGCTTACACTACTTCCATCCGGATAGGAAATCCCTTTTGTCCGATAAAATGTATCATAAGTATAAGTCGTCTGTTGCCCATTAGCATCAGTCGTCACTGTCTGTCCATCACTGTAAGAAAGGGTAGAAACTGCACCTGTACCATCTGTTTGTTGGGTTACACGGTTTTGATCATCATAGACATTCTCGACGATTTTGGTACCATTTGCATCATACCAGGCTGTCATGCGTCCCTTGTCATCATAATCGTAGCGAGTCTTAGCTCCTGCTGCATCTGTGTAGGCAATCAGATTACCGGCCTCATCATATTCATAGGCTAACGTTGCACCATTGGGTAACTGGATAGCTCCGATATAACCAGAGTCATTCAGGATGATACCATATGTGATGCCTGTTGGAGATACAATCTTTCTTAGCTGTGCCTGTTCATTGTATTCTAGATCGGTTTTATTTCCTTTTTCATCTATCTGACGAATCAGTTGACCATGGAAATTAAAGATTTTTTCTTTCTGGTTGCTATCTTTGATATGGTATTCCTTGACTGCATATTCTTCCTCGCCATTGCCAAAATCAGCTTTTTTAGTTTCTAACTCTTTGACAGTCAGGGTCAAATCATATCCTTCTGGAGCCTTGTATGTATCACCTTCTTTAGTGAATATCAGGATTGAACCATCCATGCGTGTATAGTAAAGATTACCTTCCTCATCAAGGGATAGCTGTTCGTTGAAGGCAAAAGACCAGCCACGACCAAAGAGGCTATTCATTCCTGCGGCTTTGGAGTTATAATGACGAATAATGGCAAAATCTCCACCTAGGTCAGAAATAGCTACATCTGTCCGCTCTAGGAAAAAGTTCCCCGTATTGAGGTTAATCGGTTCAAAACCAAACTCACAGTGCAGTCCCCGTCCCATCAAAAGCATATCTACATCAGCCTTTGTCTTATCATTTAGGACAGGCGGGTTGTAGGGAGTCTTAGCATTTTGCTTAGGATTACGGATAAAGAGGGTATTATTTTTAACCAGCAACATATCTTGAATCCGATTGTCAAAGGCAATCTGATCGAGAGAAACTCCGTAGTAACTCGCTATCTTGGGCAAGGTATCATATTGAGTGACCTTGTAAATAATGAAAGAATCACTAGTTTTTTTCCCGCTAGTTTGTCCCTCCTTCTGACTTTCTGCATCAATAGTATACAAAGTATTGAGATCTGGCTCTGTAAAAGGTACCAAGGTCTGCCAGTTTGATAACTTATCTTTGTACTGAGTGGTTCCTTTTTCAAAAGCGGAGATAAAAGAGCTGGTATCAGGATACTTATACGAGAAACTAGCTGTACTCTGGCCACTATAATTCTTAGCAGGATCGCTCAATTGGTAACTAACTTGTGCTGCAGGACTAGTCAGACCATCCGCAAGGACTCCTTGAAACTGGAGCTTCCCAGACCTATCTGTTTTGACCATCGTTCGCAGGTTAATTGTCGTATCACCGATAGCATAATGAACATCTGCTGGATCGGGTACTGACCAATGAATCGTCAAACTTGGAGCCTTGTCAGAGGTAAAACCAATCTGTCCCGCATTGGAGGCAGTTGCTTCTGTCGTATAAAAAGCACCACCATCTGCATCTTCATCTGTAGCTGCAACGACCAAACCATAGTTAGGATAGAGTCCCTGTACCCATCCGTTAACCGCATCGCGAATATCAAAGTTGTGCATCCCCACTTTTTTAGTTGAAATAGCATTCTCGCCCGCAATTTCTCGACCTAGATTAACAGAAGAATTCCATGTCACTGTATTGATATCGAAGTCTTCTGTCATACGATAGGCACCAAATTGCGTTCCTTGATTTCCTGGAGCCGTGTACTCATAGAGATTTAGTGTAGCACTATCAATCTTAGCTTCTGATGGAATATGTTGTTTAAAGTCATAGTTTACTTTAAAATACATCCGACTACGGCCGATATCTTTGACATAAGGTACACCTGTCATCCCCATCAAGTCGACCGTCATATATCCTACATACCCATAGGCCAGACCTTGGTATTGACCATGAACAGTACTAGTAACAGAGTCAAGAATGTTTTCACGAGGAACTGTGATAGTCGGATCAATCCGTACAGGGTATTGACGAGCACTGTCTGCCAACCACTCTTTTCCAGCAACGACAGTAATCTGATAGCGTCCCTCTTTTTTTACTAATTCCAGTTTCAAATCTTGACTAGTCTCACCAGCCGCATCTACCATCATAGGTGCAGTCAGAACAAAAAGGATATCTTTCTTCCCCCTTTGACGAACCAAGACTTGATTGACTTCCAGAGACACATCATAGTCTCCCGCATCTAAAATATAGGTGAATCGGTTCTTTTCTTCCCATTTGGCGAGAACAATTTCTTCCTTGACCCCATTTGATTGGACAGTATACTGAACATCTGTTGTCCCATCAACATTATTGTAAAGGATAGCATTATCCTGCACAGTTGCATGTCCGTAAGTTTTATCCAAAGGGTAAATAGAAATCTTTTTCTCCTGACTGACCACATCAATCGGTGTTTCATTATTCACTTGAGAAGGTAAGACCACATTGACTGGGGATTCTTTTGGTAGGTAGTAGTGCTTCCCGTCTGCATGATAAGAGTAAAGACTCAAATCAATCGGAACCTCTTTCCCTTCGTGATCCAAGTAGGTCTTAGCCTGACTACCGATATGGGTCACAAAGCGAGTTTCATCCACCTTGTAGAGCTGTTCTCTCCCATTTTCGAGGATTGGAGCACCATACCGCTCACGCAGAGCCGCTTCTTCTGCACTCTGACTATCCTCACTAACTTTAGGCTGTTGGATGGCATCCCCTGCATCGTCCGCTGTTTCTTCCTGTTCTTGAGTCGTAGATGAAGGAGTTATCGTATTTTCATTACCAACTGTCGTCTTACGTGCTTCTTCCACCGACTCATTGTAATAAGTCTGGCGTTGCGAAGTTTCAACAATTTCCTGAATTTCCCTCGCATAGATTAGCGGGCTGTTAGTCAGCAGGAGGGTTGATAGCATCAGCCAACTAACTAGTTTTCTTATCTTTTTCATATTCATCATCCTATTATTTTCCAATTAAACGATATACCGTTCCCAAGACAATTACAGTATCAACAGCACGCAACAGCAAGCCCGAAATGCTTGGTAAAATCAGACCTATACTAGTTGTGAAGATAAGTACTATTGATACAATAACCAGAATTCTCTGAAAGTTCTCCTCCTTCCAAGACAAGCTGGTTCCTTGATAGAAGCGATACAAAATAAACAACACAGTTACTTTCACCAGCGACTGAAACACACTAGTCACTAGCCAAACACCATTTTTTACATCTCGGTAGCTAAAGGAACTGTGATCATATATGAACTGCCCCAATCCACCAATCAGTAATCCTCCCAGAATGGCTACAGTGAATGTCAAAATCAAGGTCTTAACAACACGATTGTCTTGATTGTACTGCTTTATGAACCAAAGAGCTAATCTCCCTATAATAAACAAAGCCACCCCTGATAAAAAAAGACCCACAATTCCGATTCCTAAAAGAAAGGGAATATTCTCAGACCAAGGTTTCAATAGACCGATTCTCATCAGCTCTTGACCTATCCCCAAACTGATAAAGCCAAACACAAACTCAGAAAATCGCCTACGTTTTCTAAAAATCTCCATATCAACTCTCTCCTTTTCTGATAGCATGGACAACAAAACGCATACCGTCATTTGCTGCATCACAAGTAGACAAAATCAATAGCCTATCCTCCGCAGCATCAAAGGGAACCGAACGATAAAAACCACCATATTCTCTTGATCTTGTCTCTAAATGAGAAACATAGGTTGCAACCTGTCTTGAATCACTCAGTCCATAGGTATGGTATAAATGATCATCTGTAAAAGAGTAGGCCGCAATAATCTTGTAAGAATAGGTTTTATCTTTTGTTATGATGGTCACTGTTTGAAATTCTTCAAATACAGAAATATCTGCAAAGTAATCCAAGCTTCCAAACATTGAATCATCCCTCATGGCGTGTCCATATAGAATAGTTGCCGGATCATCAAAACTCCTATTATTGACCTTCTCAGTGAAAATCGCACCGTAATTCGTCTCGTTGCCCTTTTCATCATGGGTCAGATAATACCGATCATCTGTCGGGTGTTGCAGGACAGGGTAGTTGATTTTCGTACCATCCACTCTAATCCAAGCATAGACATCCGAGTTTTGATGAAAACTTTGTTTCACCTGTTGTATCTGTCTTCGTATCTCTTCTGTCTTCTCCAAATGTAGCACTCCGTGAGACAAGAGGAAAATCATACCACCAACTAAGGCTACACCCAGTAGCTGTCTAAAGTTCTTCAATTCAGTCTCCTTTTCTCTAATATTTTACCATAATCTTAATAGGAATAATAGCTTTTTACAAAAATTTATTTGGGAATTTCCTATAACAGTTAATGGACGAAAAAACGATAGTAACTTTAATGGAGATTCCCTACGTTCTAGATTGGTTACTCATTAGATACTATCCCTTCTGACTTTCAACTACTCTTTGGATACTTTTAAAATTTTCTATCAATAGGCTGAAATAGCTATTTTTCTATTGTTTTAATAGGCTCTATAATTTCTGTAGTGGGTAAACCCCACTGTGGAGATTATAGGGCTTTTTGAGTATCAAAAAAGTCCCATAAGACTTATAATGAAAAGCGCTTAAACAACTCATTAGAAAGTATCTTATGGAACACATCAATAATACCACATTACTCATCGGAATTAAAGACAAAAATATCATCTTAAATAAAGCCATTCAACACGATACCCATATCGAAGTCACCGCTACACTTGATTATCACCCTCCCAAATGTAAACACTGTAAAGGAAAACAAATCAAATACGACTTCCAGAAACCTTCTAAAATCCCTTTTATTGAGATTGCTGGTTTCCCTAGCCTCATTCGTTTGAAAAAGAGACGATTTCAGTGCAAGTCCTGTCGAAAAGTAACTGTTTCTGAAACATCTCTCGTTCAGAAAAATTGCCAAATTTCTGAAATAGTGAGACAGAAAATCGCTCACCTATTGCTCAACAGAGAGGCTCTTACCCATATCGCTGCTAAGCTCGCTATCTCTACCTCTACTGTCTATCGCAAGTTCAAGCAATTTCATTTCCAAGAGGAGTACACTACTTTGCCAGAAGTGCTTTCCTGGGATGAGTTCTCCTACCAGAAGGGAAAACTGGCCTTCATTGCTCAGGATTTTAACACCAAGAAAATCATTACCATCCTTGATGACAGACGTCAAACAACCATCCGAAATCATTTCTTCAAGTACTCGAAAGAAGCTAGAAAAAAAGTTAAAGTCGTCACTGTCGATATGTCAGGGAGCTATATCCCTCTCATTAAGAAATTATTTCCAAATACCAAAATTGTCCTCGATCGTTTCCACATTGTCCAGCACATCAATAGAGCTCTCAAGCAAACACGTATTGAAATCATGAAGCAATTTGACGATAAATCTCTTGAATACAGAGCTCTTAAGTACTACTGGAGACTTATTCAAAAAGATAGTCGGAAACTATCTCCTAAGGCTTTCTACTCTAGATCTTTTAGAGAGACTCTAACGCCTAGAGAATGTCTCAATAAGATGTTCAAACTGGTCCCTGAGCTTAAAGATTACTATGACCTGTACCAGTTACTCCTTTTCCACCTGCAAGAGAAGAATACTGAGCAGTTTTGGGGCTTAATTCAAGACGCTTTACCTCATCTCAATCGCACCTTTAAAACCGCTTTGAGCACATTTATTCGCTATAAAAACTACATCACTAACGCCATTGAATTGCCTTACTCTAACGCTAAACTTGAGGCCACTAACAAACTCATCAAAGACATCAAGCGCAATGCCTTTGGTTACAAGAACTTTGACAATTTCAAGAAACGTATCTTAATCGCCTTGAACATCAAAAATGAGAAGACGAAGTTCGTCTCCTCTCGCGCTTAGCTATAAGTCACCCACTACAGTTGACAATGAGCCTTTTAATAAAACAAAAAAAGGAACCGATGACCAGTTCCTTTGCTACCTATGCCTTCTTATCTTTTAGACATGGCTCTTCAATTTTTACTTACCTAATTTTGCTTTTGCTGCATCAGCAAGAGCTGTAAACGCTGCTGCGTCATTTACTGCTAAGTCAGCAAGCATTTTACGGTTTACTTCAATTTCTGCCAACTTCAAACCGTGCATCAATTGTGAGTATGACAAGCCATTCATACGAGCAGCCGCATTGATACGAGTAATCCACAATTTACGGAAATCACGTTTCTTCTGACGACGGTCACGGTATGCATAGTAATAAGAGTTCATTACTTGTTCTTTCGCAGTACGGAACAAGAGATGTTTAGCTCCATAGTAACCTTTAGCTAATTTTAAAATACGTTTACGGCGTTTACGAGAAACAACGCCACCTTTAACACGTGCCATTTAATTTTCCTCCAAATAATAATCTAAATTCTAGTAGTCAGCTTATCTCAAACCTGTAAGCATTGATTTGATACGCTTAAAGTCACCTGCATGTACCATACCTGCTTTACGAAGGTGACGACGTTGTTTCTTAGTTTTACCATGGAAACGGTGTGAAGTATAAGCGCGGAAGCGTTTCAAGCCACCAGAACCTGTACGTTTGAAACGTTTAGCTGATGCGCGGTGAGTTTTTTGTTTTGGCATGTTAATTCTCCTTTTGCTTAAAAAGCTTATTTTTTATCTGAAGCTGGGGCCAACTGCATAAACATTTGACGTCCGTCCATCTTAGCACGTTGTTCAATAATAGCAATATCTTGGGTTGCTTCGGCGAACTCAGCTAATACTTTCGCTCCAACTTCTTTATGGGTAATCATACGACCTTTAAAACGGATCGAAACCTTGACTTTATTTCCTTTTTCTAGGAACTTACGGGCATTGCGAAGCTTCGTATCAAAATCCCCTTTGTCAATCGTTGGACTTAGACGCACTTCTTTTACAGTGACAACACTTTGTTTTTTGCGTTGTTCTTTCTGTTTTTTCTGATATTCAAACTTGAACTTACCGTAGTCCATAATTTTTGCAACTGGCGGTTTAGCTTGTGGTTGAATCAATACTAAATCCACGTTTGCATTATCAGCAATGGCTTGAGCCTCATTGAGTGGTTTGATTCCCAACTGTTCACCCTCAAGACCGATAAGACGAACTTCACGCACTCGAATTTCATCATTGATGAACAAATCTTGCTTTGCTATGGCTTTTCACCTCATTTTATATTTTTCGAGAAAAACGAAACGGACTTGCTAAACAAGTCCGCACTACACCATTATTATTTCCGAAGAAATCTTAATCCGTAGAGCCAGACAACGTTAGTCGCAAGGCGAGAAGCTCTCACTTCTGCTTTTCTCAATACGACCATTCTATCACTTATCCGACTGCCTGTCAAGAATTTCTTTCGCTTTTTCTGTAATAAATTGAACAACTTCCTCAATTGATACACCTGTGGTGTCAAAAGTAATGGCGTCATCTGCTGCTTTTAAGGGGGAAACTGCTCGATTTGAATCCTTAAAATCACGAGCAGCAATCTCTTCTTTCAAGATTGCCAAATCAGTCTCAATCCCCCGCTCCATATTTTCCTTAAAGCGACGGCGAGCGCGTTCTTCTACAGAAGCAATGAGAAAGATTTTCAGCTCTGCCTGAGGTAATACTACAGTACCAATATCGCGACCGTCCATAACAATACCGCCACCCTCAGCAATTTTCTGCTGCAAACGCACCAATTCCTCCCTCACTAGAGGTAGAGCTGCTACTGCTGATACATTATTGCTCACCTGATTATCCCGAATAGGAAATGTTACATCCGTCTCCCCAACAAAGACCAGTTGTTGACCATTCTCATCTCTTCCGAAGCGAATGGGGTACTGGATAAGTAGCTGAACAATCCTCTCTTGATCTGTGACATCAATACCATTTGTCAAGGCAAGGTAGGTAGCCGAACGATACATGGCTCCTGTATCTAAGTAGGTATAACCAAAATCTTTGGCTATCATCTTAGCAACGGTTGACTTACCACTTGAAGCCGGACCGTCAATTGCGATTTGAATTGATTTCATAACTCCTCTATCTAATACGAACTACATCACCAGGATGGGCAAGCCAAGAACCTGTTGTCATTTTTTCTGGATTTAGTCGTTCTAATTCGGCGATTGAAATGCCACCACGACTCGCTATCTGCCCAACCCCTTCTCCTGGTTGAACAGTTAGAGTAGACCCATCAGCAGCCTCAGCAACCTTAGAACTTGATTCTGTCGTCTCTGCCCCTGATGCCTCCGTAGAGCTAGACTCTGTCGTCTCTGCAATAGTTGATGAACTATTTGAAACGACCGCAGTGGTGCTCGGATTATAAAATTCTTTTGTAGAATCCGTTCTACTACCACCTACGGATAGATAAAACGCAGTGACACCAATAATTAGCACAATGACAAAGAAAATGATTGCCAAGGTTGTAAAGACACTTGTGCTTGCCATTCCCTTACTCAAACGTTCTCTACGACTAAGAGATTCTGTGTGATAAACTTCTTCATTCCATGGCTCTTGTGACATTATCGGGAAAACTCCTTGTATTTTTATTAAAATATGATTACAATACTAAGTATGAAAATAAAACTTATTCCTGAGCGTTGCATTGCCTGCGGGCTTTGCCAAACCTATTCATCTATTTTCGATTACGATGATGAAGGCATTGTTGTCTTTTCAGACGATACAAATCTGGAAAAAATGGTTGAACCGACTCCAGAGATTCTTGCTGCCATCAAATCATGTCCTACAAAAGCCATTTTATCAGATTGATTTGGCTTTTTTTGTATAATATTCTTCAAAATAATCCAGTTTTATCAGGTGATCGACCAATTCAATTTCACCTTTGAAGTGACTATGAACAACCAAATGGTTCACAAAATACTTTTTCGGCCACTTGCGCATATAGTACACCTGACCGTTTGGTATTTCTTTAGAGAATATGCGAATCGCCAAATAAGTGACCTCTACTCGAGTTATGCTGGCAATTTCAATCTCCTGGACAGAAAATGGATTAGCCGAAACAATTCGTAAATGCTCTTCTCTTAACTCAAAGTAACGATGTAAGCCCAGTATGATCAAAATAAGGGAAAGGGCAACCAAAAAAATAAATAGTCTTGATATTCTTAATCGCTCCAGTAACAATATCATACCAACAAAAAGAGGGGTGAAGGCGAGTGACCAGTAAATAATAGCCCAAGATAACTCCGGCTGCCAATGGTAACGGATTTTACCGAAAATTTTAATCATGTCCAACCTCCACCTACTATTCTAGCATAAATAAAGAGATTTTCCTATGAAAACCTCCCCCTTTTGAATGTTTATTGCATTCACATGTCAGTTCAATTATAATGATAGAATAATTTAAAATATACTGTTACAAATCGCTAAAATCAAGAAAAAGAATCGATTTACCATTCTGTTCTGTCTTAACCATAATATATATCTTGAGATTTTATACTAATTTTGAACAGACCAATAATAAGTCCTCTACTTTTGTAATAGCAATAAATTGAATAAGCCCTTCAATTTAATTTCAAGTTTAGCCTGTTTAAAGTACATATACGATTGACAATCAATAAGAAAATAATTGCTAGGAATACAAAATTTGCAGGAGATTCAATACCTATCCAATCTGATAATTGACTAATTGCATTTGGCAAAAACGCAAAGACAAGCAAAACACCTGAGAAAAAAAACCAAAAAATACTGTCCTCTATTTGAATCCTTGACTTGCGAATATTCATTAAAATAAAAGCTGAAGTAGACATAGCTGTCACAATAAGTAAAAATTGAAATTGGATAGCCATTATTTCCTCCTAAAGTTTTGAATCAATAAAATAGATGTAAACATATGTACCATATATTTTATAGAACGGGATAACGTCAAGTAAGATTGTCCAGTCTGTCTCTCCAGCATCTTAACTTGCACTTCTCTTATTTTATATCCTTGACGAATCAAGAAAGAAATAGTATCTGGTTCGGGTGTATAATTGACATTCAATGCAAAATCCCTGATAAGTTCCTTGTTAAACATCCTCATACCAGATGTGGGATCCGTAATTTTTTGACCAGTAGTTAGCCTGATAGACCAGCTAATTAAGCTATTACCTAACATTCTCAAAGAATAATTTTTAGGCGCAGATACGAAACGTGAGCCGATGACACAGTCATGTCCTTTTTTGATTTCCGCAACCAAATCACCAATATACTCTGGTAAATGCTGACCATCTCCATCAAATTGTATCGCCTGATTATAATTCATTTTATATGCGTATTTAAAACCAGTCTGAACAGCTCCTGTCAAACCAAGATTAACAGGAAGATCAATGATATTGAAGCCATTCCCGTGACAAATTTCTGATGTACGATCTTTTGAACCATCGTTAATAACTACATAATCAAATTCAGGAAAATTGCTCTCCAGATTATTTACAACAGCCTCAATTGATCCTTCTTCATTATAAGCTGGAATAATAATCAACGTATCTGATTTCTTTTTAAACATATCTTCCCCTAACCATTTGATTCTTGACTTTTTTCATAAAAGTGAATAAGAATTCTTACCATAAATTCTGGCCAAAACAAACGATACATTTCCGTATCTTCTTTTGTCCGAACATTATCACGAATAGTATTAGATGTTTCTGATTCTTGATGAATACGGTGATACATCAGTTTTTCAGAAATATATCCAAAACTTCCCTTGTAATGCGTACTGATGTCATACCAAGCATACCAATCTAAGTTTGTTCTCATCTGTGTTTCAAATTGAAAACCAGATAATTTCTCCATATCATAGGTTACAGCAGGACAACAGATGGCATTTCCAAAAGCTAATATGCGATTTCGCCAAAATCTCCAATTTGGGAATAGAGCTAGTGCTTGCAACATCAGCGTTTTAATCTTCAAATTGGTATTAGCTGGAACTTCCTGATTATCACGGTATTCTGCATAGTCTGAGTAAACTATTGTATGATTGGAATGACGAGAAAATTCTGCAAGGACTTGTTCAGCATAATTCTCTTTATAGAGGTCATCCTGATGTGCAATGGTTACATATCGACTACTGGCAAACGATAATGCATAGTTCCAATCTTCTCCAATCCCTCCACCACTACTTGTATGGTAAGGAATAGCATATTGCTTACATAGTTGCTCAATATGTTTACTTGGTGTGGAAGTATACAGGATGATTTCTGATCTTACCGTCTGATTTTTCAAGGAAACAATACATTCTTTCAGGTATGGACTATCTCCATATGCGCAAATCACAAAAGTGTGATTGGTTTTCATAATTTTTTCTCCGATTTGAATACTTCTTTTGTGCTTCAAATGTTAATTTTATCAACAATCAAATAATATTACAATTCATTTTTTAGCGATTTCTTAATAAATACATAAATGCCGATACTTAGTAAAAAATATACCAGCATAGCTAGAGCAAAACTAATTGAAGCTCCTAGAATAGAGTAATGCTCAATAAAGGGAGTAGTAATTACTTTTGAAATAATAAAAGTTAAAATTGTCACTACTAGTAAATAGGACTGTTTTCTATGAATCGTCAGCAAATTATCTACCAATACTGAGTATACATTCAAGCCACCTCCAATGAGCAAGATCATAAATGGCAACTTATACTGTCCTAGTTCAACACCAAATACAATGCTTAACACAGGAAGACCCAAAATGTAGCCTCCCAAGAGTACCACTAAATGAAATAGGGTCAACAATAAGAACAATTTCTTGACTTGTTTTTGATAGGATACTATTTCTCTCTTGTGCCAAAAGACAGATAGTTCAGTGAGCATAGGACGTAGAATATATACCAACAAACTCAATACAAAAGATGGCATAAAAATAATATTAAAGTCCCTCTGCAAACCTGCAAAATTGCCATTATTCTGTAAAACTGAAGAAATGACAAATTTAGGTTCAGAATAGATATAATTTACTAAAAACGCATTTATAAAAATTGGAAAACAATTGAACAATATGTCCATTACTGATTTAATATTCCGTATTGAAGTAAAAAGAGTATCTTCTGAAAAATATTTCTTCAAATAGTGTATATCTTGAATGATAAATAACAAAAAATTTACCAGAAGCATTGCAGAAACAGAAATATTTAGAGATTTGAACAACACAAGAGAAATGCTAAAAAATAGTATGGTACTTAAACTATGACCGAATAATACTTTTCCTGCTAAATCTGATCGATTATGTTGTTGAAAAATCCTGAAAACATCCGAAAGCGCATCAAAACTTCTATGAAATGTTAAAAAAACTATTGGTAAGTATAATCACTTGAAACTTTATTAAAATTTAAGTAAAGCATAGACATATCATCAGCAGACGATAGTAAGTAATCTAGAAATAAAGTACTCTGAAAATTATTCTTTCAAGTATCGTTGATTGATACTGCCTACACCAAATAATCCTACAACATACAATTGTTGCGCCACAGTAAAAGAAAAACTAAAAGTATCAGCAACAGCCGGAGAAGTCAGTCTACTCGCAACCATCAACAAGACAACAGATACCAAGGTCGCAAAGACTGTTCCAATAGTATTCCAAATTATCCCTACTTTTCCAATATTTCTGCTTTGCATCATTTATTCACCTTTACAATACAATTTTGAAAAGATAGGAAGAAGTTTAATTTTGTCTAGTAAATAAAACAGAGAGACAATAAATCTATTTTTAAAACTCTCACCTTGGATAACTTTAGAAAAGAACATGCTTTTATACGCCATCTCACTATCCAAATAGTTCTTACCATTTTTAAACTGACGCATAAATTCCTCAGGTTTTGCCTTACTTCCAGAAAACAGCATGTACCATACCAAGTATCTATAAAGATAGTACTCTATCCGTCCCTTATCAAAGTCTCCGCTTTTAGATTTAATTTCCCTCATGACAACTCTCAAATCCAAATCCTCAGACAACCCGCGTTGATGAGTATTAGAGACACTAGCCTCATTATAATACCAGAAGTAGCCAACATATGGGATTACCTTTATCTTATTTGTTTTTGAGTATGCCACAATACTAAAAACAACATCTTCTCCAAGACCATAATTGAAAAATGTAATGGCATTGCTTAACAAAAAACTTTTCCTGTAGATTCTTGCCCATGGAGCTACAATAATATATTTTGACCACTCCGTATTGCTCAATACTTCTGTATGCAAAATTTTTCCACTCGAATTGACTCTTTGATAGCCTCCTATAACAATGTCCAGATTATTTCTTGTTATCTCTTCAAAAAAAATTTCTATATAATCTTCTCTAAAGTAATCATCATTATCTACAAACATGACATATTCGGACTCAGCAAGGGTTATTCCTAAATTTCGTGTTTTAGCAACGCCACAATTTTCTTGATCAACTACCCGTATATTTGAATACTTTTTAGCCCAATTATTCAATATAGACAAGCAATGTCACTGATGTCATATTGATAGCAATAATTTCAAAGTTTTTAACTGTTTGTTCCTGGGAACTCAAACATTTTCAATCGTTTTTCTGCATTATATACGGGGATAACGACCGAAACCATAGGTTTTCCATAAAATAATATTTCTCCTAGTTAAATCTGTATATAAAATCAATACTTACTGTCAAAATAGTCAAAATGATATCAATAATTGTTGTATTTTACTAAAATTATCAGTATCTACAAGTTCACGATTGATACACCTTTGGCAAAATCACAGGTAAAAGTAAAGGTAAAAAACAAACCATCAGATAATAATATCGACCTTGAATACCGCCAACTAAAACATCACCGGGTTTGTAAACACGTGGATCTCCAGTTATAGCATAAACCATTAAAAATGATATACCTATGAAAAGAAATACTAAATACAATCGGAGTTTTTTAGGCACCCGTATCTGAAACTCAATGGAATTCCATATATATAAACAGATAAAAATAAGCATAGAAATCACAGCCAGAAACATTGGTTCGTGACTAACATATTGTAGGGGACGCGAGACAAAATTATTCAAAATAGCAGTCGGTGCATTTACCATCGTCCGAATAATTGGTAACGGATGTAGAAGGAAATAGGCCAAGCCCGGACTTTTACCAGTTACTGAAGTGGAGAAATTAAAAATATTTAAAATTCCAGTATAAACTAACCCTAAAAATAGGACTGGTATAAAAGAAAAAATTGCAAATAGCTTTACTTTCTTTGATACAAAGTACTTATTAGGTAACACTGCAAGCAAACTTCCCATCAATACAAATGGAAACTTAGAAAATACAAGCAACATTGCCAGACCTTGAAATAGACAAGAATATTTTAGCGTAATTTTTTCTTTTTCAGCCAAAACATTCGTCAGCATAGCAATCATAAGAAGACTAGCACCGTAATATAAATAATCATAATGATAACCTGAAACAACATATAAAGCAGAAGGTAAGGTCCCCATCAAATAAATCATATTTTGATAAACTCGACTTATTCTAATGGCCAAAAACACCAGTAAAGCATAAGCTAGCACATGAAAAATTCGACCAATATAATACGAAATATAGACTTTATTCGAAACTAAGCGACCAATATTCCATCCTATTGCTCCTGGTATAAAGGAGGGGTTATCAAAAGATGTTGGTGTCCCTGCAATTTTACTTTTCTGATGTTCTACATTATACCAATAATCATCGCCTTTAAAATTTTGGGGATTCCGAATACTGTCATGTAAAAAGACAGAATCGTAATCTTTTAGCTGTTCATCAGAGTATTTAAATAAAAAACTATCTGAAATTCCTATAGCATTTGCTAAGTGTGATTCTTCATCCAAAGCATATTGAACAGGTCTAATCAAAGCAATAACAGTACCGAATGATAAAATAAGGAAAAAAGCGTTCCTAGCTAATTTCCTAGGTTCCTCCATATCAACTATTACAAAGTAAAATACAACAGCAATCACAATGTACCAAAAATTTTGATTGAACTTCCACTCAAAAAAAATCGGTAGAGTCAATTGAGCAAATAAAATCAAAAAAATACCAACAAGAATATTGCGTAGCTTTGTAATCCATAGACTGTTTGTCAGCATACTGTCATGAACCTTTCTTTTTTTCTAGTGAATAGCGTGAAATATCTTGATTGAGTTCAACAAGATTAGCCTGACGGATACCACGCCACTTTTCAATATGAAAAAGAGGGTTAATCGCTAGCCAATACAATTTTCGTTTCCAAGTATAATCATTATCTGAAATAATTTTCATACTATCCTCAAAACTTGACCTTAGTACTTGTTTCACCACCGAAAAAATCGATACCTTATTGGTTATACCACTATTCAAGCGGACATTATAAGCCTCATCAAAGATACGATGCCGGTACTCTGAAAGACGTACATCATTTGAATGTTCAACAATTGCTTTTGAATTATAAACCTTGATATAGCCCGCATCCAGTATATCCTTACCATACTCATAGTCCTCTGAGTAAGCAACATTGCGGTAACCTATTTTTTCGATGAGAAATTTACGAGGGGCGGCAGAACATACATCGCTATAAAAAGACTCTTTAGTGTATTGCCCCTTCTGACTGGTATCCAATCTCTGCCAGAAAGTTAATGCATCCGCAACTCCTTGTTCATTGAAAACTGCTAAAATATCGTATTTCATTGCAGGAAAACAATAGTGACGCGGCTTTTGATTTCCGAGTACAGCTACAATATCTGGATGGATAGCAAACGGCCGAACCATTTCAACCAACCACTGCTCATTATGTGGTACAGCATCCTGACTAAGGTAAACCATTATCTCGCCTTGACTTAGTTCTGCTGCCATTTGACGAGTTCCACCATGAGAATACTCTTCTTTTTTCAGATGGAGGAGTTTCAAATTATTGTGCTTTTGGGCAAAACGATTGATAATATTGACTGAATCATCAGTGGAACCCGAATCCGTAATCAATACATCCCAACTGAAATCCGTTACTTGTCGATACAAAGCAGACAAAGTTTCTTCTAAGTGGTCATGTTCCCCATTGTAAACGGGAATAAATACCGTAGCTTTTATTTGATTAGTCATTCAAAACCTCACGACAAATAATCGTCTCCACTTTTTTATAACTTTCTTCCCACGAAAGTCCTGTATATTTTTCACTCATCGCCTGAGCATGCTCTGTAATATCCTGACGTTCAACAGCTTGACACAATTTATCTGCCAATGAAACAGGATACGCCTCTGTATAGAGAATGTCTTCAATTTCACCAAGTACCATGCGATTATTATCTCCATCATTCATGACTGGTACACAACCAGCAACTAGGAGTTCCAAAGGTAATAATGAAACGTTCGTCAGAGAAAGTACAAGGCAAGCCACACTTTCGTGGTAAAGCTCTGCCAACTGTTCTTTATTCAAAATGCCACGATCTGTAAATTCAAAAGGAATATCATAATTTGACATATCTTGACCGAAAAACTCGATTTCATATTCAGGATGACGTTCTTTAAAAATGTTCAAAGCCATGACACCAATTTCAAAACCTCGACGTTCTGTATGAGCGCGAGCATAGAAACAAATTTTCTTTTTCTTGACAACAGTTTTTTGAGGTTTATAGATATCAATATCAGCACCAAAGTCAAAATAATCAGCCTGCATCCCATACTGACCAACTTTTTCTACAAGCCATTTTCCAGCAGTAATACCGTAAAAACCAAATTTATATGTAGCTTCTGCTAGCATGTAACGAGAACCAACACCAAAGAAAATTGGCTCAAAATCCTGAACAAAATAAAACTTATGTAACTGTTCACCTTTAAGATTAAAAACAGCATATGCTGTTTCCCAGCTAGTTGCAAATACTACATCCTGATTTTTAAAATCTTGTAGCTCTTCTACATCTACTTCTATACCGTATGAGCGTGAAAAGATTTCCTGTGCTTCTTTAGCAGATTGGGGAATAGTATTATTATGGTGGATATAGAATGTAATATGATGTCCTTTACTTTGCAAATATTTCACGAAACGCGAAATCGTTGTATGACCTCCACCGCCAGGTCCAACTGGAGGTGACACCCAGGCAATATTCAGTTTATCCTTTGCCAGCTTTGCAGGCTTAATGTAAGGATTGTTGATATAGTCAGCACCAGCAATCTCTCGTATTCCGGGCATTTGCGGAAGCTTGTTCATATCTATTTTGGCAGGAATCGTTTGTGTCGCAAGAGGACTGGCTCCAGTTAATTTCTGTTTCACTTTCCTCGCTGTAGCGCGCCATCCCTCTTGTCTATAGCTTCTGATTATCTTATCTAACATTATAATTTCCTTCTTACCTTATTTATTTGAATCGTTTCAATAGACTTGATAATTTTCGTATTGGCTCAGTTATTTTCCATGAAAACGAGGCTTGTATTTTTTGAATTTCATCATTTAAACGATCAATATCATCGTTCAAGCGCTGAATATCACCATGTAAGCTCTCCTGTTCAAAAAGTAATGTTGATATTCTATCCGTCTTTTCTCCCACAATTCTTTCAAAATCTGCTATCCGCTCTGCATCCCAGGCAACATCTCCTTCAAGCAAAGCCTTCTTAAAGGTAGATGACCAGGTATAGGCAAAAATACGAATCGCTGAGATATCCATTGGAAGTTTTTCTAGAGGTAGCGTTCGGAAAGTTTTATCATTCGAATACCCTGTAAAACTGCGGGCACGTTCTATCATCAATTCCCGAATTTCTTTATATCTTTCTGGATTTTTTAATGGCTCATCGAGTGGAAAGCGCTTAGGATTTTCAATATACTCCTCATCTGTCAAGCTATGTGGTAAGACATCCAAGCCACCATATCGCGCAGGTTCATACTTTTCTGAATCCTTAATCAAAAGAACAGGAGTTTCAAAAGCCAATGAAGGCAAGAAACAGTGCAATCGTGTCGTTACAACTGCGTGTGCTGACTGGTACAAAGCAAGCATATACTCAGCGACCGCAAATCGTTCCTCATTTTCCAAAAACGGGAAATGATAGACAGTCAATTCGATAATTTCACGATTAGTTGTTTCACGCATTTTTTCAACAACATTTTTCGGAACATCCACTGCTAAAATAAAGCCCTTTTTTTCAATTTCTGGATCACGCTGCAATGTCAATGTGAGACATCCTGAAAAGTAGGCATCTAGTCCATTTTGTTCAAAAAAGTCCAATGTTTGCTTATCGCGTGCACCAACTGGACCATTCTTCAAAAGGAACTTTAGACTTTCCTCCGATTCAAAAGCCTTTCTCACCTCATCATCTTTGGTACTTACATGTACGGAAGTGATAAGTGGTTTCAACTTTTCGGTATTCTGAGGAGGCCATCCCTTGGGTTCTCGATTGTACCAGCCATTCATAATAATCTTTGTAGGCTCTTTAGGTTCCCATTCTGCCAGCTTATCACGATCAACATATTCATCAATATGTGGTAAAAAGCGTCTGGCAGCAATACTCTGAACCTCATCACCGATATTTTCAGTTGAGTACTTCATCAGTGCGAATTTATATTCCATAAAATCTCCTATTTTTCACTCCATACTCCCTGTGCATTAAACTGCCCGCTACGGGCAGGGTTTGACTCAAGGATATTGATTTTGGGTGGTTTTCCTTCCATCGTAATATCTTCATAGCCAAGGAGCTCACGTGTCTCACTCCAAAATGAAACATTAACCGAGTATTCCCCCTTCACAAATTGTGAAGCAGGAATCTTACATTCGGCTACATATTCACCTTTTTCTTTATCAAGAAGTTCCATATCTGCTATGCTGCCGATACCAGCAATCAAATTATCCCCGTAATCGCGAAATGAGGTTCCAATTGTAAATTTTACAGGTTTATTTACTTTGTAACTCACCTCAACCCAAATATCATCTTTTAAATAAAAATTATTGGTTTCTTCTTTTGAATTTTTGGTCCGTATTGACACTATTTCTATGTCATTTTTACGTCTCTCTCTTTTATCATCTGTTTTTTTGATTTCTGTTCGGTGCTCGACATTTCGCAAGGTGTATTTTCCAGCAACCATATTGGGATCTCCGATAATGGATATTTCACCTGCATCAATCATCATCGCCTTTGTACAAAATCGTTGTACAGAAGCCATATCATGAGTTACTAAAATAACAGTTTTCTTTTGCTTTTTCAAATTCGCAAAGTACTCAAAACACTTTCTCTGAAATGCCTCATCTCCGACAGCCAGTACTTCATCCAGTACTAAAATATCACCTTCTGCCTTAATTGCAATCGAAAAGGCCAGACGAACCTGCATACCGCTTGAATAGTTCTTCAATTTTTGATCCATAAACTCTTCGAGTTCAGCAAATTCAACAATATCGCCGTACATATCATCAATTTCAGACCTAGTGAACCCTAGGAGTGCACCATTCAAGTAGACATTTTCTCTACCTGTTAATTCTGGATTGAAACCGACTCCGAGCTCGATGAAGGGAATGAGGGTGCCATTGACTGTCACTTTTCCTTTTTCAGGAACATATATTTGAGAAATGATTTTTAAAAGCGTTGACTTCCCAGAACCATTCCGACCAACAATGCCAAAAAAGTCACCTTTTTCAACTTCAAAAGATATATCTTTCAAGACATGTTGCTCTTTATAACCTTTTATCCCCCGAAAATAATTTACCAGCGTTGTCCTTAAACTATGGGTTGATTCGGTTGGTAACTTAAAATTTTTGCTGACAGAATCAACCTTTAATGCAATTTCCTTTTTCGACATTATAGAATCTCCGCAAATTTTTTAGAATTCTTTTTAAAGATGGTATATCCAACAACAAAAATTAGAATTGATAATACGTAAGGAATGGCAACCATCCATTTAGCTTCATAAATATCCCATGAAATAGTTGCTCCATCATATACAATATGATGACGAAGATCTTGTACAATCTGAGCAATTGGATTCATCATCATCACCTTCGCCACTCCCGTATGACCGCGTTGGATAATATAGGTAATCGAATAAATAATCGGTGTTGAATACATCCCGGCTTGTAATACAACTTCCCAGATTGGTCCCATATCACGATATTTTACAAATAAGCTAGAAAGGATAAGGGCAACACCTGTCGCTAACACGATCAATTCCAAAAATGCAGGAATCAGCATCAATATACCAAAATCAAGTTGTACTCCATTGATGATCGCAAAAAGCATTACTACAGCAATGTTAATGCCATAGTTGATTGCAGCACCCACAATTGAAGAAATAACAATAAGTTCTTTAGGGAAGCTGATTTTGCGCAACAAGTCACCTCGAGAAACAATTGAGAGCATCCCCATATTGGTGGCTTCTGTAAAGAAGTTCCAAGTCACCATACCAAGAAGCAGACTTACCGCATAGTGTGGAGTACCGTCGTCAAACTTTAAAAATCTCACAAAAACCAAATACATAATGGTGAACATCATAAATGGCTTCAAAATGGACCAGAGGTGCCCGATTAAGGAGCCTTGGTAGCGAAGTTTAAAATCAGTTTTTACCATTTCTCTCAGGAGAATCTGGTTTTCTTTATTTAATAAGTTCATGATTATTCCTTATAAGCAAATTTTGTCACAATCAGTGTTGTGAATATAAATGTGTGAAAGGTTTTATTTTTTTTCAAACCATACTTACGCAAGGTTCTATAACGTTCCAGCATAGGCTTATCCATAATGGATACAAAGGCTGCAATCAACTCTCTGTTCGACTTAGAAAGAGGCATCCCTAGTAAATGACTAGCTTGCTTTTGACTGCTTTTTATCAAATCCCAATAGACTTTAAATAGAATATGAGGACGGATCCATTTTTTAAATCGTTTAGATAGAGTTCTCGCACCCAAAACATTATCAGAATGCTGCCGATATAGTTCGCCTGGCTGATCAATATAAACCAGTGTTCCAAATGCGGATGCTAGCAGAGCTAAATACCAATCATGCATGAGAATATTTTCTGTTACTCGCCACATTTGTGCTAGATGATGGTTGATCATGGCAACGCCACCGGTAACTGTATTTTCTGTTAACTCCTGAACCAATTCAGTATTAGCATGATGAGATTGGGAACGAATCATACTCTCGGTCATGACCTCTAACTGTTGATCAACCACTTTTAAGTCCATGTATACCATGAGTGGTTTATCCATCGGATACATCTGAGCTTTTTGTAAGCTAACTTCCAGTTTATCTGGTAGCCAGATATCGTCTTGGTCGCTGAAAAAATAATAGTCTGCAACATCGTAATTGACTAGGCGATGGAAGCTTTTGATAACTCCTATGTTTTCTCCTGATTCCTCTTCGATAAAATGAATCCGACGATCTTGATTAACAAAATCTTGGATAATCTCTCTAGTCCGATCGCTCGAACCATCATCGCGAATGAAAAGCTCCCAATCTGTGTAAGTTTGTTCTTGAATGGAGCGAATCTGTTCTGGTAAGAACCGCTGACCATTGTAGGTCGACATGAGTATATTTACTTTCATTGTAGAAATAATTCCTCGTACTCTCGGACAATTTTTTCCCATGTATAGGATTCTTGCATGTGACTCTTTGCAATTTCTCCCAACTCCACTGCTTCGGATTGTCCGTCAATATTGTTTATAAGTTGAGCTAGATTCCCCTGCTCCTTACTCCAGTATCGTGCTCCATCTAAGGCAACTTCTCGGTTAAAGTCAATACCGAGAACTAGATTTTCATTGGTCTGAGCCAGAGCTTCCAGAAGACTGGGATTTGTCCCACCCACCTCATGACCATGGATATAAGCGCGACATTCTTGTCGGAGATACTTGAGCAGGTCTTGATCATAAACTGTTCCGATAAACTTGATACGGCTATCCGTCTCAAAGTCAGTCTCTTCTTTTAGTCTTTGGAAATAAGCAGAGCCCTGATGATTGGCTACAATGACCAAATCACGTTTAGTAGAACTTGCCATAAATTCTTTAATAGCTGTTGCATAATTATTTTCTGGAACAAAACGACCAATGATGAGATAAAATTCTTTTTCCTTAATGCCCCATTCATCAAAGTGACTGCGAACCTGCTCAGATCCCTTTGTCAACTTTGTCGGACTTAAATCCGTACCATACGCAATAAACCTTGTCTTAGTACCTGGGTATGTAGATTGAATATAATTCTCAATCCCCACATTATCTGCAATGATAAGATCAGCATATTTTGCCATCATCTTCTCAGAAAATTTTAGGTAGGATTGGACAGGTTTGGACCACTTAGCTCGTCTCCACTCCAACCCATCTGGATTGACAAATAGAGTTCCGCCTACAGAGTGAATCTTTCTGGCAAAAGGAGCAATAAAACCACCTATGGTATTTCCTAAAATATAGAAAATTGGCCTTTCTATCTGCTGTTCCTTGACTATTTTTAATGCATAAGTGATGGCCATCATATCATAAGCAATGACACGTGCAGGACCAAGTTTTGGGGGATTGATTGTAAAACAATCCGCACCCAAATAAGTTGAGTGCTGGTGGTGACTTGTATCCGATAGACAAGCCACGTGATAGCAAATGCTTTCGGACATCTGGTGTCCGACTAATTGTTGGACAAAGGTCTCAAAGCCACCATATTGTGCTGGTAATCCACGACTACCGATGATAAAAATGTGTTTCATGATTCCTCTCCATCAAATTGCACTTCTTTTTATTATACCATTTTTTCGATTTTTTTCCTAATTCCATCCATGTTTTATCTGCAAAACTCTTCCTCATTTCTCATTCGTTTGAGACCCCAAAACAAGCTTCAAGTAGATTTTGAGTTATGGAAAAAATTTGATATGATATAATGTATAATATTGAAAATAAATAAACCTTAGAATTGTTAATCATTTATGAAGTCTATCAAATACCTCATTCACCTAATTGTCGTCGTGTTCCTATGTGGTTCTTTTTTTAAATATGTAAGCCTAATCCAAAATGAACTCGGATCTGCGGATAATGATGGAACTGTCCGTATAGTAGCTGATGAAAATCAGCAATACGTTTATGGAATCCAAATAAATGGAAGATATATCGTTGAAGAATACGTTGTCAAAAATGATTGGTACGTTGTCTCCCAAAATGTAGTAGATACATTCTATATTTCACAAACTGAAGAAAATATTATGGAGTTCAAGTTACCTACCTCGATAAAATCTGTCGCATTTGAATATCGAGTTAGCGAAGAACCAAAGACAATCAAGGTGTATATTGATAATAAACTAGTGAAAACTGTAGATACCTCAGATGGCAATAGTCATAAAAATATGGTTTTCATTGAAACTCCTCAGGTATCTATGCTGACAAAAGAAAATCAGTTATGGTATTTACAAATTGCTATTTTATCCATTGGACTATTATTTTATACACTGCATAATGCGACTTGGAGAATCAAACGCTATGAATTGCTTATCCTAGTTCTTCTACTCACTACTCAACATTTGTTAGTTTCACTTATTTTTCCCTATCTTTATCGAGATAGCTTAGTTTTATTTAACTCCTCTTTTAACCAAGTCGAGATACATCAACTCCTTGCTACACTCTCCCTATCAATATTTGCTAGCTTTTTGGGCTATAAACAACTTAAAAATAGTATAGTTAAGCGCTTAAGAGTCTTATTCCTCATGGCTAGTTTCCTTTCAGTGCCAATATTATCACTCTTTATCATAGAAAATAGCTACTCACAATTTTCAACATTGTCTATAGAGAGTATTAGAAACAATTTAATCATTATCGGAGTGTTGTACGGTATCTTTGCGCTCATAACAAATTTGAAATTTGCAAGTATCTTGGTACTAAGTAGCTCAGCAATAATTGGCATCAGTAATCAAATTATGATTACCAGTCGAGGAATACCACTACTGTTTTATAATATTCTCCAAATTGAGGATGGTTTGAATGTTGCTTCAAACCTTGCGCTGAGTTTTAATAATCAGATGCTACAAAGTCTTGTTTTTACCTGTATTTTAATCACATATTTCTCTTTTCTTCCAAAATTATCTATTTCTATTCCTCTCCCCAGTGCAGCATTTGACTCGAACTATGGCTACAGATGGATGAAGCGTCTTGCTAGAGTTATCACCGGATACATTGCTCTCCTGACAATCTTGCCAACAATGAGTCAAACTGTCGTTCATAGTGCCAATATTCCCTTAGATTATTGGAAAATGTATGTCACCTATGGACAATTCGGTCTACCACTTTCGCTTGCTTCTTTCTATGAAGATAGTAAAATTTCTAAACCAGAAGGATACTCAAATTCAAAACTCCAAGAAGTACTTCGTGAATATCCTTCCGAGACAGCTCAACAGACAGTAAAACCAAATATCATCTTTATCCAGAATGAATCGCAAAGTGACTTTTCAAATCTGGCTGGACTGACTATGGAGCCAGATCCTTTGGCAAATCAGCACTCATTAGTTGAAAATACTATTCATGGTACACTAAATGTTTCTGTCTATGGTGGCGGTACTGCAAACACTGAGTACGAGGTTCTGACAAGTAATCCTATCAGTCTCCTCTCCTCCAACCTATTTCCTTATCAGCAAATTATCACCCAGGAACGGCCAAGTTTTGCTACTTATTTAAGGAATAAAAATTATGATACGATCGCACTCCATCCACAATCTGGCAACAATTATAATCGTAGAGCAGTCTACCCTCTCTTAGGTTTCAATAAATCCTATTTTCTGGATTCTACACCAGCAATCAGTAGTTTAGCACCGCTAACAAATGAGAGAGGCTGGCCATCTGACAGCTTTTTATTCAACGGAATAAAAGAGCTCTATTCTCAAAAGGCAGACAATCCTCTATTTAGCTTTGTAGTGACAATGCAAGGTCACGGAGGTTACCCAAGTACAGAGAGTGCTTATCCAAGAGAAGTTCGTATCAATGGTTCGACATCCGAATACTTAGCTGAAACCGAATTTCTGACTAGTATGAAGAAAACTGATGAAGCCTTCGCTGATTTGATTTCCTTCTTCCGTTCTTACAAAGAACCGACAATCATTGTTATGTATGGAGATCATCAGCCAAGCCTAAGTCAGGAATTTTATTCTCAATTTATGGATGAAAATGACCCATCAGCAAAATATTCTGCTCCTTTTGTTATCTGGTCAAATTTTCATATCAAAGAGCGTGAAGCTACAACCATCAGCCCAAATTACCTTGTACCATACTTGATGGATATATTGTCCGAATCTGATTATCCTCTTCCTCGGTCATCATATCAGCAATTTTTAAGTGCTATGCAAAATCAGGCACCTGTTATTACTAGCTGGGGCAATCTAGATAGCAATGGACAACAAATTGAAAATCTGGGTACACTACCACTCTATCAAACATATTTACAATTAGAATATAACAGCGCTGTTGATAAGCAGCCACTTTTAGACTTATATGAGTAACAAATAACCTCGCCCTAAACTGAGCGAGGTTATTTTACTGTCTATGTAGTTAATTATCCAAACGGTACAATTTATAACTTTCAATAACAGAACGTAGTTTTTCACCATATCGTGGATCAGTTGCATATCCCGATTGTCGCAAGGCAACAATAGCTTGCTGATAATCAGTCGCTTCTCTATAACCTTGATAATTCTTTGTTCTCCATGGAGTAGAGGTAAAGAATTTACCATAGTCAGCTATGCTTTCTTTCCATGAATTATATTTTCTAAATAACTGTTTTTCTTGTTTAAGTTCTCTGTTGCGGTATTCGTTGGTTACAATTTCGATAGTATCACCAGTCCATGTTTCGTCGGCCTTGATACCGAAGAGATTATTTCCATTAGTGGCCAAATGAGACGTTCCCCATGCACTTTCTAAAATAGCTTGAGCTAACATGACACTTGGAAGAATAGAATGGACCTTGGAAGTTTGTTTGATGGCGGGTATTAAAACATCAATAAAACCTTTTTGCATATCAGAAATAGGTAATGATTCAGTCCCTATTGCTTTTCCCCCAACAGCACCATACCAAGCCATTACCCCTTCTGTCAAAGCTCTAGCAAGACGAGTATGATACGAATCTTGTTTAATAACCTGCAACTCGGAAGGATTATCCATAAAACCAAGTTCTACTAGAATAGCTGGAACTGCTGTTTCACGAAGCACTGCAAAGGTCTCCCTTTTCACCCCACGGTTTACTGCTCCAGTTTCCTTAATCAAGCTTGCTTGAACCTTATTAGCTAAGATTTCACTTTCAGCCAATCGGGTAGGATCATTGTGTTTTTCTTTGTTAATTTTTGGTTGATACTCAGGATCATACTTATACCAGTAAGTTTCAATCCCTTTCGTATCGGTCACCCCTGCTCCTGTCGCATTGAAATGAAGGCTAATGAACAAATCAGCATTGCTTTTATTAACCCGACTTGAACGCTCCGTACGATAGTCAACATCGTAATCACCGGTACGGGTCATTAAAACATTGATACCACGTTGTACAAGACTGTCTTTCAATTTATTTGCAACAGACATAGCGAGATTTTTTTCATGAATTCCACCGTAGGAGGCACCAGAATCTCTACCACCATGTCCCGGATCAAGGTAGACTGTGTAGGAACGTGGTGCTGAAGGTAAATCAACCGTGGTAGCATTCACATAGGTCATACTGCCATCAAAGCCTCGGTAATACAAGTGAACATTGTACCTGCCAGTGCCATTTTTATGCTGAGATTTATTAACTTTCAACAGGTAGCTACCATCTGGTTGGCGATCTGCGGTATGGTAAATAATATCATCCTGACCGTTGGTCTCTGTCCAAGTTGGGACCAAGACCTTACTGATACCCTGCTGAGAGGAGACATTGGTAATACGAACATCAAAACTACCTGTTTGATGGTTAACATTGGCAATACTCAAATTGCCCGTAGTAGAAACCTCTGACAAGCTAGTCGTGGTCTGTGCAACATAGGTCATACTGCCATCAAAGCCACGGTAATACAAGTGAACATTGTACTTGCCAGTGCCATTTTTGTGCTGAGATTTATTAACTTTCAGCAGGTAACTACCATCTGGTTGGCGATCTGCGGTATGGTAAATAATATCATCCTGACCGTTGGTCTCTGTCCAAGTTGGGACCAAGACCTTACTGATACCCTGCTGAGAGGAGACATTGGTAATACGAACATCAAAACTACCTGTTTGATGGTTAACATTGGCAATACTCAAATTGCCCGTAGTAGAAACCTCTGACAAGCTAGTCGTGGTCTGTGCAACATAGGTCATACTGCCATCAAAGCCACGGTAATACAAGTGAACATTGTACTTGCCAGTACCATTTTTGTGCTGAGATTTATTAACTTTCAGCAGGTAACTACCATCTGGTTGGCGATCTGCGGTATGGTAAATAATATCATCCTGACCGTTGGTCTCTGTCCAAGTTGGGACCAAGACCTTACTGATACCCTGCTGAGAGGAGACATTGGTAATACGAACATCAAAACTACCTGTTTGATGGTTAACATTGGCAATACTCAAATTGCCCGTAGTAGAAACCTCTGACAAGCTAGTCGTGGTCTGTGCAACATAGGTCATACTGCCATCAAAGCCACGGTAATACAAGTGAACATTGTACTTGCCAGTACCATTTTTGTGCTGAGATTTATTAACTTTCAGCAGGTAACTACCATCTGGTTGGCGATCTGCGGTATGGTAAATAATATCATCCTGACCGTTGGTCTCTGTCCAAGTTGGAACCAAGACCTTACTGATACCCTGCTGAGAGGAGACATTGGTAATACGAACATCAAAACTACCTGTTTGATGGTTAACATTGGCAATACTCAAATTGCCCGTAGTAGAAACCTCTGACAAGCTAGTCGTGGTCTGTGCAACATAGGTCATACTGCCATCAAAGCCACGGTAATACAAGTGAACATTGTACTTGCCAGTACCATTTTTGTGCTGAGATTTATTAACTTTCAACAGGTAGCTACCATCTGGTTGGCGATCTGCGGTATGGTAAATAATATCATCCTGACCGTTGGTTTCTGTCCAAGTTGGAACCAAGACCTTACTGATACCTTGCTGAGAGGAGACATTGGTAATACGAACATCAAAGGTGCCTTGAGCATCATTACGGTTCTCAACGGTAATGGTACCAGTAGGCTGACTAGCTATTGTTGAACCAGTACTCACCTGAGTTTGTGAAACATTTGATGACGCACTCAATGAACTTTCTGTTCTGCTTGTGGCTGAAGTTGTTGAATGACTAGCAACAGCCGACACTGCTTTCGCTCTTATATTGGTTGAAGCTGCTTGACTACCTCCTGAGGATGTTAGAGTACTTGCAACATCATGCTTTTCCACTTCCCATTTAAAACTATAATCCGTTAATTGTTGCGAGCTACCATCAGTGAGTTGTGCTGTTAATTTCAGTGTAAAATCTCGATCGTCTTGAGAAAAGTTTGTACGATCCAGAATTGCTACATATCTTCCGTATTCATCAATTGAAAATGTAAGGGGATAGCCAACACTAGTTTCTGAACTAAACTGAGCAGTTATGCCAATAATTTCTCCTGTAATCTGAGATAAGATAGCCTTCATTTGTCCTGCTTCTTCAACCACAGATAACTGACCACCAGTATTAGCCATTGCTGTTGAAGAAACATGACTTGATGGTGCGTCTATAGTATCTGCTTGAACAAGTTGACTAGATGATAGCAACGCACACAAAGAAAGAAATAATAAGGTTTTCTTTTTCATATAAAATCCGTTATCCTATTTTTTCTCTTGTTTATAAAATTCCTCTAATGCTTCTTGCCAGGTCGGAATGATAAAGCCAGTTGCTTTCGCCTTAGCTAGGCTCATAGTTGAATTAAATGGGCGTTTAGCTTTAGCAGGGAATTGACTAGAATCCACCGGTAGTACCGTAGTATTGGTATCCTTGAGGATTTCTACTGCAAAGTCAAACCAGGTTGTATCTTCATTCGCGTCATTTGACAAATGGTAGTAACCAAATTCTTGCTTTGTATCCACTAGATGAACCATAAATTCCGCCAAGGTCCGTGTCCAAGTTGGGCGCCCATGCTGGTCGTTGACAACAGTCAAGGTGTCACGTGTCTCAGCAAGATTTTGCATAGTAAAGACAAAGTTTTTACCATAGTTACCAAATACCCAAGCCGTACGCACAGTGTAGAACTTATCAGCAAATTTCTCAACTACCTCTTCGCCTAAGCGTTTGGCACGACCGTACTCAGACTGGGGATTTGGTTGATCATTGACCTGCCATTCTTGACCAACTGACAGATTACCATCGAAGACATAGTCTGTGGAGATGTAAACAAGAATTGCATCATACTTAGCAGCTGCCTTGGCAATATTTTCAGAACCGATAACATTTATTTTGTAGTTCAATTCTTTACCTTCATCTTCCGCCATATCAACTGCGGTATAAGCTGCGCAATGGTAAACGACAGTTGGCTTTACTTCTGCAAAAAATGTATCAACTGCTTCCGCATCTGTAATATCCATTTCTGCAACATCTGCGGCAATGTATTTGATACCACGTTCGTCCAAAAGGTAACGCAATTCAGTCCCTAACTGACCATTTGCACCTGTAATTAAAATCATGTTTGCTCCTTTGTTTTAAGAAAGGCTTGAGCACTTGCCCTAGCCTTTAGTTTATTCGATTACCTCTTGCGTTTTAGCGTAATTAGCTTCGACCGCTGCTTTTTCACCTTGCCACCATTCTTTATTATCGGTGTACCACTTGATGGTCTCTTCTAAACCTTCTGAGAAGTTGGTAAATCGTGGCTCCCACCCAAGTTCATCACGAAGTTTGCTAGCATCAATGGCATAACGTAAATCATGACCTGCACGGTCTGTCACATGATCGTAAGCATCTTTAGGTTGCCCCATTTTCTCTAAAATTAGTTCAAGAACTTCCTTATTATTCTTCTCACCATCAGCACCAATTAGGTAAGTTTCCCCTATACGACCCTTGGTCAAGATAGCCCAAACGCCTGTTGAGTGATCATTGGTGTGAATCCAGTCACGAACATTCTTGCCTTCACCATAGAGCTTTGGTTTGATACCGGCCAAAATATTGGTAATCTGACGAGGAATGAATTTTTCAATATGTTGGTAAGGTCCGTAGTTGTTTGAACAGTTGGAGATAGTGGCCTTAACACCAAATGAACGCACCCAGGCTTTAACAATCAAATCAGAAGCTGCTTTTGTTGATGAATAAGGCGAACTTGGGTTGTAGTTGGTATCAGCAGTGAATTTCTCACCTGGTCCTTCACCATGCCCTGGTAAATCTTCACGTAGAGGAAGATCGCCATAAACTTCATCCGTTGATACATGATGGAAGCGAATATCATACTTACGAGCAGCTTCCAAAAGGGTGTAAGTCCCGATAAAGTTGGTATGGATGAATGGTGATGGATCATTGAGCGAGTTATCATTGTGACTTTCAGCTGCATAGTGGACAATCGCATCAGCGTTGGCTGCTAACTTGTCCACCAGCTCAGCATCAGCGATGTCACCGACAACCAACTCTACACGGTCACCCAGAATTGCTTCTAAATTGGCACGGTTACCCGCATAAGTCAATTTATCCAGAACAGTCACATGGACATCTGGATGGTTATTGTAAACGTAGTGCACAAAGTTTGAACCGATGAAGCCAGCTCCACCTGTGACAATAATATGTTTGAATTCTGACATGATTTCTCCATTTATTTTTTTATGTGCCATCTCAAGTCGTTCGGACAGCAATGATATATTGGTCAGGCTCGCTTTGCGCACCTTAGTTCTTTAGTGATTGACTTAGGTAGTCAATTTTTGCAAAATCTTTATGGTTATTTTGATCAGCTCGGTAAGAATCTTTTGAAGAGGATTGATAAATAGCCAAGTACTGCTCCAAGGTTGGTAGATAATAATGAACTCCTTTTGTCACTTGCTCTTCCAATTCTTCTAAGCGGATACCTGCAAAATCAGGGAGAGTATCTATGACACCAAACTCGATAGACAAATCATCCTTTTGATACTCGTGTTCATGACGGTCAACAAGCTTATAACCAAGCGTTACCATAACCTGATGAATGGCCTCAAACTGGTAAATCCGTTCTTCATCAGAGACTTGCCAGCCCCTTGGATCACCAGGCACGTGAATATCCAAATCTCTAGCTTGCCAGTCTTGAGCGGTCCTAAGTTCCAATCCAACAGAGCCCATTAACAAAGGAGTTATGCCAATCTTATTGAGCTGCTCTGCTATTTCCAAAAATACTGAAAACATTACAAATCCTCTTTTTTTAAGGGTTTAACATCCTTGAGCAAGGGGTGGTTCTTATCGGCCTCAGAAACTTCTGCCTCTGCCAGATTTTCCCAAGTGATGTCCAAACTAGGATCCGCATAGTTAACAAAGGCATACTTAGGCTTGAGCTCCAAAGCCCAGTAATCATTGACTAGATAGCTATAAGCTACAAAATCTGACAGTACTTGAAATCCGTTAGCAACACCGCGCGGTACAAAAATACCCTTACTCGCATCAATGATTGTCTGATAGGTATTCCCAAAAGTGTCACCTTCGCGTAGGTCAACCCAAGTTCCTAAAACCTTACCGCCATCTGCTACAGAGATATACTTGTCCCAAGGCTCGGCATGAAGTCCCCTAAGGACGTTCTTACGTGAAAAACTGACATTATTTTGCAACTTTCCTTCGGCAAAGAAACTTTCTGGAAAACCCAGTGGAAGCATTTTTTCCTTTTGAAAATTTTCCTTAAACCAGCCACGATTATCTCCGTGAACCGGAATATCGAATTCCAACATGCCGGGGATAGTTTCTACTGCACGTGCTGCTAATGTTTTTCCGAAAAAGTTTTCTATCATTCAGTTTCTCCAATCAAACGGAGCAGATACTGTCCGTATTCATTTTTCTTGAGTGGCTGTGCCAATTCATGCACTTGTTCCTTGCTGATATAGCCCATACGATAGGCAATTTCTTCTAAATTGGCAACTTGAACATTCTGCAAGCGTTGAACAGTCTCAATGTACTGCGCTGCTTCTAGTAAGCTCTCATGCGTGCCTGTATCCAGCCATGCAAATCCACGTCCCATTAGCTCAACAGACAAATCTCCACGCTCAAGGTAGGCTTTGTTGACATCTGTGATCTCAAGTTCTCCACGAGGTGATGGCTTGATATTTTTAGCAATCTCCACAACATCATTGTCATAGAAATAGAGACCTGTAACCGCAAAATTTGACTTTGGCTGCTCCGGTTTTTCTTCAATGGATATAGCATTCATATCTGAGTCAAACTCCACAACACCAAAACGCTCTGGGTCTTTCACTTGATAACCAAAGACTGTTGCACCAGTTTCCTTACTTGCTGCCCGTTGCAACATCTTGGTCAAACCATTACCATGATAGATATTATCTCCCAAGATAAGCGCAACAGGGTCATCACCAATGAACTCTTCGCCAATAATGAACGCTTGGGCCAACCCATCTGGACTTGGTTGCTCAGCATAAGAAAGCGAGATTCCCAATTCAGATCCATCTCCTAACATGTCCTCAAAACGTGGCAAATCTTGAGGTGTGGAAATAATCAAAATCTCTTTAATCCCAGCTAACATAAGTGTTGATAGCGGATAGTAAATCATCGGTTTATCATAAATGGGCATCAGCTGTTTTGAAGCTGCACGCGTAAGTGGATAAAGCCGAGTTCCTGATCCACCTGCCAGAATAATACCTTTCATGTAAGAATACCTTCCCTAAATTAATATCAGTTCATTATACCATATTTCCAAAGACATTGTCAGTAGGAAAAAAACTATAAAAATAGCCTTTTTCAGAATTTATTCCACAGCAATATCCAAAATCACTTGGACAAATCCTGCCATAAAACCCAATAAATAAAATATGTTAGTCATAAACTGATAGGTAAATATTTCCTAAAATTTATCGACAGTTGTAAAGGTACCTTTACCTATAGTAGTTTATAAATGCCTAAATGGATTAGTCGAAATGGTTGAGGCTAAAATTTCCAACTCCCAATTCTCCTCTGCCTTCCATTTTTCTAATAGACCTGCAATTTTAGTGATAAACAAGACCTCGATATGATGGCCGGGATCAATTGCCAAAAGTCCTTGAGTTAGCATATCCTGCCCTGTGTGGTAATAAATATCTCCTGTGATGTATACGTCTGCTCCTTTAGTTAGGGCATCTTGATAAAAAGAGCCTCCGCTACCTCCACAAATAGCAATGCGACTGACACGCTGTTTCGTTTGATGATCATAGGCAACCAGACGAACAGCATCCAAATCAAAGACGGACTTAACTTTCAAGGCCAATTCTTCCAGACTCTGCTCTGCTATCGTCCCAATACGACCGACTCCTTGACCCTCGGCAGTTTCATGCAGGTAAGTCGTATCTTTTATATCTAGCAATTCACAGAACCAATCATTCATCCCTCCTTCAACCACATCGATATCTGTATGGCTGACATAGACCGCAATATCGTTTTTGACCAAATCTAGGTATATTTTTGTCTGTGGGTTATCTTCCACCAAATCTTTTAGTGGTCGGAAAATTGGTGCATGTTTGACAATAATCAAATCAATCTGCTTATCAATGGCTTCTGCTACCGTTGTTTCTCGAATATCCAAGGCCACCATGACGCGTTTGACTTCTTTGCTGAGTGTACCGATTTGCAACCCCGAATCACCTTCCATGGATAAACTAGTTGGACAAAAAGCCTGATAGCGTTCGATAACTTTACTTGCTAACATAGAGAGCCTCCTCAATCTGTTTGATTTTATGAAAAATAACAAGTCGATCTTCACCGCATTCCAGTGGAATTTGTTCAAAAGCTACTTTTAACTTTTCCTGTTCCTTATGCCACTTTTTGATAAAAATCGAAGACTTTTGTTCTAATAAATACGGACCGAATCGATGTTCAATTTCCAATAACTTCATCTGCCCAGATTCTGCAACGAGGACTTCGTAGAATTTGCCATTTTCTTCCAGAATCTCTTCAGCAATCAATTTGAACTGATTTTTTTCAAGCCAGCGACGGACATCATCCTCACGATTATTAGGCTGGAGAATCAAGCGCTCAACGTTTGCTAATTTGTCTTTTCCAGCTTCCAAAATATCGGCAATGAGCCTACCACCCATGCCTGCGATAGTAATTGCGGTGATATTATCAGCCACTTCTATAGCCGCCAGACCATTTGCTAAACGAACTTGAATCTTATCCAATTTCCCTGCCTGTTCCACATTTTGTAAGGCTGACCGATAAGGACCTTGAACAACCTCACCAGCTATCGCAAAATCAACTTGTCCTTGCTCCACCAAAAAAAGAGGGAGATAAGCATGATCACTCCCTACATCTACTAAACGTGCTCCTTTAGGCACAAAACTTGCGACTGTCTCCAATCTTTTTGATAATTTTGTTTCCATTTTACTCTTTCCAAAGATCCATCGCATCAAGAAAATCACTTGATACTGCTACATTCTTAGGTGTCTGAATCTCTCTTTCTGCATTCTTGGCTTCTACCTGAGCAGGAGTAGTAATTCCCTCCCGACGCCAATTTCGTAGAATAGCCTGGATATATTTCCAATTGGTCTTGTTATTAAAAACCGCTTCTTTCAAGGCTGCACGCACTAAATCCACAGAAGTCTTATCATCCTCAACAGTTTTCTGTAAGTCCTCAACCTCAAAAGGTGATAAGAAACGACCAAGTTCACGTTCAAAATCACCAACTAAGGTCTTTAAATCATTCTCTGGCTGTATAAGTTCCGGCCGCTGCTTCTGTAACAAGAGATGATCTAGTCGTTCCAAGGCAGGAAAAGCATTAAATATCATTTCAATTTCACCTGCAATGCTGATTGTTTTAAATTCCAAAAGACCGGCTTCTTGTAGATTTTCAATAGCTTGGTTAACCTGAGCAACAGTCTTACCAGTTGCTTGTGCAATTTCACTTGGTGCTAGAGACTCCATGGATGATGAATTCTGATGAAAGAAAAATTGCCATATCAAAAAGTCATCTGCTGATGGAAAAAGCTCTTGGTAATGAAATAAGATGGCTGCAGGCAAAACCAGATACCCCTGCCGAAATTGCTGTGAATAGTTCATACTTCCTCTTTAAAGATTCATATAGTGCATCCCAAAGTCTAGAAAAGCTTGGGATATTATAATCTTGACAGCACTTGCCATAAACAAAACGTATGTTAAACAAGTGTGTTGACAAACCTATACGGCTGACTGCTTAAATGTCTGCCAGTTGTATGGAGTTTCTTGGTAGACAGCATAGTTGATCCAGTTAGTGAAAAACTGTGCTGCTGGCAAATTCCATGATAGAGAAGGTCTGCTTGTTGGGTCATCCTGTTTAAAATAATTTTCTGGTATGTGCGGATTTTTACCAGCCAGACAGTCACGTAAGTACTCCTTAGCTAATGTATCCCTATCATACTCAAAATGTCCAAAACTGTAGACTTCCCTCAAATCCTTACTAGCTAAGATTGACAAACCAACTTCTGACCCTTGTGATAAAATCATCAAGGTATCCAAATGTGAAATATCTTCCTCTTTTACTTCGGTATAACGCGAATGAGGCGAGCGAAACTCGTCATCAAATCCTCTCATAAGCGGACTGGTACGATTCGTTACTTCCTGCCAGTAGACACCTGATAGCTTGCGAGCCATACTATGCTTAGACACACCATAGCGAGCATACAAACCAGCTTGAGCCCCCCAGCAAATATGCAATGTAGAATAAACATGTGTTTTTGACCAGTCAAATATCTGTATCAGTTCTTGCCAATAATCTACTTCTTCAAAGGATAGATTTTCCACAGGCGCACCTGTTATGATAAGACCATCAAAATAGTTATCCTGAATTTGATTAAAAGTCTTGTAAAATTGTTTCAAATGATCTGAATGGGTATTTTTAGATTCATGACTAGCCATATGAAGAAATTCTACTTCTAATTGCAAAGGAGTATTAGCTAAAAGACGGAGCAACTGAGTCTCCGTCACAATTTTCTGTGGCATGAGATTGAGAATTAAAATCTTAATCGGACGAATATCCTGGTGACTCGCACGATCACTGTCCATAACGAAAATATTCTCTTCTCTCAAAATATCAACTGCTGGTAATGATTTTTCAATTTTAATCGGCATAGACAACCTCCTATTAGCTTATACATATTATAAGATAGGTTGCTATACAATTCAATTAGAAGAAAAATAGGACCAGTTATAATTTTTAGCTATATCTGAATACTAATAATGCATTAAGACCTTATAGTCATAATCTCCAATAGCTTCACGACCATTCAAATCATCTAGCTCAATCAGGAAGGCACAACCAGCTACAATACCTCCAAGTTTTTCAATCATTTCAATCGTTGCCTTGACGGTACCACCAGTCGCCAATAAGTCATCAACAATCAAGACACGCTGTCCTGGTTTTATGGCATCTGCATGCATGGTAAGTGTATCTACACCGTACTCTTTCTCATAATCTGCTGAGATAACCTCACGCGGTAATTTGCCTGGCTTACGAACTGGTGCAAAACCAATCCCCAATTCAAATGCAACTGGACATCCAACAATAAAACCACGCGCCTCCGGGCCAACGATCATATCGATTTGTTTATCAGTTGCATATTGTACAATCTCACGTATAGCATAGCTGTAAGCATTCCCATCAGCCATCAATGGGCTAATATCACGAAATTCGATTCCCTCTTTTGGATAGTTGGGAATGGTTGCAATGTAATCTTTTAAATTCATTTTTTTCTCTCTTTTAAAAATAATATTTTACTCTTCATTATACCATGAATTTGTATTTTGGTACACTGCACACCTAGAGAAAATAAAAATGATAGATAGCAACTCACTAATTTTCAAACCCATTGGCTTTTATCATCATTGTTGCCCTCTTCAAAAATTGCAAGTTTTGAAGAGAGATTAACTGAGGAATGTGTTAGTCAATCATCCTCGTCCGCATAGCCAATCATAGATTTCTTGAACTGTTCCAAGAGCCATCAGCTCTTGCTGGATGACTGTTTTTTTTAAGTTTTGATAGATTTGACTCTCCGAAAGTTCCTTCTTCTGGGCTGTTTTGTTAACACGCATTATACCATTTGTAATCGTGACAAATTCCAATTCTTGGAAAATTTGAATCATCTTGATTAACAGACTATCTTTGATTTTCAAGTAACCGGCCAAATCTTTTAATTTATAACGAACATCAAACTCATCGAACTGGTGGATAGTCTTATAGAGCCTCGCAAACTGATCTCGGCTGCCATAACCATCCAAATAGTAGGGTGTAGCCATTTCATTCTTAAAGTAGACCGCTTCAAATTTTGTCTTTTGAAAATAGCTGCGCAGACTCTCTATTTCCTCTGGTAAACTAACCAAGACAATGGCCTTTTCATCTGTAGGTGGATGTTCCAAATCCAAGATAGGGATGCCTGTTGGTAATGGATGCTGTTTGCCACGAATATTATAGAGTTGAATACCAACAACACGCGCATCAACCAGCATCAATTGAAGACTAGTATTACCATTCCATTGATTGACAGACAAGGTAACCGCTAATTCTAACTGCTTGGCCTGAGAAAATTCCAAGGCTAGATTCCCTCTGCCGAATGCGACCACATCAAAAGTTGCTGTCCCTTTGGTGACCCGCAGTTTGAGATGGGCATTATTTTGTCCCATGGTTCGTGCAGATTCCACTTGAAAATCTTTGAGGTAAAAGACTGGTTTTTTATTATCCATACCGTAGGGAGCCAGTTTACCAAACGATTTGAGAGTTTCCATAGTCAGTTCTTCTAGGTCCAACTCTTCGTCTAAAACCAGCGGAGACCTACTAGGTTGATCCAAATTATTTTCTCTTATGTAGGTCGCTAATGTTTCAGATAGTACACCTAGTTTATCTACTTCCAAGGTCATTCCGGCCGCACCCGCATGTCCTCCAAAGGCGATAAAAAGGTCCTGATGATCCTTTAGAGCTTGGAAAATATCAATAGCTTCAGTAGAACGAGCCGAACCTTTAGCCTTATCTGCTTCGATTGACAATACAATAACAGGTTGTTGTAATTCTTCCAGTAGACGTCCTGCAACGATTCCAAGTACTCCTGGATTCCAGCCTTCTCTAGCTAGGACTTGAACTGGTCTATCACTGCGAATCATGGTCCTAGCTTCATCATAGATAGCCTGAACCACATCTTTTCGCTCTGTATTTTTACTATCAATCAAAAGAGCAATTTCGTAGGCTTGCTCCTCATCAAAACCTGTCAATAATTCCACTGCCGGATTAGGGTCATCTAATCGACCAAGAGCATTGAGGCGGGGAGCGAGCTGAAAGCCAACGGTCTCTTCATCAAGACTAGCCACATCAATGCCTGCTATCTTTATCAGTTCTTGCAAACCAACACGTTCTGTCTGCCTAAGAAGAGACAAACCATACTTGACCATCACACGGTTTTCATCTGTTAGGCTAACCATATCAGCAATAGTTCCAATAGCCACAAGATCCAGCAAGTCAGCATGAACTGTCTCCAAAAGAGCACAGGCCAATTTGAAAGCAACACCACAACCAGCCAATTGTTTGAAAGGATACGAACCATCTGGATGTTCTGGATGGATAATTGCATAGGCATTTGGCAGAGTCTCTTGTAAAGAGTGGTGATCAGTTACGACAACATCAACCCCTTTTTCTTGGGCATAAGCAATAGCTTCATGCCCTGCTACTCCATTGTCCACCGTCACAATAAGTGAGACTCCCTGCTGCTCAATAAAATACTTGTAAACTGATAGGTTAGGCCCATAGCCATCTGTAAAGCGATTGGGCAGATAGACCTGAACTTCTGCACCTAGTTCCTCTAAAACCTCCTTTAATATCGATGTTGCAGTCATGCCATCTGCATCATAGTCTCCATAAATCAGAATCTGTTCGTAATCTTCTATGGCCCGACGAATCCTATCAACAGCCTTGTCCATATCGTGAAGTAAATAAGGATCGTGCAAATCATCTAGGCTAGGGTGTAGAAATGTATGTAGATCTTCCGATGTATGAATACCCCGATCGTAAAGTAACTTAGCAGCTACTGGGTCCAGACCTTCTTTTTTAGCTAGTTTAGTAAATTGTTCACTGGAAGAGCTGGTCAACAACTGCCAGTCATATTGTGGTTTAATCACATTTTTACTCCTTATTCAAAAATGATATTTTTTTCAAGCTTCCTTATACATTTAAGAGAATTTTACCTATGTACGATTTGCCGAACAAACGTTATCTTCAGCTTTCTGGTGTTCATGGAAGATAAGCTGTCCTACCATTGTATCATTTTCACCTCAGAGCAGGGGCGAAATAATCCGAAATAAGGCTCCACTGAGGCGTTTATACCAAGAATAAGTCTTGTCAAAGGTCAGCAAATTGATACGTTGGGATTTTTTAAAAGACTGATTAAAATCTTCTTTTATCGCTGTTAAGACCGCTGAATGATTGTAAATGTAAAGACCACATTCAAAATTAAGATAGAAAGAACGAAAATCCATATTAACTGTTCCGACAGTTGCTTTTTTATCGTCAACCAGAACAACCTTTGAGTGGACGAAGCCTGGTTTAAACTCATAAATCTCAATCCCTGCTTCTAGATAGACTGGAAAATCCGTTCTAGCTGCCAGGTAAGCTGACTTCTTATCATAGATATGAGGTAGTAAGATCCGCACCTCTACCCCACGTTTTGCAGCGTAAGTCAGATTATCAATCATTTCATCATCTAAAACTAGATAAGGTGTCATGATGTAGATATAGTCTGTAGCTGATTGAATCATATCTAAGCATACCCGCTTAGCCACAGCTTCACCATCAAAGGGATTTTCACCATAGGGCAAAAAGAAACCTCCTATATCAACGTTCCCTTTGTCTAACACTTTATAGGGTTTGAGGTATTTAAGGTCATCTGTCTCCCCCTTTTCATTGTAGTTCCACATTTGTAGAAACATGAGGGTAAAATTGGCAACCGCTTCTCCCTTAATCATAATAGCGGCATCCTTCCAGTAACCAAAGCGCGATTTTTTATTGATGTATTCATCCGCAATGTTGACTCCACCTGTAAAAGCAACCTTACCATCAATGATTGCAATTTTCCGGTGGTCACGGTTATTCTGAACAGTTGATAATGCAGGGATAATTTGTGAAAAAACCTTGGCCTTAATACCATATTTTCTCAAAGTTTTATAGTAGGTATAGGGAAGATTCGTCAGTGAATTCATACCATCATACATAAAACGGACTTCAACTCCCTGCGCCACTTTTTCCTTTAAAATTTCCAAAATGGAATCCCACATGTACCCCATATCCACGATGTAATATTCCATAAAAATATACTGCTCTGCTTTTTTTAATTCTTCTACTAGAACCTCAAACTTGGCCTGTCCTGTTGAAAAATAAACAGCATCTGTATTGGTATGGATAGGGTAACCGACATACTCACTCATATAATGGGCCAACTTTAGCTGCTCCCTATCTTCTCTCTCCAAAGCTTTCATCACCTGCTCAGATGTCTTACTATATTCTCTTAGACGTTGCGCCTGCTTCTGAAAATTTTTTCGATAGCGCTTGGTTTCAATATTTGATTGCAAAATAAAATAGAAAAGAGCACCGAAAATCGGAAGACCAATCACAAAGATGATCCATGTTAACTTAAAACTCGTATTCATGGGACGATTGATGATAGAAATAGCAACAACGATCGAGCAAAGTTGCATAACTATCAGTAAAGCAGGGACATAAATCGCTGCAGAACCCACCAGCCATAAAACTAGAAAGATGGTCAAAGCTAGTAAGCTGATGACAATAAAGGCCCTACTGTAAATTATTTTCCAAATTTTCTCCATACATCGCCCTTCCAAGTTTTTTTTCCATTATAACAAATTTTAATCAAATATCCTATCTTAAATAAATGATCATATCAAGCAAATCTTTCCGAAAATTTTGAATATATAGATATATTCAATTAGGATTGTCAGCCCCTTTCTTTTTTGGTAAAATATATTTGAAAAATATCCCGTCCAATCTATTACACTGTACATTATTTCATAAAGGAGGAAGTTCCTATGAAACTTTCACATAAAAGGAAACTGTTGAATCAACTTTTACTTGCTTCAACAGCTCTTTTGGCTGCTTCCATCACACAGGCCAATGTCTTTGCAAATACAGAAGATGCTGTCCTGCCTGCTTCAAGTGAGACGCTAGTTCCAGCACCAACTGAAGCTAACCCCGATAAAAAAGCTGCCAATCCTTCCGAGGAGACCCCCGTAGAAAAACAAGTTGAGGAGGCAACTACGACACCCCCTACCCCCGCTTCTACGGAAATGGAAAAAAGCACTGCCGAAGTAAACAAGTCAACTGATGAATCTACACAAGATACTACTGAAAAAACTAATCAACCAGTTGCAGAAACACAAAGTACAGCCTCAAATACAACCATTGTCAATCTTAAAACAGAGACTGTTTATTTGTCCGAGACTGCTAGTATAACAGAAACTGTCCCTCTAGCAAACACCACCACTGAAAAAATCGAATGGAAATTGGATGGCAAACCAATTTCAGAATGGAAAACTTGGAACCTAGAAAAAGGGAACTTTACAGGAGATTCATTCATCACCGTTGAAGAAAGTAGACAGAATGACCAACTTCATTTGAACATTCATTTGGCAGCTTTATTCGGTGAGGATTTAAGCAAACGAACTCCAAGTAATATTCGCCGTACCTACCGCCAGCACATGAAGGACCTCGTTTTAGAAGGTACCAGTATAGATGGAAAGTTGACTATCACTAAAACCCTTCATTTCCGCCCCTATGAGGCTTATCGTACCCACGACGAAATGCTTGCAGAGATAGAAGAAACTAAGAATGCTGCTGCCAAAGATCGTCTCGTGACCATTGATACGATTGGTAAATCCGCTGAAAATCGTGAGATAAAAATGGCCATTGTGGCTAAAGACCAAGCAAGTATTGATAAGTATCTTAATGAAACAACACCTCTCATGCTTACCCAGCCTGATCAGATGTTACAAAACTTAAAAGCTGGTACTTTCGACTACAAACTACCTATCTTAATCAACAATACCCATGCTGATGAGCAGCCTGGTATTGATGTAGTAACCAGTCTTTTCCGTGACTTTGCACAAAAGGATACCATTACCTTCCCATCTACAGATGCAAACGGTAAACCGATTACTCTGAATTTAAAAGTTTCAGACTTGCTAGATAAATTTATTTTCCTGTTTAACTTTACAGAAAATCCTGATGGCGATGTTAAAAATCTTCGTTCTCTCGTAAATGGCTTGGACCCTAATCGAGACGCTGGTTTCCAGGTCAATCCTGAAACTCAAGCGATTGTCCGTCAAATTCACAAGTGGAATCCAATATCCGTCTTGGATATTCATGGCTTTGTATCTGGTTTCCTCATTGAACCTGCCACTCCACCTCATGATCCGAACTTTGAGTATGACTTACTAGCAAATATAATGTTGGAAAAAGCTCATGAAATGGGACGAGCTGGAGTTGCCAATTCTAAATATACACGCTACACCATTCCAAAAGTACACTGGGGAGATGGTTGGGATGATTCCTTTTCCGGCTATACTGCTGTCTATGCAATGTATCATGGTATCTTAGGTCATACAATCGAAATTCCTGAAAGCAATCAAGAATCATTCAAAGCTGGATTTTTTGCAGTTTTAGGTGGCATTCACAATATGGCAACTAAACCAGACAGTCTGATGGAAATGCGCCTCAAGTACTACTCTCGTGGCGTTAACAAAGTTGAAGATCCAAAAGCCGAAGCTGAATTAGTCGGTCCTGATGGCAAGATAGTTGGTCGTGTGAAAAAGAATCAGCCAAAATTCTTCCCAGACTACTATGTCATTCCTATGACACTTGACAAAAACAATGATATGCAAGAAGCATTTAAAATGATTGAGTACTTCAATCGCAATGGTGTTGTTGTCAAAGAATTGACCGAGGATGTCGGAAACTTCCACAGAGGGGACTTGGTCGTTGATATGGCTCAAGCCAAACGCGGATTTGCCAACCATGTCCTCTATTCCGGTTCAAATGAATCTGCTTGGGGGGCAATGTATGCTGAATTAGTTGTCAATTTCCCAAATATGAAAGGCTTCACAGCGAAAGCTATTTTCGATCAGGATGCTTTTAATGGAAAATTAGGAAGCATTACTTGGACCAAAGCACCGCGCACTACAGAAATCGATCATAAGGCTCCTTATTACATCGTTGCAAATACCTCTGAAAGTGCTGTTCAAGCTATCAATCAAGCTATCAAATCAGGGGCCAAGGTCTACTTGACAGAGGATGGTTACATTATGGAAACCAGCCAATTCAGTCAGCTACTGGAACACTATGCTCTTTATGGTGAACCACTTTATAAGAAACCTGTTGGACAAGAATTAAAACCAATGAAGGTCTATGCACCATCACATTCTTACAGTTGGGCTGGAGATTTTGCAATTTTAGCCAATTCTGCTCTTGCTGCAGAGCGTATGGGATTCGAAGTTGTAAAAACTGCAGATGAGGCAGACGCCATTATCCTTGAATCCGATCAATTTGATGCTAGTGTATTCGGTAAGAAACCTGTCATCATTGTTGGCGGTGGTGCTATGCAAAAACTAGAAAAATTAGGAATTTTAGCGGGATTCAATGCTGAACAATTTGCAAATGGCAGTGACCATGAAGGACTTATGCGAGCCATTATTGATGATAAACATCCTCTAACTAGTGGTTATGCAATGAACGGTCTTTTCTACTCAAACTCCGGTAATTGGATCGAAGGTATCCCTGAAGGTTTCAAAACTCTCGTCAAAATTGCTGATAAAGATTACTATATTGCAGGTTGGTGGCCTGGTTATGAAAAATTAGCCAATAAGGTTGTTGCGATTGCCGGTAATCATCAAGGTTACCCAGTCTTCATCTATGCTGGTAACCCAACCAATAAGGTCCATCCCGTACACTTCTTCCGTTGGGTATCCAATGCCCTCTTTGGTAGCCAGTTAGCAACCTTGGAAGATCTTCCTCCTGTAGAGATTCTAGTGCCACAACCTATCAAAGAGGAAAACACTGAAGAGTCTAAAGCTACACTATTAGTCAAACAGACCGGCTCTAGTCAAAAACAGTTGCCTCGAACTGGCTCACAAACAAACTATATTGCTATTGCATTGGGTAGTCTGTTACTAGGCACAATTATCTTTCGTAAAAAAGAACGCAGCAATAAGTAAATAAAATACTAATAAAAAAACGCCGAATAAACATGAACTGCATTCCAGTTGTTAGATTGTTGGTCTAACTTTTGGAGGGCAATTCAAAGATTCGGCGTTCTTTATTTTAGGGAAAAGATTGTCCTAGCTAAATAATCAGCTATCTGCGGAAAGAGGGTATAGAGCTTATGCGCTGCTGCCAAAGTCCACGGCAGATTGACATCACGCTTTTTCGTTCCCATAGCTGCCACAATTTTCTTAGCCACATAGTCAGGCTGTAATAAGAAAGCCTTTACACTTTCTTGATAACTTCCATCAGGATCTGCTTGGTCGAAAAAACCAGTTGCAATTGGGCCTGGATTGACTGTTGTAACAGCTACGCCGTACTTGGCCAATTCTAATCGAATGGTATTGGAAAAGCCTATGGCCGCAAACTTTGTTGCTGAATAAACTGATGATTTAGCTGAAGCGATGAGACCTGACATAGAAACAATATTGATAATATGGCCACTTCGCCTAGCTTTCATCCGCTTGCCAACCAAGCGACATAGAGTCATTAGAGAAAAAGTATTGATGTCAAACATGTCCTGCACCTGCTGGCTAGAAAAGTTCTCAAAATCATCATAAACAGCATAACCGGCGTTATTGACCAAGATATCAATCTGTCCATGTTGACCATCCAGCTCATCCAAGAAGGCTGTCAGAGCTGCTTCATCTCGAATATCCACATCATAGACAGCTTTTTTCTCATGATAAGTATAAAGCTCCATTATTTTTCCCCGATTCCGTCCCAACAAAATCAGAAAATCATCTTTGAGCATGGGTACCATTGCCTGTGCTAAACCACCAGAAGCACCCGTTATCAAAATCGTCCTCATAGCTCTACTTCCTCTAAGTCCTTGACAACATAAACATTTTCAAAAATTGTGCTCGCGTCCTTCCTAAGACGGCTAATATCTTTAGACAGGAAACGCGGGCTAATATGATTTAGGAGAAGTTGCTTTACTCCCGCTTCTTTGGCCACCTGTGCCGCTTCCATATTGGTCGAATGTCCATGCTTACGTGCAATCTGTTCATCACCCTTACCATAGGTCGATTCATGAACCAAAACATCTGCATTGACCGCTAAGCGCACACTCGCATGACACTTGCGCGTATCACCTAAAATCGTCACTACCTTCCCCGGACGTGGTGGTGAAACGTAATCACTAGCTATAATTTCAGTTCCGTCGTCCAACGTAACATTTTCTCCATTTTTGATTTTTCCAAAGAGAGGACCAAATGGTACACCCGCCGCACGAAGAGCTTCTGCATCCAATGTTCCTTCCAAATCTTTCTGGATAACACGATACCCGACACAAGGAATTGTATGATCTAGTTTTTCAGCAAATACCGTGAATTTATCTGTATCCAAAACCTGTCCAACGGTATCTACATCAAATTCATGAAAATGAATCCGATAAGGTAGGCGAGAACCAGAAACCCTGAGACTGCCTAGGACAAAAGAACGGATTCCCACCGGACCATAAATGTCAATATCCGTCTGTTCTTCACTAGACTGGAAAGATCGACTAGATAAAAAACCAGGTAAGCCAAAAATATGATCACCATGTAGGTGAGTAATAAAAATTTTTGCTACTTTACGAGGGCGAATGGTTGTCTCCAAAATCTGATTCTGTGTCCCTTCTCCACAATCAAAGAGCCAAACCTGATTGATTTCATCTAAAAGTTTTAAGGCCAAACTGGATACATTACGAGCCTTAGAGGGCTGCCCCGCCCCCGTACCTAAAAATTGAATTTGCATTGCTTCCCTTCTAAATTTCTATATATAAGACAGCAGAACGACCAGACCACGCAAAATACTGTCTACCAGAGTAAATTTCTGCCACTTCCATGATCTCATCCTGATTGAGTCCAGATAGTTTTACCAAGCTAGTAGAACTAGCTACCTGAGTCAGGAGGTAATCTGTTTCCTGTTCCATCAACTGATTATCATCGAATGCATTATATTGCATGAAAATCTTTCCATTCTCTACAAAAATAACATAGTGCGGAAAGATTTGAGCAATTTCAAAGAGCAGACTATCGGTGACTTCTTCCTCATGCTCTGAAAAAATCTGACTCAAACCATCAGTTCTTACGTAGGAAAAACCAAAAGATTTGCCGGACAAATTGAGGCGGATAAAAGGTTTCTCTTCTGCAAAGGAAGGATTTTCCTGAATCAAGCCCAACTCCAGAGATAGGTTAAAAAAATAATCTGTCGCCTGTTTAGCCCCCCGCTTTTGATACATTTCTGCAAAATAGGCATTGACCACAGAAGGGGGTGGTGTGATAAAGTCAAGCTTTTGTTGATCTGTTAAACCAGCCAATTTCCTGTCCAGATAAACCTTATCAAGACTGGTAAAACCACCGTATTTAAGAGCTAAATCAAGGTAATCTATCATACAATTCTTCCAACTTCCATTTATTTGTAGAGGCGATATAGCCCGAAACTACTTCGACATCGTCTTCATAGCTTCTTTTATCAATCAAAGCCAGTGCGGATAAATCATGTAATTGATAAGCTTGAGTCAAAGGAACTCTGACCTCAAATGGCTCAAACATGGTCTTTATCTTTGCCAAAACCATCATCTGAATATGCCTTTTGGCATTTTCAGCCTTAGCCGATAGCATTACATGAGGAAACTGACTAGGAGTAAAATGATCATCTGTCTTATCCAACTTATTATAAAGAGCTAAGCGAGGAATATCCAGCATATCTAAGTCTTTGAGAATATCCAAGACTACCCTCTCTTGCTCACTATGATTCGGATCAGAAGCATCAATGACATGAAGTAAGAGGTCCACATTTATAGACTCCTCCAAAGTAGACTTGAAAGCAGAAATCAACTCCGTTGGCAAGTCCTGAATGAAACCAACTGTATCGGTCAAGGTTACATTGAATTTACCAGACAAGTTGATCTGCTTGGTCGTGGCATCCAGTGTCGCAAAGAGTTCATCAGCTTCATACTGTCTCTTGTCTGTCATAGCATTCATTATGGTAGACTTACCAGCGTTAGTATAGCCAATCAGGCCTATCTTGAAGACTCCTGATTGCAGGCGACGCTCACGAACAGTAGCACGGTTTTTCTCTACTATCTTTAGCTGACGTTCAATGTCATGAATCTGGTTACGGATACTCCGGCGATTTAGCTCCAACTGACTTTCTCCCGGACCACGAGAACCGATTCCCCCAGCCTGCCGACTGAGCATAATTCCCTGACCAATGAGACGAGGTAACATGTACTTGAGCTGGGCGAGGTGTACCTGCAATTTTCCCTCATGACTCCGAGCACGCATAGCAAAAATATCTAAAATCAACTGCATACGGTCAATAACTTTGACACCGAGAACGTCTTCTAGGTTAATATTTTGTCGCGGGGTTAGACGATGATTAACAATCACCATGTCAATCTCATCAGCTCTAACCATTTGAGCAATCTCATCTAGTTTTCCAGAACCAACAAAGGTCTTACTGTCATATTTTTCACGTTTTTGAGTATAGACTCCCTTAACCAAGGCACCCGCTGTTTTCGCCAGACTAGCCAACTCCTCCATAGACATCTCGAAATTGTCTGTCTGCTGCAATTCCACCCCGACTAAGAGAACACGTTCTTGGTCTTTTTGCGTTTCAATCATCTAAAAATTCCTCCACAGCGGTGAAAATAGTATCCTTGTAATGTGAGCATCCAACGGAATAAAATGGGACGTGCATGCGATTTCTAAACCATGTTAATTGGCGTTTAGCAAAACGACGACTATTTTGCTTGACCTTATCAAGTGCTTCATCCAAGCTACACTCTCCAGCCAAGTAAGGAAAAATCTCCTTATAACCGATTCCCATAGCTGCCTGAGAAGTCGGATAATTTTGATAGAGCCAAGTTACTTCTTCTAATAGGCCTTGAGCCATCATCTTATCCACTCTCTGATTGATCCGATCATAAAGAACCTGCCTGTCATCCGTCAAACAAATATAGATAGGCTCATAGTCCGACTCTGTATTTTCTAAATTCTTACCGAATTTTTTTAACTCTAATCCACGAACCATCCTCCGACGACTGCTATCTTGAACTGACAAACCTGCCTGCTCTGCCATTGTCACTAAAATCTCGTCTGAAAAGAGAGCAAGCTCTTTTCGATAGGCAAGAACTTCTTCTTGATTAACCTGCCCTCCCAGATGGTAACCCTCAAGGAGACTCTGGATGTAAAGTCCCGTTCCTCCTACAATGATAGGAAGTTTACCCCGACTAACTATGTCGGCAATCAACATCTTAGCTTCCTTCACAAATTCATAAACCGAATAACCTTCTGCCACATCTCGGACATCTATCAAATGGTGGACAGCTGCCGCTTGCTCCTCTAAACTAGCTTTGGCAGTGCCAATGTCTAGCTTGCGATAGACTTGCTGGCTATCACCACTGATAATTTCACCATTGTAGCGCTGAGCCAACTCTATTCCTAGGGCAGTCTTTCCAACCGCTGTCGGTCCTACGACCACAATTACTTTAGTTTTCATCTTTTTCCTTGAAAATATTTTGTTTTTCCGCTAGAATCTATTATAACATAAGTAAAGGAGAATTCACTATGGCTAAAGGTTTTGGCAAAGGTTTCTTGACAGGTGTTCTTTCAACTGTTGCCCTTGCAGCAGGCGCTATCTTCACCGTTCATAAGACAATCATCGAACCAGAAGAAAAGAAAGAAGCTTTCATTGAGGAAAATCGTAAAAAAGCTGCTCGCAAACGAGTAGCACACTAAAAAGCTGGAAATGTTCCAGCTTTTTTATTCGCATAAAAACATTGACTTATCAAACAACTTAAGGAATACTCAAAAAAATCAAATCGCCATCATCATTTTAATTTCCTAAAAGCATTACAGAATAATATCTTTCTTCTCAATCAATACAATGGTCCACATCATAGCAAGCGTTACAATGGCAAGAGCAATCATTAACGGTAACCAACTACCAAAGATCGGAAAACTATATCCCAACAATCCCGGACCAAGAGCTGCAATGAGATAGCCCCCTGTCTGAACCATTCCTGACAATTGAGCAGTCGCTTGACTATTACTTGTCTTCAAGGAAAAACTCAACATCATGTAAGGGAAGAGTGCCCCATTTGAAAAGCTGAGGATTATATGCAGTGCAGACCAGAGAAATAGATTAGTAGGAATAAAGGCCATCATGAACAGACCTAATAAGGTTACAGCAGAAATAGCCAACATGCTATTGCGTCTTGTAACTCTCGTCTGGCGTGATAAAATTGCCGGAATAATCATAGACATCGGAATGGCTGTCATATTGAACAAACCAGCCATCAAACCCGCCTCTGCCTTACTAAAACCAACCGATTGTGCAATCGTTGGTAGCCAGGTGATTTCTGTATAGTAAAGCACAGATTGCAGACCTGCAAAGATAAGAAAGGCCAAAGCCGCCTTATTCTTCCAGATGGAGACTACCTTTTCTTCCTGAGAATCACTTGCAAATGTGTGATTCTGTTGAATATTAGGTAGCCAAATGAGGAAAGCCAAAAGAACCAATCCCGAAATCAGGTAAATGAAGAACTCCCAAGAACTAGCCGAAACAATCGGTACCGCAACCATTGAAGCAAAAGTGGCGGCCACCCCCATAAGAGTAATGTAGACAGTAGTGTATAGACCTATCTTTTGAGGAAAATTAGCTGCAACTAGACTTGGTAACAGAACATTTATAAAAGCAATGGTAGCACCAATAAGCATGGTACCAACATAAAGCGCCGGTAAGTTCAAGACCCGCATGCCTGAACCAACAACCATAACCAAAAGAACAATAGCCATCAGTTTTTCCATACCAAACTTAGCTGCCAGACGAGGTGCTAAAGAAGAACAGAGAGCAAACATAATCAGTGGAATAGAAGTCAGAATCCCCAATGAGCTAACTTCTACTCCAAGTCCTACTGCTACATCCGTCAAAATAGCTGGTAAAGCAGTGAAAGGGGCGCGCATAACCACTCCCAGCATAACAATACCAGCTACCATAAATGGTGATTGTTTTTTCATCATTTTTCTCCTAAATTTCCTAACGTTCGGATTTCAACACTTTTGATTATACCATAGTTGACAAATGAGAAAAAGTTTTAAGCATGTAATTTTCTGTTGTTATAGTTTCTAGCTATGGATGTAGTATAAAAATAACTATTTTTCAAATACAGTAATCTGAGTTAGAATAGTTTCACTACTAAATTGAAAGAGAGAGAAATAATGACAACTTCAAGATTCCAGCTCGTCGGTTCACTCCTCCGACCATCAAACTTAAAAGAATTTAAACGCAAGATTGAATATCGTGATGATATTCAATATCCATTCTACGATGCTTTTGATGGTTATCAGGAGACAGAAACTGCTGCTATTGAAGCAATTATTGCTGAACAAAAAGCAAACGGCATTGATGTCATAACGGATGGGGAGTTTTCCAAGTCCATGTGGCACCTTGATTTCATCTGGGGATTCCAGGGAATCAAGCGCTATATTGCTGAACATGGCTATCCTTTCAAAGACCACAACGGTCAGATTTTTGAAACTCGCAAAGATATTGGTCTATCTATCACAGGACCCTTATCTGCTAAAAATCACCATTTCATTGACATTTACAAAACTGTTAACAAACTGGCTGGCAACAGCGACACCAAGTTGACTGTCTGGGGTCCGGCTCATGCTTTCACTGAACTTGTCCTCTTCAATGGACAGGTAGGAGCTGATAAAATTTATAAGACACGTGAGGATTTAAAAGAGGGCTTGTTGGCAGCCTATAAGGAATTCTTAGTAGAATACAAAGAAGCCGGCGGAAGCATTATTCAGTTTGACGATTGTCTCTGGGAACTATTTGACCCTGCCAACCCTGTTCCATTTCTGCCACAAGATGATTCCGAAGCCTTAGCTGCATTGGCTGATGAATTTATTTCTATCAACAATACCATCATAGATTATGGACATGAAATCGGTTTAACCGTTTGGACTCACAATTGTCGTGGGAACTATGAAAGCCGAGCTGCGGCTAATGGTACCTACGAAGCCATAGCTGAAAAATTCCTTCGCGACCAAAAATATGACCGCTTTTTCCTTGAGTGGGATGACGAGCGCGCAGGTGACTTAAAAGCCTTAGAGAGCTTACGTGATAAGGATGTTGAAGTCGTACTGGGCTTACTTTCCAGCAAAACTTCCGATCTAGATGATGAAAAACGAGTTTACAAACTATTGGAAGAAGCCAGCAAAATCATTCCTAAGGACCGACTCTACCTCTCACACCAGTGCGGCTTTGCTTCATGTGACTCAGGAAATGAATTAGCTATTCCACAACAATGGAATAAAATCAAACAAGGACAAGACATTGCCGCTACATTCTGGTCCGAATAGCTTTACGCAGGTTATTCACACAAAATTGACTATCTCTCTACAGTAACAAGAACCCTTTAGGCATTAACCTAAAGGGTTTTTACTATTATTCTATTTATTGAGAACTATCAATCCAAGCACCTGCTCTATTCCATCTTAGTAGCATACGACAACCTGCTGTTACCGCCAAGCATACTGGAAAATTAGCTGAGAACATTTTATGGACTTCGTAAAAAGCTGCAATGCAACTCGCATACTGCACAAATTTCCTCCGGCAAAAATAATACTTTCTCTGATATTCCTGTTCAAAAACTAAAAGTAAATAAATTAAATACAGGTAGATAAACCAATCATCCTATTTACCACCTCTTGCCCTGACTCGTTATAATGTATCCCATCACTGGTGTACTCATATTTTAAATGACCTTCTTCTGCCATTGTTTCATTTAAGTCAATACAATAAAGTCCCATTTTTTCAGTCTTGTCTAAAATAAATTCATTGATTTTCTTCACATCTTCATTGTTAACACCATCTCTAAACAAAGAATAAGCAATCGTGGTAACATAGAGAGATTGACAATGGTCATTCAGTATGTTGAACAGACGATCCACATTATGCTCAATCGTTTCTAAATCATATCCAACGATAAAATCATTTATTCCCAATGAAATGATGACTGTGTGGAGTTTTTTTGTGAGAAGCTGATCTATATTATCCAAAAGCGTGTTGAACGTTATCCCCCCTATACTTAGATTATCAAATCCTTCCAATGAAAGATTTAAAAGACGACTATCTCCTAAAATTATATTATCCTGACTCTGTTTATGAACTAACTTTTCAATCTTTTCCGCATAAAAACGGCTGTTTTTCTTTTCTCGCTTTTGATAATCAAAATAAATACGACCAATAACTGCCATAAAATCAAAACGATCATCCACATCCACTGAATCTTCTTTTTTCATCAGATAGGCCTGAGTTTTCTCCGAAAAGTACGTTTCATCTCTTAAATAGGCATTTTTAGAGCTTATATATATAGCTCCATTAGGATAGTAAAGGAGCTTCTCGTCTTGCCTTCTATAGTTTTTCCCCAACCCAACACTATCTTTTATATAAGATCCCTCATCCAAAGTTGTAAATAAGGTTGGAGATTTATCAACCTTAGTAAAACTCACTACATGGTCTGCCTCCCCATTTAGATACAGAGCGAATGCTTCTTGGATATGTCTCCCCGTTCTCAAGGGTGAGGTAACTTGGAGTAGGACAAATACTTGATCCTCTGGAAAGGGCTCTAAAAAATGCTTGTTTACCTGATAGGAGGTGGCAAACTCTGTGGCCAATTCCTTGGGTCTCATGAGAACAGATACTCCTGTTGTTTCGCATATTTTTTTATAGTGCTCAGAATCTGTACTCACAAAAATATTTTCTTTCTTAAAACATCCTGACTCAATTGCGGCATGGATTGTATGGAAAATCATAGGCTTTCCATCTAAAAATAACATATTTTTATTTGGTAATCCTTTTGACCCAGATCGGGCGGGAATGATACAAACTGGTTCCATAGCGCACCTCTATTTTATCTTTTTTGCAGGCACACCAACATAGGTACCCGATTCCAAAATATTTCTAACAACAACACAGCCAGCCCCTATGGTAGTAAAGGGATGGATGCTGATACATTGAATAATGACCGCACCACTACCAACATAGGTTCCTTCTCCTATTTGGCAGAGACCATTAACGGTTGAACCTGGGGCAATGTTGCAATGCGGGCCAATGACTGAATGATGTTCAATTATCGCACCTGTATTGATAATACAGTTATCATATACAACGGACTCTGAGCCAATAAAACTGGAAAAACCCAAAAAGATTCCCCTCCCTTTGATGCTATCTTTTGAAAATACATTGGAATGGGGACTGATAATATTTACAATAGCAGAATAATGGTTCTCTGCGACTAGTTCAAAAACTTCTTTTCTCTTCTCATTATCCCCAATTGTAATAAAGACACAGTCAATCAATCCTTTTTCTAAGAATGATACACTTTCAGAAAGCTTCCCTAAAATAGGATACCGTCTATATTCCTTTATCGGTTTATCATCAAAATATCCAACAAATTCATACATGGTAAGATCTAAAAAGGGTAAAACTCCATCTGAAAAGGTTCCAGCACCGAGAAAGGCAACTTTCTTCATATTATCTCCTCATCACATTTCAAATCATAAAAATCTTTCATGACCACATCGCCAGCGGTTAAAAACTCTTTGATAGCACTATAAGCTAAAAATGACGAATCTGCTTTTTCATAGGGATTTGTAAAATCACTTATTTTTTCAAGCGCATCTAGTCCTGAAACAATATCAGCTGTTCTAGTGCCGACATGGCAAACACTTGGCCCTGATACCCTGCCTAGCTGGCGATTTCCTATATTGAGAGTCGGAACTCGTAACGAAGGAACTTCAATTAAGCCTGAGGAAGAATTTCCTAACAGACCTTTAGAATGCTTTACCAACGAATGGAAGTATTTCGTCGGCAAAGAAGAAAACAAATGACGCGAAACATTCTCCTCCACAAAGGAGTGTAAAACCTGCATAATAGCATCTGACGATGTATCTGAATTGGATCCAATAACAATGCATTGTGTTCCTGTTTTCTTTAGAGCCTCCACAAGGGCTTCTGTTTGGGATACCGCGGTCTGGTTTTCAAGAGTGACAGGATGAAACAGTACCACATAGTAATTTTCTTCCAACTCAATGTTCAATAAGCACGACAATTCTTCTTTGGATAGGAAATCCTGCAATAAAACATTTTCAACTCCCATACTTCCAATATGTTTTACCCGTTGCGGTGATTCTCCAAGCTGTATGACCCTTTTTCTGAACTCCTCGGTAGATGTCAGATGAAGATGACTCATTTTTGTAATAGCATGCCGAATCGACTCATCAAAGTTTCCCAACGTTTTTTCCCCACCGTGAATATGACAAATTGGAACAGTAAATATAAGCGCCACATTTGCGACTGGTAACATTTCATACCGATCACCAAGGATGATCACTAAATCATATTGTTCACTAGAAAAAACATCAATCAGACCATCTGTCAAAGTAGCTAGAGAATGTGCAATCGTTGCCTTAGAAGTATCTGTCAGCTGCAAGTAAATTTTCTTGGTAATGGTAAAACCATCTCGTTCAATATCTGTGAGTGTATAGCCATATTTCTCCTCAAGATGCATGGCCGTCACAACTAAATCCAACTGGATATCCTCATCCTGATCTAGCCTGGTCAACAAACGACGCATAATCCCATATTCAGCGCGCGAACCAGTCACAAAACAAATTTTTTTCATTACTCCCTCACATTATAACTGATTCGCAAAATCACTATGTATGATATTTTGATCCACTTCAAAATCTGCCTCACTCACCTTACCTAAAATATCATACCATTTCATAGGAGATATTCCATCTCCTGGCCGTTTAACGGTAATATTGTCTACAGAAAAAATATCGCCTTTTTTAATATCTTTTTTAGCCACTATAGACTTGCGAGCAACAATTTTATTCTTTTCTTCTACAGGATCTGGAATTTTTTCACTTCTTCCCAAAGCTTGTTCAATGATGCGAACCCCCTTTACCAAATCCGATAAAACTTCCGGAGTAGCACTGGCCCTATGGTCAGGACCTTCCATAGCATTGTCCAAGGTAAAATGTTTTTCTATGATACTAGCTCCTAGTGCCACTGCTGCAATTGGAACTTCCGATCCGATACTATGATCCGAATACCCAATGGATGCATTGGGAAACTCTTTCTTTAAGGTCGTCAGCACATTTAAATGGAGGGAGCGATAGGGAGCTGGATACTCCGTTGTACAGTGTAAAATAGAAATATCAGTTGTTCCATTTTCTCTCAAAATACCTACAGCTCGATGAATCTCCTCTATGGCTGCCATTCCGGTTGACAAGATAACCTTTTTCCCTTGCTTACCAATCTTTTCCAAGTAAGGCAAATTCGTAATCTCTCCCGATGGAATCTTATAAACAGGCATATTGGTTGAAATCAAAAAATCAAGTGATTCTTCATCAAAAGGTGTCGAAAATACATCAACATGCTTGGAGAGACAATAGTCACGCAGCTCCAAATATTCATCGAAACTCAACTCCAATCGGCGAGTCATTTCCAGTTGCGAATCTTTTTCTCCTGTAGTCTCTTTCTGATACTCTGCTTTAGGGGCATATTTTGAGATCAATTTTTCTGCTTTAAAGGTTTGGAATTTTACCGCATCAACTCCACATTGAACCGCGACATCAACCATTTTCTTTGCGAGGTGGACATCACCATTATGGTTGCATCCAATTTCTGCTATGATATAAACCATTCGTGTTTTCCCTTCTTCTCTTCTTGGCTACTCGTAAAGATAGAGTATGAGCAAGTATGCCTATTACTATTGAGATGTAGCAAGAACATTGTAATAATATCACATTTTCCTAAAAAATGTTTCTTGTTCTTTCTTAACAGACGGGTTAGCAGCAAGCTTGTTGAATGCTAGTAAAATCCATTACTTGCTAACTTCTATCATTTTTACAAATACATTATAACACTAAAAAAATTTATAGTGAGCTTAAAAATTATTTTTACTACTATGTTATAATCATACTCCATAGAGATTAGCCCTGCAAATTAAAATATAATTAAGTTTTGTATCAACAAAAGGTCGACAAATTATCTTACATTACAAGATAGAAAGGTTTACTTCTTTTTTTACACTACGAATAAGATCATGATATTCTTTCTATAGTGATAAGCCAAATAGAAGCGATCATCCTATAGGCACTTATTGCATTTTCTGAGAACAACTGGAAAAGACCGCAAAGTATTGAGAAGTTGTTATAGTTTTCCTTATGAGACAAAAGTATTTTATTATCTATATAGTCATGGTAACATTCTATCATTTTCTAAGAATTTTGAAAAACACTCACTACAACGGCATAACAGTTTCATTACTTTATCATAGAAAAAGCAAAACATGATTACTAAAAATTTAAAGTTGTTGTTTCAAAGAAATCGCGACATTAAAAAAGCGATCTTCAACGAAGAAATAAATCGCTTCTTCTTTCATTCAAAAGCCTTTTAAAATTACATTTCAGGGCAAAACAAAAAGTTTGTCTTCATTTTAAGAAGACAAAAACAAGGTCAAGAAATCAATGACCTTAGAGGGGACTGTTACTTAAATCTTGAGAGTACAAAAACTCTCCTTTGTATTTGATTTGATTATAGTATGTTTTACTGTTACTTAAATCTTGAGAGTACAAAAACTCGCTCTGATGCACCACTACTATCCCAGTAGTTTTACTGTTACTTAAATCTTGAGAGTACAAAAACTGTTCTGTTACTGTAAGTGTTTCGTACATAGTTTTACTGTTACTTAAATCTTGAGAGTACAAAAACTATCCCAATAGCACAAAATAATGCAATGTTGTTTTACTGTTACTTAAATCTTGAGAGTACAAAAACAGATCGGCTGAATTATCTATCTCTTGCTAAGTTTTACTGTTACTTAAATCTTGAGAGTACAAAAACTAATGCCGATAGTTTCTGAAAAGCAAAAACGTTTTACTGTTACTTAAATCTTGAGAGTACAAAAACTGGCAAGTTCAATGCTCTGCTTCATTAAGTGTTTTACTGTTACTTAAATCTTGAGAGTACAAAAACGGTGTTTTTGGCCTATTTTGGGGTGTTTTTGTTTTACTGTTACTTAAATCTTGAGAGTACAAAAACAATTTGAGGTGGATAAATGAGAGAAGGAACGTTTTACTGTTACTTAAATCTTGAGAGTACAAAAACCTCAAATGATTTTTATACTCTCTTATTCCAATTATAATCCCTATCAAAATACTTGTCAACTTTAGGTATTAAGATAATTTTCTTCCAAGACAGACAAGGAATATTTCTCAAATTTTGGCTTTGTATCATACTGATAAAGGGTATTTATGATCTTTAACGTCAGTAGATCTCTATATGACAGACTAACCACTTCGCTTATCTCAGAGCAAAACAAATAGGAACTAACTTTTCGCAGAGAAGTCAAAAACTCTTGTTTGTCTAATGGATTATTGGAAGGATAAGAGACCTTATAGCGCTCATATAGAAATTCAAGTGCTGGATAATGCTCAATTTGATCTGCTAAAATATTCACCGTTTCAATCGTGCTTTCATTTAAGTATAGATATCCCTCTTGAGAAGGAAATATCATAACATGAAAATATGGATATTTTCGACAGAGCACTTCTAAGTGTTGAGCGATTCTTGTAAAAGAAGAATAGCCCAAATAATCATCCATATTTTTGAAAACAAGTAATATCGGCTTAGTTTGTTTCTCAAGTAAATAATCCATCATTTGTAGTAGAAACCATAACTTATTTTCATTAGGAACAAACTCAAAAGCAATTGAATCAAACTTCTTCTTAAAGTAGGGTACCAATTGTTTTGTCACTATTTGTTCAGGAGTAACGTCCATATTTCCAACTTCGTAACAAGTATCATCAATGACTAAATCAATATTTGCACTTACTTTTTGAGCAGTTTTTTGTAAATGATGGTTGATCGTTTCTAGTTCTTCCATTATCTCAATACATTGTATTTTAGAAGAAAGGTAAGAAAAACCAATTGTCCCCTTCTTGTAAGACATCTGCTCTACAATATCTCTCACATCTGAAATAGAAATGATTTGAAATGCATTTCGCTTCAAAACAGTCTCATCTAAAAAAATTTCAGGCTCAGCTTGTTGAAAAAGAGTTAAATCTTCCTCTCTATATTTTTTGCCATCAAGATACCAAATGAGTAACTGCCAGATATAATATTTTAATTCTTGATTTTGACCGACAATCTGAGTAAACTGACCAAAATGAATTGGAATCCTACCAAGGGTATGATGAGTAAAAAACAAATTCATATAATCACCAACTTTTTATCACTGACAGTTTCTTCTTGTTTTGTTTTACCACCTACTATCAATACCATCTCTGAAAATTGCTTTTCTGTAACAGCTAATAATCTGACATTTCCAGCAGGCAAATAACTTTGTTGTAATTTCTTATAAAATTTACTTGCAAAACTTCTATTGGGACAAGTCCGATAGTATACGGAAAATTGTAACATTTCAAAGCCGTTCGCAATCAATTCTTTCCGAAACAAACGATATTGTCTCTTCTCTTGAGCAGTTTCCATCGGTAAATCAAAAAAGCATAATAGTCTCATTGCATCGTACCTCATGACTTCTCCATTTCTAAACTTGAAACAATAGGACAGAAAAATTGATTGGTCTCTTTATCTTCGATACAGCGAATAAATCCTTTGACAAATTTGTCCATCGCTACCGTAACGCTACAATTTTCTTTCCCATATCTCACTTTAGCATTTAATAAATTTGTCAACTCCAAACGATGCTCATAAGTCAAAAAATCTGCTTCTTTTAAATGATAATATACCCACACATCAACAATTTGCCTAAAAGGCTCCATTAAATCATCGACTAAATTAAACTGATTGTATTCGTTTTTATGAAAAATACCAATTAAAGCATTTAAGCCATAATCTGCAACGATTCGAGCCAGTTGAGCTCTGAAGATAGCATAACCATAATTCAAACCAGCATTGATTGTATCTGTTTCTTGTTGGGTGAGACGAACAAATTTTTTCCCAAACAATTCATTAAAATAAACTTTGGCTGCATGTCCCTCTCGATTCGTTTTATCTCCAAGCTCAATGTGATCTCTATAATCTGCTAATAATTGAATTGTTCCCAAATCTTTCTCTAACATCGCTAGAACGTCCTGTTGATTCCCTATTTTGAAATAGGTTATAATCTGCCATAACCTATCCTTCTGTTGCTGGGACCAGGCTAATTGAGCCTGTAATTTTTTATAGGCTCTAAAATGTCCATTCTGTGAATGATAAATACCTGTAGGCAAATGTTGGTTATCACAGACTATCAGAGCAATATTATACTTGCTGAGTGTACTCAATAGGCGCAGTGTAACAACTGTATCACCTCCTTCAGCAACAATAATTGAAATATCACTTAATGGAACTGTAAACTCTTCTCCCTGTTTTTTTATAACTAGATTATCTAACTTTAAACGCATTTTTTCACTCTGATGAATATGTACAATTCTCCAAGTCATTTTTACCTCCTATTGCATAACGAAAAGCACCCCATACGAAATGGGGTGCTTGATTTCGGCATGAAGCCTTATCTTTGTAGGCTCAGCAAGATTTAAGTAACAGTGTAAGGCGTCCCTTACACTCTAAGTTTACACTTTTTACTTAAAAAATGCAACCCCTTTTTTACTTATTTTTAAAATTTAACTGAGGTTGATCTCCCTCTTGTTTTATAAAGTATTTAAACCCCAATACATCTGTTCGAATCTTGTAAAGAGATATATCTGATTTGTTAAGTCCCTTTATACATTGACCACTTTTAGCAACTGTTCCTAAAATTGGTAGCAACTGTTCGTCTGCACAAAATTTACTCTTTTCAAATGGTTTTAATTCCATATAGTGTTTATTAGTATCATTTTTTGAAGAAAAACGAAATATTTTGTCAGTACCATTTCTTATATCCTTAATAAATAGCAAATCCTGTTTGTAAAGAGTAAACTTAAACTTAGAACACTTGTCAACTCCTTCTTCTTTTTTTAATGAATCATATTTTTTCTGACTTATACCATATTCTCCTGTACCTTTTTTAAAAGATAAATCAGAATATTTAAGACCTAACAGCTCATATTTTCCACTCTCAAGATTAAAGTAAACATCCGTTCTCCAAGGTTTTAGTGACTGCAATACAACCGCATTGCGACTATTTTCAGGAGTGATATTGATATGATTTCCAAGTTTATTATCATAATACTTCAAAGATTTTATTGCTGGTCCATTTCCTTTTCGACTGTATTTCTTGATATAGCCATTTTCCTTGTAATACCGCTCAAATGGATTTCCTACTTCCTTACCCTTATCATCAAATTCTCGATAATCACGTAAAATAATCTCAATAACTTTTTCCCAAGTGTCAGGATCTTTTTGATACATTAGGAAGGATGTTTTATCTTTATGATAGCGTCTTGAAAAAGCCTCATATCCAGCCTGCGTATAAATATCCTTGATTTTTCCAAGAACGTAGGTCTCCTCTACTTTATCTTTTCCAAGCTGAGCTTTACGGGTTGCATAGATTGTCGCATCAGAAAGTTTACGATTCACTTTTGAATCTATTTGATAAGAGAACAAAATCTCATCTTCAAAACCTGGACTAGAAATTGTACGTACAAACCCTTGATAAGGTGGTTGATAAACAAGTTCTTTGTATTGTTCATCCGTCAACTCTAATATTTCACCGGTTTCTAAATCAATTTGTTGTCCCTTTTGGTAATCTATAAGAAGAGGATTTTCCTGTTTCTTCCAAAGCTTTAACTGACTAGACGCTGCAATAATCAATGCATCTATAGCATGATGATGATAGGTTTCTCGCGTCTTTTCAATTCCCCATTTTCGGCGCAATTGCGAAGTGAATTGCCCTCGAACAACTGAAACCTTAGTTGATTTTCCTGAAGTTTTATAATAGTCTTGCAAAGCATTTAATATGACTCTGGAAGCGTAGCGAGTATCTACTAAATTACGTTGAATAAACTTGCTCTTTACTTCAAAAACATCAATATCTTCCTCAAATATCAGGTATTCACGTTTCTTCTTCCCAAGCCCTCTACACTTATTGACATAATCCTTGAACTCACGATAGGACCATGCTGCTGTCGTACTTTGAAGATAGCGATAAGGCGTCCGTTGCCCTTTTTCTTGATTGGCTGTTGCAAGAACTAAAACCTTATTTGATAAACTATCATCAAAAGTGAGAGAAAGCGGCAGAATGTGATCAATTTCATACTGATTCTGGTTGTGTATCAAATCATGTATTGAAATTGGTTGTCCCGTATAAATACATCTTTCTCCCTGCTGATACCACAATCGAATTTTTGTTGCAAGCTGCTTGTGTCCATGATAGAGATGATCTGGCAATTCTTTACCGTTACAGTAAAGCTCTGCAGCTCTTTTTATGGAATCTACTTTCTCTTTTGCATTTGCTTTTTGCCCATCTGCAATGCGTTTCTTTTCCTCATCTTCATTGCGATCACGAGGCATTTCTATCACAATTTGATCAAATTCACCCCACTTTTTCGTAGCTGCATTGATAATCTTAATCGTCTGACGAATAGACTTGGCGACAACCGGGTTATAAATTTCTTCCACCACTTCATCAACCTTGATAGTGTTGGTATTTCCTTTTTCTTCATCATTCTTCTGAAACTTGCCTAGTCGAGTCAGAATTGTCATCTGCTCCTCAGATGTAGCATACAACTCTGGAATGAGTTCCAGCATCATTTTTTGAGAAAGACTGTGCCAACCTCTTGCAAATAATTGACTTTTTGCTTTTCGGAAACTTGCCAACTCCTTAACTTGTTCATGATTGAATAAGTCTGGTAGTTGTCTATCTAACGCTTCTTGAATTCCTTCAAAATCTGTATTAAGAGTCAATATATCTGCCAGTACATCTAATTGCTCACGTGATAAGTCTTCAATATCTACCAGTGGTACAAGTCCCTTCATTGCTCGAAAAACTTCAAATGTATGCATATCTGGCTTATCTTTATTATCTAAACGATAGCCTTTTATGTCATCAACCTCACAGCCAACGAGCTTTGCTACCTGTTGCAATACTTTCTTTGCACCTAATGTAGTAGTATGTTTTGCATACTCAACTAAACATTCCTTCTGATCCTGACTTAATTTTTTAGTCTCAGTGGGAACGGTTAAATTATTTAAATCATTTAAAAAATTGAATTCCTGTGCCGTATAAGAAGCCTTTGAGGAACGGTATTGGTCTTCATAAAAGGTACATTTTCCAATCAAAATACCAAATAAATTTTCCAAAGTTGTTCCATCTGTTCGATAAACACCATAATCTGTCCTAGATTTTTCATTTCCTGGTCCAATATAATATTTTCTCTTTCCAGTAAGTAAATGAAGCATGTTATCACAGAAATCGTCTGAAATAAAAGTGTGGTATGCCTTCTGACATTCTAAAATTTGTTTGACTTCTTTTGCATAATCAGAAGTAGAAAATACATTGATAATTTGTTGCGGCTGCCCTTCATCATCTATTATTGTGAAGTTTCCACGTAGCTGACCGTATTTCTCCAAACGGTCCAACTGAATCTCCCCTGGCGTCTTATTATCTAGCAACTTTCTATTTCTCTCAATAGCTTTTGCGTAGTCTGTTTGCCCAGCTTCACTATCTGCTTCTGCATCATCTAGGTAGGAAATTCCTCTACGTTTCATGATATTTTTTAGTGCGACATACAATTCATCAACTGTCAATTTTGGGGAAAGTCCCTTTACACGGAGAATATAAGGATTTTCGGACGATAATTCTCCCTTCAACTCCACTTGGTAAGTCGCAAATAAATCTTCCAATCTTTTTATTCTATGTTTCTTCCTCCTCACTAGGCGACGGCTTTTACGAAAATCTCTCCGCTCTGCATTATTAGCTGCATTTGCTGAAGGAAAAATCCGAGAGCTAGCATGAACAACTTCTCCAGTCTGTGCCTCAATGATTCCAACCCCAACAGAAGCTATACCAATATCTAATCCTAAAATTTTACCGTTTGACATATAGCACCTACCTTCTTTTTGTATATCTCATAATTATTTTACAACTTTTATAGAGTATTTTCGATATCTATATTAGGTTTTTTATCTCTCAGAGGTGATTTTTTTTGCCTTCCATGTTAAACTATAAATGCTATATCAACTAGAAAGAACCAACCTATGATGATTACCAAAGAATTTGATACTATCGCTGCTATTTCTACCCCACTAGGTGAGGGAGCCATCGGTATTGTTCGCCTGTCTGGAACAGATGCTTTTACGATTGCAAGCAAGGTTTTTAAAGGTAAGGATCTGGCGACAGTTCCTAGCCACACGTTAAACTATGGGCATATTATTGATCCAGCCAATGGTCAGGTACTAGACGAAGTTATGCTTGGAGTCATGCGTTCGCCACGTACCTTTACACGTGAAGATGTCATTGAAATCAATACCCATGGTGGAATTGCTATAACAAACGAAATCCTTCAACTCCTCATTCGACAAGGAGCTAGAATGGCTGAACCGGGTGAATTTACCAAGAGAGCCTTCCTAAATGGTCGAGTTGATTTAACACAAGCAGAAGCTGTCATGGACGTGATTCGAGCCAAAACTGACAAGGCTATGTACAATGCAGTTCGCCAGTTGGATGGCTCGCTCTCTCAACTTATCAACGATACTCGTCAAGAAATTCTAAATACCTTGGCTCAAGTCGAGGTGAATATTGACTATCCTGAGTATGATGATGTTGAAGAAGCAACTACAGAGCTAATCCGTGAAAAGACTCTCCAATTCCAGATGCTGTTGGAGCAACTTCTCAGTACTGCCCGTCGGGGAAAAATTTTACGCGAAGGAATTGCTACTGCTATTATTGGCCGACCCAATGTTGGTAAATCTAGTCTACTCAACAATCTCCTGCGCGAAGAAAAAGCCATCGTAACCAATATCGAAGGAACAACGCGTGACATCATCGAGGAATATGTGAATATCAACGGTGTTCCCCTCAAGCTAATTGACACAGCAGGTATCCGTGAAACAGATGACATTGTTGAACGAATTGGAGTCGAACGTTCCAAAAAAGCCCTTGAAGAAGCCGACCTCATCCTCCTTGTTCTTAATGCAGCCGAGCCGCTCACCGAGCAAGATAGAAAGCTGTTAGCCATCTCTAACCTAGCTAATCGCATCATTCTGCTCAACAAGACAGATCTAGAGGAAAAAATCGAAGCAGATCAATTACCAAATGATGTCATTCGCATCTCGGTTTTAAAGAATCAGAATATCACTCAAATCGAAGAAAAAATCAACCAGCTCTTCTTTGAAAATGCAGGTTTGGTGGAACAAGATGCCACTTATCTATCTAATTCTCGCCACATTTCCCTCATAGAACAGGCTGTTCAAAGCCTACAAGCTGTCAACGATGGATTAGAGATGGGAATGCCTGTTGACCTACTGCAAGTTGATTTAACCCGTTGTTGGCAAATTTTAGGAGAAATTACAGGTGATGCTGCTCCGGATGAACTCATCACCCAACTCTTTAGTCAATTCTGCCTCGGAAAATAAAAAGTATCACATCACTTTTAATTGATCAATAGCCAATTAAAGCCATTAGATATTTAAAAAAACAGAGACCGTTAGAAATCATCGAGTAGATCCATTTTCAATAACCAACCTCCCCCATCCATGAAAAAATAAGCAAGCCATCAACTTGCTTATTTTTCTTTTCATCAGCTATCTTAGTTTCCTTTATTCCTTATCCCCTAAATCAACACTTGGTACTGTAGTTGTAGCATCATTGCTTGCTTGAAATAGTTCAACTTTTTTATAACCAAATATATTGGCATAGATCGAAGTTGGAAAACGTCTGATTTTTTTATTATACGTTGTTGCTACTGCATTATAATCCTTACGAGCTACCAAGAGTCGATTTTCTGTCCCTTCAAGCTCAGTAATTAAATTAGATACCTGCTGATTGGCAGTTAGTTGCGGATAGTTTTCCGCCACCACCAAAAGTCTTGATACAGCGGAATCCAACTGACCTTGAGCCTGATTGTATTCTGCTGATCCCTGTTTACTGGAACCAATTTTGGCCCGAGCATCTGCAATGGCTATAAAAATCTTTTCTTCATGTTTCATGGCTCCTTTAACAGCAGAAACCACATTGGGAATCAAATCATACCGCCGTTGCAATTGGGTATTCACATTTGCTTGGGCATTTTCTACCTCTGCATAACTATCTACCAGACCATTGTACTGTCCGATCGCTCCCATTCCCAAAAATAGCAAAGCTAAAACTGGAATAAGGATAATCAACCATTTTTTATTCATTTCAAACCCTCTCATTATCATTCATACATCCGTCAGCTATTGACTTGATTTTGCTAATATGTTTCATACCAAGTGGTGTGTACCAAATAGAACTACCAGCCTGAGGAAGCGCCGCCACCGCCACCACCCCCTCCAGACCAGCCTCCTCCGAAGTCAGAGGATGATGAGCTAGAAGAGTGATTATTTCTATAATGCTGATGGTCATTTACTAACATCCAAAGGAGACTTCCAGTTCCACCACCACCACGGCCAGATTTATCTATGACAAACAAAATGATGGCCACGAAAATGACAACTAGAAAGATGCTAAAGCCATCGCCCTCCGAGCTATTGTGTTTCTCCAAAGCTGCTAGTTGATTTTTAGCGTCACTCGTTCCATAAAATCGATCACCGATGGACTGAACAATATAGGACACCCCACCGTTATAATCTTTCTGACGAAAAAATTCCCTAGCATTGTCCAGAATCTTCTTTGCCACAATATCTGGCAAAACTATAGCGGCATTGTCTGATGTCTCTATACGAAATGCCCTATCAGCTATAGCAATAACCAGCAAAATGCCATTGTTTGTCCCAGAAAATCCAATCTGCCAACGTCGAAAGGTTTCATTAGCTAAACTTTCAATATCACTTGACAGCTGCTCTTTCATATAGACACCAACCTGCAAGCGTTGTTCGGTTGCCGCCCAACTTCGATTGAGTTGATCAATCGTTGCGATGGTTTCTGTAGACAGTAGTTTTGTCTCATCAACTACTGTAGTATCAATCGGTTTTTCAGGAATCAGATCGGCACTGACCAACTTGGGAGCAAAAGAAAAGCTTATAATCAAGATTATTAAATAACCGATAATATTATTTTTCCATTTTCTCATCAGAACACCTCCTTCGATGAACAAAGATAAGAAAAAATCTATTAACAATATACATACAATTATATCATATTATTTGTTTTTTAACAACATCTTTACAATTTTTTAAAAGCAATCTACTCTAGCCCTACCTGCCAGCGATGTAGCAATGGCTAAGTAACAAAGACAGTCTTTTTAATCCAGTTAATCAAAATAATCTAAAACAATGTAAAACGTTTGATAAAAAGCCAAAAACCTTTCCTATCAATTCTATAACAATACACAGTTTTCAAAAAAGACGGGCGAACCCGTCTATGTCGTTTACTTGATTAACTCATAAATAGCTTCTGCATAAATAGCAGCCGCACGATAGAGTTGCTCTACTTCGATAAACTCATTGGCTTGATGCATCGTGTTCACATCACCAGGGAACATAGCACCGTAGGCAACACCACGTTTGAGCAAGCGTCCAAATGTTCCACCACCGATAACTTGTTCGTAACCTTTTAGTCCTGTATGTTTTTCATAGACAGATAGGAGGGTCGCAACCATTGGATCATCAATCGGGCAATAGTGTGGTGTATGTCCCTGCTCAGAAAGGCTAACAGCCTCTACCCCTAGTTTTTCCAAACCAGCCTTAATGGTTTCAGGATTGGTATTTTTAGGATAACGGAAATTGAGGGCAATGGTATTGTCAGATGAAGCCTCATCAAACTTGAAAACACCCGCATTCATGGAAAGAGCACCCATTTGCTCATCGGAAATAGCTACACCAAGTTTCTTTGCTTCATGATCTTCTAGAAGAGTATCACCTGCCAATTCCAGATAAGCTTTCGCAGCTCCATCAAAGGCAAACTGTCCGAGGAACTTAGCCAAATAAGTTGCTCCGTTGACACCTTCTTCTGGGGTTGAACCGTGGGCTGATTTTCCGATGACAGTTACTTGCACCCTGCCGTTATCAAGAGCTTCTGCGTCAGCTTTTAGACCGTATTCTTCTACAAAAGCTGCAAGTTTACTATCTAAATCGGTCAAGTCTCCAGAAATAATAGCTGTTGCAGACTCAGGCACCATATTCTCACGTAAACCGCCTGCAAAGCTATGCAATCTAGCAGCTCCGCTATTTTCTCCAGTAAAATGCAGATAAGCTGTGATGTTCCCTTTCTCACCATTGATAATCGGAAACTCAGCATCAGGTGAGAATCCAAAGTCTGGCAAAGGCAGTCCCACATGCTCAAAGTAATAATCCATGTCCGCCCAACCTGACTCTTCATCAGTACCCACAATAAAACGAACTTTCTTAGAAGTTGGCAAACCTAATTCTTTGATGATTTTCAAACCATAATAGCAAGCCATGGTCGGCCCCTTATCATCAGAAGAACCGCGGGCAAAGAGTTTTCCATCAATAATTTGAGGTTCGTAAGGGTCTGTATCCCAACCACTACCAGCAGGTACCACATCTAAGTGTCCAAAGATTCCGAGAACTTCATCTCCTTCACCAAATTCAAAATGCCCTGCATAATTGTCTACATTCGTTGTTGGATAACCATCACGGTCTGCAATTTCAAGGAATTTATTCAAGGCATGAACTGGGCCAGGACCAAATGGATGTTTTGCATCTGCTTGACTATCGTCACGCTCAGAATTGATGCGCAAAAGATCAAACAAGTCTGCCATAAACTCGTCTTTTCGTTTGTCTACTTCTGTTCTAAAATTCACTGTCATGATTTCTCCTTTTAGTATTAAAGTAAGTCCATTCTATCATAATTGAAAGAGATTTCATAGAAAAAGCAAAGATGAGGTTGCTAAGCACCTCAACCTCTATCTTTTTATGGATAAATTGGCAAGATAGTCTGTGCCAAATTGTGTCAAGCGATTACGACTATCTTTGGATTCATAGAAATCAATCATAGCAAAACCTGCCTTGAGTTGACCACCTATTTGCTCCTCCAGTGTGTGACTAAATTCATAGCCATATTTGGGATTAATCGCCAGTTCGCCTGCCGCCTCCAATCTTCGTGAGTTGAAAGGTAAGCTATATTTAGGCTCTAAAGGTTTGTCTAGGTCATCCCATACATCATCACCATCAAACACATAGATCCATGGATTCATATAACCGACCATCAGCAAACCACCTTTTTTCAAGACTCTATAGGACTCCTGCCACATATTTGTTAAATCTTCAATGTAGACGTTAGACACTGGGCAGAAAATAATATCAAAACTCTCATCTTCAAAAGGAAAGGGATTCGTCATATCTGCTTGGACCGCTTGTAAATCTATATTTTCTCGCTCTGCAACTAGCCTATCTTTGGCTAACTGCTCTTGTGAAAAGTCCATAATCGTTGTGTTATAGCCATGCGCAGCAAAAATAGGTCCCTGTTGTCCACCACCACAGGCCAACCCCAATAGCTTTTTACCTCGGGCTTTTTCAAACCATTCTAGCGGTACCATTTTCCCAACTGTTAAAGAAACTTCTAAGAAACTGTTTTTTACTCTTAGGAACTCTTCATGACTAATAGGTACTGTGTAGCTGTTTCCTTGCTTACTAGAAATCCGATCCCAACGGTCTTGGTTGTAACTTACGTAATCACTCATCTTATGTTCTTCTAACGAAGTTTGAGCAAATACAACCTCATCTTTTTTATTATTCATTTATTTTACATTCCTTACTATGCTTATTATAGCATTCGCTAGCAAAAAAGCCACCTTCCCGTGACTTTCTCTGCTAGGTTAATACATTAAAATCCCAAATATCGTCCACCCAATCTTGATAAAAGTCAGGTTCATGACAAACCATGAGGATAGATCCTTTGTAATCCTGAAGAGCCCGTTTGAGTTCGTCCTTGGCATCCACATCTAGGTGGTTGGTCGGCTCATCAAGGACTAGGACATTGTTTTCTCGGTTCATCAACAGGCAAAAGCGAACCTTAGCCTGCTCACCACCTGAAAGAACTTGAATTTGACTTTCGATATGCTTAGAGGTCAGACCGCAACGGGCGAGAGCCGCACGAACTTCTGCCTGATTGAGAGCTGGGAAGGCATCCCAGACAGCTTCCAACGGTGTCTGTCGGTTTCCTCCTGCTACTTCTTGTTCAAAATAGCCAAGTTCAAGGTACTCACCGCGCTCAACTGAACCACCTAGTGGTGAGATAATTCCCAGTAAACTCTTGAGAAGAGTGGATTTCCCGATACCATTGGCACCAATAATAGCAATCTTCTGATTGCGTTCAAAGGTCAAATTGAGCGGCTTGCTATTTAGGACACGATCATAGCCGATTGCCAAATCTGTCGTCTGGAAAATAAAGCGACTTGGTGTACGAGCCATCTTGAAATCAAAGTTTGGTTTCGGTTTTTCAGCTTGAAGCTCGATGATCTCCATCTTGTCCAATTTCTTCTGACGAGACATGGCCATATTCCGAGTTGCAACACGAGCCTTGTTTCGATTTACAAAGTCTTGTAAGTCTGCAATTTCTTTTTGTTGACGTTCATAGGCAGCTTCCAACTGAGCTCGTTTCATCGCATGAACTTCTTGAAATTGGTAGTAATCCCCTGTATAACGAGTCAGGAGTTGATTTTCAACATGGTAGACAATGTTAATCACATCATTCAAGAATGGAATATCATGTGAAATCAAGACAAAGGCATTTTCATAGTTTTGCAAGTAACGCTTGAGCCAGTCGATGTGCTCTGCATCCAGATAGTTAGTCGGCTCATCAAGCAGCAAGATGTCCGGTTTTTCCAAAAGCAACTTCGCTAGAAGAACCTTGGTTCGTTGTCCACCAGACAACTCAGTCACATCTGTATCCATACCATAATCCATCACACCAAGAGCACGCGCCACCTCATCAATTTTAGCATCCAAAATATAAAAGTCACGACTTTCCAAACGGTCTTGCAATTCACCTACCTCTTCCATGAGGTCATCTATATCTGCTCCTTCTTCTGCCATGGATAGATAAATATCATTGATACGGGCTTCTGTCTTAAATAGTTCATCAAAGGCAGTTCGCAAAACATCACGGACCGTTTGTCCTTTCTCCAATTTAGCGTGTTGATCCAAGTAACCCGCTGTCACGTAGCGAGACCATTCCACCTTACCTTCATCTGGTTGCAGCTGTCCTGTCACGATGGACATAAAGGTTGATTTCCCTTCTCCATTGGCACCGACAAGTCCAATATGCTCTCCCTTTAACAGACGGAAGGATACATTTTCAAAAATTGCTCGATCACCAAAACCGTGACTCAAATTCTTCACTTCTAAAATACTCATTTTATCTCCTCTAAAACACCAAAGAACTGGAGTCTAAGACTCCAGTTTAATTCTATGTTACTCAATGAAAAGCAGTAACGAGCCAATACATTCGTATATCAAAACAAGTTGACAGATTCAGCTATCAATTCTTGACAAACATTAGTCCAAGCCAATTTCTGCACGCACCACATCTGCAATTGTATTAACATAGTAATCAACCTCGGCATCCGTTGGTGCTTCTGCCATGACTCGCAAGAGTGGCTCAGTACCACTCGGACGGACTAAAATGCGTCCATTTCCTGCCATTTCAGCTTCCATTTTCTCAATAATAGCTGCAATAGCAGGCACTTCCATCGACTTATCCTTCATGCTATTTTCCACACGGATATTGACTAATTTTTGTGGATAGATAGTTACTTCTGCTGCTAATTCTGACAATGTTTTGCCTGTTTCTTGCATAATTTTTGTTAATTGCACAGCGGTTAGCTGTCCGTCACCTGTGGTGTTGTAATCCATAAGGATGACATGTCCCGACTGCTCACCACCAACATTGTAACCTTCCTTACGCATTTCTTCTACCACATAACGGTCGCCAACTGCGGTCACAGCTTTTTCAATCCCTTCACGATCTAAAGCCTTATGGAAACCAAGATTGGACATGACCGTTGTCACAATCGTATTTTTAGCCAAAAGCCCTCTATCAGCAAGGTACTTGCCAATGATATACATGATGCGATCGCCATCTACTAGATCTCCATTCTCATCAACTGCAATCAAACGGTCACTATCTCCGTCAAAGGCAAGACCGATTCGACTTCCCGTTTCCCTGACTAATTTTTGAAGCTGCTCCGGATGTGTTGAACCGACACCTTCGTTAATGTTGAGTCCATCTGGATTTTCAGCCATGACAGTTAAATCTGCGCCCAAGTCTGCAAAAACCTGACGAGCAGAGGTTGAGGCAGCACCATTTGCCGTATCAAGTGCAACCTTCATTCCTTCCAATTCTATACCCGCTGATACAAGGAATTGTTGATACTTGCGCAAACCTTCTGGGTATTCTACTACATCCCCTAACCCTTGAGCAGATGGGCGTGGAAGAGTATCTTCTTCTGCATCAAGAAGCCCTTCAATCTCCGCTTCCAAAGCATCATCCAATTTGAAACCATCACTGGCAAAAAACTTAATGCCATTATCCTGAGCTGGATTGTGGCTGGCAGAAATCATAACTCCTGCACTGGCTTTCTCTGTTTTTACCAAGTGGGCAACACCTGGTGTTGCCAAAACACCCAACCTATAAACATGAATTCCTACTGATAGGAGACCGGCAATCAAAGCAGCTTCCAACATCTGCCCTGAAATCCGTGTATCACGCGCTACAAAAACGCGAGGGACTTCCGTCTCATGCTGGCTAAGTACATAACCACCGAAACGTCCTAATTTAAACGCCAATTCCGGCGTTAATTCAATGTTCGCTTCTCCTCGAACACCATCTGTACCAAAATATTTACCCATCTTATTTCTTAACCCCTTATTTTGTTTTTGTAAGTGCAACTTGCATATTAACTTCTGTTTGTGAAAGAACAACCGGCAAGACATTACCATCTGCATCAACTGCGCGCAACTTAGCAACCCCACTATAGTCCTCAGACAAGTTGCTAACATCCATGGCTACGGCTTCAATACGGTCAATCTTAGCCATGGTCTCCTCATCAGTCGTCACCTTGACCGTATCTAAATTAACAGAAACCTTGGACAGACTATAGCCTTCTGCCAACTGATTGCTGTAGACTCGTCCTTCAACTGGAAAAGCCTTGCTCACTCGTTTACCAATCTTGACAGTGATGGTATCAGGCGCTAAAGTCGCACTCACTCCTGCTGGCAAATTGGCTAATTGGAGTTTAACTGTCTGCGTTCCAGCGCTTACCTTCTTTAGATTTGCAATAACTTGAAAAGTTCGAGTCAATTCTGCAGATTCTCGCTGCAACAGAACGCGATTGGAGCCACGCAACTCAACTGCTACTGTTGATGAAAAGCCTGAAATAAAATACTTGCTCGTATCGTAATCTATCTCAATCGGCACGTTATTCAAGGTATGCACATAGGTTTCTGATTCTTTATTTTTTGCTGATGATTCTGATGTTTTATAGTTGGTAGTTGTTGCATAGAAAAAGAGCAACAAAGCTAGAAAAACTGATAAGACTAAGTGGCCGACCGCCTTAAATTTATCGTGCATGTTTGCTTCCTCCCAATCGTTTCCAAATAGGCTGTTTGTCTGCATGTTCAGAAATAAAAGTGGAGCGCAATTCAGCTTCAAATTCTTCAAGCGTCAAATCATGCTTGAAGACTCCATTGTGAGCAATTGAGATGCTCCCTGTCTCTTCCGAAACGATAAAGACAAAGGCATCTGAGACTTCAGACAAGCCGATAGCTGCACGATGGCGAGTACCAAACTCCTTTGAGATTCCTGCACTTTCTGACAACGGCAAATAGGCACAAGCAACTGCTACCTTATCTTCTTTAACGATAACAGCACCATCGTGAAGCGGTGTATTGGGAATGAAAATGTTAATCAGTAATTCCCGTGACACATCCGCATTTAGAGGGATTCCTGTCGCCCTGTATTCTTGCAAGGTTCGTGCTCGTTCAACTGCTACAAGTGCTCCGATTTTCCGCGGTGACATATAGGCCACCGACTTGAGAATGGCATCAATTAACTTCTCTTCTGCACTCACAGTATTTGCGGTAAAAATCTGAGTTGTACGGCCAAGCTTTTCCAACATAGCGCGCAACTCTGGTGCAAAAATAACAACTGCCGCAATAACTCCGTAAGTTATGACTTGATTCATCAACCAAGCAATAGTCTGCAAGCCAAATAAACTAGCCACAATCTGAGCAATGATAAACAGAAAAACCCCACGAATCAAGGTCATAATTTTAGTGCCTGCAATAGCCTTACTAAAATTATAAATTAAATAAACAACAATGCCAATATCAATTAAGTGAAGTAAGGCGGTCCATGGACTAACAATCAGACTCGACCAATACCCCGCATCTAATAACTGGTTAAAGTTTAACATATCGTTCTCATACTTTCTAACTCATACATAGTAACGACTCCATTATACCATATTTTTTCCTATATTCTTTAGAAAACCATGACCATCCCATTAAAAAGATTACAGATTTACTGCGAAAATATGTCGAAGATCTGCATACTCTATTATAGAAAATCAAAAGGCTTTGTGTTAAAATAAGTCCATGAAAATAAATACATTACTAGGGATGATAGCAGGAAAAACTTCCCAATTTGTTTTAAGTAAACTCGGTCGTGGAACAACCTTGCCAGGAAAAATTGCTCTTGCATTCGATAAAGATATTCTAAACAGTTTGGCAAAGGATTATGAAATCGTTGTTATCACTGGCACAAATGGTAAAACTTTAACAACTGCGCTAACAGTCGGTATTCTTCAGGAGGCTTTTGGGGAAATTACCACTAACACCAGTGGAGCCAATATGATTACAGGGATTACGGCTACCTTTTTGTCTGCCCCCAAAAATAAAAATGGCAAAAAAATTGCTGTGTTGGAAATTGATGAAGCCAGTCTTACAAGAGTGACTGACTTTATCAAGCCAAGCCTGATTGTATTCACTAATATCTTCCGCGATCAGATGGATCGTTACGGTGAGATTTATACGACTTACCAGATGATCTTAGATGGAGCTGCAAAGGTACCAACCGCCACTATTTTAGCTAACGGTGACAGTCCGCTTTTCAACTCAACGACAATCATCAATCCAGTCAAATACTACGGTTTTGCGACAGAAGAACATGAGCCTCGCTTGGCCCATTACAATACCGAAGGCGTACTCTGTCCACATTGCCATCAAATTATTCGGTATAAGCTCAATACCTATGCAAATCTTGGAAGCTATACTTGTAGCAATTGTGAATTTAGCAGACCTGAATTAGATTATAAGCTGACCAAGCTCAAAGAAATCACCAATACTTCTTCTTCCTTTGTTATTGATGATCAAGACTATAGAATCAATATCGGTGGTCTCTACAATATTTACAACGCTCTTGCAGCAGTCAGTGTCGCAGAGTTCTTTGGGGTTCCATCTGAGAAAATTAAAGCTGGCTTTGACAAGAGTAAGGCGGTTTTTGGTCGTCAAGAGACCTTCAAACTAGGCAACAAGGACTGTACCCTCGTCCTCATTAAGAATCCGGTCGGTGCAACTCAGGCTATGGAGATGATAAAGTTAGCTCCTTATGAATTTAGCTTGTCTGTTCTTCTCAATGCTCATTATGCTGATGGTATTGATACTAGCTGGATATGGGATGCCGATTTTGAGCAGATTTCACAGATGAAGATTCCTCAAATTTTTGCAGGCGGAGTTCGTTCTTCAGAGATTGCTCGCCGTCTTCGCGTCACTGGTTATCCAGAAAATCAGATTGTTGAGAAGTCAAAATTGGAAGACATCATCAACTTGATTGAACACTCCAGCAGTCAACATGCTTACATACTAGCGACCTACACTGCCATGTTGGAATTCCGTGACTTACTAGCCCAGCGCCAAGCTGTTGGAAAGGAAATGAAATAATGGTTTATACTTCATTAAAAAGTCCCGATAGAGACTATCCTTACAAGCTCTATATTGCTCATCTCTACGGAGACTTGATGAATACTTACGGTGATAATGGCAATATCCTTATGCTCAAATATGTAGCAGAAAAGCTAGGAGCTCGTGTTCAGGTTGACATCGTCTCTCTGAAAGATGGCTTTGATAAAGAATTCTATGATATTGTCTTTTTCGGTGGTGGTCAAGACTATGAGCAATCTGTTCTAGCCAAGGATTTACCAACCAAGAAAGAAAGTCTAGCAGATTTCATCGAAAACGAAGGCGTTATGTTAGCTATCTGCGGTGGTTTCCAATTACTCGGACAATACTATATCGAGGCTAGTGGACGTAAAATTGAGGGCTTGGGAATTTTGGGACACTACACTCTCAATCAGACTAATAATCGCTATATTGGCGACATCAAAATCCATAATGATGAATTTGATGAAACCTACTATGGATTTGAAAACCATCAAGGGCGCACTTTTCTAGCGGATGACCAAAAACCACTGGGTAGGGTTATCTATGGAAATGGTAACAATAAGGAAGATGGCGGCGAAGGAATGCACTACAAAAACACCTTTGGCAGCTATTTTCACGGTCCCATACTCTCACGTAATGCCAATCTAGCTTATCGCTTGGTCACAACAGCCCTTCGGAAAAAATACGGACAAGCTATTCCACTTGCAAACTACGTAGACATTCTCAGTAAAGAAGTTGCAGAAGAATACAGCGATGTGAAGAGCAAGGCAGAGTTTGAGAGATGAGATTTCAGGAAAAACAAACTCATGCTTTGCGCAAATTAAACAGTTCTTGTAGATCTTTTCAATCTGTCATTTGACAACTAGAGATGACCAAGCACCACAACTAGTTTCCGAAACATGGATCATCTATCTTTTAAGATTGTTACTTGATGAGGAAACATTCCCAAAAACGTCTAAAGTTTAAACTTTGGACGTTTTTTCAATAAATACTTGCACAGTAAATCAGATTGATTCTACACCTACCTACTAACACCATACCTATGCCTTGCACTACGACAAGCTCACCCCATTTGACAACTCAGAAAAATAAAGAACAGTTAGAAGGAACACCTTCTGTTAAAAATTTGATACACAGTTACTCATATGGCTTGCAGGAATATCTAAAATGATATATAATTAACTAGTTAAGTATAATATCAAGGAGTAAAGAATGACAAAAAAGACTAGACTCTTGGCCTTAGCAGGAACAGGAATTGTTTTAGCAGGAGGTCTATATTTTGCCGTACACCAATCACCTAAACAATCTATGGAAAAAACAGATAAAATTGAGCAAAAAATAAAAGAACCACGCTCTACATCTGTAAAAAAAGAAACAGATACTCGCAAAAAAGTTGCAGGAATCGATTTTCCAACCGATGATGGCTTCCTCTTAGAAAATGAATCACAAATCCAAGCTAGAACAGATACAGGAATTGTGGTCGCTCATGGTGGACACTCGCATTTTCTTTTTTATTCAGATTTGAAAGGGACAAAATGGTCTTACCTAATTCCTCAGGAAGCTAGAATGGTCTCACCTACTAGTCCGCTAGACTCAAGTGCTGCGCATCAAGGAACATCTTCGGCTCAAGGACATCACTATGTGTTCAATACGGCAGATATTGTCGCTGAAGATGCCAACGGATATACAGTAAGACATGGTGACCATTATCATTATATTTTGAAATCAAGTTTATCAACGGATCTCAGAGCCAGTGCTCAGCAACAGTTTCAGCGCTTGCAAAATCAAGCAGGACCTAGTACAGAACGTACAGAAGCAGGTATAGCAGGAATTCATTTTCCAACCAGCGATGGCTTTCTCTTTGATGGAACTGGTATTGTCGGCAGAACAACTTATGGTTTGCGTGTCTCTCACGGAGAACACACTCATCTAGTCACTTATGACAGCTTAAAAGGGACGGCTTGGGAAAATCTTATCCCTTCACCATCACCACAGATTGATGAAAAACCGCTACCATCAGTCCCTCAGACACATGATCTATCAGCAGAAATAGCTGCTAAACGAGAACATTTAGCTAAGTCATTGGGAATATCGGTTGAGGCTGTGAAAGTAGATAAAACTGAGGATGGTTCAGTAGTTCTCAATTACCCTCACGGAGATCATAGTCACTCAATAAGTTTATCAGAAATTGACGTGAATAAACCATTTACGAATCCAGATGAGCCGATTAAGCAGATCGAGGGTGAAACCATTGAGGAACGTAAAGAGCGCCTTATCAAAGAATACATGGAGCGTTTTAAAGTTCCTCGCGAAAATATTACCGTTGATGGTAATTATATGTCTGTTAAGCATGGAGATCATGCACATATCTATAAGATTGATCCTAATTTACCAGACGACCCTGAGCGTGATGTAAAAACAGAAACAACGAATCTTGAAGTTGAAGAACAATTAGTTCATGGACCTTTTTATACAGAAGGACTTATGGAGAATTTAACACGCAATGGTGTCTATCAAAAATACAAGCCAAGCGGTATTAAAAATATTAAAAACTTTATCTTATTAACATTTAGCACAAATAGCGAATATGGTGACTTAGTCGTTAATGGTAAAAAGAATAAAAGAGTTTACTACTTGATCCGTAAGGACTTAAATTGGGAAGACTTACACATTCAACGTCCAGACGCTGTCAAACATGAAGGCAGTACCTTTAAAGGGTGGAATGCTGAACTGCCATCGCATGGAAAAATGCCTAGAGAGCACCAGTACTTCCACGTAAAATTTACTAAAGTAAAAGAAAAACCAACCAAGAATATCTATACTCCAGCTGATGATGTATCTAATATTGATTTATCCAACTATGTTTCTGTCAAATATACTACAATATTTAATGGCCGACTTAAATTAAACGATCGCATCCAAGGAGGATTTACCTATTTCGTAAAATCAGATTTGACTTGGAAACAAGCTAAGGAACAAGGATTGATTGCTCCGGAACCTGTCCCAAATAATGGGTATGAATTTATTGAATTTAGAAATGTTATTACCGGTGGAAAAGGGGAGAATGACCCCGTTAGCTTAACAATTAGCTTGGCTGCCTTTGGTTCAACAGCACCTCATTTAGGACCTTATATTGCAGCTAATCCCGAAAATCCAACAGATATAAATGACCCAAGCAGACATCCTAACTATTATTGGCATGATCCCAAGCACTATGTCGCAGTTGCCTTTAAAGCCACAGAGGGTGGGCAATTGCAAACACGTCTAGGAACCAGTAAAACAGTTGTCTACCTAGTCAGAAAAGGGTTAACACTGGAACAAGCTGGGATTTTTCCACCTGTTTTAAAACCAGAAAACGGCTATAGAAGAGATTATAGGAAACCTGTTATTCCAGATTCTGCGTGGGATACTCCTGCCTTAGCAGATACCACCTATAATATTGATTTTGATAAGAAAGATAGTCCTCAGAAAGAGCCAAACCACATAGAGGCAACAAAAGAGGTAACACCTCCTGTTTCTAAAGATTCAAACAAGCCTGATAAAACAGGGGACAAACAAGATACCGTAGTTCATCCAAACAACCAATCCATTGGAGAAACTACTATTCCTGACATAGCCAAAAGTGAGTCTGAAACACCGTCTCCTTCATCACCACAGGATCAACATACCCCTAATACTTCTCATACAGTTGATAATTCTGCCCAGAATGGACATAAAGATATTTCTCGGACAATCAATGATCTTGTAAAGGAGGAACCTAAGTCTGATACTTCTCATACAATTGATGGCTCTATTTCTGATTGGTTGAAAGAATTCGTATAGAATAAACAATCTATTATCAGAGTTTTATTTTCAATCAGTGTAACTGCTTAATAAAGAGGCAGCCAGAAAAGCTGGGCTGAAGGTTTATTTACTACAATCTTATCATTCGAGAAAAACATTACCCAAAAACGTCCAAAGTTTAACCAGCTTTGGACGTTTTTCAATATACCTAGTTATTAGAACTCAATGTCTCTATTTTTCCCACTAAGAGCAAACCTTCAATGGTAATTTCCTTCAACTGGCTGAGATCTAGCTGGGACTGATCCACTTGAAAAAAGAGTGGCGTCATATCTGCCAACACTTGAGCATGGGCTTGACTGATTGGCAACGTGCGACTGACTAAAATCTCCTCAATCTGCCCCATGTATGACTTGAAATAATCCACAATCTCACGGTTGTCATAAGACTCCTTGCGTAACTGTTTTTGGGCTAAATGGCGAAGCTCCTTGAGATGGTTTGGACCCGGAACCAGTTTGAAAACAGTTCCACCTTCTTTAAGTACTCTGGTAAATTCCTGATAATTGGCGGGAGAAAAAATATCCAAAATCCCATCAATAGTCTTATCTTGTATAGGTAACTTGGTCAAATCCCCGACAAACCATTTGACTGCCTTTGTACTATCTGTGCGTGCTGCCAACAAGACGGAATCCTTAGAAATATCAAAAGCAAGAATATCCAAGTTCATTTTCTGAGCCAACTTACGAGAATAAAATCCTTCCCCACAGCCGATGTCTAAGACTGATTGTAAGCGCAACTCAGCTATTTTCCCTTCAAGAACCTGATAGAGATGATCATAATATCCTTGTTCCAAAAAAGATTGGCGGTTTTCAAAGTTAGATTTATGATAATTAGCAGACTGTTTAACCTGAGGTGCTAGGTTGACATACCCCTGTTTGGCAATATCAAAGGTATGTCGATTTGAACAGCGTAGGCTATTTTGATCAAGACCAAGAACCTGCCTACAGTATGGGCAGGCAAAAAATTGATCGCTATTTGTAAAACGTTGGTGTTTCATCATAGAGTTCCACTTTCATTTGCATCTTATCCGAAATAAACATCAAGAATAAATTCTGAGTTTATTGTATCAACATTTTCTAAGTCAATCTCATACCCATAGGACCATTTAGAAATAGCTTTATTTGCACTTTCTATCCAAAATAATTTATCAAAATCAGCATCAATGCCGAACAGAACTTTTCTGTAAGTCTCTTTTCTGTCAAAGCAAACTAATTTGCACTTAACAGCAGTCGGGTTTTCTTCAGCATACCGAGCCAATTTTTGACGAATAACCTTACTGATACTATCCCAGCGTAATTTAGGATCCGGCTCTTTACTGTTAATTATCATACATCTACTCCACTAGGACTGCCCATTCTTCCATAAGATTTTCTTGTTGATGAGTCAGTTGGTCGATTTCCTTTTGGTAATCGGTCAACTGACCAAGGTCATTGGTTTCTAACATAGCTTGATTGAGCTCATTCAAGCGGTTTTCGATGGTATCAATTTCCGCCTCGATTTGTTCTACACGGCGTGCTAATTTGCGTTGTTCTTTCTGATTTTCCTTTTGAGCTTGGTAGTCCATAGCTCCGACAGATTGGCTAGTCGTTTCTATTTGTACAGACTGATTTTCTGCTTCTAGCTCTGCCTTTTTCTCTAAGTAATAATCATAGTCGCCCAAGTAGAGCATGGAGCCTGTTTCTGAAATCTCCAAGACTTTGGTGGCAATGCGGTTGATAAAATAACGATCATGGCTGACAAAGAGTAGTGTACCATCGAACTCAATGAGGGCATTCTCCAAGACTTCTTTACTGTCAATGTCTAAATGGTTCGTTGGCTCATCCAGCACGAGAAAATTATTATTTTCCATAGAAAGTTTAGCAAGAAGTAACCGAGCTTTTTCACCACCAGAAAGCATGGAAACCGACTTTTTGACATCATCTCCTGAAAAGAGGAAAGCACCAAGACGATTACGAATATCCACTTCCGGCAAGGTCGGAAAGGCTGACCAAAGCTCTTCGAGGATGGTGTTAGATGGCGTTAGAGCAGCCTGTGTTTGGTCATAGTAGCCCAACTCAACATTAGCACCAAGCTTAGCATCTCCTTTTATGAACGGAATGGATCCCACAATAGATTTGAGTAAGGTTGTTTTACCTATACCATTTGGTCCAACAATAGCAATGGCATCTAGTTTGCGTTGATCAATAGAGATTGGTTGGGAAAGGACAACTCCATCATAGCCCACTGCTGCCTCCTCAACTGTCAAGACAATGTTACCCGAAGGCTTATCCGATTGAAAGGTCATGGTAGCAGATTTCCTACCTAGCATTGGCTTATCCAAGCGATCCATCTTTTCCAACTGCTTGCGTCTGGCTTGGGCACGCTTGGTAGTTGAAGCACGGACGATATTTTTTTGGACAAAATCTTCTAGCTTTGCAATCTCCTTTTGCTGCTTTTCGTAGTTTTGTAGCTCTGTCTGTAATTTTTGTTCTTTTAATTCGACAAACTGTGAGTAATTGCCCACATAACGATCTAAGGAATGTTTCGTTAGATCAAGAGTAATCGTTGCTACTTTATCCAAAAAATAGCGATCATGGCTAACAATGATGATTGCTCCCTTATAGTGAAGCAAATAATTTTCTAGCCAAGCAATAGTCTCAATATCCAGATGATTAGTTGGCTCGTCTAATACCAAGAGTTCTGGGCTCTCCAAGAGCATTTTCGCCAAAGCTAACCGAGTGTTTTGACCACCAGACAACTCAGAAATTTTCATATTCCACATGGCTTGGTCGAACTTGAATCCATTCAAAATAGCACGAATATCAGCCTCATAGTTGAAACCGCCAGCCAGACGAAATTCCTCAGACAAGCTATCGTAAGTCTTCATGAGCTGGTCTAAGTCACTACCAGATAGGCTCCCCATTTGTTCTTCCATGTCACGCAGGCGTTTTTCAATCATCCGCACATCATCAAAAACGTGGAGCATTTCATCATAGATTGTATTTTCCGACTTAAAGCGACTATCCTGTGCCAGATATGAAAGAGAAAGACTACGCTTGGTCGAAATCTCACCACTAGTCGCTGCTTCTTCTCCTACAAGAATTTTCAATAGAGTAGACTTTCCCGCACCATTTTTACCAACAAGAGCAATCCGGTCCCTTTCATCCACTTGAATATTGATATTATTAAATAAAACTTCACCCGCAAAGGAGCGTGCGATCTTGTTTCCGCTTAGAATAATCATAGAGATATTGTACCATAATTTTGTGAGGTATTGGTATTCCTTTTTCAATTCACAAAAAAACAGTAACTTTTCAGCTACTGTCTTCATCCATTTTGTCCCATCAACCTAAACCACTAAGTAACTCCTTGTTTTGCCAAAGTAAATAGAGACCCCCTCCTATGATAATCAGCATGAGGATAAACTTTATTACACCTTTGACAAAGCGGATAAGCACCAATAAAATCATTGATACAATCAACCAGCCCCAAGCTGAAGAATGTAAGAGTGATTCCATTCCAGCAAGACTGCTACCTGCTAAGAAACGGATAGGAGATGGAATTTTTTCTAACCAGTCCGCTGAAACACCAAGTTGGTCTATAATAGACTGGCCACTTGTTTTGAGCCAAGTAAAAATTCCTGCATTGTAGACGAAAAGCAGAACCTGCTCAGGATAACGTTTAATCAAATTAAGAATCATTTAATAGTGTAATTCCCTTCTGTAATAATCATAAAAGATAAGGCAGGCCTTTGCAACATATAGACAATCGAAATAGAGCGTAGAATATTTGCCTTACACTAATATCTCTACAATAGAAATAAATGTCAGTATAGGCCCATTTGAACTCTTCCTTAAAGTTCTAGGATAACCTTTCTTCCAGTTCAAAGTCAATAGGTAACCAGGCTAAAACTTTCTCTATCTGCTGGTTCCAGTAGTACCATTCATGTTTGCCAGGTCCGATACTTGCTTCAATATTCAAGCCTAGATTTTTCAACTGACGAACGGCTTTTTCATGACCTTCAAAAAGAAAGTCTTCCTCTCCACACCAGGCATAAAATTTTGTCTTTTTGTCTGATTGCTTGGCAATTTCCAGCAAATTATTTGGATTTTTAACATTTGAAATGTCACCAAATACACCACTCCAGTAATTGAAACTACCGAGTTCTTCTGCCGCTGGATTATCAAAATCAAAATACAGAGCACCAGACAAGGAGGCTGCGTAAGAAAAACGATTGGTAGACATGGCTATCTTGAAAGCTCCATAGCCTCCCATAGATAGACCGGCAATAAAATTTTTCTCTCGCTTATCCGACATATTAGGGAAGAAACGCTTGAGGATTTGTGGTAGTTCTACTGCAATAGCATCAAAGTAGTCCATTCCGTAGGTCGTGTTGGTATACCAGCCCTTGTCCGTATTTACCATAACGACAATAAGATTGGTATAGCGCACCAACCGCTCAATGGTCGAACGATTGAGCCAGGAATCATGATTGCCACCCATCCCATGCAAAAGATAGAGGACTGGAATATCTGTATCATCAGGATTTTCCACCCGATTGCGATCCGGGTAGAGAACATTGACCTGTCTGGACATGTCTAGTACCTCTGAATGATACTCAAGTTTCATAATAGCCATGATCAATTCTCCTATTCTAAAGAGCCCGAGTTTCCTCTGGCTCTTATACAATTTTGTACCTATAGTCGATAAAAACTAAGTGCTTTTCAAAGAAAATAGAACTTTTTTACTTAACTTCCATAATCACTGGTAGGATGGCAGGGCGACGTTTAGTTTGGTCAAAAAGGAACTTCGAGAGACTATCACGAACAGCACTCTTTAACTCTGTCCAATCAAAACTATCCTTCGTAAAATAATTTTCTACCGTTGCATTAACTAATTCTGAAGCTTCTCGCAGAATGTCCTTACTCTTTTTGACGTAGACAAAACCACGTGTATTGACCTTGGCTTTAGAAATAATTTTCTTTTCACGGCGGTTAACGGTAATGGCAACAATGAAAATACCGTCTTCAGAGAGGATTTTCCGGTCACGAAGGACAATATTTCCAACATCACCCATGGCATTTCCATCAATCATGACATCACCAGCAGGAACCGCTCCGCTATGGACAAAATCACCCGCTTCAAAGGACATAACATCACCACGTTTAACAATGATAATATTCTCTGGAAACATGCCAATCTCTAGTGCAGCCTTGGCATGAGCATCAAGTTGACGGTACTCTCCCTGAACCGGGAAGAGATACTTAGGTTTCATAATGTTGAGCATCAATTGCAAATCACGCGCATTTCCATGTCCAGACACATGGAGGTTTTTGGTAATAGATTTGACCGTTCCGCCAGCCTTGTAAATCAGGTTTTCCACACGAGCAACTACTGCTTCTTTTGAAATACTTGGTGTTGTAACAATGTAGACTAAATCACCATCTTTGATTTCAACATAGCGGTGCCTACCAATAGCCATCTTACGTAAACCATTCAATGGTTCACCCATGCGACCTGTTTCTAGAATAATCAGTTCATGTTCTTCATACTTGCCCATATCCTTAGGCTTAACTAAGAGATGTTCACTAACGAGACGAAGTTTTTTCAACTGAATAGCTGTACGAACAATGTTTTCTACGTCATATCCCGTCAAAACAACACGACGCCCAGTTGCCTCAGCCGCATCAAAAATCTGTTGGATGCGAACAATATTGCTGGCTACAGCTGCAACAATCACACGACCATCACAGTCTGCAATGGTATTAAGAATTTCTTCGCCTGCTTCGTGCATGCTAGCTAATTGAATACTGCTGTCAGCATTGGCTGAGTCGGATAAGAGGGCTAGAACTCCTTCATTTCCGATTTCAGCTAAACGACCAAAATCGGTTCGATAAAACTCGTCTGCTGCTTGGTCAAACTTGAAATCTCCTGTATAGACGATATTTCCTTCGTTAGTTTTGACAACAATTCCTAAACTCTCTGGAATAGAGTGAGTCGTTTGGAAGAAGGAAACGACTGAATCACCGAAATCAATTTCTGTCTCTGCATTGATAATATGAAAATCGTTAAATTTCTTTGTTGCATTGTTACTTTTGACCAACAATTTAGCCAATTCAATAGTCAAATGTGAACCAAATACTGGAACCTTCACTTTTTCCAAAAGATAAGGAAGTGCTCCGATGGCATCTGCGTGTCCATGTGTCAGAAAGACTCCTGCCACACGATGTTTATTTTCTTCCAGATAGTCAAAATTTGGGACAACTACATCGACACCCAATTGTTCATTTTCAGGATACTTTGCTCCGGCATCTAGAATAAAAATATGTTCATTCACCTCGGCAATATAGAGGTTTTTTCCATTCTCACGTACACCACCGAGGGCCATGATTTTTATGGTAGTCATGTTTACTCCTTTGTGGACATCTTACAGATGTCTCATTATTTTTTTACTAACGGTCCTTGGAAGGTCTCCCAAGTCGAATTACAGTCTGCTAAATAGCTATCACTATCATTATACATTTTTTCAGGAAAATTTACAAAAAACTCTGCTGAAAATCAACAGAGTTTCCCCTTATCTCTAACCGTAATCTTTCTTCAGACAGGAAACTTCCTCACTTTCACCCCAGTATCATCATCCTCATAGTTCAATGATATGGGCTGTAAAACCGATTTCTTCTACGAATCGTAATACATCTTCTGTCTTTATAAAAATAGTCTTAGTATTGACATTAGGATGGAAGGTCAAGATAGGATCCGATAGAATTTCCTTATCAAAATAAACTTGAATATCTCTTTCAGGATTATTCAGCAAACCAAATACAGATACAACGCCAGCAGGCAGCTGCATTTTTTCCATCAGGCTATCGCTTGATGCCATCCGAATACGATTAGCTCCAACCAACTCACGAAACAAGTCCATATCCAACTGTTTTTGGTCATCCATAATCAGTAAATAATAGGCTGTTTTCTTCTTATTTGTCAGAAACATGGACTTAGTACGGACTCCTTCTAGTCCTTCAATATAACGATCCGCGTCTTGCGTTGTCAGAGCTGCAGGATGCTCTACGATTTCATAATTCATTCCCAGTTGTGCTAACCGTTCAAAAACAAGATTTTCCATAATGAGGCCTCATCTAGATGTTAGTTAAATTATACCTTATTTCGCGATAAAACCAAAGGATAATGTAAAAAGTCTGGATTATCCCAGACCTTTAATCAAATAATTTATAATAATCTTCCAGTTTCATTTGAGATTTCTCTTCTGTGGTCTGATCTTGAATAATCCGGCCATTCTTCATGACAATCAGACGATTCCCATGAGCAAGAGCATCTTCCATTCGATGGGTTACCATGAGGGCAGTCATCCCTTTGTTTTCAATCCACTCACTAGTTAATTGCATTAGCGACTGACTGGTCTTAGGGTCCAAAGCTGCTGTGTGCTCATCTAGTAACAAGAGGTCTGGTTGCTTCAAACTAGCCATTAAAAGACTAAGTGCCTGACGCTGCCCCCCAGATAGAAGACCCGCTGGCGTATCCAAGTGTTTCTCAAGACCATTTCCCACTTTTGGCAGGAGTTGCTCAAACTCTTCTATATGCTGGGACAATCTGCGTGGAATCAAGTTCCGCCCTTCTCCACGATGTTTGGCAATGAGCAGATTTTCAGCCACTGTCATTCGCGGTGCTGTTCCCATTTTTGGATCTTGAAAGACACGTGCTAGGTATTTGGCACGCTTTTCTGCTGACCAGTTGGTTACATCCTCACCTAAGATATGCACTGTACCACTAGTCAAAGCTAGAGTTCCTGCAATAACATTAAAAAGGGTTGATTTACCAGCTCCATTTCCACCCAAAATAGTGATAAAATCACCTTGGTAAATGGTTAAATTAACATTGTCTAAAATGACCCGTTCCTCATCAAAACCACTGGTCACCACCTTGGTAGCATTTTTTAATTCAACAATTGCTCTCATCGTGATAAGTTTGCTCCCTTCATGATTTTTTTCTTGAACTCAGGTACCATAAGACAGACCGCCAAAATCATGGCTGAGAAGATACGGAGATAGCTAGTATTGATGCCCAGGGAAATCACCAGCAGAATCAGAAACTGATAAAAAATGGCACCTACCACGATAGCTAAAAACCTCTCTAGCATAGTCAGATTTCCATAAATAACTTCTCCTATAATCAGACTAGCCATCCCTACCACGATAACCCCAATACCACGAGAGACATCCGCGTAACCCTCTTGCTGTGCAATCAAAGCTCCAGAAAGGGCAATGATACCGTTTGACAGGATAAGCCCCATTAATTCCATTCGACTGGTGTTGATACCAAAACTACGAGCCATCTCTGGGTTATCTCCTGTAGCGATAAATGCCTGCCCAAGTTGAGTATATAGGAAGAACATCAGACTAGTAATCACAAAAACTATACTTGATAATCCTAGGAGCAATTCATTGACCTGGTTAGAGAAGGGGAGAAGATTTTGGAGTCTACCAGCATGGAGCAAACCTAAATTTGCCCGCCCCATAATGAAGAGAATGACGGAATGACAAGAAGACATAACCAAGATTCCAGCCAAGAGAGTCGGAATTTTACCCTTAGTATATAATAAGCCTGTGACCAAACCAGCCAAGCAACCAGCCATCACTGCTGCCAGCGTTGCCAAGATAGGATGTACTCCTTGAGTTAGCAGAGTAACAGCCACAGCTCCTCCTAAAGGAAAAGACCCCTCTGTCGTCATATCGGGGAAATTCAAAATCCGAAAGGTGATAAATATTCCCAAACCGAGTATGCCCCACAAGAGGGCCTGTGATATAGTTGATACAATCATATTTTTCCTTTTCTTATTCGATAACTTTACTTGCCTTATTGAGGACATCTTTGGACAAGACAATGCCCAACTCTTTTGCAGCTTTCTGGTTCACTACAACACTTCCTTGATGAAAAATCTGAACAGGGGTATGAGCTGGATTAGCACCATCCAATACCTTAGCAGCCATCTTACCAGTTGCCACGCCCAGATCATATTGGTCAAGTGTTACAGAAGCAATACCTCCATCTGCCACCATATCTTCTACACTAGTAAAAATAGGAGTTTTTGACTTATTGGCAACAGAGACTACTGTCGAAAAGGCAGAAGCCACTGTATTGTCAACCGGTGTGAAGAGTACATCTGCCTTTCCACTTGCCACTTCGACTGTTGAAGCTATTTCATTACTAGAGGCTACAGCGTATTCCAGGACTGTATAACCTGCCTTTTCAGCAGCTTTCTTGAACTCTGCCACTTGAATTTTGGAATTGTCCTCGTTGGAGGAATAAAGAACACCGATCGTTTTAGCACTTGGTGTAATTTGTCTGATAAGAGAAACAGTATCTGCTACTGGGGTTTGATCAGAAACACCGGTGATATTACCCGCAGGATTTTTCAAATCTGTCACCAAATTGGCACCGATTGGATCTGTCACAGCTCCCATGATAATCGGTAATTCCTTTGTCGCATTCGCCAATCCCTGAGCTGCAGGTGTCGCAATACCAATCAATAGCTGGTTGTCATTTGCCACTAACTTTTTGCTCATAGTCTGAACTTGTGACTGATCCCCTTCAGCATTCATAAAGTCAATGACAAGATTATCCGCTGTTGCATAGCCTCCATCTTTCAGACCAGCCTTAATTCCTTTATAAATTTCATCAAGGGAATCATGGGTCACAAACTGGAGGACCCCAATTTTCACTTTTTCAGTTGTTGCTGCCTGTCTACTCCTTTCTTGTTGTGTCATAAAGAGGGCAGCAATTACCATTGCCGTTAAGGCAAGTATCGTAGTCAATAATTTTTTATTTTTTATCATAATCTTATCTCCTTTTAGCACTAATCATTCATGTCACCAAATCACTATTCCACCATCGCCATCGTTTCATCAGCATTACCTCATTCTATTACTAAGTTATTGTCAAATTTAGATTACTTTTAGGGGAAAAATGAAGAGTGGGGCTATCATAGCACAACATAAAAGTAACTGAATAAGACAATGAAAAAAACTCGCAGGAAAATATCCTGCGAGGGCGTCAATGACACGGTGCCACCTCACTTATGGGAATTTGTCTAAAATCCTCCCATATCTCTTCTCCTCTAACAAGGAGTCGCACTGTAAGGTGTGCAAACCGAACTGTCATTGTTTTCAGTTCATTTTCGTTGATTGTTTTAACCTATGACTGCACTAGCTCTATTGCTATACCACTAGTATATTAGCTACATCAACCCATCTTATCCTAGGTTGAAGATTCTGGCACAAAACAATCTCATCAGCCCATTTCATAAAACTCCGCCACCTGTTCACAGCTACCACAGGCTCCCTGAAGACTTCTGCCCTACTACTTCTTCTGATTACGTTTGATTATACGGTATCCGAAAATCTTTGTCAAGACTTTTGATTAAATTTTCTGAAAACTTTTTTACAAATGAACCTTAACTCATGGACTATTACCCAAATCTATAAATCTGTAAAATATGATATACTAGACAGAGCTAGATTTCAGGAGAGAAAGAGGGAAAGCATGTCTTTTGACGGATTTTTTTTACATCATATAACAAAGGAACTCAAAACTAATTTGGAAGGTGGGCGGATTCAGAAAATCAATCAGCCTTTTGAACAGGAAATTGTTCTCGCTATTCGTAGCAACCGCCAAAGTCACAAATTGCTTCTATCTGCCCATCCCATGTTCGGAAGGGTACAGTTGACACAGACCGAGTTTTCCAATCCAAAAGTGCCAAATACCTTCACGATGATTCTGCGAAAGTATTTACAGGGAGCTGTTATCGAAGAAATTCGTCAGTTGGAAAATGACCGTATTTTGGAGTTTTCTGTGTCCAATAAAGATGAGATTGGCGATCATATTCAAGCGACTTTAATTGTCGAAATCATGAGCAAACATAGCAATATTATTCTAGTTGATAAATCGGAACATCGGATTATTGAAGCGATTAAGCATGTTGGTTTTTCACAAAATTCTTACCGAACACTTTTACCGGGTTCAACCTATATTTACCCACCGAAAACCAATTCACTCAATCCTTACACAGTGTCTGACGAAAAACTATTTGAAATTTTGTCTACTCAAGAGCTCAGTGCCAAGCATCTCCAACAACTTTTTCAAGGACTAGGACGAGATACAGCAGACGAGTTAGCTGGCCATCTGACTAGCAATCGTCTAAAGAACTTCCGAGCCTTCTTTAACCAGCCAACACAAGCGAGTCTGACAGATAAATCCTATGCTGCTCTGCCATTTGCCAATAGTCCTGAAAATGAACCAGCTTTTAAAAGTCTAGGAGATCTGTTAGACTTCTATTACCAAGATAAGGCTGAACGCGATCGCGTTTCCCAGCAAGCCAATGAATTGATTAAGCGAGTGACTAGTGAGCTTGAAAAAAATCGTAAAAAGTTAGTGAAACAGGAACAAGAGTTGAGGGATACCGAAACAGCGGAATTGGTACGGCAAAAAGGAGAGCTGTTAACAACCTATCTTCATCAGGTTCCTAATAACCAAGCGAGTGTAATCTTAGACAATTACTATACAGGTGAGGAACTTGAAATTGAATTGAATGTAGCCTTAACACCTAGCCAGAATGCCCAGCGTTATTTTAAGAAATACCAGAAACTCAAAGAAGCTGTCAAACATCTGACTTCCTTGATTGAGGAAACCAAGGCAACCATCACCTATCTGGAGTCTGTGGATACTATGCTAGAGCAAGCAAGTTTGTCAGAGATTGATGAAATTCGTGAGGAGCTAATTGAGACAGGCTACCTCAAACGCCGTCACCGTGAAAAAATTCATAGACGCCAGAAACCAGAACGCTACTTGGCAACGGATGGAAAAACTATTATTCTAGTTGGAAAAAATAATTTACAAAATGATGAGTTGACCTTCAAAATAGCTAAAAAAGGGGAACTTTGGTTCCACGCTAAAGATATTCCTGGTAGCCATGTGATTATTACAGGGAATTTGGATCCTAGTGATGAGGTTAAGACCGATGCAGCAGAACTTGCAGCCTACTTCTCCAAAGCTAGACATTCTAATCTTGTCCAAGTTGATATGATTGAAGCCAAGAAACTTCACAAACCAACTGGCGGGAAACCGGGCTTTGTGACCTATCGTGGACAAAAAACACTCCGTGTCACTCCAACAGCAGACAAAATAAAATCCATGAAAGTCTGATTCATGGATTTTTTTACTTGTTCATTAAGAATGTCATTCGATTGATTAACTGTTGGAGGTTCTTCTTGATAAAAGCTAAAGCATACATATCTTGATTTACTTGACTAGTTTGACCGCCTGTTTCAGTCATTTTTTACTTCAAATTTTCACAGTTTTCTGAACTACTCAGCCCTATCTATATCCTTTTTGACTTCCTCAGCATCAACTGTTGCAAAGAGGTACTGGCGGTCTTGGACAGGAAAGCGTTGATCTAGCTGATCTACCGGTCCGATTTCGACATTCCCTTCAGCGATAACGTAGTCTATCACATGGCCCCCAAACGTTCGATCATCCGAAATAAAATGCAAATGGTAACCGGCTACACTAATACCATGGAAAATTTCTGGTGTCCAAATTCCAACAATCGTCCCCGAAATATTCTCTACGGTATATTCTGGTTGTCGGCTAGCGACTTCTGCAAATCGAACTTCTGAAGTTGATTTGGGAATCATGCGCACATGCATCTGTGAAAATGTCCCCCTTATTTTGAGAGAACGGAAAAGATTTTCCCCATCATAGTAAGACTCTATACGCTGATGCAACTCATCACTGGTCATCTCAAAGCGTTGCCTAAAAATAACTTCTGCCTCATGAAAAATAACAGCTGCATAAGGAATCTTTCTATCCGCAGGAACTTCCACTACTTCTGCTCTGTCGCCTTCGCCTTTTGCTTGATAGGCTTTTCCATCCAAAATGATCAACTCACCATCAATGGAATCCAAAGTTCCTAGTCCCAAGTCTCCATGTTCTAGCAGTTCACCAACTGTCAAAGAACCAGTATACAAACCCGCCATCAAAGCTCCTAATGTATTGTATTGAAATAATCGCTTTACCTGCATGCTCTACCCTTGATTTAAAAACTCTTGCATCGCCAAATCATCTGGAACCAATTGGATATAGCGACTAGCCTGCATTCTCGCCTCTTCCAATCGACCAAGTTGACGTAAAACTTCCACATAATCAGCCAAAAATTCTGGGTTATCTGCCAAGTCCACAACCAATTCATCATAAAGAGCGAGGGCACGCTCACTTTCTTCCAAAGCCTGATAAGCTTTAGCCACATTCCAACGAGCTAAAACATTGTCCAAATCCTCACTAAACAGAGCTACAACCTCTTCAAATCTTCCTTGTTCAAGGTAGAGATTCGTCAAACGCAAAAGCAATTCATTGTTATCATCTACTAGTTCTTTCGCTTTGAGCAAGTAATTTTCAGCAGCTTCTTTATCATGTAACTCATAAGCATATTGTGAAGCCTGAAGCAAGAGATTGGCATCAAAACCATTCCTAGATAGCCCCTTTTCTGTCATCTCCAAAGCTTCTTCCAACTTATGCTCTGCATGTAAAGACTGAGCATAGACATACTCGTACCCCTCAAAATCAGGATTGATTGTATCAAGCTGTTTAAAATAGAGATTGGCCTTTTGATACTCTTCTTTTTCAAATAGCAGAGCAGCCAACTCAAAAACCGTCTGATCATCATATTCCAACTCAACAGCTTTTTCCAAAAATTCAATCGCTGCCTCAAATTTTCCCAGACTAGCATAAGCAAGCCCAATTCGCTGGTAGGTCGAAATCCCCGTCAGTTCATAAATTTCACGATTATCCAGTTGAGCGTAGTAAGAAATAGCTTCCTTGAAATACTCTAATTCCATATCCAATTCAGCCAAACCAAATAGAATAATTGGCTCGTCCGATATTCGACTTGCCTCCAACATCTTCTCACGCGCCACATCTGCCAAGCCTTCTGCCTGATACAAGTCTGCCTTGACCAATAAAGCTTCTACATAAACCAAACTCTCTTCTGGAATCTCTTCCAAATAACCAAAAGCCTCTTCTACCAACCCATCTTCAAAAGCAATCTGGGCTAAGTTGATTGCCACCTCCGGAAATTCATCCTTGATTTGAGTATAGATTTGACCTGCCTGAGGAAAAAAACCAATACCTTGCAGATAAGCAGCTAAAGATAAGAGTGTACCTGGATCATCCTCAATCAAGGCTCGGTTAAAATACTTATTAGCCTTTCCCAAATCCTGCTGTTCCAGACAAACCATCATTTTTTCACTATTGTTCATTCACAACCTCATCTTTTTCATTTTCATACAAATCACTATGCGTTTTATACCATTCAAATATTGCCTTAACCAACACCTTGATAGATGCATAGATTGGGATACCTAGTAGCACTCCCAAGATACCAGATATTTGACCCGCAGTTAGTAAAACAAACAAGATGGTAATCGGATGAATGTTGAGTGAGTTACCGATAATCAGCGGAGTCACGAAGCGTCCTTCAATCGTTTGCTCAATCATAAAGACTACTAAAACCTTGATAAGCATGATCGGTCCGGCAATCAAGCCTAAAATCACTGCTGGAATCATAGCCAAGAAAGAGCCCATAAAAGGAATAAGATTTAAAAAACCTGCCAATACCCCTAAAGTGACCGGATAACTCAGTCCGATAACAGAAAACATCAAAGAAAACATTAGTGCTACAATAATGGCCACTGTCACCTGACCACGGACATAATTAGAGAGCTGCCCATTCACATCTGTTAAAACAGTTCCAATCGGTTCTCTCCACTTGGTTGGCAAATACTGTGTGATATAGTTGTTCAACTCTTTGCCATCCCTCAATAGATAGAAAAGAATGAACGGCATAATCATAATCGCAACAATAATCTGTGAAGTTGTTGAAATAATATTACTAGCCCAGTTAACTGCACTTGAAGAGAATTTCTGAACATGAGTCACAATTTGATCATTTACCTTATTGACCATCTCTAGAGCAGTTGGCCTAAACTGCTCAAAACGATCATCTTGAAGAAGACTAGTTACCTCGCCTTCAATTCTCTGAATATTTGAGGGCAAACTTCTCGCAAAAGAAGTCACCTGTTCTTGGATACTTGGAATAGCCACAGCCAATCCCCAAACAATTAAAAGACTAATTAAAACAAAAAGAATGGAAATACCGACCGTACGAGGGATTTTATGCTTTTCCATCCAATCCACCATTGGATTCAGCAGATAATATAGTAATCCTGTCAAAATCATAGGCAAGAGTATAATTTCTAAAAAACTTCCCACAGGTTTTAACAAAAAACTAATCTTACTAAAAACAAATATGGTAAGAAAGGCTAGCAACATCACCAATAAAAACGTGACCGCCTGACTGTTTAAGAACAAACGGAAAAACCAAGTCCAGCCAAATTTTTGATTCTTATCGTCCATCTAACATACTCCTCTTCTTTTTATCTATTGTAACATGATTCAACATAAAACTATCTCAAAACATCTGTTTGAATTTTCAGATTTTTATTGACATTAAGCAATACACTATACCATTTAATAACTAATAGTCTATCATATCATTTACGTAAAAATAAAATAGAACGATAACCAGATTGTCACTACTGTGCCTATTGTTCAGGCTAAATTGGTGATACTTACTAAAATAAATCTACTCCTGTCACATATTCTTACTCTTTCAAATAAATTATAACGAACTTCTCCATCCAAACAACTACATGATAATGGTGAGAGGTGTATTTTAGTTTTTTATTTTAAATAGTCGCAATTTTACTCCTCTGACTGAGTTAGGGTACTATATTGATGATTGCTGATTCTACTTAAAATTTATCTTATAATCATCATTTTATCTAAATATTCTTGGAGCAGATTATGGTATAATATTTTGTGACAAAAAATTAACGAGGTACGCTATGACAATCTATTTCGGTACATATACAAAACGAGAATCCAAAGGAATTTACAAAGCACAATTTGACTCTGAAAAAGGAAAATTAAGCCACTTAGAATTAGTTGCTGAAGAACCAAATCCTACCTATCTCTCCTTTGATAAATCAGGGTACCTTTACTCTGTTGGAGCAGAAAATGGTCTAGGAGGCATCGCTGCTTTCAGGACTGACTTTACTCCACTCAACCATGTGGTATCCGAGGGCGCTCCACACTGCTATGTTGCTGTGGATGAAGAACGCAACTTAGTCTACGCCTCCAACTACCATAAGGGACAAGTCCTAGTGTACAAACAACTGACAGACGGATCACTAGAACTAGCTGACCTTGTACAACACCAAGGTTCTGGACCGCATGAAAATCAAGTCTCCGCCCATGTTCATTTTTCTAATTTGACACCGGATAAATTCTTAGTAACCTGCGATTTGGGCTGTGACCAAGTGGTTACTTATAGGGTATCGGATCAGGGAGAACTCGAAAAATTAGCTACTTACCAAGCCACTTCAGGTAGTGGCCCACGCCATATTGTTTTTCATCCCGTAGCCAAAATTGCCTACCTAATCTGCGAACTTAATTCTACTATTGAAGTTCTTATCTATGACGGTTGGGGACAATTCGAGCTGATGCAAACCATTTCCACTCTCCCTAAAGAGCATACTGGCTTCAATGGCACTGCTGCTATTCGTATCACAAGAGACGGAAAATTTGTCTACGGTTCTAATCGTGGGAATGATTCTATTGCAGTTTACAAAACACTCGGCGATGCCAGCTTAGAACTAGTAGAAATTGTCCCAACAGGCGGAACAACCCCACGGGATTTCACCCTCAGCCCTGATGAAAAACATGTCATTGTTGTCCATCAAGATTCTGACAATGCGACTGTTTTTGCAAGGGACTCAAAGACTGGACAATTAACTGAGCTTTCTCACGACTTCTATGTTCCTGAGGCTGTTTGTGTTACATTCTCATAAGATAAACTCCTTGTAAAATCAATCAAATTTTGGTTTAATAATTTTATAGGAGGTGATTCCAACATGAATCCAGTAGAACTTTTTAACAAGGTCAAAGAACTAGTTGAAAACAAAGACTTTGACGGTGCGAAACAATTTATCGAAGAAAACAAAGACCAACTCGGAGAATACCTAGAACAAGCTAAAAACTTGTTATCTGGCTCTGAGGGTGTGAACGGTCTTTTGGACAAGGTTAAAGGCTTGTTCTAACAATATCAAAAACTAGGCTGAACAATCAGTCTAGTTTTCTTTTTTCCGTACCACTAGAAATTATTCTTACTCTGTTAAAAACTTTTACGCAGATTTGTTCCACCTATATCTACTATATAACATTCCTTTACAAGGAACAGTTCATTTCAAACGATTGTCGCTGACTATCAATCATAGCGATCAGTTCTAGAAGCGAGTCAATCTGCCAATCACTCTTCCACTTCCCATCCTCTACTCCCAATCTCCCCAGTCCAGTCATCACTCGAACTGCTCGCATTCCAAGAGATTTTGCAGGCAAAATATCATTATCATATCGATCGCCGACATAAATAGTTTTATCTGCCGAAGTAGCTGCCTTTTCCAAAGCAAGTTTGAAAATAGTCGGATCTGGCTTAGTGAACCCAATCTCTTCAGACAAGATAATTAACTGAAAGTAGGATAGCACTCCCCAGTCCTCCAGTAAGGCCCTGACTCCACCAGATTGATTCGCAATAATCCCCAACTGATAGTTACTAGATAGCTTTTCAAGAACTTCTTTTACTACCGGATAGAGTCTGACCCCCTCATTTGTCCACAAAGGACGTTTTTCATTTGGAGCAAAATAGTTCCACGTCTCCTTAATCGGGTCTCCTCCACCACGAGCAAACTCCTCCATTTTCTTACAATAAAAATTGAAAGAACCATCTCTTCCAAGAAACTGCAACCTTTTCACACACTCTTTCACGTAATGACTATACGCTTCCTCTTCGTCTAAAAGAGTTGAGCCTAAATCAAAGAATATCCACTCCATCATATCACTCCGCACTTTCTACCTTTTTTCTTCTCCTCGGTGTCAATACTTCAGCAATCATCGTTTGAAAAAGACCTGTCAAGAAAATCTCATCATCTACATCATCTACTAAAACATAGGTTTGACTCCCTGATATGGAACTTCTAAATTTGGATTGGAAACATATGACAGCACCGATGAAACAGCTTTAACCAGTAAACGATTATCATATAATCCACCAATGACTTTCCCTTGATAATAAAGAATATATTCCCCCATCATGGCGCGATAACGAATACCTCCTAAAATTGATAACCGTTCTAAAATAAACTCTAGGTACTCTTTACCAGCCCTCCCAATCGATTGGATACACCTCTTTCAGATTCTTCTCGGATAGATAAATTTCCCCTTGACCCATCCTTATTCACTTACAGTATATCACTTTGACTTAATTGTTACTAAACCAAACAAAAACTCCCTAGAAAACTAGAGAGTTTTAAAATTGCTATACAGCTTATTTTTTCAAGTTGTAGAATGAGTTCAAGCCTTTGTAGACTGCAACTTCACCCAATTGATCTTCGATACGAAGCAATTGGTTGTATTTAGCAATACGGTCTGTACGTGACAATGAACCTGTCTTTATTTGACCAGCATTAGTTGCAACTGCAATGTCAGCAATTGTTGAATCTTCTGTTTCACCTGAACGGTGGGACACAACCGCAGTGTAACCAGCTTCTTTAGCCATTTCGATAGCTTCAAATGTTTCAGTAAGGGTACCGATTTGGTTAACCTTGATAAGAATGGAGTTAGCAGCACCTTCCTTGATACCACGTGCAAGGTAGTCAGTATTTGTTACAAAGAAGTCATCACCAACCAATTGAACGCGTTTACCAAGACGCTCAGTAAGAGCTTTCCAGCCATCCCAGTCGTTCTCATCCATACCATCCTCAATCGTGATGATTGGGTATTTGTTAACCAACTCTTCAAGGTAGTCAATTTGCTCTGCAGACGTACGAACGGCAGCTCCTTCACCTTCAAATTTAGTGTAGTCATAAACTTTGCGTTCTTTGTCATAGAACTCAGATGACGCACAGTCAAAACCAATCATAATACCATTTTCACCAGCTTCATAACCAGCTGCTTCAATAGCTTCGATAATTGTTTCAACACCGTCCTCAGTTCCTTCAAACTTAGGAGCGAAACCACCCTCGTCACCAACTGCAGTTACCAAACCACGAGCTTTCAAGATTTTTTTCAAAGCGTGGAATACTTCAGCACCCCAACGAAGACCTTCTTTAAATGAAGGAGCACCAACTGGCAAAATCATAAATTCTTGGAAAGCAATTGGAGCATCAGAGTGAGAACCACCGTTGATGATGTTCATCATTGGAGTTGGTAATACTTTGGTATTGAATCCGCCTAGGTAAGTGTAAAGTGGCACTTCAAGGTAGTCAGCAGCTGCACGCGCAACAGCAATAGAAACACCAAGAATAGCATTTGCACCCAATTTACCTTTGTTAGGAGTACCGTCAAGAGCAATCATAGCGCGGTCGATAGCTTGTTGATCACGAACGTCAAAACCAATGATAGCATCAGCAATCACGTTATTCACGTTGTCAACAGCTTTTTGAGTACCAAGACCGAGGTAACGAGACTTGTCACCATCGCGAAGCTCAACTGCTTCGTGCTCACCAGTAGAAGCTCCTGATGGAACCATACCACGTCCGAAAGCACCTGATTCAGTATAAACTTCGACTTCAAGTGTAGGGTTACCGCGTGAGTCAAGGACTTCACGAGCGTAAACATCAGTAATAATTGACATTATATTACTCTCCTTTGAGTTTAAAATAGTTACACTGTTATCATACCTTAAAACAGGGGATTTTTCAAGAAAAAATAGGTTATTTTTACTGAAAGAGCTGATGTAAACGCCTTCCTTTGCAAACTGAATCTGATATGGTATACTAAAATTATGAACGATTTACATACTACTATTCTGCAAAAAGCCTCTGGAGAAACCCGTTTCAATCCCGATGAACAACGACTTTATATGGGAACCTATCGGGAACGGGTAGTGCTACTTATCTCGTTTGAGGAGATACAAAAACAACAATTCATTCACAACTTTGATAGCATCTGCCAACAACTATCTAGTAGTCATATTCCTCTATTTTTAAAGCTGTCCCCGTCTCTATCTGATCGCTTACAAGTTTCATTCATGAAAATGGCTCAGACTCACACAATTACTACATCCATCATTGATGAAAAAATAGGACAATCGCCCTATGCTCTTGTTTTTCATACAGACCATGCTATAGATAAAGAAAAAATTACTTTAGAAGACGTATTTCCAAAACTTATTACTGAAGAGGAAAAAAAGAAAGAGGAAAAGCCTTCCTTCTGGAAAAAATTATTTGGGTAAGCAATGCTTCCCTTTTTTTAATTGCATTGGTTGAAAACTTCTTAATTCATTTTTCCACCTAGTTGAAGAGTTCTCGCCACTTGTTCCGCTGTTCGTACTAAATTTTTTTCTGCTTTTCGGAGCGTGTCTTCTAAACCTCCAACTTCAGCGATAATCGGGAAAGCTGCACAGATATTTTCAATGGGAAAATCCGGTAAATCTCCTTTAAGACTACCACAAATCGCGATCACTGGAATACCTACAGGTGTTCGTCGAGCAACTCCCATAGGAGTTTTCCCTCCCAAACTCTGTGCATCCATCCTCCCCTCTCCTACAATAACTAAATTTGCCTGAACGACCCGCTCATCAAATCGTAGCTGATCCAAAACAAAGTCAATACCATTTTGAATGCTGGCTCTAGCAAATTGTACCAAGCCTGCCGCCATACCCCCTCCTGCACCAGCTCCAGCCAAATCAAGAATAGTAGGATTCACAAGTTGATAGAAGGATCTCATTTCCTCATCCACCTGCCCAAATTCAGATACTGCCAATCCTTTTTGAGCTGCAAAAACATGCGTAGCTCCTTTAGGACCACAAAGAGGAGTATCCACATCCACCACCAAGTCAATACTGACTTGAGATAGGTCAGATACAATAGCTTCTGCAGAAAAACTAGCAATCTTTCCTAAGTTGGCCCCAATAGCCTCTACAATCTGTCCATTCGCATCATAAAAATTTACTCCTAAACCTGCTGCCATCCCAATCCCACCATCATGACTAGCAGAGCCACCTATGCCGATAAAAACATGTCTCGCACCTTCTCTAACCACATGTAAAATCAATTCACCAACGCCATGAGTCCTAATTTGAAGAGGATGTCTCTTTTCTTTTGGAATACTTGCAAGACCAACAATTTCAGCCATTTCAAAGACTGCAATATCATCCTTCGTTGCATAGGAAACAGAAACTTTTTCACCAAAAGGTCCTGTAACTTCTGTCTGTTTTCGTTTAAGTTGTAGGGCTTCTACCAGACTATCAACCGTTCCTTCGCCACCATCACCCAGTGGGAGTAAATCATAACTCGCTTGAGGATAAACTTTAGAAAAACCTGAATGAATAGCCTGAGCGACCTGCGAAGCAGAAAGAGATTCCTTGAATGAATCTGGAGCAATTAAAACATGCATGACTGAGAAACCTCCTTTACTTTATATTATTAGTATAGCACTACTGCCATAGCCTTTCAAGAAATCTTTTAGTCGGTATTCACTGAAAATCAAATAGTTTCAACCATCTATTAAAATAACGAGGGAAAGAAAATAGCTAAAACTTCTGAAAGGGACTCTTGTGGATAAAAAAGATAAATGAACTCTTCCCGCCAAACCAAGACATAAGGAAATAAGATAAAAACCGAAAATCCATTTACCGAAGTTAAAATGAAGCTTATATCAATACTATTTTCTACTAAACTATACAAGATTCTTCAGTTATCATACCTAGTTTTACAAAAACTGAATTTGATTTTCAAAGAGTATGGTATACTAAAGGAAAGGAGATCGATATGTATCAGACTATTTTATTTGACCTAGATGGAACATTGACAGACTCTGGTCAAGGAATTTTAAACTCAGTTGCCTACGCACTTGAAAAGATGGGGATAGAAGAACCGAATCCAGCCAATCTACAACGTTTTATCGGTCCACCTTTATATGAATCATTTTCACGATTCTATCAACTGAATCAAGAAGAGACACAAGCTGCAGTAGATGCCTTTCGTATCTATTTCAAAGAAAAAGGAATGTTTGAAAACCAGCTTTATCCAGGTATCATTTCTCTCCTAGAAAAACTGAAAACGAATGGGAAAACACTTGTGATCGCCACTTCAAAGCCAGAAGTTTTTGCTAAACAAATCTTGGAACATTTTGGAATTGCTCACTATTTTGAAGTGATTGCTGGAGCGAGTTTGGATAGCAGCCGTATCAGCAAAACGGATGTTATTGCCTATGCCTTAAAACAGATAAACTCTATCTCCCTTCCAGCTATTATGATTGGCGATAGGGAGCACGATATTGAGGGAGCATCTGCCAATAATTTGCCTGCCATCGGTGTTCTCTATGGCTACGGAACGAAGCAAGAATTTGAAACTGCTGGTGCCAGTCATATTGTTCAAAGTGTGAAAGAGTTAGAGAAGTTTCTTTTAGCTTAATACCAAAAGGCTCGAAATAAATCGGGCCTTTTTATACTCTATCACTATTTTATCTAGTAAACTACACTGCCTCTATTGTTCCTGGCAGTTTTTACTTGCTTTGGGAAGCCACTTCATCAATTATCTCAATCAATTTGTATAAATTCTTCTCTGTAATTCGGTAGGGAGCTTCCTTCTCAACAACTGATTTGGCACAAAAAGCAATTCCAATACCCGCTTCTTGAATCATCGGTAAGTCATTTGCCCCATCTCCCATAGCAATTGTATCCTTCATTTCCAGACTATTTTCCATAGCCCAAGCCCTCAATTTAGCCTTTTTTACATCCTTTGTCACAATTTCACCAAGTACTTGACCTGTAAGAACTCCATCCACAATCTCAAGTGTATTGGCCTCCACATAGTCCAAATTAAGACGCTCCGCTAACCTATCTACCGTTTGATGAAATCCACCTGACACTACTGCTACTTTATATCCACGTCTGTGTAGCTCTGCCACCAGCTCCTCTGCACCAGGTGTAAAATGAATGCGATCAAAAATAGTAGCAAGAACCGTTTCTGGCAAACCTTTAAGAAGGGCGACCCGCTCTCTTAAAGCTTCTACAAAATCCAATTCTCCTCTCATGGCTCGCTCAGTAATCTCCGCCACCTGCGATCCTACGCCAGCTTCTTCTCCTAATAGATCAATTCCTTCTTCCATGATCAAGGTGCTGTCTACATCCATGACCACTAATCCTTTAATTTTCTTCATTTATCACCTCAATCACTTTGAGCTGCTCCTAAGAGCAAACCCAGTTCTAACCTGCTGGCTTACGGATGTTAGAATAAACGCAACCAACTCCAGCACAATAACCAATCCAACGTAACTATCTAATGATTCTCCTATATATCAGAGATGTATCCGTCCCCTAGCCAATCATTCAAAACATTTCCCACCTTAATGCCTATTTTGTTCCATCTTACCAGATTTCTGAAAAATTACAAGAACTAGTAATACTTTCACCAATATTTTCAAGTCTCTCTTTCCAGGCTTCATAATAAGCACAATGATATTGGAATAATCTACTGAAACAAAACATATTTAACCTCTATAAAAGGATTATTTTCTTTTAGATGCTATCCCCATTAAGCACTCGCAGCATGCAAACAGAAAACCATAATCATTATCACTGCTAAAAATGTTTCATATCTTCCAAAAAGAAAAGACTGCTATCACTTTGTAAATGCGTGATTAGACAGTCTTTTACTGTTAATAGCGGATAGCCTCTCGAGTTTTCTCATACGAACGTACAAAGCGCTCTGTTACACCCGGCTCAACCGTCTCCAAAGCAAATGAAATTTCTTCAAAAGCTGCTTGATAGTCAAATTCTTTTTCAAAGATTGACAGCGAGCGGTTGAAGGCTTTTTGTACACTTTCATCAAATGAACGGTAACGGTTAGAATACTGTAAAAGCTGCTCTGTCAAAGTAGCGTTCTGCACGATTAAGTATGCTAACTCCTCTAATTGATTCATATCATAGGTTGCATTTTCCAACAGACGATTGACGACTTCTGTGTTAATCCGCTTATAATCCAGTTCAGCAATTAAGGTTTCTACATGATCGCTGGTTCTGAAAAAGCTAGTCAAGAACTCTGCCGGAATCCCTGGAAGATTGCGCTTTTCCATATAACGCTTAAGGGTATGAAGCTTATTGATATAAAGAGTAGCCTTTTTGCGTGCTGTACTTTCTGATACTTCTTGCGATTTGAGATAGTCAGCCAATACTAGCTGCTCTTCTTCAATTTCTTTCAAACTAGCTAGGGAATGCTCCAGACGTTCTTCCAAAATAGAGTAAGCTACTTGTGGATTCTCAAGATCTTCTACGCTTTCTGCCACAACAATTTCAATTGTTTCCAAGCGTTTTTTCAACTGCTCAATCCGTGAAAGTTTACTGTCAGCTAGAAGGTACAAAGCATTCAAACGCTGACTTTCCTCATCCAAAAGTTGTGTGTTTTGCACAGCATGTTCCAAAAATTTCGGCAAGTTTTTGCTAATCCTAACAACTGCCTTATTGGCATCAATTTCTCGATTAAAAATACGATACAGATGGTCAATTTTCGCCTGGATGGCTTCATTTTCAGCCTCTGCAGCATCCAAATCAAAAGAAACAATCAGGGCTGTATTTTCACGGATCGATACGCGAATATTTTGGAATTGCGACTCAATATTTGCTTCTGTAAATAAGTAATTTTGCTCAACTAATTTGCGATAACCAGATTCCAAATCTTCTAACTGTTCTGGGAAGTTTTTGGTTACTTTTTCAATCAAATCTGGGATACGATCCATAATTTGATTCAAGGCAATCATGTGCTCTTCTGTCTTGTCAAGAATCTCAGCAGCTTCTATAGGGTCACCTGATGAATTAAGCATCACAAACTCAGAGAACTCGACTTCAATATTTTTCAACTGTTTTTCAAGCTCTGGCAATGTCTCGCCATAACTCTCAGAATTTTCACGAACGGCTGCTTGCAAGTTATCAAATAAGTTTAAAGCATGTTTGACACGACCAGAGTTTTTTTCCTCTTGTTCCCTCAGCTCAATTAGACCGCGACGGATAGAAGAAATATCTTCCTCAATCAAATCAATTTGGCTTTCAATGCTATCAATAGCGTTTTTAGCACTAACAAAACGAAAAGAATTATTGTAGCTCTCTGCTTCAAAAATATGGTTTTCAATATCAGCAAACGAATTGAGCGATAAATCCACCCACTTTTGATTCCACTCACGGAATGAAACCTGACTCTGACCAATCAAATGAAGAGCCTTAACAGTCTCAACTTCTTCATTAACTGGGAGGTTAAATAGATCTTCCTTGCGTTCCTCCAATGCAACCAAGAGGTTGTCATTGCGTTTGCGAATAATCAAGCAAGCTACATAGGCAATGATTAGAATAATAACAATCGAAACGATTAAGATGATTGTTCCTGTAGGCATGTAAATCTCCTTAGCTCATAATAATTACTAGAAAATATCGCTTAATTATACCATAAATCTCTAGTATATGCACTTGTTTTTTTCGTTTTTAGACATCTAATGTTGAATAAACAGCATTTTCCTCAATAAACTCTCGCCGAGGCTCAACTCTGTCCCCCATCAACATGTCAAAAATCTTATCTGCTTCCGCAGCATCATCAACAGAAACACGTGCCATAAGACGATTTTCTGGATTCATCGTTGTTTCCCACAACTGATGATCATCCATTTCTCCCAAACCTTTGTAACGCTGAATAGTTGGCTTGGAACGTCCTGTACTATGTCTCGCTAAGGCATCTTGCAATTCTTGTTCTTGATTAACACTAGGCTGGATGTATTCTTTTATTTCACTTCCAACTTTGATTCCATAAATTGGTGGTTGCGCAATATAGACATAGCCAGCCTCTACCACTGGACGCATATAGCGGTAAAACAAGGTCAAAAGGAGAGTTCGGATATGGGCGCCATCCACATCGGCATCAGTCATGATAACCAGTTTCTGATAACGGGCTTTGCTGACATCAAAATCAGCTCCAAATCCAGTTCCCATCGCTGTAAACAAGCTGCGAATTTCTTCATTGGCCAGAATCTTATCCATGCTAGCCTTTTCTACGTTTAAAATCTTACCACGGATTGGCAATATAGCTTGAAACTCACGATCACGACCGGACTTAGCAGAACCACCAGCTGAATCTCCCTCAACGATAAAGAGTTCTGTTTTTGTCGCATCATTTGAGGAACAATCAGCCAATTTCCCAGGAAGATTGGAAATTTCAAGACCAGATTTCTTACGAGTCACTTCACGCGCCCGTTTAGCTGCTATGCGAGCCTTACTTGCCAAAATCCCTTTTTCAACGATTCGACGAGCAACCTGCGGATTTTCCAAAAGAAATTCTGAAAAAGCTTCTGAAAAGAGACGATTGGTAATCTTGACAACCTCGCTGTTGCCCAACTTCGTCTTGGTCTGTCCTTCAAACTGTGGCCCAGGATGCTTCACGGAGATGACAGCTGTCAAGCCCTCACGTACATCTTCGCCAGTCAGATTGTCCTCGTTCTCTTTGAGAATTTTACTTTTCTTTGCATAATCATTGATAACACGCGTAAGTGCTGTTCGGAATCCCTGCTCGTGAGTCCCCCCTTCATGGGTGTGGATGTTATTTGCAAAACTGACCACATTTTCATGGTAGCTAGTCGTATATTGTATGGCGACTTCTACCGTAATATCATCCATTTCACCTTCGGTGTAAATAGGCATTTCAAAAATAACATCTTTGTTTTCATTGAGATACTCAACATAGGAAGCAATCCCCCCCTCATAGTGGTATTCCTTGGTTTGTTCAAGTCCTTCACGCTTATCTGTAATAGAAAGATTCAAACCACGGTTGAGGAAAGCCAACTCCTGAATACGTTTATTCAACTTAGCAAAGTCAAACTCAGTTGTTTCATTGAAAATTTCTGGATCTGGTGTAAAATGCACAGTCGTACCAGAACGATCCGTTTCTCCCACCACTTTCAAATCTGCAACGACCTCACCACGATGATACTCTTGAAAATAAACCTGACCATTTTTATAGACATGAACATCCAACTGTGTTGAAAGAGCATTTACTACGGAAGAACCTACGCCGTGCAAGCCACCAGAGACCTTATAGCCGCCTCCGCCAAATTTCCCACCAGCATGGAGAACGGTGAAGACTGTTTCCACAGCAGGACGACCTGTTTTTTCCTGAATATCAACAGGGATTCCACGACCATTATCAATTACTGTAATCGAGTTGTCCGGTTCGATATAGACTTCAATCTTATCTGCAAATCCAGCTAAGGCCTCATCTATGGAGTTATCAACAATTTCCCAAACCAGATGATGAAGCCCCTCTTTGGAAGTGGAACCAATATACATTCCCGGACGCATCCGAACTGCTTCCAACCCTTCCAAAACCTGAATCTGACTGGCATCATATTCCTGAGCCTTATCTTGTAAATCTTTGATTTCTTCTGTCATTTCTTTTCCTTATTTTCTATAATGATTACCCGTTTAAAAATAAAAGTCTACAAAATAATCTAGCAAGACAAAAAATAATCATCGTCAAGCAAGTAACAACGGGTACACTTTCTATTTGAAATAGGTAAAAATCATTCTGATGAATACCTCTCATTATACCATATTTTCTGATATTTTGATAGAAAAAAAGGGGCTGAAAAAACACCCCTATTAAATAGAAACACTTTTATATTATTATTTTCAACTGTTATAGCCTAGGGAACTCCCAGGATTCAAGAGAAAGTCATTGGAATATGCCTGACAAAGTACAACACAGGTTTGAAGTGGGATAGGCTAATCAATTCTGAATCCCTTTTGTTTCACTGCTATATATGGGGCAGCTTCTATTTCAAATCTTCTCTCAGATGACAGAATTTGTATGATTGGTACTCATCCAGATACACCTTATTCAAGGCGACTAGAACAATCATCACTATTTTGCCTAGTTTGGTTTTACTACCGCTAGAAAGAGAAAACTTTTTAAAGCGCTTCAAAACATGATTTATTTTTCAATCTTATAGACCATTGTCTGCGCAAGCTCTGTGCCATCACCACCAAACAAATCAACCAATTTATATGCAAAATCCAAACTTGTACCTGCACCACGACTAGTAATGATAGGTCCATCAACTACTACATTTTCTGCTAAATGAATGCCTGATTGAATATCTGCTTCTTTTCCAGGAAAACAAGTATAGCAACGACTGTCTAGTAGACCTGCTTTATCTAAAACAATCGGAGCTGCACAAATAGCTGCAATAGACTTGCCCATTTCAACTGCCCGCTTCAATGCTGAAATCAAACGATCATCATCTCTTAGATTTACCGATCCTGGCATTCCTCCAGGTAAAACAATCAAATCAAAGGGAGACAATTCACCGCTAAACATTTGATCCGTTTGAACGCGAATTCCATGTGATCCCTCCACTTCCTGACTATTCAGACCAAGTATTTGACAATCAAAACCAGCACGCCGGAAAACATCAACAGGTGCCAAAGCTTCAATTTCTTCAAAGCCATTAGCCAAAATAACTGCCACTTTCACCATATAAACCTACTTTCTAACGTCTTAATGTAATATTTCTATTCTTACGTGATTTGTTGGACTCTTTCTCACTGGCTAGACGTGATTGATAGCCCATTGATAAGACCAAACCAACACCGATTAGATTGGCCACCATTGATGATCCTCCCTGAGAGATAAAAGGCAATGGAATCCCTGTCAAAGGAAGTAAACCAGTTGCAGCACCAATATTTTCAAAGACATGGAAAAGAATCATCATGATGTATCCTGTCGATATATAGGTATAGTAACGGTTGTTTGATTGCAATGTTACTCGCAACATACGGTAGATAAAAAGTAAATACAAACCGATTAGGACTGTTCCACCAATAAAACCAAAATCCTCGCCAATAACTGTAAAGATCATATCACTTTCACGGACAGGAATTAGTAGATTGGTTTTATTGAAACCAAGGCCCTTCAATCCACCACTACCAATAGCAATCAAGCTCTGAGCCTGTTGGTAGGTAGTTGTTTGAGCATTTTTAAATGGATCCAACCAAGCCGAAATACGGTTGATTTTGTATGTGTCTATGCCTATATTGTATAAGAAAGTCGTCCCACCAGGAGAAATGAAAATAAGCATAAAAGTGACAAATAATACAAACAAGGTCAAGGCTGTAGGTAATAAAATTTTCCAAGAAACCCCTGATAAAAGAAGCATGCCACTGAAAATAGCAGCAAACACCAAGGATGTTCCAAGGTCTTTTTGCATAGCCAAAAGTAGTAAAATCGGAACCGTCAGTAAAATCATATAGCCAATGAGTATAAAGTCCTCACGAATCTTCCGTATCGGATAGTGTTTATGGAAGGTAACAATAACTCTAGCCAACATGACAATATAAGCTATTTTCATAAACTCTGAAGGCTGAAAAAGAGTCATATTCCCAATAGTCACCCAGTTTTTTGCCCCTGTTGAAGCCACCAACTCAGGATTGTAGAAAAATAATGGTAAAGCCATTAGAATAAGCCCCAGAACATATAAAAAGGGGGTAACTTGCCAAAGAAATTTAGTAGAAAAGAACATAACTAAAAAGGCTGCGATCATCCCCATCCCTATCCATGCAACTTGCTGTCCTACCATTTGTAAAACATTTGCGGGATAATCCTGACTAACTGCAATATAGAGCGAGATAATCCCCACAACTAATAGAAAAAAGACTGGTAAAATGAGCGAGTAATCTATTCGACTATCAATCGTCCCTCTATATTTCATGAAACACCTCATACTTTCACTTCAAATTCTTACTTACCCTATTGTAGCAAAAATATTCACTCATTGAAACTAAAAATCAACCTCATTCTTGTAAAAAGAATCTTAAAAAAATTGCTCAATGGAGAAGAAAACACTGATTTTTTTTCTTTTTTCTCACTCTTGTTTTACTCTACAATTCATTCTCTCATCCCTTCTTGTTTCGTTCTAAAGAATAAAGAAAAAATAGTCTCTGAATATTGAATATACTTTTTAATTTACAAACTAAAAAAACAACCCCGAGAGGTTGTTTCTTACTTGAGACCGTATTTTTTGTTGAAACGATCCACACGTCCATCTGCTTGGGTGAACTTTTGACGTCCTGTGTAGAATGGGTGTGAGTCTGATGAAATTTCCACACGAACCAATGGATATGTTTCACCTTCAAATTCTACTGTTTCGCTAGTTTTCTTAGTCGAACCGCTAAGGAACTTGTAGCCAGTAGTAGTGTCCATGAAGACAACAGTGCGATATTCTGGATGGATATCTTTTTTCATTTATAAAAAATTCCTTTCTGCCATGGTCTCTTTCTGAGCCATAGATTATAACCACTTAAGTCTACCAAAATTTTTGCCTTCTGGCAAGTCTTTTTACCTATTTTTTCAACATTCTATAAGAGTTCAAAGAACAGAGGCTCCCGAAACGATGTCGGATGTAACTCTCATTCCAAAACTCCCCTCTGATGGACTAGCCAAACCATCCGAAACCCTCTCTAAACCTATTTCAACCCTGTCAACCAAGCTCGGTGTCAACAAAATACGTCCTTCAGTATCTATTAACACTGCTTCTACCTCTGGTATTTGACAAACCATCTCAAAGATCTCTGGTATCGCCTGTCCAAACAAGCGAGTTGTCCAAATTTCACCATCTACCGATCGCTTAGAGATGATCGTGAGACTAGCAAGATTCGTTTCAATGGGGTACCCCGTCTCAGAACTTAAAATATGATGATAGTTTTTTCCATTGACCGTAAGGGTTCTTTCGTAGACACCTGAGGTAACAACCGATTCTTGACTTATTTTGAGAACTAGGGCATTTTCACCACGCACTTTCTGTGGATCTTGAATACCGATTCGCCAGTAACCATCTGGATTGTGTGGAGCTTGACCAAAAGTTAGGACATTGCCACCTAGGTTAATCAAGCCTGCGGCCACATCCATTCTTTTCAAGAATTCAACAATCCTATCCGCTACATAGCCTTTTGCTAAAGCACCTAAATCAATAGCCATACCTTTCTTTGGCAGATATACCATCTGTTCTTCATCATCCAATTCAATGTCAGCTGGATCGATTAGTTTGAGTTTTTTATTGATGATTTCTTGATGAGGAATATTAGCATCACCAAATCCAATCCGCCAAGCCTGAACAAGCGGTCCAATTGTTATATTGAGAAAGCTATCTTCAGCCAAACTATGTTTTTTGCCCAATTTTATCAGTTCGTATAAATCCTGCGTAACTGGAACTGCTTGAACCCCAGCATTGAGATTGACCTCCATCAATTCGGAAGTCAAATCATTGGCTGAAAAGCGGTCCTTGTATAGATAGAGCAACTCCTCCACCTGATCTAAGATTGTTTCTGCTTGCTCATGCCAAATCTTGGTTTCAATCATGGTTCCCATCAAGCGAATGATTCTACTACTTGCTTGCATTTTTCACTACCTGTTGGATTTCTTGGTAAATTTGTTCATTTTCAGAAAGAGAATAAGAGTTAGCACCACTCGCTAGTGGATGACCACCGCCATCGTGGCGTTTTGCAATCTCATTGATAGGAGTATACTTACTGCGGAGACGAACCCTATAGCTGCCATCAGCTTGCTCTACAAAAACACCCCATGCCTGAACCGCTCCAATACGCCCCGGTGCGCCAACAATGAAAGAAGTATCCGCATCGGTCACACCGTACCGCTCAAGAATTGCGCGCGTCAATATAATGCGAGCAGCTCCGCATCCATCTACCTCTAAATGATCATAGACGTACCCTGTCAGCTTAGCAATTTTAAAGTCAATGGTATCCATCTGACGAGATAGGTGCGCAAAATCAAAATCTTCTTGGAGCAAACGAGCAACCATTTCAAAGGTATGTGAGCTAGTCGCTGGGTAGAGAAAACGGCCTGTATCGCCTACGATTCCAGCATAGAGCAAACGAGCAATCTCTCCATCCAAAACTAACTGACTTTGGATAGCGAACTCTGTAATCATTTCACTACAAGAACTAGCTGCTGTATTGACCCAAAGTAAGTCGCCATATGGTTCTTCATTGGGATGATGGTCAATTTTTATCAAAAAGGCGCCCTGCGCATAACGCGCATCATCAATACGAGCAGTGTTTGCTGTGTCTGTCACAATGACCAACGCACCCTGATAATCTTTATCCGCTACTGCATCCATCTCTGCCATCCAAGAAAGATTGGGAGCTTCAAATCCTGTTGCCTTAATAGTCTTTGTCGGAAAATTCTTTTGCAATAATTTTTGCAAGCCAACCTGACTACCAATCGCATCTGGATCTGGTCTCTGGTGACGGTGAATAATGATGGTGTCGTATTCTTGAATTTTTTCAATAATGTTACTGTAAATAGTCATAGCAACTCCTTTTCATCATTTTAGCATAAACTTCCCCTTTTGAAAATGATAGGAGTGTGATATAATGAGGTGACTATATAATTTGGAGGAAATTATGGCACTAGCAAAAATAGTTTACGCTAGTATGACTGGTAACACAGAAGAAATTGCCGACATCGTTGCCAGTAAACTAGAAGAGTTAGGCTTAGAAGTACAAGTTCATGAATGTACAACCATTGAAACCGAAGAAATTTTGGATGCAAACCTCATTGTTGTAGCTAGTTATACTTATTCTTATGGTGGAGATGGGGAACTTCCAGATGAGATTGTTGACTTCTATACTGACCTAGCCAATTTAGATTTGACTGGAAAAATCTACGGTGTCTGCGGTTCTGGTGATACTTTCTATGATGATTTCTGTAGTGCAGTTGATGATTTCGATGTTATGCTAGGTTCACGCGGTGCAATCAAGGGTGCTGAGAATGTTAAAGTTGACCTCGCTGCTGAAGAAGAAGATATTATCAATTTAGAAAACTTTGCAACCGACTTAGTCGCAAAATTGGATACACTTACTTAATTAACGGATCAAACCTTAATGGTTTGATCTGTTTTCATATTCCTTGTATGATTTTTCCCTCTACTACAAGATTGAAAAGGGCAATCTTATAGCAAACCATTTTCTAGTTCTACTTCGACTTATTTCATATCATTTTAACTCACCTTGCTTGTACCTTTATCAGACTATCCCCATATTGGTTTGAAGCAAACTATGCTTTTCTCATCTCCAATAATCTAGGTCTGAGCTATTGATCAAAAATAAATAGGGTAGCTATAAAATAAAAGATTGAAAAAATATAACTCACCAGTAAGTTTTTTACTTGCAATTTTTTTATTTCTGATATACAATTAACTAGTTAACTATTTGTAAAGGAGAAGATAATGGCTAAAAAATCAAAAATAGCTCGCTATCATAAACAGTTGGAATTGATTGAGCGCTATGCTGAATTACGAAGAACACTCAAAGAAAATGGGGACTATGAAGCTCTAAGAAAGCTTCCTCGTGATTCTAATCCTAACCGATTAAAACACCGCGACCTCACCGATGGCCGTCCACACGCCTACATGCGCAAATTCGGTGTCAGTCGGATTACATTCCGTAAGCTCGCTCATCTTGGTCAGCTTCCAGGAGTTAAAAAAGCAAGTTGGTAAACTTCCTCAAACAAGGCTAGTCTTCAGCCTTGTTTTTTGCTATACTAAAAACCAACCAAAATAATTTATAGGAGAATAGACATGGAATTGGAAATCATTCGTTCACAAATCAATCAACTAGATCAAGAACTTGTCACCCTATTGGAAAAGCGTATGGAATTGGTAGAACAAGTCACAGCTTATAAGCGGGCGACAGGAAAACCAGTTCTTGATAGCAGTCGCGAAACAAGTGTCTTAGAACGTGTAGGAAATTTGGTAAAAAAAGACGCATATCGCTCTACCATTCAAGCAACCTTTAGAGACATCATGGCTCAGTCCAGAGCTTATCAATCTTCACAGTTAATGAGCCATGAGCAATAGAGGAAGGTTTCAGGTTCAACTATTTGTCCTGTCTCTGACGAGTGGAATAATAGCAGGTTTGGTGACAACTCTCTTTGGAAATATCCTGTTAGGTATAGGAGAGCTACGCTCTAAATTCTTTCTCTGCTTGATACCATTTTTAGCATTGGCTGGATTAGCACTCGTTTTTGCTTATCAAAACTGGGGAAAATCTGTCCGATCAGGCATGGATCTAGTTTTTAAGGCAGGACAAGGACAAGACACACATATATCTCCAGTCTTGATTCCATTGATTACGCTAACAACATGGATCAGTCATCTTTTTGGAGCCTCTGTTGGACGTGAAGGGGTAGCTGTTCAGTTGGGAGTTGCCCTTTCTCATTGGCTAGGAACCAATTGGTTCAAATCCATTTCTAAAGATTTAATAGTTAAAATAGGTATGGCAGCTGGTTTTGCTGGACTTTTTCAAACACCCTTGGCTGCTAGTTTTTTCGCTATTGAAGTCTTAGTCGTCGGGAGTTTTTCATGGACAAGCCTCCCCTATTGCTTGCTAGCAGCCTTCACAGCCTCTACCACTTCTCATCTGCTTGGATTAGAAAAATTTAGTCATATCATCACAACTCCAAACTTTCAAATTGCAGACAGCTTCAAATTCCTATTGTTATCACTTTGCTTTGGCATTATCGGCAATCTTTTCGCTTGGATTCTTGAGCGGGCAAAGACTCGTATAAATATTTGGTTGTCCGATCCTTATAAAAGAGTATTCTACATGGGATTATTGTTAACTGCCCTACTGTTTATTTTCCACCAAGGCCGTTATTCTGGTCTAGGAACCAATTTAATTGAGTTTAGTTTAGAAGGAGAGCAAATCTTTACCTACGACTGGTTTCTCAAGCTCATTCTCACCTGTCTCTGTTTGGTAGCCGGTTTTCAAGGTGGTGAAGTAACTCCACTCTTTGCTATTGGCGCTAGTTCTGGTGCTGTCTTAGCAGGAATACTTGGTCTTCCAATAGAATTTGTTGCAGCCCTTGGGTATTGCACTGTATTCTCCTCGGCTACCAATACTCTACTAGCACCTATCCTGATTGGATATGAAGTATTTGGTATTAGTCTGGTACCTTACGCTGTTCCTGTTCTTTATCTAGCCTATTTTATCAACCGCAAAGAAAGTATCTATCGACAACAGTTGCGATAAGTCGAGATATACTCGTAAGAAACCACAAAAAGCCTGTATTTTCAGGCTTTTCGAGTATTTATCATCATAGTATTTATCCTGTGGAACACTCTGCTCATTCTTTTTTCGATCCAATCAATGTTTATCTCTTCTAATTGCTTGAAATGCATTGACATATTTTTTAGTAACAATACAAAAAAGAGCCCTCAGACTCTTTGAAACACTATTATTTTGATTCTTTAATGAATGTAAACTGCTGATCCATTACCAAAGACTCAGCTTTTTTTACATACTTACTAAAATCACCCGAATCAATGCCTAACTTCCAAAGTTTATTGGCCTTTTCATTGATTGAAGTAGTTTTAATTGAATTAAAGACTGGATCTACAACTCCTTTTAAAATTGGAACCGTCAGGATTCCAGTCTCGGTATTGTATTCTCCATCAATCTCCTTTGCTGCTGCTGTAAATGTGTCCGCAATCTGTTGCTTGATGGCACTGTCCGAAGGTTTTTCTTTATCAATGAGTTGCTTGGCTTCATCTGGTAGAGCATCATATGTCAGACCTTGCTTTTGTAACTCACTCTCTATTGTATTATCCACAACTTTAACAAGCGAATTTTTAAATAATTCAGTGTCTACTTGATAGCTGAGTTTTATACTAGCATTCCCATCATTTACTTCCAAAGACATATCCATGGTTTTTATTAACTGGTCTGGACGGATCCCCAATTCCTTAATTCCAGCAATATCTTCTTCATTGGCATTTGCTATAAGCAAATTCTTTATATTTTCTGTTCTCCAGTTACCGTCTATCGAACGGCTATCTATAAAAACACCAAAACCTACAAGGGCTATTCCAATGAATAGAGCAAGCCCCACAACAATCTTTAAAATCTTTTTCATTTTATACCTCCATAGGTCATTGTAACACATTTTAAGTTTTTTTCATACACTAAAATTCAGAAAAAACAATAGTACATATATGCCATTCTATACCACCCAAAATTTCAAAAAAGTCTGGAACTTGATGGAATTTTTTGGGGGAAAGAAGTTTGGACAGGCAAGTAAAGAAAGCTTGATACACAGAGGATCAGAGCATAGAATGACCCTTGAAAATTTACTCATTTTGAGACATTCTACAATGATGCAATTTTTCATTAAAATCTTAGCAACCTTATTATGTCAAATGCTTCTGTTTTTCGCTTTTGAATGCAAAGAAAAAAGATTGAAGAATTTGTCTAAAATGAACTTTTCTTCAATCTAAACTCCTTGAAAACATTGGTGTTTCAAGGGTTTCTGTATTATTCCTAATCTCCCCTGCAGGAATCGAACCTGCAACTAATTCTTAGGAGGAATTTGTTATATCCATTTAACTAAGGGAAGTCTGCTTCTCTGCCTTCTATTTTAACTCAGAAAACGGCAGAATGCAAGAGTAGGATCAATCTTTTACATACTGACGGTATTTTTCCATCTTCCCTTTAAACAGTTCTCCATTACTTGGAGCTGTGTAGGAAACTGCATTAGCACCAGCCTCAATAACCCGACGAATAGATTCTTCCGTTGGTCCACCTGTGGCAATAATGGGAAAATCTGGAAAATCTTCTCGAATTTTCTTCACAACATTGGGGGTCTCTAGACCACAAGAAATATTTAAAATATCCACTCCAGCCTTGATACGCGATACTAAGTCAGATTTTTCAGAAACAACTGTGTAAATAATAGGAATATCCACAACCTTATTGATTTCCTCAATTGTTTGAACATCTGTTGGACCATTGACAACAACTGCGTAAGCTCCCTCCGATTCAGAAAATAAACTCATATTGGCCGAACGTTTTCCAGTAGTCAAACCTCCACCGACACCTGCCAGCACTGGAACAGAGGCAACTAGCATTATACTCTTGATAATTGTAGGACTGGGTGTAAATGGGTAAACCGCTAGGATGGCATCTGCATTATGATTAGCAATGATCGATACATCTGTTGTAAACAAGACCGAACGAATCCGACGGCCATAAATCCGAATACCACTGCATTCTTTAATAACTTCAGGCATTTGAACAATATCTTGTCGCAAATCCGATAAAACCGATGGAATGAATTGTTGGCTCATGCACAGCCTCCTTTATGCTGAATATACTACAGTATAACATATTGTTTAACGGAAAACTATCTTTACATTTGTAGTATCTATGCTTATTTTTTATCTGCTCTAGAATGACTTCTATGTTGGGGATAATAAAACAGCCATCTAATCCGAATTGAGCCTGACCTATGAACTGCTCAAAAACTCCCCACACCTTGACTGCGCGGAGAGTCAATACCCATCTGAATCAGTCTAGAACCAAGACCTGTGTAACTTATGAAGTCAAAATAACCTAAAAGCCCAGAAAAAAGATAACCTGCCTTGACATCGGGCAGGTTATCTTTTTTCTGGCCGCTTTTGACGACCTTTGTATCCTATCTTAGCGACGGATTTCTTTGATACGCGCAGCTTTACCTTGCAATGCACGTAAGTAGTACAATTTAGCACGACGTACTTTACCGTAACGTACTACTTCAATCTTATCAACACGTGGAGTGTGAATTGGGAATGTACGCTCGACACCTACACCACCAGAGATTTTACGTACAGTGTACATTTCTGAGATACCTTGACCTTTGCGAGAGATAACTACACCCTCGAAAATCTGGATACGCTCACGGTTACCTTCGACAACCTTAGCATGAACACGCACAGTGTCACCAGGACGGAATGAAGGGATGTCAGTACGAAGTTGACCTTCTGTCAAACTTTGGATCAATGGATTCATGTTTTTCTCCTATCTTTGTCAATCATAGGTGCTTTTAAACCCAGCGGATAAACTGTATTTTTGTGCGTCCATTACACACGAGATATATTATACCTCAAGTATCCACTCTGTGTAAAGTACTTTGGTGCTTTTTTCTTTTTATTTTGTCTAAAGAAAAGCTATTGGTTCTCTTTGCGTCTCACTGATACTGCCATACCAAGTGACACCAAGCCACCTAGACTGATAAGGAAGGAGGTCAACTCTGCCTGACCTGTTTTTGGAAGAGCTTGTTTTCCTGTTGCTTTTTTAGCCATTTTTTGATCTGTCTTGGCAGTTATTCCTCCAGTTTGGTTCTTATCTCCTTGCGACTTGCTCTTATCATCCATCTTTTCTTCATTTGAGATGTTCGCCTTTGATGAATTGTCTTGATTCGTAGAGCTACTGCTATCTGGTTTTTCACCTACTTTTGGTTCTTCCACATACTGTTTTACAAAAGTTTTTCTACCCATGATTGCAGCACTTATACTCTGCCCTGCATTTTTCAAATCATTCAAATATTCGATAAAGACTTCTGTATCTGGGTTAATAGCACCAATCAGTTTTGCATCTTTGAAGATAGAAAAACCATCACCGCCTCCTAGAAGAAAGTCGTTGATAACAACTGTGTAAGTCTTTGCTGGGTCAATCTCTGTGCCATCCTCTTTAAAAGCCTTAGCAACCTTATAAGGATTGTCTGCTGTTGGGTTATCTGCCACAGTGTAAATATATTTGAGACCTGATAATTGCAAGAAGTACTTTTCACCTTCATCATATTGTTGGTTCAAGGCTGTATAAATCTGCTCTCCAGTCATTTGGACGATTTGTAGGATATTACCAAACGGTTGAACAGCCTGAGCTGCTCCCCACGTAACAGAACCATCGGCTTGAACCTTCAAATCAGCACGGATACCACCATCATTCGTCATTGCAAAATCAACATCATAACCTGATTTTTTAGCAATGGCTAACTGAGCTGTTGTTACTAAATTTCCCACAGCACTTTCTTTAAATTCATTAACTTCGCGTGAAATATCTGTTGCTTGGCTGGCAGTTCCAATCTTTTGTTCTGTAACCTGTTTAACGATTACATTAGCCTCATCCACAATAGCCTGAATTTCTGGATTTGGTGTTTTTTTCCCTGGAGCTACTGCAACAACTTTTGCAGTTGGAACAGCTTTGAAATCAGCAATGTCTGTATCATAAATCGCACGTACATCTGCATAGGCCTTACCTTGTGAGGTTGCCTGAACAATCAAGGTCTTTCCAGTCGTACCATTGGTATGTACATGGTTGTGCCCTGCAAAAACCACATCGACAGAGTTTTCAGGATAAATCCGATTTAATTTTTCAATCATATCTGCTGATTCACCAGCAGCTACACCATCCTTACTCGTAGCTGGAACATGGGCCAACACTACAATGGCCTTTACTCCTTCTTTATCTGTCAATTCTCGTGCATATTTTGCAATGGTCTCTGCCTCGTCCAGGAATGTATATTGTTCATAATTCTTCTTCAGAACAAGATTTGGGATTTCCGTTGTTACTACACCAATAAAACCGATTTTAGCTTCCTTATCATTTATAGGGACAGTTTTAATAGCGTATGGTTTCCAACCATAAGGAATTTCACCTGTTTTCTTATCGACAACATTAGCAATAACCATTTCTTGGGTCGCCGCTTCACGTTTGTAGTTGTCAACAATCGGGTTAAACTTACCAGGTTCTGGTGCCTGACCTGTCATGATACGATTATATTCCTCAAGGCCTTCGTCAAACTCATGATTACCGAGTGTACCGTAATCAATCTTCATTTTGTTCAATACTTTAACAGTCGGTTCATCCTGCAAGAGTGCTGAGTTAGACGGACTTGCTCCAACCATATCACCAGCTTGAACACGAATAGATTCTGCAGGCATTTGTTTTTCAGCGGTCTCAGCTTTAAATTCTGTTTCAGCATCATCCATATAGGTACCTAAAAGCGCTGCTGTGCCCGCATTGCGAACTGTTTCACCCTCAAGGCGTGCTGTTCCTGTCGTATCAAGCGCACCATGGAAGTCATTTACACCTATCAATTGGACAGCTAGTTCGTCTGCTAAAGCAGTTTGTGTCGCCATCACACTAAAGCCAGCCACAAGAGCCAAAATACTGCTCTTTAATCTAATATTCTTTTTCATAAGAAAAGTAATACTCCTTTTGTTTTTCGTCGTATTGACATAATCTATAATAATCCTTTTCTTATTATTTTTCAATATAAAATCAGTCGTTTAGGACAAAAACACAAAAAACATTCGTCTTTCACTCGTTTTACATGATGTTACAGAAAACATTTCATACATTTTCTCTTGTATTGCGAAGGTTTTGCTCAAATCCATCTTCCCAATTACAGAGCCATTTGGGAAGATTTGTCAAGGACATAAACAAAATTTCTTTGACAAATTTATATCTTCTCTGTTTCTCTTTTGATTAACTCTAGTATTTTATCCTTGTATGTTTCCCCTGTATCTTGCTTAAAATGTAGGTTTACAGTATATTTTGTCTTTCCAATATCCATTATTAACTGTTTATGTTGTGGTTCTTTTATTACTCTTTTTTCTTCTTCCATAAGTCCTCCTTTCCGTTTTTAGAAAAAGAAAAAAACAGTAAACCGATTTGATGATTTACTGTTTCGTAAGTTGCTGTGTTATTGTTTCTATTTAATTATTTCATTTCGACAAACTGGGATTTGTCATCAAACCAGCACTCCCGTTGTTCGTCTTTTCAACACAATAAAGCTTATGGCACAAATACTAATATACACTATAGCAAACAATACAACATGAGCAATGCCGATAGGGTATGGAGCAATCCACCCTTGTTTGAAAAGTGCGATAGAAATTGCACCCGTAACCATAGAAAAAGGCATGAACAAGAACCCGCTGAGATTAAGCCAGTTAACAGCAAAAGCCGGCCTTGCTGCAGAGAGTAACCGCCCGATAAAGTATCCAGCAATTCCAACGGCCTGAATAATCATTGAACCCCATATGGTATCTATGGTTTGCGTTTCATGCCAGCCTGAAAAAGCACTAAATAATCCAATCGCAACAAATGCTGTTGATGCGATATATAGTATCTTGCTTGTTAGCTCAGAGCTTTTCTGCTCTTTATCTGCAACTGGTTCAATTCCTTTTAGAATGTAATCGGTTGTAACTCCGAAGTAATCGCTCATGGTAATTATTTTTTCCAAATCCGGCAAGCTTTGTTCGTTTTCCCATTTTGAAACCGCCTGCCGAGATACTCCAACCTTGTCTGCAAGTTCTTCCTGTGAGATTCCGTTTGTTTTTCTCAAATACTCTATTCTGTCTGCCATGTTCATAACGCACACTCCTTTCTTTTATGGTTTAGTTATATCAAATCAATCGGTTGCATGGCTACCAAGCCACCTTGGAAATATGTCAACCAACAGTTGCAATGCTGTTTTTTTGTTAAGTCAATATAAATAACCTATCCTACAAAATCTAATTTATTTCACTCAATATTGTTATTATACCATTTTTCTATATCAGCTCTCTGTAGTACTTGACAATTGCCTATGAAATTAAAATATACATCAACTTGTTGTTTTCTATCTTTTCCCTTTCTTCGCTTCTTGGTTTTGTAATCAAGGCATATTATTCTACCAAGTGCAGTGTATCTCATATATTCTCTTTTTTCTAAGATATAACCTGCTGTGGTCAGTATCAAAAAATACGGATCTTCTATACCTTTTTCTTGGAGCTGTAGTTATTTTCGAGATAATGTATTTCTGCATATTTCGCTAGCTACTTGAAGCAACTTAAAAACTCTTCCTTATCAGGAAGAGATGATACTGTTCATATAACAACTATTGACTTTATTCCCAACTCTCGTCAATTGAAAGAATTAGTTTCTTCGGGAACTTAGGTCTCACGGACTTTCTTAACTAAAAGTCCTCTCACAGAAATACCGTGATATGATAAAAAGATTACTTACCAGTTGCTACTTGATAAAGTTGACCAACTTTGTTCCAATTGATAATTTCAAAGAAGGCCTTAATATAGTTTGGACGAACATTACGATAGTTGAGATAGTATGCATGTTCCCAAACATCAAGCGCTAAAATCGGTTTTAAACCTTGCATGATTGGTGTGTCTTGATTAGCTGTCGAGATGACTTCCAACTTGCCTTCGCTGTTAACAACCAAGAAAGCCCAACCTGAACCGAAACGCGTCGTAGCAGCCGTTGTGAATGCTTCTTTGAAAGCATCAAATGAACCAAATGTTTCATCAATATCTGCTGCCAATTCTGCTGGAATTTCTGTTTTTTCCGGTGAAAGCAATTCCCAGAACAAGGCATGATTGAGGTGGCCGCCACCATTGTTAATCAAGGCTTGACGAATATCTACAGGCAGAGCATTAACATCTGAAAGGAGGGCTTCTAGGTCTTCACCAATTTCAGGATGTTTTTCAAGCGCTGCGTTGGCATTTGCCACATAAGTTGCATGGTGCTTGCCATGGTGCAAGGACATTGTTTCCGCATCAATATACGGCTCCAAAGCATCGTATGCATAGGGTAGGTTTGGTAAACTGATTGCCATAATCTCATTCTCCTATTAAAATTGATAAGTCCATTTTACTCCAACATGGAATCCTTTTCAATTTATTTGTCCGAAACCATCTATACTAGTGTCCTTCTAGGTTGTAGCAATCTTTAGTAAGGCTAAATCAAACAGGTATTCCTTATCAAACTGACCTGTCTTCATTTGGAAATCTGTCTCAATCAAAAGTTTGATAGCTTTTTTTAAAAAGCCAATTGATAAGTGACGAGAGTCACGTAGAGCATATTTTACCTGAAATGGATTGACCTTTCGTCCCATAATCTCGGATAATTCTGCCACAATCTGCTGTTCTCCACGTCCTTGTGCCTGCAAGATTTGAACCTGTAAATAGGTGCGAAACTGTGTCAACATAATAGCGATGAGTTTGATTTCTTCCTCCCCTTGTAAACGCAAATCACGTACTAAATTGCGTGCTTGATCCATTTTTGATTGCAGTACAAGCTGGGTTAGATCAAAAATATTATCCTGCAAAGTCTTAGGAATCGCTGCATCAATATCGGCTAGAAAAATAGGTTCTTGTCCCTTATAAGACTGTAAAAAAGCTAGGTTCTTACTGACTTCTGCAAAATCAAAATTGGATTTTCCCAAGAGATAGTGAAAAACATCCGCATCCATCTGCAAGCCTATACGACAAACTTCTTTCTGGAAATAATGTTTTAAATCAGCCTCTTTCAAAGGATTAGCTTCTAAAATCAAACCATCTCGCTTTAGAAGTTTGACTAGACGGCGCTTGCTGTCCAACTTTCCTGGTGCTAAAATGACCAGACGAGTTGTCTCAACAGGATTTTCCAAATAGGCCTCAAACTGCTTAAGCTCATCATCTGTCAAATAGCGTTTTTTATCTGTTGTCATATCAGAAAAGTAGTCCAGAATAACTACTTTTTCATCTGAGAAGAAAGGAAGAGAAACCAAATCCAAGTCCACTTGACGATACTCTGCCTCTGACATATCAAAGTAAGCAAAGCCTAAATCTGCTGTACTAAAGTCAATTTGTCTTAGCAAAAGTTCCTTTGCAATTTGATACTGTCCGACATCTTCACCACATAAAACGGTCAACAACCCCAAATTTTCTCTTTTTACCTGTTCAATCTGTCCAATTACTGTCATGCTGTCCTCTGTTTCTTCTTCCATTGTATCATAAAAAGATGGATGACTCAAAATGTGATAATGCCTCAAAATCTTGCAAACAGCATAGAGTCCAGTAGGATAAAGTCTATTGAATAATCACCATCTCTTTTATTAGACCTTTATCAACATTGTCCAATTCTTAGGAAATCATACCTTTGTCACTTGCTCATGAGCTATTTAGAACCTATCGACTTTGGGCATTTCAATGGTACAGAAACATTGCCACTGATACACTCAGTTACTCCACCAACTTTTCAAATTCCACCAAGTATCTTGAAAAGAGTCTCTAACTACATCTCTCCACGTTTTATTATTTTCCTCTTCAATAGAACGTTTAAACAAACCTTCAGCATATTCTTTTTCTTTAGCTTCTTGCTCTTTTTGGAAATGCTCAGCTTGTTTCTTTTCACTTTCGTATACTAGCTTACCAAAATAAAAATTCCCATCATCTGCAAAGCTCAACGTAACAATATCTTCTTCTGTTAGCGGTTTTTTCAGTTGGACTGTGTAATTTCCGCTGCCATCTGCGCGATTCCCGCTAACCTTCCATTCTCTATCTTGACAATCCGAATAAATTTGTTTATCCGTATACGTACACTTTAACTTAAACTCTTTATCTGCGACCTTTATTTTTTCTCCATTAACACTTGTATATACATAACCATGTGGCTCCAATTTTACCTGAATAGAATTGGAACCTACATTAAAAGGAACCACCGTAACTCCTGGTACACTCTGCTGTCCTTTAGTTTTAAATGGTACTGTATCGGCCTTGATACCGGTAAATGATAAAGAACCAATAACGCAAACACCTACAGTAATCAATATTTTCTTAAATTTCATCATGCCTCTTCCCTCAGAATATCTAAACTAGATTAGCATATACCAATTCCATTAAAAATTCAACAAAAAAACTCCATTGAATAGATATGTGCATATTATAAAAACTAGAGTTGCTGATGGAGTATGGCTATCTCACATACCATTTTCACTCATCTCACCGTTTCAATTGACCAACTTCGCCAACCTCTAAAGCGAATAGCTCCTTGCCGGTCTGTCCGATAGATTTGCATATTCTTCTGTTCAAAACGCTCCAAGGTTTCTTGATGGGGATGCTTGTAGCGATTTTTCTCACCAGCCGAGATTAAGGCAATCTTAGCTCCAATATGGTCTAAAAATTCAGGATAAGAAGAACCTTTTGAACCATGGTGTCCAGCTTTTAGAACATCAACTGACAATTTGGGATAGGTTTTTATCAGCTCTAATTCCCCCTCCTCCAGATCACCCGTAAACAGAAAATTGATTCCAAGGAGCCGTCCATAGAGGACAATAGAATCATTGTTGCTACCATCACCCGATCGGCTCGGATAGAGCACTTCCAAATAGGAATCAACAATCGGTAGGCGATCACCCACCTGCACAACATGAACAGGTACATTGATTTTTTTCAAGGTGGTTACAAAGCTAGGGACTGTCAAACTACCTGAAGACACATAGATCTTTCCGATCTTAAAATTCTTAGCTACTTCCAGAACATCGCCCACATGGTCAGTATCGGTGTGCGTCAACACCAAACTGTCAATCTTGTCCACACCTCGACTATGTAGATAAGGAATCAAGGTCCTCTCTGCATTAGCCTGACGGGATCGCGCCTTCCAGCCTTCCTTGACCGTAAAATCCACCCGTCCACCAACGTCAATTAGAACCGTACGCCCCTGCATATCTCGCAAAAAGATACTATCTCCCTGTCCGATATCTACGACAGTTACTTCATTTTCTAATGGATGTTTTGTAATGAAAAATAGCAGAGTAAGGAGCAAACTCAATCCTAACAGCCATTTTTTCTGTCTATGAAAATCGTAAAGCATGAAAAATCCCAGTAACAAGACTAACAAGATGAAGTCAGACGGTTTCCCTAGTATCAAAGGTCGAAGACCCAAATCCGATACCCAAATAATCATTTTCTCCATCAAAACAAAGAAAGAATTGACCCAAGTAATCTTGACCAAGGGAGATAAAAGAAAAATTACAGATAGACTCGGCAAAAGCAATACATCAAAAACAAAGGAAAAGAAGAAGGTTAGTAGAATAGATAGGGGCTGAAAAGCGAAAAAATAGGTCATCAGAATTGGCAGAATCCCCAGAGAAATACTCAGACTTTCCACTACAACCTTTTTGATTTGCTTCAAGTCTTCAAAATCAAAGACCGTCAACAAAAAAGCATAGGTAAATGTCAAGACACCTCCAACTGTCAGGAGAAAACGAGGCTGCACCAAGAAACAAATAAAGAGTGTTGCAGCAAAGTTATCCAGCTTCCGAAGCCCCAGGTTGCTCAAAATTTTCTGAATCAAAGACCGGACGACTGATACAGAAAAGCCTGTCAAACCAGCATAGACAAAAGAAAAGGGGACTTGTAATTGATCAACTGTCTCCTTTGTCAAGCCTAAACGCAGTAAAATCCAGCGAAACTTATCAATGAAAAAACCTACCTGCATTCCTGATAGAGCAAAGAGATGGATAATCCCCAGACTGGAGTAAAGGGCGCTCATCTGATCAAAGTCACTGTCCAACTCTCCAAAAAGCAACCCTGTCATGTAATGGCTCATGGGGGAAGGAAAATTAGATTTGATGAAAACCAAGGCTTTTCTCCGCCAAATTGACAACCAATCCATAGGGTTCCAAGAGTGAATAGGTACGATCTTATTGATAGTCGCTATGGTGAGGATTCGATAGATTCCCTGTGTTTTTAAATAGGCTTGATAATCAAAACCATTGAAATTCCGCTGACCTGATGGGAGACTTGTCTCTGCCTTCACCTCCACCTGAACAAGAGCTGTTAGCTTTTGGAAATACTCCTGTTCTTTCTGACTAGTTAGTTTGTAGAAACCTTGGTAAATCTGACCATCAGTCCTAGCACGGAAAGATAACTGATCGCCATTGATATTTATAGTATCCGGCACAATCTCTACAGCAGTCACTTGCTTTGAAACAGCCTGCTCTTCCTGTTTCCATTTGAGCTTTTGGCAGCCGAAGAATAGACCGCATAAGACTAGAAGCGGCAGCATTTTAAAAAAAGTAAGTTTCCCCTGACGCCGCCAATAGATTACCAATAATAATATCAGAAGGCTCATTGTCAACATCGAAAAACGGTGAACCGTAAAGTAGGTCACGACCGCCAAAATGGCTAGATGTATAGGCTGACAGGGAAGCTTATCCAACCGTAACATAGGATCGGATACTTTCTAGGGTCTTGTCACCAATGCCAGAAACATTGCTGAGATCGTCCACCGACTTGAAAGAACCATTGGCTTCACGATAAGCAATAATATCCGCTGCTCGCTTAGCACCGATGCCTGAAATGGTCTGTAAGTCCGCCACCGTAGCTGTATTCAGATTAACTAGACCAGATTTATTTCCCTCTTGAGACAGGGCTGAGCTAGTTGAAGAATTGGGAACTACCGAAATATTCTCACCCTGACTAGCCACATAGACGACTGTTTCATCAGTCAGCTTTTGTGCTAGATTGATAGATTTTTGATCTGCTTGACTAGTGAAACCGCCCGCTGCGGCAATAGCATCATTGATACGGGCACCAGTCTCTAAGGTGTAAAGACCGGGATTTATCACTGCACCCTTGACATCCACCACTAGTTTGCTGTTTTTCTCGCTAGCTTCTGTTGAGGTCTCTTCTATCACTTCTTGACTGGAGCTGATTTGTTCTGTCTGTGAAAACTTGGTCAATCCTGTCTGGTCAACTGGCTGAGCTGACTGTCTAAAAAGAAGAAAACTCGCCACCACCACTACTGCTATCACAGGCAGACCAACTTGCCACTTGTATTCTTTAATGCATTCAATAACTTTTTCCATAAAATTACCTCCACTTAAATCATTCGGAAAAAGAAATGAAAAAACCCGCATTTTGCGAGTTCTGTGCAATAACATATCTTTCTCTCACTTATCCAACTGTGTGCTTGGTTGCCAGAAAAAGCTTGCAAGATAGCTAAAAGCATAGGTCAACCCCAAGATAAGTGCCACCAGCAAAAGGACTGGAAGTCGGTAAATGTATGTAAAGATAGTTGGTCTTTTCTTTGTCTGGAAAGATGCTGCAAGTTCCTCTATGCGCTTGAACTCCGTTTCAATCCGACGGGTTACTTCTGCTGTGCCTTCATCATCCATCCGCCTAATATCGGACACATCAATCGGATTCCCAAAAGCCACATCAATCCGCTCGCCAGCAAGTAACCCCTTAATTGTCATCGGACCAACATAGGTAGCAGGCATAAGCTTAACCTTAGCAGATTTCGCAATAACAGCCACTCCCCCCTTGAGTTCGGATGAATGACGACTACCTGATGGAAACATCACTAAGGAACGATCGCTCTTTTTTAGCATATTCACAGGATACTTGATAGCTGCCATACCGGGATTATCACGATCAATCGGAAAGGCTCCACATTTGCTAATCCACCAGCCAAAACCACGGTCCTTGAATAACTCTTTTTTAGCCATGAAAATAAATTGCTTGGGTGCTGCAGCATAGCCTAGAAAAACCGGATCCCAAAAAGTTTTATGAGGAGCAATTAGAATATAGTTTTCCTCTTGTGGCAAAATTTTGTCCCTATCATGATAATGAATGTTACCATTGATTGCCCAAAGTAAAAAAGTTAATAAGGTTCTTAGATACGAATAAAACATTTTCTTCTCCTTTTCAGTCCTTTCCATTATAGCATAAATAGGGTAAGTTCGACATTTCTAAGATGACATACAAAAGGAAAAAACAGACTCACCATTTTTTTATTCATGGATATTACTAATGTGGAGTCCCCCCATCATCTTTCTGTGTATTTACTTGTCAAATACCTTTGATAGGTTTACAATAGAGGCATGATTAAAATTGAACGTGTATTGGACATTTTGAAAACAGATGGCAATTTTCGCCATGTTAGCTATAATCAGGAAGCTTTCAAAACATGGAAAGGGATTTCATTTAATGCCCTTAGCTATGACAGTCGAACGGTTACCTCAGATACCCTTTTCTTTGCTAAGGGTTTGTCCTTCAAAAAAGAATTTTTGGAAGGAGCTATTGCGGCTGGTTTAACCTTTTATGTGTCTGAAATTGACTACGAAGTAGGTATTCCTGCAATTCTAGTAGGGGACATCAAGCAGGCAATGAGTCTGGTGGCGATGGACTTCTATAAAAACCCTCAGAACCAGCTCAAACTTTTAGCATTCACTGGTACTAAAGGAAAAACGACCGCAGCTTATTTTGCCTTCAATATCCTCAAACAACATCACAAGCCTGCTATGCTTTCGACCATGAACACCACTCTGGACGGCGTGAACTTTTTCAAATCAACATTGACCACTCCGGAAAGTCTGGATCTCTTTGCCATGATGGCAGAAGCCGTAAAAAATGGCATGTCCCATCTGATTATGGAGGTATCCAGTCAGGCTTATCTCGTGAAGCGAGTCTATGGTCTAACCTTTGATGTCGGGGTCTTTCTCAACATCAGCCCTGACCATATCGGGCCGATTGAGCACCCAACCTTTGAAGATTACTTTTACCATAAGCGGCTTTTAATGGACAATAGTAAAGCAGTCGTTGTAAATGCTGGCATGGATCATTTTGAGGTCGTAAAAGACCAAGTCTCTTCTAAAGACCATGATGTTTATGGACCTGCTTCTGAAAATGAAATCATTCAATCTGCTGGCTTTGACTTCACTGCTACTGGCAAATTAGCAGGCCATTATGATATACAACTCATTGGTAGATTCAACCAAGAAAATGCCATCGCAGCTGGACTAGCTTGCCTACGACTGGGAGCCAATCTCAAAGATATTCACACAGGGATTGCTCAAACAAGTGTACCGGGTCGCATGGAGGTCCTAACTCAGAAAAATGGAGCCAAGGTTTTCGTGGATTATGCCCATAACGGTGATAGTGTGAAGAAATTGATTGATGTCGTCTTAGAACATCAAACAGGCAAAGTCATCTTGATACTAGGTGCACCTGGAAACAAGGGAGAAAGTCGTCGAAAAGATTTTGGGCTCTTGCTCAATGATTATCCACAAGTAGATAGTATATTAACAGCAGACGATCCTAACAGAGAAGATCCCGCAGTTATTGCTGAACAAATTCGTTCTTACATGACACGGCCAAGCAGCTTTATCCTAGATCGCGAAGAAGCTATTCGCTTTGCTATGACTCAAACCGTATCTCCGCAGGATGCAGTTATCATCGCTGGAAAAGGGGCAGATGCCTACCAAATCGTTAACGACAAGCGTGAAGAATATGCTGGTGACTTAGAAATTGCTAAAAAATATTTATAATTCCTTAACCATTGTTTCAAAGAACAATGGTTTTTTATAATCATTATTATTAAATTAAAATTTTCAGAAAAATCTTTGTCTCACAAAATTTTTATGGTATACTATTGATCGAAACGTATTGAAAATCATAGTCTGCTTATTCTACCAAGCAATAGAAAAGTTTTTTTCAAAAATAGAACGGGAACTTTCGTACCTTAACGCAATCAATTCTATCTGAAAAAAATTATTTCTTCGTATCAATTGTTTATTTCATCCAGAGCCTTACACCTTTGTGTCTAGCCGACTGTGATCAATTTCCTATTTTATACGGATATACGGATTTTTACGCTCTTTGTATCCTTAGAAAGGAGAGAACTTTGTGTCTTCTATTCAAGCTGAAGCTATCCAAGTAGCTTATGACAATCGAACAATCATTGATAGTTTGTCAGCCACTATTCCGACAGGAAAAATAACCACGATTATCGGTGCTAATGGTTGCGGAAAATCAACCTTGCTCAAAGCATTGACAAGGATTCTCCCCGTGAAAAAAGGAGCTGTCTATCTGGATGGGCATGTCATTGCTCAACTTCCTACCAAAGAGGTAGCCAAAAAACTAGCCCTTCTACCTCAAATATTAGAAGCAACGGAAGAAATTTCTGTCTATGAGCTAGTTTCTTACGGTCGTTTTCCTCATCAAAATGGGTTGGGGCACCTTTCTGATCAAGATAGAGAAAAAATTAATTGGGCGATGGAAGTGACCCAAATCACTTCCTATGCCCGACTACCTGTCAATGATTTGTCCGGTGGACAACGGCAACGGGTTTGGATTGCTATGGCCTTGGCTCAAGATACTGATACTATCTTTCTTGACGAACCCACTACTTATCTAGATCTTAATCATCAGTTGGAAGTGTTGGAACTCCTGAGAAATCTCAATCAAACACGACAGAAAACGATCGTCATGGTTCTCCATGATGTCAATTTATCAGCTCGTTTTTCAGACTATATGATTGCTATGAAAGACGGAACGATTTATCGCCATGGTTCTGTTTCTGATGTTATGACAGCAGATATTCTTGGGGAAATATTTAAGATTGAAGCCCAATTGATACAAGATCCAAAACAACAGTATCCTATTTTACTAACTTATGATTTAAAATACAATTAAGGAGAAAATATGAAAAAGATTTTAACCTATTTTAGTTTGTTTGTAACCCTTATTTTCTTGACAGCTTGCTCGACTGCACAAAACTCAGATAAAGTCGAATTGTCTAGCATGCCAAAGATTGAAGGTATTACCTATCACGGGAATATTCCAAAAAATCCAAAGAAGGTTGTCAATTTTGCCTATTCTTATACAGGCTACCTGTTACAATTAGGAATCGATGTATCAAGTTATAGCTTAGATTTGGAAAAAAATAGTCCTGCCTTTGGTGAACAGCTCAAAAAAGCTGTTCGACTAACTGCTGCGGATACCGAGGCTATTGCTGCACAAAAACCAGATTTAATTCTTGTTTTCTCAGGCAATGAGAACCTGAAGACCTTGAAAGAAATTGCTCCTGTCATTGAAATTACCTATGGAAAGAGTGATTATCTGAAAATGTTGACTGATATAGGTCAAATTTTTGACAAGGAAAAAGAAGCCCAGACTTGGTTGGATCAATGGAATAAAAAGGTAGCCTCTGCCAAGAATGAACTCAGTGGCCTGATTGATCCAAAAACAACCTTTACAGTCATGGATTTCTATGATAAAAATATCTATCTCTATGGCAATAACTTTGGTCGTGGTGGAGAACTCGTTTATAAAGCACTTGGTTTTGCTGCACCTACTAAGGTGCAAGAAGATATTATCAACAAAGATGGTTGGTTTGGCGTGTCGCAAGAAGCCTTACCAAACTATATCGGAGACTATGCTCTTGTCAATGTCAATGATAAGACCAGAGAGGCCGCAGCCTCTCTCAAGGAAAGTGATATTTGGAAGAAACTACCTGCGGTGCAAGCCGGTCATGTCATTGAGATCGATTACAATCTCTTCTACTTCTCAGATCCTATGTCACTTGATATGCAAATAGGGGCGTTTGTTACAGCCATCAAAGAAGCGAAGTAAAAAGGAATTGTACAATGAAGCAAGAAGAATATCTTCTTTATCACTCAACAAAGCCAAAGAAAATTTGGCTTGTTTTTTTCATCATTAGCTCACTGTTTCTGGTGGGAGCTTACTGCGGTTTACGGTTTGGTACTGTCTCTTACAGTCACGACCAACTGATGGAGGTTCTCCAAAACCCTATGACTGATTCCAATATCCAAGATGTCATTGTGGACCTACGAATGCCGAGAATATTGGCTGCCATTTTAGTCGGAGCAGCTATGGCTCAGGCAGGAGCAATGATGCAAGGAATCACTCGCAACGCTATTGCTGATCCTGGTTTGCTGGGAATCAACGCAGGAGCAGGTCTAGCTCTTGTCATTGCCTATGCAATCATGGGAAGTCTGCATTATAGCCAGATTTTATTCATTTGCTTATTAGGATCATTCCTAGCAGCTGTCTTAGTTTTTGGTCTCTCTTATCAGGCTCAAAAAGGCTATAATCAGTTGCGTCTAATCCTCTCTGGGGCTATGGTAGCAAGCCTCTTTTCAGCAATTGGACAAGCCATCACCATTTATTTTGATCTGTCTACTGCAGTTATCGGCTGGCAAGCAGGAGGATTGGTTCAAGTCAATTGGAAAATGTTAACAATTATCGCTCCTTTCATCATCTTGGGACTAATTTTAGCTCAGCTTTTTTCCCATCAGTTGACGATTCTTAGCCTCAATGAAACCGTTGCAAAGACTCTGGGACAGCGAACTCTGTTGATAACGTTTGTCTTACTGGGCATTGTGTTGCTACTGTCAGCCGCTGCAGTAGCTTTGGTAGGAGCACTTTCCTTTATTGGTCTTATTATCCCACATTTTATACGGATGTTTACAGGAAAGAACTATCAACTTCTACTACCTTTGACTGCACTTGCAGGAGCTGGCTTTCTTATCTGGGTAGACCTCATCTGCCGCTCTATCAACCCTCCTGTTGAAACTCCCATCAGCGCTGTTATTAGTATCATCGGTCTACCTTGCTTTCTATGGTTAATCCGAAAGGGGAAACACTTATGATGAGAAAAAAACATCTTCTAAGAGCTTTCTCTCTCCTTATAGCCCTACTTCTGGTCGGCTGCCTAGTTTCTCTGTCTATCGGCTATGCCAATTCATCTTTTTCAGATATTTTAGATGTAATAACTGGACGAGCAAATTCTTCTACTTTACTTATTATTAGCCGGATTCGCTTTCCTCGCATTTTAGCTTCCATAATTGGCGGTTCTTCTTTAGCCTTGGCTGGCTTGCTCCTGCAAACCCTAACTCGTAATCCTCTAGCAGATTCAGGTATTTTGGGTATCAATACCGGAGCTGGGTTAGTTGTAGCTATTCTGGTGGGTATGTCTTCAAAAATAAGTCCTATCTTTCTAGCCTTTACTCCTTTATTTGCCATGTTTGGTGGTGGGTTAACAATTTTTCTAGTCTACTGGATTGCTCGTAAAAAGTTCTACGGTATCCAACCAACAAGTTTGATTATCACAGGAGTGGGGATCTCAAGTATGTTGGCAGGTATCATGGTCAGTATTATCAGCCGGCTAGATGACTTCAAGATGAAATATATTGTTCAATGGCTGAGTGGCAGGGTTAACGGTGGGGACTGGGCAACGCTAGCTACCTATTCTCCACTTCTGATTTTGGTTTGGTTATTAGCCTTTAGTCGGAGTCGCCCACTCAACATTATGAACCTCAATGATCAGACAGCTATGGCTTTAGGCCTACATCTTCAAAGGGAAAGGCTCATAACTTTAAGTTTGGCTACTGCTCTGGCAGCCCTTAGTGTGATCCTGGTTGGAAATATCACTTTTGTTGGTCTCATCGCTGGTCATATCACTCGCTATTGGCTAGGTAACGATCACCGCATAACCATTCCAGCCAGCATGCTGACAGGTAGCCTCATTCTACTTCTAGCAGATACAATTGGGCGCGTCCTTCTAGTCGGAACAGACATTCCAACTGGCTTGGTTGTCACTGCTATCGGTGCTCCTTATTTCCTTTGGTTATTAAAAAACATGACTAGGTCATCCTAGCCATGTTTTTTTATATCTTATTCTTTGCAATAAAATCCTACAGGTGAAATATTACTCATTTGAATGACTCTATATTGATATGGCAAATTTAAAATATAGCTTGACATTTAAATCAAAGAAAATAACTTCTATATTGTTTGCATGTACAAAAAATGGCAAGCGATAAGACGACTGCTATACGCAGTACGTACCACTTGCTTTTTTTATACAAATTGATCTAGAGGATATTATTTCAAAAATTGCTCTACCTTTCCCTTATATTTGGCCCACTCAGGAGTCAAAAAGGCCTTGTTTATATGGTAGTGAACAGGTGGCTGTTTCTCGGTGAGGAAGGGATTGATGTAACGGTCAAGCTCGAGCCAACCTCGCCAACCAATATGAATCGTATCCTGCATGAAATAATCCACATTCCCCTGCTCCGACAAATCAGCAATATGACTGAAACCCTGGCTAGTTAATTGGTGCTTAATCTTAGCTACCGTTGCTTGATACATATCCTTATTCAGGCCTGTATAGTTCATCCAACGCCCGTTGACAGGGGGAATGACAAACAACACATTCGTCCTATACTTTGCAAATTCATTCAAGACCAACTGGAGATCATTATACTCCGGAGACTGTAAATAAGATAGTTTAGTCTGTGAGTGCTTAAACTTTTGTATTCTTGATTTCAAACGATTCTTATAAAAAGTATCATCAATTTGAAAATCATTGGATTGAGTCGCACGTCTTCCTTCACTATTAGCCACATCCACTAAACGATCATAGGAAAATGTCTTGGGAAGTTTCGCAGCCTTACTCTTGACCAGCTCAAGATTACTGCCTGTATCAGGAAAGCGGCTAAATAAGGCATCCTGCCTATCTAAAAAATAACCTTGCCATTGTAGCTGCAACCGATCAAAGTCTGTTAGCTTTTCTTTATTCGCTACCTTTTGAAGCATATGAGTCAGGCTGCAACTAGATTTGAGCTCTAAGAAGCGTTTAGCTGCATATTGTTCATAGTCATCGCCTACATTTGTTTGTAAAAAGGAAATCGCTTGATCGCTACTAAAATATTGTTCAAAGGCGTCTGAACCTTCTCCCCTACGCGAAAACCACTGCGGAGAAATGATATAGATTGCCTGACTGTCTTTCAGGTGAGATCTCATCTGCTGCATACCAAAGTATTGGGTAAGAGAGGATGCCCCTCGCTGACCCAGCAAATAAGGAGTATAGCTCCGCTGGTAGGCACTTGCTAAAACTGACGGATGCATGCTATCAAACCGCAACCATTCGCTTGATCCAAAAAAGGGAACGAAACGGTGCTCCGGATTACTCAAAGCTCTATTTTTCTTGTGTCTGCTTTTAAAACTGATACTGGACAAAGCAACTGCATCCTTCTTCTCCTCTTCAATAGTAGAACGATAGGAATTTGGGAAAAATAATACGACAACCACTACTAAAAGGTGCGCGCAAAAGATTGGCCCTAAAATATGCCACAACCGCTTATGCATGCATTAACTCCGTCACACCAGCGATAATTTTATTAGCTGTATTCCAGTCTTCACGACCAAATTCTGAAACAGGGACAACGATATTAAATTGATTTTCCAACTCAACGATTAACTCAACAGTTCCCATACTGTCCAAGACACCTGCATCAAACAGATCCTCGTCCATCATATCAGACACATCTTCCATAAACAAGTCTTCAATCATTCCCAAAACTGTTTCTTTTACATCCATTTTAAAATACCTTTCATTACTGAGTGCCCTAGGTGACACTGCTTATTTAAACCATAATTTATTTAAAAATCCTGAAAAAATTAAGAAGGAGAACATCACCGCATGGAAAGTAATGACCATCCCAGCCAAAGCTGTCCAACGATTATCTGGAAGGGGAGGCTGTCCTGCTTTTTTCCTTGCTAGATTCACCGATTTTTTCTTGCGTAACCAAGCGTCATTGATCATTAAACCGATGGCATGAAAAAGACCATAGGCAACATAGTACCATGTCACGCCATGCCATAAGCCCATCAAGAGCATATTAACAAGATAGGCGACATTGGATACTGTATTTCGATTTTGAAAAATCTTATTCTTCAACAGGGTCTTCACCAGGCGCATAAAGACAAAATCACGAAACCAGAAAGACAGACTCATGTGCCAACGATTCCAAAATTCCTTGAGGTCACGAGATTTAAAGGGATGGTCAAAATTGATCGGACAACGGATTCCCATAAGGTTGGAAATCCCTAGTGCAAAGAAGGAATATCCAGCAAAATCAAAGAATAATTCAAGACCATAAAGATACATCACTCCCAGGGTCGGCAGATTGAACCAACCTCCTTGACCTAGCGCCACACCTTTCAAAGGATCAAGCAAAACCTGTCTAATAAAATAAGCTAGAATAAACTTATAAAAGAATCCCATCATGATAGAATGAATAGCCTTGTCCAGCATATTCAGTAACTCATCTCTCTCAGGAATCTGCTCATAATCTTCTGTAAACCTTCTGTAACGATCAATTGGACCGCTAGAGAATGTCGGCATAAAAAGTAGGAAACGAAGAAAGCTGACCAAACTAAAGTTTGCTAATAATCCATCCCTCATCTCCATTATCATTCCAACAGACCGAAAAGTCAGGTAAGAAATCCCTAAAAATCCAAAAAGTGAGGCAGGCTGATTGATGGTCGGTGCCAATTTCACCCAGGACAAGGGCAGAACAGCAAGAAACACCACCAGATAGAAGACCCAACCTTGATTGGCCCGTTGACGATAATACTTGTAAATAAAAACTAAAACCGTTTGCCAAAGAATATAGATAAACAAAGACAGTAACTGTTCTGTCTTACTACCTGTGAACATCAAGATAATAAAGATCAGACTGACTAGCCCCTCATACCAAGGAAAACGTTTCTTGAAGAAAAGACCTATAAAAATTGGCGCAAGGGCTAAAATTAGATAAATAAAATACAAAGGATTTCCATAGGGTTCTAAGCGTGGTAAAGCTTTAAAAAACTCCATCATTGGGCATTTACCTCACTGATCAATCCCTTAATATCAATCTTACCATTGGCGGTCAGTGGTAGACTATCACGGTAGATAAACTTAGATGGCATCATGTAATCCATCATTCGATCTGTCAACTCCCGCTTAATAGCCTTGGTCAACTCCAATTCCCTAGAAAACTGCTCCATAACCCCAGCTTTGGGAACTACATAGGCCAAGAGATTTTGTACTTTATGATCTGCGTTATAGCGCGGAACTGCCACTGCAGCCTCAACTAGACTGGATTTGTTCAGATGTTGACCCACTTCCTCTAGCTCAATACGATAGCCATTGTACTTGATTTGAAAGTCCATACGCCCACCATAGAGCAAGAGTCCCTCGTCTGTCATCATCCCCAAATCACCAGTATGATAAGCCTGAAGCCCTTCAAATTTGAAAAAGGCAGCCTCTGTCCGCTCTGGATTGTTTAAATAACCTTTTGACACTGCTGGACCGGATACAATAATCTCTCCCTGCTGTCCATTCGGCACTACTTTACCGTCCTCTCCCAAAATAAAAGTCGGCGAGTCTGGTTTGGTATAACCAATCGGTAGACGTTTGCAGGTAGCTAACATTTCATTAGTAATAGAAACTGCCGATAAGGCGACTGTAGCCTCGGTAGGACCATAGGCATTGACAATAACAGCATTTGGAAAACGTTCGCGGAGCTTCTGAGCAGTTTTTACTGTCAATTCCTCACCATCAAAATAAAAATGCGTCAACTCTGGCAGATGCTGACTATCAAACTCACGAGACAGCAAAGCCATGTCCACAAATGACGGCGTTGAGGTCCAAATCTTAAATGGTAAGGCTTGGATCGTTTCAAACAAGGTCTTAAAATCTAAGGTCAATTCCTTTGGAAGGGCAAATAAGGTCCCACCCATAGCAAGAGTCGGTGCCCAATACATGACTGACAAATCAAATGAATAAGGCGGCTGAGCTAGCATTTGTGGCCGTTCCGGCACTGCAAACTCCTTATCTGTTACCATCCAATTAGTAAAGCTAAGAAGATTACGATGGGAAATCTGCACTCCCTTAGGCTTTCCAGTCGTTCCAGATGTAAAGATGATATAGTAAATCTCATCTCCTTCTACGGGATGAGTCAAGCGGTAAGGTGTTTTATTCTGAACTATCTCTTTCAATTCAGACAAACCAACGACCGGCAAACTAGTCCCTAGAGGAAAATCGGTCACCGCAAATACCATGCTAGGCTCTGCTATTTCTATAATCGCTTCAATCCTATCGAGAGCTGAGTGACTATCCACAGGTATATAGGGATGACCTGCCTTTGTCAAGCCGACAAAAGTAGCCAACATATGGTATTCTTGACCACCAAAGACGATAACAGGAGATTTTGGTGGCAAGTCTAAACCATCGATATAAGCTGCTAAGGAATCGGAATCTGCCTTCAAATCTCCATAGCTATAAGTTTGCCCCAGATAATGATAAACAGGATAGTCAGGGGTTTCTTGGGCAAAATACTCTATTCTTTCTAACATACTTTGAATCATTTTATACTCTTCCTTCTCCTTTAAAATTCATTATAGATAAAACTACCCTGTCCTATATCCAAATAGCTGTATAAATACAAGAGCACCAATAATATAAAAAAATAGAACAACATCCTACCAACAAATATCAAAACTGGATGTTTGGTTATTACATTTTCCATCATTATAAACAAACTCTTCCCTTTTTTCTGTATTGCCATAGTACTACAACAATGTCAAAAAAACAAGTAAAAGATAGAGGTAAAAAACAGAAAAGACTGAACTAAGGAGTCCAGTCTCACATCCTTTAAGTGGATAGAAACACCAAAATTTTCCCCTATGAAGAAAAATCCATCTCACTTTCTTTTTAATCAAACTTACTAGCTGCGTCTTCATCAATAATTAGAACCACATCTTCGTGCTTTTGAAGAATACTAGCTGGAACCTCTTCCGTTACAGGTCCCTCCACGGTCGCCTTAATTGCGCCAGCTTTTTCAGAACCATAGGCCATAAGGACAATGGTTTTAGCTGCCATGATATTAGCAATTCCCATAGAAATCGCTTGTTTTGGTACCTCATCTGCTGTTTGAAAGAAGCGACTATTAGCTTCAATAGTGGATGGTGCTAAATCAACTAAATGTGTTTGTCCATCAAATGAAGCGCCTGGTTCGTTAAAACCGATATGCCCATTGCGACCAATCCCCAAAATCTGGAAATCAACCGGATTTTCTGACAAGATTTGATTGTAACGCGCGGCTTCTGCTGCTACATCCTCTGCCAGTCCATTGGGCAAATAAGACTGCTTGAAGGGCTTGGCATTGAATAAATTTTCCTTCATGAAGTGGACATAGGATTGGTCACTGTTCTCATCTAAACCAACATATTCATCTAAATTCACAGAAGTCACATCTGAAAAATCTAGTTCGGACTCTCGAATCAATCTGTAAAATTCCAATGGACTGGAACCTGTCGCTAACCCCAGAACCTTTGCTCCATTCGCTAATTTTTCTCTCAAGAGGTTTAAAGCAACTATTGCCCCCTCTGCTTGATTTTTTACAATATGAATTTTCATAAAACACCTCTTTTTGGTATAGACCGATTTTCTTATCTTTATTATATGGTATAGACCAATTTTTGTCAAGCACTTATATCCAATAATATATTATAGCAACAAAATACCTCTATCATTGATTCCTAAAAGGAGGAAATATTGTTAAAAGCTTTCCTCATCCTTCATCTATTTGTGGTATAATATACTTATGACAGATGCGCTTTTTTATTTATTTTTTATCGGTATTCTTCTCTGCCTTGCTGGCTATTTTATCCCAAAATCAAGGGTTCTAAAATTTATCTTCTACCTTGCCGGTAGCCTATTAGTGGTGTTTCCTTTTGCCCTATTGATTTACTTGACCTACATTTTACTATGATCCAAGGAGAGAATATGAATACTGCAGATTTTGATTTTGAATTACCCGAAGAACTGATTGCTCAAGTGCCTCTTGAAAAACGCGACAGTTCTAGACTATTGATTTTAAATCGTGAACACAAGAGCATGGTTGATAGTCATTTTGATCATATTATCGATCAGCTTAATCCAGGTGATGCTCTCGTCATGAACAATACTCGTGTCCTACCTGCCCGCCTTTATGGTTATAAGCCTGAAACGAATGGTCATGTAGAGCTTTTACTGTTAAAAAATATCCACGGTGATCAGTGGGAAGTACTTGCAAAACCAGCTAAACGCTTAAAAATTGGTGCTACTATCGCTTTTGGAGATGGTCGTTTGACAGCCACTATCGTGGAAGAATTAGAGCACGGTGGACGAATTGTTGAATTTTCCTACGATGGCATTTTCCTTGAAGTTTTAGAAAGTTTGGGCGAAATGCCCTTACCTCCTTATATCCATGAAAAATTGGAAGACCGAGAACGCTATCAGACGGTCTATGCTAAGGAAAATGGTTCAGCCGCAGCGCCAACTGCTGGTCTCCACTTTACTCAAGAACTACTGAAAAAAATTGAGAGAAAGGGAGTGAAACTCGTTTATTTGACCTTACATGTCGGTTTAGGAACATTCCGACCAGTATCTGTGGACAATGTTGAAGAGCACGAGATGCACTCAGAATTTTACAATCTACCTGCAGAAGCCGCTCAAATTCTCAACCAAGTCAAGGATAACGGTGGTCGTATCATTGCGGTCGGTACAACCTCTATCCGTACCTTGGAGACAATTGGAAACAAATTTAACGGCCGCTTGGAAGCTGACTCTGGTTGGACCAATATTTTTATCAAACCAGGCTATACTTTCCAGATTGTCGACGCTTTTTCAACCAATTTCCATCTACCAAAATCCACTCTTGTCATGCTTGTTTCTGCCTTTGCTGGTAGAGAATTTACTCTGGAAGCCTACAAGCATGCTGTCGAAGAAGGCTACCGTTTCTTCAGTTTTGGAGATGCTATGTTTATCCAATAAACATACCTTTATTCTCATTTTCACAACCTATTGTCTTTTGTCTCAGATGGAACATCGATACTTTCGACTCACTTAACTCCGATTGTATCTATCAGAAGTCTATTCAAAGGTCCTTATAACCAGTCTAAAAATGGGGTATATATTCTACCCAGACCACTAAAACTAATTTGATTTTGCTTTTCACTGAGCATTCACATCCCGAGGAGATTCCTATGAACAAGATTGAAAGTCGTCATCAATTGATTCTGTCCTTGATTATGGAGAAAAAAATACATACCCAGCAGGAATTACAGGAATTACTGCATGTAAATGGGGTGTCTGTCACTCAGTCTACGCTATCACGGGACATTAAAATGCTCAATCTCGTCAAGGTCAATGAGGAAGACTCAGCCCACTATGTCATCAATCCTATCGCACCGACACGCTGGGAAAAACGACTACGGCTCTACATGGAAGATGCTCTGGTAATGCTAAAGCCTATCCAGCATCAAGTAGTACTAAAAACCCTACCCGGCTTGGCCAATTCTTTCGGTTCCATCTTGGATGCTATGGAAATTCCTCAAATTGTTGCAACAGTCTGTGGAGATGATGTCTGTCTCATCATTTGTGAGAATGTAGAAGGCGCTCAGGCTTGCTTTGACTATCTAAAACAGTACACTCCACCATTTTTCTTTAGTAGACTATGAGGCTAGAGCCGACTCAATATTATTTAGTTAGTAAATCTATTTCTTCCAGTAAATGAAAAATAAATCATCTGGGTAAACCAATATATAGGGTTTACTCAGATGATTTTTTTGTTGATAGATACTTCTTGGTGGAGGAGAAACTGATTAGATTACACTAATCAATCACAAAACTTCTAAAAAAACATAGTGGTCTTGTAGTAGCTTTCTAACTTTTCTATGTCCTCATATTTTTCTGATATGATTGCTTAAAAAATAGGTCCTATCGGTGGAAAAGTTTATGCTTATACCCTCTTGCACTTTTATTCCAATCAAGGTAAATAGTAAAGATTGATGCACGATAAAATAATAATTCCATATTTTCACAAGCAATTAGAATTTCTGACAAGTAATTTTACTGAGTTTTTATTATCATTTTGAATAATACAGTCAGGTGAAAGACTAGAAAATCTGTGTGAGATTTTGCTTCTTGTAAGACAGAGTGTGAAAAAACCGACAAATGAGATATGCCTCCTGAGTCGCAAACAAGCTCCTCAAGAAAGATGTCATTCCAAACTAAAGTTGATTTATAGTGTACTGCTTATATTCATGATTTGTTAACTGTTTTGCTCAAATCGTAATTACAAGTTCTGACATGAAAAATGGGTATCTCCAAACTGGATTTACCCATTTTTATATTTTTTAACTAGTTTGTGCCCAGACTCTTTGAATCTTTACTGTATTCCTTTGTTCCTGCTTTTTACGGTAGCTAACTTCCCTAATCCTAGAATACCAAAAATGGTAAGATCGGTATTGGTCACCATTCCTGTATTTGGTAACTGTTTTTCTGGATGCCCTACTTGCTTGTCTCTGTGACTCCTTTCACCAGTCACCTGTCCTGTTCTTATAGCCCCTTCAGAAGCGAGATTTTTTTCTTTTTTCGTACTACTCTTCTCACTAGAAATGAGCGGTAGATAACCTTCTGGTATTGACTTTGATTTGGTATGATCTCCTGGTAGCAAAGCAACCAATGCCTCACGTGCAGCCCTAACTTCTGCTAAATAACCATCCACTATTGCTTGCTCAGTTTTGTTCAGTTTCCAATCAATTCTATCCAATACTGCTCGAAGCGCAGCAACGCTTTCTGACGTGTATGTGCTCAAATCAGCAGGAATTTTCTCCACCTCTTCCCGTAAGTCAGTATAATCTGCCGGAAAAGAAGATTGATCTGCTGCCACAAAAGTTACTTTCGCTAATTGCACATCGCTAGCTATCAATTCTTTCTTGGCACCGCTCTCTAATTGATAAGAAATCCCTGATATTTTAGGAAAAACAATCTTGATATAGTTAGTTCCCTTGCGAATCCCTCGAATATCAAATGTAGTCCGAGCGTAGGCAGGCGTAGCCTCTACAAAGTTATCAACTACACTAGTAGTCTCTTTATTCCACGTTTTTCCATCAGCAGATGAATAAACTGTAAAATCAATAGCTCCATCATTTACCCCTACCAAATGTTTACGAACAGACTTACCTTCTTTAGCCCAAGCCTTATTATTGTAAACCGCATAGTCTTCCAAAGTCTTGTAATAGGCTGTCAAATGGAGAGATTGGGGATCTTTCACTTGATAAATAAGAGCATTTTCTTCTTGACCAGTCGCATATAATCGACTTGTTTCATAACGAGGTTGTCCACCATAGTAAAAATTATTTTTATTCTCATGGGGAGCTTGACCGTGAGAAACAGCTGTTAACTGGCCTAGTTTCCTACTAGGTTTAATGACATAGTCGTTTGCAGGAGTGTCATCTAGATTATCAAAATAAGTCTTTTCTTGTCCTGCTTTTTGATAGACACGAATCCAATCAATCAGGTATTCGCTATCTTGTTTTGTCATGTTCTTGTTGTAATCAACATCACCAACCCAACCATCACCAACTTGTGTTTCCAAGATTGGAAACATTGGACGGGTATGCATGCCATCTCTGTCTTTACCACGTTGGGTTTGGAAAACAAATTTCCCATCAATATACCATTTGATGACATCTGGTGTCCACTCTACTTCATAGACGTGGAATTGTTGACTCCAAGCCTCATAATGTTTGATTGGAACACCGTGAGATTCTTTATTTTTAGCTAGAATACCAAAATGGTTGGTCGTCCATGCTTCCCATGGATTTTGACCAAGATATTCCAATATATCAATCTCATCATGGCCGGTTTCATCTTGCGCCAACATCCAAATGGCTGGCCAGATTCCCTTGGAATCATTAACCTTTGCCCGAACAGCTATACGACCAAATTGAAAAGAGTATTTGTCTTTAGATTCTAAACGTCCTGATGACCATGTAACTTTTTGTGGCAATTCTGTGTTATTATAGCGGTCCAAGCCAACTGCCTTAATTAAATTTTCTTTCGTATTGTGATTGGTTGTCCGGATAGACAAGTAACTCTTATCTCCATCCTTTTTAATAGAAACAGCTCCTCGATTGTAAATGGCAGCATGATTCCACATACCATCAATAATTTGCCACTTGTTTTCATCAACCTTCTCACCGTTAAATTCGTCTGACCAAACCAAGGTATCGTATTCAGATTTAGGTGGAACGTATTCTGGAGTTGACTCGTCATAAGACTTACCTCGTCCCATGATTTGAATTTCTGAATAGCGGAGAGGCTTAGCATCTGTACGCACCCCTGTGAATCGAACATATCTAGCCTTAGAACCTTTTGGAACTGCAATAGTTAGAATCTCCCCTTCACCAATGGATAGATTGCTTCCACTGTAGACAGTCTTATAGGCATTTCCTGCATTATAGTCATCATCTAAATCTACGCGAAAATTGCGATAATCTCCTGGTGACAGCTTAACCTTGATTTCCTCAATGGTATAAATATTTTTAAACTCATATTGCAGATAAGCAGCATTTCCTGTTGATTCTTGCGTAGTATAATTATCATCAAACTTGCCATCATTGATAGCATCAGGATTGCTTGGCGCCTTTCCATAAAAATACGGTTTTTTCAAGGCAGCAAGGTTAACTAGCTCAGTCTGCGATTCTTCATCAGCATTCGCATCTGCTTCTACTTTAGCCAACACTTCAACCTCATTAAATAGAACACCATTGCTATAACCTTTCCAGGAACTATTGGTATTTTGAATATAATGACCCCGACCCCAAATACGGATATAACGCGCATCAATCGGTGTTGATAATTGAATAACCTGCGGTTGCCCCTTTGTTTCAACTGTTTCTACCACATCTGCTTTCTCAAAAATAACCTTTGTGGTCTCAGGAGAAAAATCTGCACTTGTAGACAATTCAACCTTGACATCCTTAAACGTTGATATGGCATTTTCATAGGTATTCCGATGAATTTTTATAGTATGAACAGGAACCGTTTTCTCGAAATCATACTGAATGTGGACATGATCCCATTTTGAATAACCATTATCAGCTCCACCAGTTTCTTCACCTGCAATAATTTTCGTATTATTGTTAGTATCATCAGCACTACCATAAATTGTTCCATCGGTGGCTGCTGTTGGATTTTTTATCGTAACTGAAGGAATAGTTGTCAACTCTGAAGCCATCAGGTGCTGACTATTGGTTGTAGGCTCTTTGCCTTCTATCACATTTTTGTCAACTACTTTAGATGGCTCTTTGCCTTCTTCTGGCGCTAAAGCTTTTGTTTCTCTCAGAGAGTCTGATTCTGGTGCTCCTTGTCCCAAAATAGCAGTTGACTCATCAGTCGCTGCTATGTCCTTGTGACTAACCACTGTCGATTCTTCTGTTGAGAGTTCATTGGCAGCAGCAATCTGCTCTGCCCACATCAAAAAGCTAGCACAGACTAAGAGCTGCCCCAGAATGACTTTTTTTGCAAACTTACTAGGTTCCTTTTTCATCGTTCCCTCCTATAATGCTTGTAAGTTTATGTTACCGGTAACCAAAATAAATCAATACACACAATATTCCAGACCAACTACTATAGTTTTTGATAAAAACTAGTTTGAATGACTATTAGGTGCACTATTATATTTGTGATTACCATCCTACATCACAACTATAACATGTAATCTCTTTATTATAGAATAGGCTAGCTTGACCTTTTCTATATGCAAATGGGCTTTATTCCTAAAATAGCATATAATAAGTCACATTTTCATATATTACTAGCTCTTCCCTGCAAAATAGGAGCTAGTTCTATCTGGATGAGATACTAATAGCCTATTTGCTGTTTTTTAAACAATTAAAACCTGCAAAAAGAGTTCTCAGGTTAAAACCCAAGAACTCCACTTTAATACATATTTTACTATTCAGCAGCCAAGCGGTAGATAGCCTCTGCATAAATATCCATTGTTTTATATAGATCTGCTAGTGGCATGCGTTCATTTTCTTGGTGTTCTGTCTGCTCTGTATCAGGGAAACAAGCACCAAAGGCCACACAATTTGGCATGGTTCTAGCAAACGTTGCACCACCTGACGAAATTGGTTGGCTCGTCAAATCTCCAGTCTTATCCTGATAGACAGCCATGAGTGTAGAGACAAGTTCGCTATCTAATGGAACATAGAGAGCTGCTAGGTAATCATATTCTTCATAGGTCAAACCACATGCTTCTGCCTTAGCTTGCAGCGTCGAAACAAGCCAATCCTTATCTGTTGTGACAGGAATACGAATATCCAGACGGATTTCTGATCTCTTAGCACTGATAGTCAGTCCAGCAATATTGAAGCTGAGCGTACCTGATGGTGCGTCTGTCACATCCCCAAATAGCTTAAAGCCCGTTGCATCTTCACCGATAGCATGAACAATGAAATCCAGAGCTGGATGACTCTCAAAGTGCTCCAAAGCTTTGGCTAAACGAACAATAGCATTAACACCTTCGGCAGCATCTTTTGCATGACGAGAAATTCCTAAAACTGTTATTTGATCATCCTTGGCTTCATAATCGAAACCTAGTTGATCTAGTTCAGCAATTACACCCGCTAATAAATGACCTGAATAACTAGCTTTTGCAGGTACCACATTATAAGCAGTCCCCGCTTCAATATTGAGACAACTATGTCCTGGTCCATGTAACTTGGCTTGCAGTAAACCTTTTTCAGCATAGGTCAATGGGAAAGATGAATCTGGAGCAAATCCCATGGTCGCTACTTCTTCTAGCTGATTATAGCGGTTCATACAACGCCATAGGGTTTCTTCATCTGTACCAAAAATAAAACGGATTCGTTTATCAAAGTGAACACCTGCATCCATTAGTGCCTTGACAGCAAATAAAGCCGCCATAGAAGGTCCTTTGTCATCTTGAACACCACGTCCAATAATATGATCGCCTTGCACCACCGCTTCAAATGGTGGTGTTTTCCATTTGGTCACATCACCTGCAGGTACAACATCCAGATGACAGAGAACAGCTAACAGCTCTTCTCCCTGACCAATTTCAGCGTAGCCATAATAACCAGCAGGATCCAAATAGGTTTTAAAACCCATCTTCTCCGTCAAAGCTAGAGTATACTCCAAAACTTCCTGAATAGCTTGCCCAAATGGAGTATCTGCTTGGTGCTCATGCAAGACAGAAGGAAAGGCAACTAATTCCTGAATAGCTCGAACACATTCCTCTTGATGAGTTGATTGAATAAAACTTGTTCTCATTGTTTCCCCTTTCAATGTGGTGAAATACTATCAGCTTTAGGTATATCCATTCTATCATAAATAGAAAAACTGAGCTAGACACAATTTTAACCAAAGAAATCGATCTAACTCAGAATTTCATTTAGAAGAATGTTGCAATAACCAAAATAGCGATGGAAGCAATCACAATACCTGCAATCAATTTACCTACAAACTTGTACCAAGTACCAATTTCAACACGACCAAGTGCCAAAGCTCCCATTACGATACCTGATGTTGGAGCTACCAAGTTTAAAACACCTGAAGCAGCTTGGAAGGCTGTAATAACCAAGTGAGCTGGTACATTGACAAATTCTCCAAGCGGTGCCATGATCCCCATGGATGCACCTGCAAGTCCTGATGAAGATGGAATCAAGAAGGACATTGGCAAATAGAAGAGATAAGTCAAGACAATAAAGATTTGAGATGACAAACCTTTCAACCCAACTTCACCCCAATGAAGAATGGTTGCGGTAATCATACCATCGTTCATGATTACTTGGATACCACGTGCCACTGCACAAATCAAAGCTACGCTGAAAATATCAGCTGCACCGTTCATGAAAGCCTTAACCAAGCGCTCTTCGCTCATGCCATATACCAAACCTGCTACAATAGCTGCTACAGCAAAAAGCATTGCTCCTTCTGGGAAATACCATGTACCGAGCGCAGCAGTTGATGAACCAATCACCTGACCGATGAATGGGAGAGCAACCAACCAATCTTTGAACTGTTTAAAAATGTTTATACCCAAGTCTCCCCAAGGGATGAAACTACAAATCATCAGAACAAAGGTCAAAACAAAGACCCAAAGAACACGCTTTTGCGCAGGCGTTAATTCTGCCTTCACTTCTTGAGTTGCTGCCACATTAAAGTGTGCCATATCTGCTTCACGTTGCTTGTAAACAAGAGACTTAGTTGGATCATTTTTTACTTTTTCAGCATAGTTTGCGACAAAGGCGATCCCCATTGCTAACATCACAACGAAGAAAATCAATCGCCAAATCATACCGTCTGCCACACTAACTCCGGCTGCATCAGCAGCGACAACTGTAGCAAATGGGTTTACAGTTGAAGCCAAGCAACCAATCTGCGAACCGAGCAAGATAATGGCCACACCAGTAATTGAGTCGAAACCAACAGCCATCATAACTGGGACAATGAGTGGGAAGAAGGCCATGGTTTCTTCGCCCATACCATAGGTAGAACCACCCAACGCAAATAGGAACATAAGGACGTAAATCAACCATTTTTCACGACCCTTGAACCGTTTTACGATAGAAGCAATCCCTACATCAAGTGCACCTGTTTCGTTGACAACGCCTAAAAAGGCACCAACCATCAGGATAAAGAAGGCAACATCAATAGCTTTACTAGTTTCGCCATGTCCCAACATAGCGCGAATAGGAGCCATTAGTACATCCCAAATCCCTTGTTGATTTTGCTTAACCGCTTCATAAGTTCCCGTAATAAACTTACCAGCCTCATCCTTCTGATACTGACCTGCTGGAATAATCCATGTCATAATTGCCATCACGGCAATAATGAGTATCAATATAGTATAAGACGAAGGCAACTTAAAGCCTTTTTTCACTTTTTCGCTCATCGCAAAAAACCTCCTATAATATTTTTATAACCAATAATAATCCAAAACTGATGAGAAAATAAAGTTCAAGCTAGTCTTCCCTACTTCCAATTCTTAAGTAGCAGGCTGGAAAACTCCGCCAGAATTTCTCACTCATCAAGATGAATCAACACCTATCGTTTTGACTTTCAAAGAGAATTTATTTATTCTTTATTGCAAAGAAAGTTATATTCACAATAACCTAATCAAATATCCACCTAAAACCAAGAGATTATGCATCTCTTCCAGTATTTTTAGACTTAATGACCACCAAAACCTGCTTCAGCAGTCCCAAGGACCGTTTCTTCTGCCACTTTCGAACTTTTAAACAGCAGGCTAAAAACACCGTTTTGATTATCAAAGAATATCATCCTGAAAACATTGCTTATAGATAGATACTTGATAGGAATTTGATGGGAAGAGGGAAAAGTATGAAACATGCTCAACTTTTTCCCTGCATCCATCAATAAAATAACCCGTCCAACTTTACTGTTTGACAATGATTGTCCCACTGTCTGACTCAATCAATGCACCTAAGTTTTCTAGCGATGTAATAACTGCTTTTGATTCCGGTTTATTATTCACAAAAGCAATAGCTGCTTGAACTTTTGGCAACATAGAACCTGGCGCAAATTGGTTTTGTTGGATATATTCCTCCAATTCAGCTACGGTTACTTTTTCTAATTTTTCCTGATCTGGCTTGTTGTAGTTAACAAAGACATAATCCACACCCGTCAATACGATAAACAAGTCAGCATCCACCAATTCAGCCAAACATTGAGAAGCGAAATCCTTATCAATAACCGCCTCAACACCTGAAAGAGTACCATCTTGTTCCTGCACAACTGGGATACCACCGCCCCCAGCAGCCACAACAACTTCCCCTGCATTGAGAAGGGTTCTGATAGTACCAATTTCTTTGATACCAACCGGCTTTGGCGAAGCCACAACCTTACGCCAACCACGACCTGCATCTTCTTTGAACGTTGCACCAGTCTTTTCGGCTTCTACCTTAGCCTCTTCTTCTGTATAGAATGGACCGATTGGCTTCGATAAGTTCTCGAAAGCCGGATCATGCTTATCAACGATAACCTGAGTAATGATAGAAGCTACATTCTTATCTATACCTTCCTTTAGCAGCTCATTTTCCAGAGCATTTTGCAACCAGAAACCAATCGAACCTTCTGTCATTGCTACCAAGCTATCCAATGGAAAAGCTGGGTTTTTCTCTGAATCGGCAGCAAGGTTTTGAAGAAGCAAATTCCCAACCTGAGGACCGTTTCCATGCGTGATAATTAAGTTGTCCCCATTTTTTATTAGTTTTACAAGATGCTTAGCTGTCTGTACCAAAGCTTCCTTCTGTGCTTGAGCCGATGGGTCAGAAGATAAGATAGCATTTCCTCCCAAGGCTACTACAATTTTTCGATTCGTCATATTCTTAGATCTCGCCTCACTTTCGTATAACAGAAATCGTTTTCATTTCTCTCCATAAAAAGGGGCTGATCCCAGCCCCCGGAGGTTGCGATTTCATTCAGTAGTTTTTAAACACGTGGTACAAACGGATCACCCAATGTTGCAGCCATCACTGCTTTGATAGTGTGCATACGGTTTTCAGCTTGGTCGAAGTGGCGTGCATACTTGCTACGGAACACTTCATCTGTCACTTCCATTTCTTCTACACCGAATTTTTCAGCAACATCTTTACCGTAAACTGTATTGGTATCATGGAAAGCTGGTAGGCAGTGCAAGAAGATGAGATCTTCGTTCTCTGCTTTTTTCACCAACTCCATATTGACTTGGTAAGGTTTCAAAAGGGCAACACGTTCTGCAAATTTATCTTCCTCACCCATTGATACCCAAACATCTGTATAAAGAACATCTGCTCCTTTAACAGCCTCATCTGCATTATCCGTGATAAGAACACGCGCACCAGATTCTTTAGCGAAGCCTTTTGCTAGTTCAACGACTTCTTCTTCTGGGAAGAGTTCTTTTGGTGAGAAGATGTGGACATTAACACCAAGAATAGCACCAGTTACCAATAGTGAATTAGCAACATTATTGCGTCCATCACCACAATAAACCAAAGTCAATCCTTCAAGTTTGCCAAAGTTTTCTTTGACAGTTAAGTAGTCTGCCAACATTTGAGTTGGATGCCACGCATCGGTCAATCCATTCCATACAGGTACACCTGAGAACTCCGCCAATTCTTCTACCATTTTTTGGCTGAAACCGCGGAACTCAATACCATCAAACATCCGTCCCAGTACTTTAGCAGTATCTTCTGTAGATTCTTTTTTGCCAAGTTGAATATCATTGGCACCAAGATATTCAGGGTGAGCACCCAAATCAATAGAAGCTACCGTGAAAGCTGCACGAGTACGTGTTGATGTTTTTTCAAACAAGAGCGCAATATTTTTTCCTTCCAAATAGCGATGCGGAATATTACGCTTCTTCAAATCTTTCAAATGCGCTGAAAAATCAATCAACCATTCCAATTCTGCACGAGTGAAATCCTTCTCCGCTAAAAAATGTCTGCCTTTAAAAATGTTTGTCATTGCTTCTTCTCCTAATTTTATTTCTATGTAATTGTTTTCGTCAGTGTTTGGCACCATTCCCCATCCTCTTGATAGATGTCCGATGTTGCCTGATAACCTAAGGACTCATAAAATGACTTAGCTGTCAACTCCGAATGAATCAGCAGCTGATGGATGCCAACTTCAAGAGCATAATCTTCCAAAGCTCGGATAATTTTTGAAGCATAGCCATTGCCCCTGTATTTTTTAAGTGTAGCAATTCGAGTTAACCTTGCTTGCCCTTGTCCAATCGGAAGAAAGCGTCCAGTTGAGACCGGCTTTCGATCAAGATACAGGTTTGCATATACCCGACCTTTCTCATCATGCCGGTCAAATTCATCCTCTTTCGCAATATTTCGTTCAAGAACAAAGACCCTATAGCGTACGTATAACGCACTTGCTCGTTCCCAAGGTTCCGAACCAATACAAAGCAGTTCTCGAGTCTTCATCATTAAACTTCTTCACGTTCAAATGGCATTGACATACAACGTGGTCCACCACGACCGCGAACCAACTCACTACCACCAATCTTAATCAAGCGAAGTCCTTTAGATTCTAAGATAGCGTTAGTAATAGTGTTACGCTTGTAAACAACTACAACACCCGGTGCAATCGTTAACGTATTTGAACCATCATTCCATTGTTCACGACCAGCAGCAACCATATCACCGCCACCACAACGAATCAATTCCACTTTTTCAAGACCAAGGTTTGTAGCAAGTAATTCTGCCAAGTCACCATGTTCTTCTTCAATATGGAGCATCTCATTTTCATAAGTGACAGAATAAACCCGTAAATCCCCTTCAATTTCTGGGTGAATCGTAAACTTATCATAGTCAACCATTGTGAACACTGTATCCAAGTGCATGAATTTACGATTATTAGCAAACTCAAAAGCTAGCACCTTCTTGAAGCCCACATTTTGCTCGAAGATATTTACTAAAAGTTTTTCAATAGATGCTGCGTCCGTACGTTGTGAAATCCCTACAGCCAAAACATCCCTTGAAAGAACCAGCTCATCACCACCTTCGATACGGGTTGTTTCTTCACGGTCATAAACCAGCGGTACTTTTCCACCATATTCTGGATGGTAAGTAAAGATGTATTTGCCATACAAGGTTTCCCGATTACGTGTTTCGGAGTACATGTGATTCAGTGAAACAGCATTACCGATTGTAGCAAATGGATCCCGTGTGAAGTAAAGGTTTGGCATTGGATCTATTGCAAATGGGTAGGAGGATTCGACCAAATCTGTCAAACCTTTTTCTTCAGCAGGGATGTCTGGCAATTCTGCCTTTTGAACACCAGCCATTGTTTTTTCAACCAGTTCTTGATTGTCTTCAATAGCCATCAATAACTGACGAATCGCTTTCTTAGTTGCTCGACCACGGATATTTGCTTCATCCAAGTACTCATTGATAAATTGCTCACGAACCTCAGGTGTAATGAGTGATTCAGCAGCTAATTTTTCTAAGTAAAGCACCTCAACCCCTTCATCACGAAGAGCTTGAGCAAATGCATCGTGTTCTTTTTGTGCATCTTCCAAGAAAGGAATATCATCAAAAAGCAAGCGCTCCAAGTAATCAGGCATCAGGTTTTCAATTTCCTTACCCGGTCTATGCAACATAACTTTTTTTAACTTACCAATTTCTGAAAATACATGAATAGGATGGTTAGACATCTTCTGTTCTCCTTTTAGATTTATAACATGATTTAGGAACGACAAGAGACCGTACGCTTTCCCATCTCGTCTCCTATTTACACCCCTAGTCTAACAAAGCAAGGAGTAAAAAACTTGAAAACGTTCACATTTGTTTTGAGAAATCCTTCACATTTTTAAGCCTAATTATGGGTAAATATCGATAATATCGACTATAATCTGCATATTTCTCTCCAATATATCATTAGATGAATTTTTATTTTTTGTAAAAAAATAACAGAAACTTCAATGAGTCTCTGTTAAATTTTCTAAAAAATAATCAATATCCAGATAGGTTAATTGTTTATGACTGTAGGCAATCTTTTCATCCTGTTTCAGCTGCTTGAGAACATGGCTAACTGTTTCTCTAGTCGTAGCCGCTAAGCGTGAAATTTCTTGAATATGGATTTCAAACGGTAGAGTAGCCTGACTATCCCTTTGACACATATCCCAATAAAGAAGAGCTAGTGCCTGAACAACCCTATCTGATGCCTTGGCGCGCATCGCGTTTCGCAATCGTAACTCCTGAAAACTAAGAATTCTGGATAATTTCTGACAAATATAAACCAACTGACGAGGGTTTACTCTAGATATACTTTCAAACAAGGCCATCGGCACGATAAAGCACTCTAAATCCGTTATGGCTATGGCCGTATAGTGATAGGGTTTGTCTTGAAATATATCTCCAAAAGGAAAAGCACCACCCTGCCGAATATAATCTAAATAAGTAAAGCTATCTGTTTCATCGTACTGCTCAATCCGAACATATCCTTGATACAATACAAATAAATAGTCTCTGGAGTCTTCCGCATAAAAAAAGATTTGTCCTTTAGGAATCTTTCGAAAACGAATATGCTTAGCTAACTGGTCAAAACTATCACGTGTTAACCGCTCAAAGGCTGGATGTTTTCTTAGATAATCATATTGTTCATTGCTTATCATCAACATTCCTTTCCAGTTGGGTATCCCTTATCCATTCTAACATATATCCGCTCACAAAGCTAATCATGACTAGAAAAAGCCTCTCCATCTCCTAGAAACCTATCTCAAAAACCAATTCACAAGGCTAGTTCACAACAAGTGACTACCTTTATTGCTTTACTACAACTCATCTGCAATCTGATTGATTTTCCGCAAACGGTGATTAACCCCACTTTTGGTAATGGGATTGCTCAAGCTATCGGCCAACTGCTGGATGGAATAATCAGGGTGCAGGATCCGTAACTGGGCAATTTCTTGTAAGTCACCCGATAACTGATCCAAACCAATGGTTTCCATAATTTTGATAATATTGTTTATCGTTTTCATGCTGGCATGAACTGTTTTGGCTATATTTGCTGCCTCTGCATTGGTTGTCCGATTCAAATCATTTCGAGCTTCACGAAGTAATTTGACATTTTCAAATTCGATTTTGGCCTCTTCTGCTCCAATCACCAGAAGAAAATCCATAATATCTTCAGCCCGTTGTAGATAGGTAATTGTCCCTTTACTTCGCTCAATTACCTTAGCATCCAGCAGGAATTTCTGCATGAGATTCGCTAAATCATGAGCATGATCACTATAGACAGAAGCAATTTCTAGTTGATACTTTCCTTTTTCAGGATCCTTTACAGATCCACTTGCCAGAAAGGCCCCACGCAAATAGGCTTGACTCCAAGCATCATTTTCTAAAACCAAGGGAGAGATTCCTGTCTCCAGTCCAAAGAAACTATCCGCCAAATGCAAATCATTTAAAATATCAGTAACCCCATCCTCTACTAAAACGGCATAGACTCGGTTCTTCTTAAGATTGGGCTTTTGATGGTGATGGATTTCCGCTTTGATCTGATAGAAATACAACAACAACTCATAAATATGACGAGCAATCTTGGCATTTTCTGTACTGATGGATAATGTCAAACCAGACGAGGCCAAACCTAAACTGCCAGACAGCTTGATGATAGCCGATAGTTCACTCTTATTTTGACTGGACTGACTCAGCAGTTCCTCTTTTACCTGTACTGTAAAACTCATGACCGCACCTGCAAAATCTTGAGCAACTCTTCTACCACCAAATCACCATCATGAAACGCTCCGCCATTTTCCAACCGTAAAAAATCTGAAGAGATGACGCGACCAGCCTGCTCTTGCAAGCCAGCAAAGTCATGCTTAACCTGCACCAAATACTCATCAAACTGATTGGTATTCATATAATCTTGCGGAACAGGTTCAATATTCACTAAAACCGTATCAATAAATTTTTCTGCTAAATGGGCATTGAGAACCGCAACATGATCCGCATCCGAGAAAAATTCTGTTTCTCCACGCTGGGTCATGATATTGCAAACATAGGTCACCTCTGCCTTTGTTTCTTTGAGGGCCTTCCCAATATCTGAAATCATGAGGTTGGGCAAGATAGAGGTAAAAAGCGAGCCGGGACCTAGAACGATCATATCACTATTCATAATTGTTTCGACAACCTGACGACTTGCCTTTGGCTCATCATCATTGTAGGAATTTGTCACATAGACATGACCAATCATACCCTTGTGTTTAGCAATTTTGCTTTCACCAGACACCTCTGTCCCATCTGTAAAGACTGCATGTAGTGTTAAAGCCTGTTCGCTTGAGGGATAGATTCTCCCTGTTGTATGGAAAAAACGAGTTAGCAGACGCATAGCATTGTAGGTTGACCCTTGCATCTCAGAAATCCCTGCAATAATAAGATTCCCAAGCGGATGACCTGCTAAGGGACCATCTGAATCTGCAAAACGGTACTGAAAAATCTGCTCATAGAGTTTAGGCATATCAGACATGGCTAAAAGAACATTGCGCAAATCTCCCGGCGGTGTCACCTGCAAGGCCTGACGGATCTCTCCAGATGAACCACCATCATCTGCCACCGTCACAATAGCTGTAATATCCACATCCTTATCCCGCAAACTCTTCAAAATGACTGGGATTCCCGTTCCACCACCGATGACTGTTATCTTTGGCTTTCTCATGAGCGATTAACCGTTTCCTTCCGTCTATCTTTATCCCGATGACTACGATGAACAATCCAGTTTTTCTCCAAATCATCTGCGAGGCGTTTAGCAAAAGCAACACTTCTATGCTGACCGCCTGTACATCCAACCGCAATCGTTAGAACAGCCTTGCCTTCCTTCTGATAGCCAGGCAAGATCGGCTCAATCAAACCAAGCAAATGCTTATAAAACTCTTCTGATTCTCGATGTTCCATCACATAATCAAAAACCGGCTGATCCAGACCCGTTAGATTTCGCAATTCAAATATATAATAAGGATTTGGTAAGAAGCGGACATCAAACACCAAATCCGCATCCAGTGGCAAACCATATTTAAAACCAAAAGACATAACTTCTATACGGAAAGAAGGCTGGTTGTCCTTGCTGGCAAACTGTTCCGAAATCTCCCTACGCAAATTTCGAGGTGTCAGCTCTGTCGTATCAATCACATTTTGACTCATATTTTTCAAGGGAGCTAACAACTCACGCTCAAGCTGAATACCATCCAGAACACGTCCATCCGCTGCCAACGGATGGGAACGACGAGTTTCCTTGTAACGAGCAACCAATTCACTGTCTGTCGCATCTAAAAAGAGCACTTTAAAGTCCAGATCTTCTGCCCCTTCAATCTCATCCAGAACCTCTCGAATCTCAGAGAAGAAAGACCTACTCCGCATATCTACCACAAGGGCTATCTTGTCATTATCCTGGCTGTGGCGAATCAATTCTAAAAATTTTGGTAAGAGTGTCGGAGGCATATTATCAATGGTAAAATAGCCCAAGTCTTCAAAAGACTGGATAGCCACCGTCTTACCTGCCCCAGACATCCCTGTCACAATTACTAAATGGAGTTTGTCTGACATGACATCCCCTCCTTTTCTAATCAATCACTGCAATCACTTCAATTTCAACCTTAACATCACGTGGCAAGCGAGCAACCTCTACCGCTGAACGAGCTGGAAATTCAGTCGAAAAAGCTGTTTTATACACTTCGTTAAAGACCGCAAAATCATCCATATCTTTTAAGAAACAAGTCGTCTTCACAACATGGTCAAAGTCTGTTCCAGCCGCTGCCAAAATAGCCTCAATATTTTTCAGTACCTGTTCTGTTTGTTCCTGAATGGTTTCACCAACAATTTCTCCTGTATCAGGTGAAAGTGGTACTTGTCCTGATGCAAAGAGGAAATTCCCTACTACCTTCGCCTGAACATAAGGACCGATAGCTGCCGGTGCTTTGTCCGTATGGATTGTTCTCATTCGTCCTATCTCCTTTTTGTTTTTCTCATTCTATTATAGCATAAGTTCTATCCAAAACAGACCACCTACTCCCAGTCTATTTCCATTGTTCTTGGCAAAACCACGCGCAGACCCCACATCTCAACAACTGAAAAATAGAAAGACAGCTCAATATTCTCCAGTTTTTAGATTAGACAGATCATTTCTTTACCCAATTTATCTTCCTTCATCATCACTCCAATGGTTTGCTTAACATATCCTTCCACCTAAGACGCAAGAAAACAGACCACATTTGTAGTCTGTTTATCAGTTCATTATGGATGCAAGCGGTGTAGCATACGTGGGAATGGAATGGCTTCTCGGATATGTTTTGTACCAGCGACAAAAGTAACCATCCGCTCGATACCAATACCAAAACCACCGTGTGGCACGGAACCATACTTACGGAGATCAAGGTAAAATTCATATTCCGTCTTATCCATACCCAGCTCATCCATCTTAGCCACTAAGGCATCGTAGTCGTCCTCACGCATAGAACCACCAATGATTTCACCGTAGCCTTCTGGTGCAAGAAGATCGGCACACAGCACTCGCTCTGGGTTACCAGGAACTGGTTTCATATAAAATGCTTTAAAGCTTGCTGGATAGTTGACAACAAATGTCGGTACACCAAAGTAGTTTGAAATCCATGTTTCGTGCGGTGAACCAAAGTCATCACCGTGTTCAATATGTTCGTAATCTGTATCTTCATCTGCCTCGTGCTCTTGAAGAAGAGTGATAGCATCATCGTAAGCTACACGCTTAAATGGTTCAGCTATATAACGCTTAAGAGCATCCACATCACGCTCCAGCGTTTCTAATGCCTGAGGAGCACGATCAATGACACCTTGGATAAGTGCTTTAACATAAGCCTCTTGCAAATCAAGTGATTCTTCATGACTCAAGAATGAATACTCAGCATCCATCATCCAAAACTCTGTTAGGTGACGACGAGTTTTGGATTTTTCAGCACGAAATACTGGACCAAAGTCAAAAACCCGACCAAGTGCCATAGCACCCGCTTCAAGGTAAAGCTGACCTGATTGGCTGAGGTAGGCTGGTGTACCAAAGTAATCTGTCTCAAAGAGTTCTGTTGAATCTTCCGCAGCATTTCCTGATAAGATTGGACTATCAAACTTAATAAAACCATTCTTTTCAAAGAACTCGTAAGTCGCATAAATGATCGCGTTACGGATCTGCTGGATAGCAACCTGCTTACGAGAACGCAACCAGAGATGACGATTATCCATTAAGAAATCTGTACCGTGTTCTTTCGGAGTAATCGGATAATCATGTGACTCCCCGATCACTTCTATCTCTGTCACATCCAATTCATAACCAAATTTAGAACGCTCATCTTCCTTGACAATCCCTGTCACATAAACTGATGTCTCTTGGCTCAAGCGTTTCACCGTATCAAATTTCTCACCACCGACTTCTTCACCGAATTTCTCGATAAAGTTTGGTTTGAAGGCAACAGCTTGAAAGAAAGCCGTACCATCACGTAACTGCAAGAAAGCAAGTTTCCCCTTACCAGACTTATTAGCAACCCAGGCGCCAATCGTCACTTCTTGACCAACATAATCTTTCACTTGGTTAATCGTAATCAATTTTCTAGACATTTTTTTCCTCTTTTTTTAATTTTTCATAAATGTATGCAAACGAGTAATGGCTTCTCTCAAGGTACTCATATCTGTCGCATAGCTGAGACGGATATTTTCAGGAGCACCAAAACCTGCACCCGTAACCATTGCCACTCCGACTTCTTCCAAGATGGCTGTCGTAAACTCAGTCACCTCCGTATATCCCTTCATTTCCATAGCCTTCTTCACATTCGGAAATAGATAGAAGGCCCCTTCTGGTTTGACTACTTCAAATCCAGGAACCTCTGCAAGCAAGGGATAAATCGTATTGAGTCGCTCTTCAAAAGCTTGTCGCATAGCTTCTACTGCATCCTGCGGACCTGTAAAAGCTTCGATAGCCGCGTACTGAGCGACGGTTGTCAAATTTGAAGTCGTTTGGCCGACAATCTTACTCATAGCAGCAATAATCTCAGGATTACCGACCGCAAAACCAACCCGCCAACCTGTCATAGCGTATGCCTTAGCTACACCATTGACTACGATTGTCTGCTGGCGAATACTTTCTGAGATACTGGAAATCGGTGTGAAGGTGTGACCATTATAGACCAGACGACCATAGATATCATCCGCCAGAATCAGAATATCATGTTCCACAGCCCAATTACCAATAGCTTCAAGCTCCTCACGACTATAAATCATTCCTGTCGGATTTGATGGCGAATTGAGAAGAAAAACCTTAGTATTAGCTGTACGAGCTGCCTCTAGCTGATCCACTGTTACTTTAAAATTGTGCTCCTCTGTCGCAGTAACAAAGACAGGCACACCTTCGTTCATCTTAATCTGATCCGCATAAGATACCCAATAGGGGGTTGGAATAATCACCTCATCACCAGGATTGAGGATTGCTGCAAAGAAAGCATAGAGAACAAATTTTGCCCCCGTCGCTAAAACAACTTGATTTCGATCAATAGAATAACCGTAGAAGTTCTCAAAATAAGTATTGACCGCATCCTTTAACTCTGGAAGTCCGGAAGCCACTGTATAGAAACTAGCCCTTCCACTTTCTATAGATGCTATGGCTGCTTCCTGAATATTTCTGGGAGTCACAAAATCTGGCTCTCCCAAAGTCAACTCTAAAATGTCACGCCCCTCGGCTTTCAGAGCCTTAGCACGTGCTCCTGCTGCCAGTGTTACACTCTCTTCCATGTCTAGGACACGCTTTGAAAGCCTGCTCATAACCCCTCCTTCTTGATAAAGTTTCCTGTTTCAAATTCAATTAGATAATAGGCGGTGCCAGATTTAACTTCCCAAATCGGCTTACCATCTCTATATCCAAGGACTATACGCTCCCTTTCTCCTGCTCCATTTTTTTGAGCAATAGCCTGCGCTTGGCTTTCTGAAATACCATTTGCTAGTGTATAAACGTAAACAGTATTTGTTGCTTCTGGAACGATAACTGCGATTGACTCACCTTTACTTGTCGACCCTCGCAGACTAAAATAGGTCTCCGTCCCATTATAGACAGAAAAATCTTTGACAAACTGTAAATCCGCATACTTCCTAGCCACTGCAATAGCATGGTAACGCACATCAGAAAAGGGCTTAGCCGCAAGATCCCAGATGACAAATATCGAAAAAGTAATGACACTAAGGAGAATGAACGAACCGACCGATAACTGCCCTTTCTTCGTTGACATTGCCTCCAAAAGTTGACTAATCTTTTTTTCCATAATAGCCTTATTATACTATAACTTAGGCAAGATTTCCATTCTTACAAGATAATTTTCATTCCATGTAGTACAAGAAAGAGGAATATTGCTTTTTTTGCTTGATAAGCGAACTATTTATTGCTAAAATGTTCTCATGAAAACTGTTGAACAATCTTTACACGAAAACAAGCAGGCACTCCATAGCCTAGTCGTCTTCCACAGAGCTGCCAATACCATCTCAAAGTCTGAATTGGAAACCATAAAAAAACATGGATTGACAGTCTGCCAATTCGGAGTAATGGAAGCGCTCTATAACAAAGGAAATTTACGCATTCAAGACTTAATTGATAAGTTGCTAAGTACCTCTGGTAATATGACTGTTGTTATCAAAAATATGATTCGAGATGGTTATATTTCTAAAACAGTTGATACAAACGATCGCCGCGCCTCACTAATTTGCCTTACCCCATTAGGACGAAAAACCATAGAAAATATCTTGCCTGAACACTACGACCATATCGGGCAAATTTTTTCTGTCCTTAGCTTAGAAGAACAAGAGCAACTAGCTAGGATTCTTAAAAAATTCAAGAAGCAGTAAGTCCAGCATTGTCAACAAGAGATAAATACGATATACTAATACTCAGTGAAAATCAGAGGATAGCTAGAGCTAGGAGGTATTCTGTCAAGTTGGCAGCTCCAGCGGTTGATTTTTACAAACCATACATTTATCTTTTCAAAAGGAGACAAATACCATTATGGCAAATGTATTATTCTTAGTTGGTTCACTACGTGAAGGCTCTTTTAACCATCAAATGGCAAAAAAAGCAGAAGCATTCCTGACCGACAAGGCGGAAGTGTCTTATATTGACCTTGCTAAAATTCCCTTATTCAATCAAGATAGTGAAACACCGGTTCTCCCTGAAATTTCTGAGCTTCGTGCACAAGTGGGTACCGCTGATGCCATCTGGATTTTCTCTCCAGTCTACAACTATGCTATACCAGGCATTGTCAAAAACGCCCTAGACTGGCTCAGCCGTTCACTTGATTTGTCAGATCCAAAAGGTCCATCCATCCTTCAAGATAAAATTACGACTGTATCGGCAGTCGCAAACAGTGGACATGACCACCTATTTAAAGATTTTCAACACCTGCTCCCCTTCATCCGCACTCAAATTGTCGGTGAGTTCACAGGTTCAACCATCAATCCAGAAGCATGGGGCACTGGTACATTGGAATTGTCCGAAGAAACCCTCGCAAAACTTGAAAAACAAGCTCTTGACTTATTAGCAGCTATTCAATAAATAAAAGAGGTTGGGACAATCGTCCAATCTCATATATAAAAAGCGAACAAACCAAGATTCTGATTGTCAGAAAACTAGTTTTGTTCGCTTTTTTTCTTCAATTATAGATCTAAAGGACTTGATAATTGAGATTTTCAAAATTGAAAATCTTTTTGCCCCAGACTCATTTTGTACTTCACATACAGAACAATAGCTCATTAAATCCCCATCTAACAAGGCTAGGAGGAGACAGGGCTTTTATCTGTTCTTGATAAGCAGTAGATATAATTTCTAGTTCTTTGTTCAGAAAGAGAGAGAGCAAATATATTATAGTTTTTTGAATAAAAAAATCAGGCTAAATTAGAGAGCTCCCCCTCCATTCATAGCCTAATTTCCTAACACATCACTTTTAATTGACTTCATTTCTCACACACTGCAAGGCAGCACCAATAACCTGATGCATATCATAATAACGGTAGTGTCCTAGACGACCACCAAATATAACATTTTTTTGCTTCTCAGCCAATTTCTTATAGGCTGTGTATAAGTGATTATTACGGTCATTATTTACTGGATAATACGGCTCATCTCCACGCTGCCATGTTTGAGAGTACTCACGTGTTATAATTGTCTTCGCCTGATTACCAAAGTCAAAATGCTTGTGCTCAATGATACGAGTAAATGGTGTTTCACTATCTGTATAATTCACAACTGCATTTCCTTGGTAATTGTCCATATCTAGCACTTCTGTTTCAAAACGAAGACTACGGTATTCCAATTCTCCAAGCTCATAATCAAAAAATTCATCAATCATCCCCGTGAAGACAACCTTTGGATAGTTAGCAAGATACTCTTCCTTGTTAGCGAAGAAATCAACGCCTGTTTCTATGTCAATATTTTCATGGTCAAGCATTTTTTTGACAATCTGTGTATAGCCACCAATTGGGATACCTTGATAAGTATCATTGAAGTAGTTATTATCATAAGTCAAGCGAACGGGCAAGCGACGGATGATAAAGGCAGGAAGCTCTGTACAGGATGTTCCCCATTGCTTCTCTGTATAAGACTTAATCAATTTTTCATAAATGTCCGTACCAACGAGTGAAATAGCTTGTTCTTCCAAATTTTCAGGTGTTTTTCCACCGAGAACCCTACGCTGCTCAGCAATTTTCGCCTCCGCCTCCGCCGGTGTTACCACACCCCAAAGTTTATTAAAGGTATTCATATTGAAGGGTAAATTATATATTTCCCCCTTATAGTTGGCAACTGGTGAGTTCGTATAGCGGTTGAATTCTGCAAACTGGTTCACATAATCCCAGATTTCCTTCTCAGATGTATGGAAAATATGGGCACCATATTCATGAACCTGAATACCTTCAACTTCCTTGCTATAAATATTCCCAGCAATATGATCTCGTTTCTCAATGATCTTTATTTTTTTCCCTTTTTTTGCTGCCTCATGTGCAAATACCGCACCAAACAAACCAGCACCAACAATTAGATAATCGTATGACATTGCTTCCTCTAAGATTCCTATTTATAAAATACAACGAAAACTATTAAAGATACTTCTCGCTATGTTATTTTTATCATTCACCATTATACCATATCTCACTATCGCATACCGTTATGAAACAAAATATACCATGACACATTGAAAAAATTTTAACTAATTGAGCTCAGAGAAAGAGGAGACATATTTGTCTCCCCAAAACGTTATACAAATTCACCAAACTTCAATTAATGAAAAACCTGCATAATATGAACAAGATGTCCTATTGGTAAAAAATATCAAACTATTAATTGGCTACAAGAAGTTGTAGACTTTAAATTTACTGGATTTCATTAGATGATAGAAAACGTTTCAAGCATTCTAAATCCTCTAAACTGTCAATTTCAAAAATAGAGTTGCTTGGAATTTCTTCCTTATAAACTTTTATTATAGATAAATTATTTTTCACAAGATCATCCCAATATAAGTCTGTAAACTCTCCCTTTTCAACTTTTACTTCCAAAATATCACGCAATAGTATGCCCATTTCCTCGGTCCAATAAGAAACACCTGATAGAATTGAACCTTCTCCACTTGCCACTACTATCTCTTCAACAAGATTGTCAAAGTTACATTTTAAAAGCCATTCATTTTTAAAATTAGTCTTGTAGGCACTAAAATAAGTTGATTGTTGCATTGTATTATGCAAAAAGTTCTTGCTAAGATAATTGTCCGCATCAATTACATAGGCATCACGGAGGTACTCTCGAACTAGATACATCGTATAAAGATTATTATAAACATCATACTTATCATTGTAAACTAACCTTACTCCATATTTATCTTCTAAAAAATGAAATTTCTCAGAAAGGTACCCTGTCACTACAATAATTTCATCAATATTAACTTCTTTTAAAAACCTAATTTGCCTTTCAATAAGAGTTTCATCTCCAATTTTAATCAACGATTTTGGAGTAGTTAGCGTTAATGGTCGAAGCCGCGTTCCCATTCCCGCTGCTAAAATAATAGCACGCATAGTTCCTCCCTAGAATTAATTTTTTATAATAAGTGATGAACCTACAATGATTAAAAATCCACAAGCGATTAACTTCATCTCCAAGTTCCCTCCCGATAGAAATAAAGAAAAGATAACCGTCCAGAGAGAATATGTTACATTCAGACTTGTCGCTTTGACTGGTCCAATTGAATCAATAGCTGAATAATAAAAGAGATACGATAACGTTCCAATAGTTGCTAAAATGATAATAAGTACAATGCTTACCGAAGTAAGTACCTGAGTCAAACTATAAAAAATATCGCCTTCAAAAAACATGAAGAATAAGTAAACGATACTTGAAGTCCACTGCCTAATGAACAGGGCTTGTTCTGGAAGTATGTCATCCTTCATTCCGTAAGCAGTAATCACACTTTCAGCGGCCCAGCCAAATACACATAATGAAACTACGAGTACGCCCCAAAATAGATTATTAAAAGGTGTTGAATTTGTATACCCTAAAATAATGACAGCTAGTATAGTCAATCCTAGTCCTAACCAGCCACGTTTGTTTAAGCGATCTTTTAGGAAAATAGCTCCTAATATAGCAGCCAATGCCGGATACGTAGCAGAAATTGTCGCAGTTAAACTTGAACCAAGTAATTCAACTGCTGAAAGATAAGCACGCATTCCCAAAGGACCTGCAAACAGAGAAGCTAGCATAACGAATTGGGAACTTCTTTTTTGGAGTAAACTGCCAATTCCCCCAAGTTTTCCCTTCACACCTAAACTAATTGTCAGTAATACAGCAGAAATCAAATCATGGAAAAATGCCAACAGCAGTGCTCCAGAAATAAGGCGACTATCTAAAAGAATAAATGGCACTAGTGTTAAAACAAAACCATTCAACGAAGTATCTAGCCCCCAGAACATACCTGAAAGTAAACCTTGAATTGTTCCTTTCAATTTAGACATCAAATTCCTCCAAATATTATCTATTTGTTAAAATACTGCTAAAATCTCTCGCATATTGATATTGGCGATAAGCATACTCACCAAAATCCACTCCTAAACTTCGCTTATATTCACACCAGTTGCTCCACAATAGACCACATACCGCAATGTAGCAGTATATTTTTAAGCGAATTTCTTTAGGACAAGCATCCTCAAAGTAAATATCAATTAGTTGATCAATTTGTGCTCTATCATACAGAGCATAAATGCAAAACATGGCAATATCAACATGAGGATCCTGCATACCAGCATACTCCCAATCAATTAAACGAATTACTTCTTCATCATTTTCTGTATAAATTAGAAAATTATCTGGGACAGCATCAATATGGGATAAAACTTTTTTTTGAGTATATTTATCAATGTAATCGGAAAGATCAAAAACTTGTTTTTTTACCTGATTATAATCACTGTAGACAGATTTAGTATCTTCTAGCAATGTTTCATAAAAATTTATCTGTTCAAATAGATTAAATTCATGTTCAACTTGGTATTCCGATTCATGAAATTCTCTCAATTTGGACATACATTTTTTTAAATCAAAAACATCATTTACGTCACAATTTCTTGCATGATCCACAAATCTAGTAATTTTGTATCCACTTGTTGGATTTATATATACAACATCATCACATATATCTGTATTATCCAGAACTTGGTAGACCGAAGCTTCCTGTTGCCTGTTGATCAATAACTCCGTTCCCTCACCAGGAATACGCATAATATACTTTTGCCCCTCACAAGAAAACAAGAAAGAACGGTTAGTCATTCCTTTTTTTAGAGCAGTAATCTCACAAATAGTTTCTGGATGAACCTGCAAAGTTTGGCAAATCAAATCAATCTCTTCAGATTGCAAATGTTCCGATTTACTATCCAGTTTTCTTAAATCTTCAAGAGTATTGATTTGAATAATGCTATCTGTAGCAACCGATCTAGACTTTATCCATAAAGATTGGCTATCATAAAGTACTTCTTCCCAAAACGCTGTTTTTTTCACATCACTTTCTATAACGGTAGATAGTGACTGTTTAAATCTTTCAGCATCCTCGTGGGTGATATAAGCAACTCCGGTCATGGGGAGTTCTTTATCCTTCATATCGTTTGCATAAACCATATAATAAGATTCTGTTTCATTGCTTGAGAACAGATTTTTTCTACACCAAATATCACAAGGCAAGATAAAACTATCTGAAATTTTTTCCGCAACCAGAGAAAGCGAGTACAGATTATTCGTATCGCCATAATTCAAGTTTTCTACGAGAGTGACAGAATACTTATCTTTCAAATAGGTCAGCTTCTCTTTCATATAGCCCACAACAATGAAAATATCCTCAACCCCTACTTCTCGTAATTGACGAATAAGACGCTCTATTAGGATCTCACCATTAACTGACAATAAAGCCTTCGGTCTATCTGTATTGATAGGCACCATTCTTAAACCAAATCCTGCGGCAAGAATGATGGCGTTGCATTTTCTATCTTTTCCTGATTTCATTGATATACTACCTATATTCTCCCCTATCATAGCAACTCATCATTCCATTTTAGGTTATAGGAATGATGAGAAACCTGCTGTTCCACAGGTGGAAAAATCATATACTCACCATATTCTAGTGTCAAAATCTTATCATATTCCTTAGGAACCTGAAATAACTCTTCGTTAAACTTCAAGTAACATCCCTCTCCAAAATCGGATTGTTTCCAGATACATTTTTTAGCTTCCTGAGTTCCCGTTTCATAAGTAGCCACATATAGACTATCATCATAGTCATATTTTGTATTATGCTTCTCCAACAGTGCCATATAATATTGGCTTCCTTTAACAATATAAGGTAGGTTTTTAATCCATCTTAACAGCCCCCTTATACGAGACATAGAAGATGGAAACAACTTGAGACGTGACTTTTTCCACAATCTATAATTGAAAAATGCACGATCATAGTGGCGAATAGCTTCATCATAGTCGTTTCCTGAGCCATCCATAAGGAAAATATCCACATATACCCCCAATGGAACTGGTTCAATTAAATCGTAATCTTGTATCAAGATAGTCCTAGTATCCACTATTTTAGGAAGAGGTACTTGAAAACGTCTATCAGTATCAGCTGAGATTAACTTGTAATAGGGATGGGGATTTGTTGCCAAGATTTTCAGAAGACGCCTATAGTCACTCCTTGGCATCATAACATCAATATCATCGTCCCAAGGGATAAAACCTTTGTGTCTAACTGCACCAATCAAGGTACCGTAGGCTAAATAGTACCTAATTGAATACTGTTCGCAAATTTCTTTAAGATATTTTAAAATACCAAATTCTAAATTCTGAACTGTTTCTAGCGTAAATTCTTCTCTCACAACATTCCCCATCTTTTTAACGTAATCTTTTCAAGGTTCTATTTTGGAAAAATCGTGCCAAAGCTAACATCAATTTACTTGATTTAAGATACTTTTTCATAAATAATAAACGACTTTGGTACAAAAGCTCTAACTGTTTACTTTTTTGTTGAATAGATTTGCTTATGCTGACTGAATGTTCATGTCTATAAAAATCATCTAAGACTAGCAGCGAGCTATAACCACTCCCTTTTAACTTAAATCCGAGAGTTGTTTCCTCACCAAAAAGGAACATATCCTCATCATAGCCTCCAACCGATAGAAATTTATCCACATCGTACATCAGTAAAGCTCCGGGAACACAATCAACTAATTGTTCAGCTTTAGTATAATCTAATTGATGGTTCGTAGGAAAAAATCGCGATAGCTTACCCGAATTCAAAATAGCATATTCAAAAGACGTTGGCACTTTCCAGGCCAGATCTTGGATAGGTTGACCATGAATATCCAACTGAATGGCTGAAACCAAAGCAAGTTTTTCCTCCTTCTTCAGAGAAAAAATAAAACGAGCAATCAGTTCATTCGAAAAAACAACATCTGGGTTAGATAATAAGATATACTTCGCTTTAAAGTGCTCTTTTATATACCTTGTTCCAAAATTATTTCCATACCCATAGCCACCATTTTTATCTGTTCTAATTACATGGATGTTTCCCTTTTCCAGCACCTTCAGTTCCTGATACGAATCATCCGTTGAACAATTATCAACAATCAAAATATGACTAAATACTGGGTAATCTTTAATATTTTCTACTAATTTTTTGACAGTTTCTGCATCATTATAATTTAAAATCATGCACACACAGGTATTTGTCATTATACTCCTCTTTGTCTCAATTTACCTTTGATCTGATGAACAGCTTCGGTAATCAGTTTTTCCTTAAATATTAACAACAGTAATCCATAGCTTCCAAAGAAAAGAAAACCGCACAAAAGGCAAATGAAGAAATTACTATTGCTAACTATTAACAGCTTTCCTCCCCATGTAGCTAGGGCTGATATACCTGTACCTACAAGAGATAAGATAAGCTCTCTACCTTCAAAGTTTTTTCGTAGAACATCTTTTAGTGCCTTAGCATGTACCAACAGCACTGCTAATTCTGCTAAACTAGAGGCCAAAGCAGCCCCAACAGCATCTAGTCGCGGAATAGCGAGGATATTAACCAAAATATTCACACCTGCACCGATAACAGCTCCAATAACGGTATATTTTTCTTTTCCGAGCGGTATCAGTAATTGCCAAGCTGTCACACTACTCAAGCCAATAAAGATAATAGAAGGCATCAAGAACTGTAAGATCGAAATAGCATCCACATAGGTTTCTCCTGCTAACACAAGAATAATCTCTTTAGCCATCAAAGCGAAAAACATAGCCACAGGAACCGCTGAAATAAAAATAAAATTGAACGACTTCGTAATCATTCGATTGAAATCTGTCTGACTTTCATTTTTTAAAGCATAAGAAATCTTCGGCAACATAACAGCTCCTAAGGCTGTTATTAAGCTAACTAAAATATTCTTTATTTTAATTGCTGCTGAATAAAAACCAACACTTGCATCTTCAGTCAAAAAACCTAGCATAACTTGATCGAGACTTGTAAAAATTACTGTTGTTGCATTATATAAAAATAGGGTGATGATTGGCATAAGATGAATATAAAGGTCATATTTCTGAACCTTTACACCTCGCAGCTCTACATAACGGGATAATCTCATCACATTTAAGATATTAGATCCGACAGAAGCTAAAACATTTATCCCCGCATATAAGACATAATCAGCAGGCTCATGAACCAGTATAAACATTAGAAGGATTGATACAATCTTAAAAGTAATATTACGAATAGTAATGTACTGATATTGCTCAATGGCTTGATAAAACCATTCTACCCCCAACATATTAAAAATAATTGTAATAGAGGTAATTAGGAATAAGGGAGTCTCACTTGCAAATTTAGGAACTATAATGAGCAAGATTGCAAAGACTACATATGATAAAAATGTAAAGATAGAATTTAAAATCAGTAATTCTTTTACCACCTTAGATAATCGTTCCCTATCATCACGGACTTCTGCACATTTTCGAATCCCATAGGAGGGAATTCCCATGGAGGCAACTAAAGAAAAGTAGCCAATAACAGATGTTGCAAAAGCTATCTTTCCATTCGCCTCACTAAATAAAACTCTAGATACATAGGGGAACGTTATCAGTGGAAAAATTACTCCTGACATTTTTAAAATGACATTCATTAAAAAATTAAACTTAACAGATTTAACTTCAAATTTCTCTTCCATAAACTTCCTTGCTCACTTCCTTATTATCCATGCTTATCTGTTTTTTAATCTGTACTCCCATAAAGCTATAAATAGCAAGATAGAAGGGCACATCGAATATCCTCTGACCGTCAAACATGTTTAAGAAAAGATTGGAACCGATGAGATAAACTGTCAAACACAAGAGAAAAGCAAAATAAGACTGATCTTTTAGATAGCGACTTTTCAGCAATACACGAATTGCTTTCACGAATACAAGTCCATGAGTTATCAATGTAAATAAGCCTAATTGAACAACTGTCCCTAACATGCCTAAATCATCCAAATAATAAATACTCCACTGATTTCTCGCCATCATCGCTTCCACTATTGGATTTCCTCTTATTAAAAATCCCAATCCAAAGTAGGCATGTTGTTGACTCATAAATAAAAAATAATGCCTAACTCCTTGGAAACGAACCAATGTAGACTCTCCATACTGTCCCTGACTAGAAATCAATGAGAAGAATGATTCAATAATATGATAATTGTACAGAAAAAATATACCTATTAAACTGAATGAAAGTAATTTAAAAATAAAGTTTCCTCTTGTGTTTGATTTGCTGAAGACGTAGGCAGCTACAATGGAAGCTAAAGAAAGGGTCGTTTGAAATCTCACCCTAGTAACCACTAGCAAAAATAAAAGCATGAAAATCAAGAGGAGCTTGTGGATATTCCCTCGAATACTCCTTTGCATGGATTGGACAGTTATGTAAGACAGAGCTACACCAAATAACATACCTGCCTCCACCCTTTGAAAACCATCCCGTATCCAGCCTTCGTATTGGAGCAATAGACGCGGGAAAAAGATGGCACCTCTAAAGTTATACATCACCCAACTGAACATCCGCAAAACCAACATGGCAATTACAAACTTTGATACAAGAGAAAGTAATGGCACAGTGGATTTATCATTGTTGAACACAAGGACTATTCCATACGAGGCCAATGGCAAAGAATATGGAAGTACTACGTTTTTTAAAATAGTATCCATCGAATAGCCATACTTGGCTGATGAATATATCGTTATCGCAATTGCGATGACATATAAAACAAAATAATAGTTTAAAAAACGAACTTCATTTTGTAAGTTCGTTTCCTTACTTCGTAGCGTCATACTCCACAAGATAATAGATAGTACGACGATTATAGCTAACTGAACATTATATTTGATTATCTCCTCAGGAAATAATCTGGATGCCCCTAGCATTAGTAGTACAAAGACTGAAACAATAAATTTATTAAAGGTTGAAAGTCTAAGCATTTTTATTCCTCTATGATTTCTTTAACAATTTGATCTAAATCATCCTTTGCAAAAAAATCCAAGCAATTCTGGCTCATTTCCTCATAATGAGCGTCAATATAATCTATACATTTCAAAATTTCTGGGACAGTCATTTCCTTTGCGCACCTTCCAATACCAAACTGTTCAAATGGACGCAATAAGCCTAATACATTGGTACCAATCATAGGCACTCCAAAAGCACTATATTCATAAACTTTATTCGGTGCGCAATACAAAGCATTGATAGCAGGATGCAAGTGAGATTTGGTGGGTATATATGGAGTTAACCCAACATGGGCATATTTAATAAACTCTAAATGTGAAGGTGCACTATGGTATCCTAGATACACAACATGCTTATTTTCATCAAGAAATTTTTTAAATTCTTCTTCCTTCTCTTTAATCAAACCTATTATATATAAGCAATAATCAGACTTCTCTCTTATAGCTTCAGCAAAATCTTCAATATTTCTTTCTGGTGTGATAATCCCTGAATAGAGAAGAATCTTTCTTTTCTCCAATTTTATCTTCTCCAGAGCTTCAACTGTCTCCTTAGGAAAAGAAATAGTCTCGGGTATTCTATACGGTTTATTGGGTAAGACAACTGGTAGCTCTTTTAAATTCCACCATGCTTGTTGAATGTAAGCTCTATCTAAATCAGGTACTACCACCTTATGGGCAAATTTGGCAAATTTATCAATAGGAAAGTCAAAATGCTTTGAATTTAAAAACAATGGAAAGCGCTCAACTAATTCCATTAACTGCATCACATGCTTATACTTTAGCAGTTCATTCCCAAGCATTTTAATCGCTATATCGTAGTAGTCCATAACAAATCTGAATCATTCATTGATTCTCTCACTAATTGACGAAGAATTTTTTATCAAAAATAATCTTTTCAGCCTTGGCAGAAACCAGAAGAAATATTAGAGGAAGGTAAATATAATTAAATTACTATTTGAGTAACTTCATTTGGTACTCTTCCATTTTCTGTCAGACTTATCAAATCAACAGCTAGATTTTGATTTAATAAATTTCAATTAAACTAATTACAGGAGGGTTTGACAAAGTCCCCAATGCACAATAGTAATTTTTTTCATTTTTTCCTGTAAAATACTAATAATCTATCTTAGATTTCAAAGAGACTTTTTAGATACCTTATTGCAAATGACTTAGCTATTTTCTGCTTTACTTCTTCAAAATCAGAAATCTCTTCTCCATCATTCAAACAAATTAAATGGTACTTAGGATTTCTCAATTCACTGATAATTTTATTCAATTCATCAAATATGCTATAGTAATTTCCAAAATGTACTGAACGTGGAGTAAACTGTCCACTTGCCAATTGCCAGTATCTCATTAGCCAATGATTGATATCACTTTTTGTCCGAAACTTATTTCGACTTGTTTGTCTGAGCTTCTGCTCCTCCAGATTCCACAGATGTTTAAATGTAGATTTTTTATATGCTACTGGCAAATGATGGTCGTAGAATCCCAAGACGCTGTTCCATGGAAGAACAATGAAGTTTTTGAGTAAATGTTTACCATAAGAAAGACGAAAAAATTTATTGTTCCATTCTTTTAAAATCTGATGTGTATTGAAATAATCATTGATTACCTCAATATTGTTTAAAGAAATAGAAGCAATCCCTCCACTTTTAGGAACTTGGGGACTAAAAACTCCCACATCCGTTGGCAAACCATTTCTGAAAAAGTCTTCTGGACCAACTGATTTATTAATAAACATATCGTCATTGAAGAGCACAAAATGTTCTGATAACTCCTCAATACGATGAATATTTAACTCAATTACATTTGAGTTAAAGGTCGGCAAATACTCTTGTGGAATATAATCCGAATGCTTAATCAACAATAATTTCTCATGATTGATATTGAGCCATTCTGGTACATGACCTTCGGTAATCAATACAACCTTATTTACCCAAGGAGCATGTTTCTCAACTGCTCGAAACCAGTACTTAAAAATTTCCCAATCTCTATAACGAGCTACACTATTTAGCCCTTTATCTTCTTCAGACATATAATGTTGCTTTTGTTTTTGCCACTTAGGATCTGATCCATCCACCCAAGTAACAACAAAATCGATCTTTTCCGTCATTTTTCACCTAATTAAAGATAGTTCACCAATACATCCACAATCTGCTGACTTGCGGTTCCATCTCCATATGGATTACTTGCTTGGCTCATTTTAGCATACGCCATCTCATCCCCCAATAAAACAGAAAACTCATGATAGATTGTCTCCTCCTCAGTACCAACCAATTTTAGAGTCCCTGCTGCAACACCTTCTGGTCTTTCAGTTGTATCTCGCATGACAAGAACTGGTTTCCCTAATGAAGGAGCCTCTTCCTGAATACCTCCTGAATCAGTTAAGATAAGATAACTCTTCTTCAAAAAATTGTGGAAGTCAATGACCTCTAGAGGTTCAATGAGTTTTATCCGTGTTTCATCACCAAAGATTCTATTAGCAATTTCTCGAACTACTGGATTTTTATGGATAGGATAAATAACTTTAACATCAGCATTTTCTTCAAGAACTCTCTTAACTGCTTTAAACATATTTTCCATCGGTATTCCTATATTTTCCCTCCGATGGGCTGTTAACATAATCAACCTTGAATCTCCTACCCAATCAAAAAGGGTATGATGATATCCTTTCGAGACAGTTGTTTTTAAGGCATCGATAGCTGTATTTCCAGTAACAAATATCTTATCTGAACTGCGTCCTTCTTGCAATAAATTTTCTTTTGCTTGCTCTGTTGGCGCAAAATTAAAATCAGATATAATAGAGACTGCTTGGCGATTATATTCTTCAGGGAATGGACTTTCCAAATCATAAGTTCGCAACCCTGCCTCTACATGCCCCACTTTAATCTTTGAATAAAAAGCTGCTAATGAAGTAGCAAATGTAGTACTAGTATCACCATGAACCAAAACAATATCAGGACTTTCCTTCTCTAGAACCGGCTTAATCCTATCCAAGATACTGGTCGTAATACTATATAATGTCTGTCCTTCTTTCATAATATCTAAGTCGTAGTCTGGAGTTACTTTAAATACATCCAAGACCTGTTGCAACATCTCACGGTGCTGCCCTGTTACACAGACGATTGTTTCAAACTGTGTATGTTGTTTCAAAACATTAACTAAGGGGCACATTTTTATCGCCTCTGGTCTAGTTCCAAAAACTAGCATTACTTTTTTCATAGTAGCTCCTTTTGACTCTGATATTTAGAATATTAGAGAAGTGCATCTATCCGATTTCTTCGTATATAAAAATTTGAAATTTGTTTCAATAGTTAGAAAATTTACAAAAATATAAAAGCTGAAATCGTATCCTATGATACCCATCTCCAATTAAAAAACTTGAACAAAAGCCGATATAACCATTCTAATACTACTGCCGTCATATATGAGATGAATACCAGCAATAGAAAAATTATTATTGCGTTTTCGGTAAAATAAATTATATGGGGAATCAGTTTATAACAATAGAAACTATGTGTCAACCACATAAAGAGACTACGATTCCCTAATTTCACCAATAATCCTTCTAACCAATTGACATTGATTATCTTATATATATATATATATATATGCTTCAAGTATAAAATATATACAGGACAAGCTATATTCATAAAACTAGGTACACGTGCTCCGATTATGACTAGCAGTAAAAAAATGGTACACAAAAGCATTATTCCTAGTGGATTATCAAACTTTTTAAGGTAATTCTCTAGATTCTTTGAGATAATTGGCTCAATCCTAACAGTAATAAACCCCAATCCAAAAGCAATAGTAGGAGTAAAGTTTGGAATGAAATATAGGATTTCTGCTGGTAAGACTCTATATAAGATAAAATGAGCTACTGTAATGGATAAAGTTAATATTAGAATACTCTTGCTTGACAATCTATAAAAGTAAGGGACCACCAGCAGAAGGAGAGTATAGAGGGTCGCAAACCACCATTCACCATTGTATGTAGTTTTTAAAGCAAATAGATTGAAAATGAAATTCAAAGGAGTAATTTCTATGTTTCCGGCTAATAAGCATAACGGAACAAAGACTAGGAAGACCAACCAATAATGCAGAAAAAATTTTTTTATTCTATTTCCAAAATCAGCATGAGTTCTCTTGTTTATCTTAGCCAAACCATAACCGCTTATGAACAAGAAAATTGGGACGCAAAGATTACCAAATTTTGCTATGATAACTGTCAAATCTGAAAAAACCATATCATTAGGTATACGTTCTTTAAACGCAAATAAATGATGAAACAGCATCAATAAAATTGCTATCCCTTTCAACACTTGGCTTTCTTTTTGCGTTAAAATCATTCCTTCTCCCATCAATTTTTCTAAATACTTACTGAAAACTATCCTAAATCCGTCCCACCTTTATTCAGCCAGTTTACTACATTGAAATAACGATGGTAAATCTTTAAATCAATACCTACATGACCTTCTTTTTCCTTTGACTTAAAATGTACCAAAGAGGGTAAATCTTCATAATTCTTTGAAGAGAAAATAACCTTACTCTTATATGGCAGTTTTTCAAACTCTTTCATCAGATCATAATTGCATTGATCATTATCATTAAATTTAAAATATAGATTATCCCAATGGATACGTGCTAAGCGGCGTTGCCACTTTTCAGCAGCTTCTTCTTCACTCTTATAATGTAAAAAGTGTAACTCAATATCATCTAAAAGAGCCAGCGGATAAGCTTGATTAAAATCCGAAATATACTTAGATTGTTTCACAAACCTTAAACTTGCTCCCCCAAATCTCAAATAATGTTCCAAATTTTTAAGTAATTTAATGTAATCAGGTGAGAAAATAAACATTCCTACAAATGGTGTCTGATAAGGAAGTCCCAACTCTTGGTAGACCTTTCCAGCCCAACAGTTATCACAGATGATGGTAAACTTTTTGTTCCTTAAGCGTTTCCGTGGGATAAAATTGATAATAGGATAAATAATCGGTTTTAGTTTATTCTTTATTTTCTCTATATTCATATTATAAACCTTTGTAAATTTTTGAAAAATTAGCAATGTAACTTTCCAATGAAAAAAGTTTTTTCTGGCGATCTATAGAACTTTTTCCAAAAGTTGCTCGCTGCACATCATCTATTAACATGGCTTCAATGATCTTTGACAACTCCTTCGGATGATTAGGCTGAGCTAAGAGTCCATTTTCATCTTCTTTTACCATTTCACAGACACCACCATGTCGATAACCTACAACTGGCTTACCGCAAGCCATAGCTTCAAGAACTACAGTAGGAAGAGGGTCCGGATTGGTACTTGGTAGGACAAAAATATCAAACATATTATAAAGTTCCGTTGTATTGACATAATAATCAATTCGTTTTATCTGAGAGGCAACGGATAAGCTTGAGATTTTATCTTCTAGCTCTTTTACCCGCCATTCCTCTCCATCAAAGGCACTACCGGCTATAAAAGCAATAGCTTTTGGATTCTGTTCCAAAATTGGAACAACTGCTTCCAAAAAATCCCCTTGCCCTTTCCAAGCATTGATACGACCAACCATTCCAATAACAAGTGCAGAGGTGCTGATACCAAATTTCTGACGAACCGACTGATCATTCATTGGATGATACACATTATTATCCACACCATTATAGACAACACTGACTTGCTCATCGCTTATAAAACGAGAATTTTTTATATGACTAGCCACAGCTTCTGATACTGTTATAATTTTGTCTGCATAGCGCCCCATCAAAAAATTGATAAAGTCAGAGATTACTTTTGGCTTTACAATAATCTCATGAACATGCCACAACAGAGGTAATTTCAATCTTCTTTTTAAGTAGATCCCTTCTAAAACGGCAGTGGTATTATTGTGAACTAGATCAATATGATTTGCTTTAGCATATTGTGCAATTTGTTTAGAATAACGACTATACGATGTAAAATACTCCAAGATTCCTTTTGGATTAAAGTACTTACGACGCAAAATAGGATAGTCCATGACTTCAACTTTTGCGCCTACATCCTGAAGTGCCGAAACCAATACCCCATCATTCGGTAAAATGACGTGTGCCTCAAATTCCTGCTTATCCAATCCCTTTATCAGCTCCAAAAGAACCTTGTCTGCACCATAAAGCTCAGCTCCTGCATGGAGATATAAAATTCTCTTCATCTCTGTCCTTTAAACAATGTTTCGTATTCGTCAACAATGAATTTCCAAGAAAATCTATTCACAACCTCTTGTGTTGACTTTATATCGTATTCTATAACTTTTTCTTCAGTCAAAAGCTCAGCTTCTGCAATCACCTGATTAAGATCTTCCTTGTTCCAATAAATCGCACCATCTTCTCCAACTTCACGATTAAAACCTACATCCAGAAGGAGATTTAATTTCGTTGAAGCCAATGCCTCCAGAAGTGAAGGATTGGTCCCTCCTACTTCATGTCCATGAAGATATGCAAAAGCATTTTCTCGAATATATTTTAGAAGTTCTTGATTATAGACTGTGCCTACAAACTTAATTCTTGGATCCTGATCAAACCCCGTTTCCTTCCTCAACTTATTGTAGAAGGCGTTTTGTTCAACATTGGTAATCAATACAAAATCTTTTTTTGAGTTTGATTTCATAAACTCACGAATCATGGTCTCATAGTTATTCTCTGGAACAAATCGACCAACAACTAAATAATATCCATTTTCCTTGATATTATTTGCGTGAAACCAATCGTTTATCTCTTTATCAGTAGGTGTAAATTGCGAGCGTGACAAATCTGTACCATATGCGATATAAGTTGTTTTCGGTAAATATTTCTTATAATCTTCCTGAATATATCTTTCAATATTCTTGCTATCACATACTAACAAATCGGCATGTTTTACCATTAAACGTTCAGATAACTTCCAATAGCGACGAACTGGATAGCTCCACTTTTCTCTTAACCACTCATGACCATCTGGATTGACAAATAGCTTCCCACCTATTTTCTCAATTTCCTTTTTAAAATACTGAATAAATGGTCCTATCCTACATGCCAATACGTAAAAAATAGGAGCAACATCATTTTTTTGTTTAGCCAGTAGAACTGCTTTTCGCAAAGCAGCTATGTCATAATAAATAGCACGAGCTGGTCCAATTTTGGGAACATATACATTAAAACAAGTTGCTCCATTATGCTCAAAGTAATCTTCTTCTATCCCAGACTTTTCTGAATTTTCTCGCATACACGCCACATAGTATTTTATGTCGCTAGATTGTTGATATTCTGTTAATTTTTCGACAAAGGTCTCAAAGCCTCCATATTTAGCTGGAATTCCTTTGGAACCAATGATATAAACTGACCTCATAGTACCTTTCTCTAAAAATATCTAGTCTGAATAGACCGAATCACTTACTTCCTTCTCTCATCACAACAACCTTCACGGTCTTCAATAAAATTTTTATATCCAACCAGATGGTCCAATTGTCAATATAGCCTACATCTAATTTTACAATTTCGTCAAAATCAGTGATATTACTTCGTCCACTTACTTGCCAAAGACCGGTGATTCCTGGCTTAAAGCTCAAGCGACGCTTTTGACTTGGAGTATAGCGTTCAAACTCATCCACTGTTGGAGGGCGAGTCCCTACTAGGCTCATATCACCAATTAGGACATTATAGAACTGTGGCAACTCGTCAATACTTGTTTTTCGGATAAAGTGTCCAATAGGAGTAATCCTAGGATCATTATCCATCTTAAACATTCCTCCTTGCATCTGGTTCTGAGCTAACAACTCTTTCTTGCGTTCCTCAGCATCCATGTACATTGAACGAAATTTATAAAACTTAAAAATCCTACCATTTTTCCCGACACGTTTTTGGACAAAGATAGCTGGACCTCCGTCTTTGCGAATCAATGGAACCAATAGAATAGAAACTAGACCACAAATAACCAAGCCAATAAGGGCACCAACAATATCCAAAAAACGTTTAAAAAATATATGACTGGGCTTATGAAAGCTGGAAGAAAAGGTAACGATACTGTGATTGCCAATCTGCTGAATTTTTTTATTTTTTAAAGCTTGAAAATCAAAGGTATTGATATCAATACTCACATCAATGCCTAGTATTTCAAATTCTGAAACGAAGTTTTTCAAATCATAAGAGTCACTTGGAAGACTAATAAAAACGTGATCTACTACCTCACGAGTAGCAAACTCTACAGCCTCACCATAAGAAACCCTTGGAATATTAAGTGCTATATCACCAGCAGCTTCCCCCATGATAACGATACCTGCCAACTGTTTAGCTGGTAAAGCCTCAGATTCAAGCAAACCTCTCATCCGGTCCAAATACTCACCGGTCGTCACTAGCAATGTCTTTCTTTGCTGTTCCACTGTAGTAAGAAAAATATGTCTATAACGCCTTACTAAGCAGTTCAAGATATAGATAAAACTAAAGTTAAGAGTCGAAAAATAAACAACCCCTCTTCTTGAAATTTTAAAACCATCTTCTAGCATAAAAGATGTAAAAGTCAGCAATAATGCAAATAACAGACTATAGACTAAAGTTTTTTCAAGCTCAATTAAGTAGCCCCTACTTTCAATATCTATCGAAATTCCAGAAATATAAAAGACAATAAAATGTAATAATAAAATTAACAAAATGCCTGTACGACTAAGGTCAGAATCTGGAAATCGACTAGTTAGAAAAACAGATAGAACAACTGCTACTAGTTCGATAAACGCCAAGCGTAGCTGACGATATTTTTTTATATTATTCATATCCTTTCCTTATATATATATATATATATATGCGAACGTATACTCATAAAATATCGAAATCGATATTCTCTGACACTTATTATCTCCTAGAGTAACACTCCACTAAGCCATCTTGAGTTCACATCCACAGTACAGAATCAAACTTTACATCATCGCTATTAGAAATATCACAGGACCTGATTTTTCAATAACAGTAGAGGATTTTTCTTAAATAACAATTTGGCTTTTTCTTCACCGAATTCCTCTCTGATTAATATATAGGCTTCCTTCATAAAGGGAGGTCTCGCTGTCAGATTATGCATATCACTTGCGACACAGTGTACCAAATCTTGCTCTAAAAAATACCGAACACGCTTTTTAAATTCTTTTGCACGATCTCCAATTAGGCCTGGTTTCAAGACATGATTGCTATTAACCTGAGTATAACAGCCTTTGTCAATTAACTCTTCTACGCGTTCTGCCTGGAAGGCAAGAGCGTTATAGCGTTCGATATGAGCGATAAGCGGAGTCAGTCCAAGTAGTATCACTTCATTTACTGCTTCTTGGATTTCCTTCCATGGGGTATTCATACTAAACTCTAAAAGAATATACCTCGTCCCGTTGAGTGTCGGAACCTTTTTTTTCTCAAGTTTATCCAAAATATCTTTACTATAATAAAGTTCTCCTCCATAGCAAAGAACCATATCTGGATAAGCTACCTTTATAGCCTCTTTTACATGGATAAAATTTTCCATGATGATTTTCTCGGGAGTCTCGAACATCCCTTTTCGTCTGTGTGAGGTTGCAACGATGAGACGAACTCCCTGACGGTGTGCTTCCCCTATTAGATTGACACTTTCTTCAAGTGTTTTGGGGCCATCATCCACACCAAAAATAATATGCGAATGAACATCAATCATACCTTACCACCTACTTATCCAACTCTAAAAATAGAGAAAATCAGGCTTTCTTTCCATAATTCCCGTAGTTTCCATAATTTCCATAGTCACCATATTTTTCGGAAGCAACATCGTACTTATTCAAGATGACACCTAGGAAAGGAGTGCCTGTTTGTTCCAACTGTTCCCTAACTTTTTTCAAGGCTGAACGTTTGACCTGTCGCGCTTCTGCAACAAGGACCATCGCATCACATCTCTGTGCAATGATGGCAGCGTCAATCACCATCCCTAGCGGCGGACAGTCAACAATCACGTAATCATAATAGCGACGAAGAGTTGCTAGTAAATTTTCAAAGTTCTTACTTTGTAGCAAAGCAGTTGGATTAGGAGAAACTTTCCCAGACTCAATGACGGTCAAGTTTGGAATATTTGTATCGCATAGACCTTGCGATAAGTCTGTCGTCCCTGAAAGATAATCCGTCAAGCCAGTAATCTTTGTTAACGGCTTGAAAAAGCCGGACATCACAGAGTTTCTAATGTCACAGTCAACGAGTATCGTCTTATAACCTGAACGAGCATAGGCTATCGCAAGGCTCGCCGCCGTTGTACTCTTTCCTTCATTCGATTGGACAGAGGTAATTCCAACCACTTTGATGTCTTCTCCACTTAGTTGGATATTGGTACGGATAGCATTGAAATATTCTTCCGTTTTGTGAACAAGTTCTTGCTTCGTACGTGCAATTTCTAGTGTTGCCATATTTTCCTCCTACTTCAATTTCTTCGAATCTGGAACTACACCAAGAAGCGGCATTTCCAATATTTCTTCGATATCTTGCGGACGTTTTACACGATCGTCTAACACTTCCATAACCAAAACGAGAGTCATTGCAAGCATACCACCTGCCAACAAACCGACAAGAACATTTCGTCTGGTGTTCGGAGTTGTTGGATAATCCGCTGGGACAGCCTCTTCAAGTGTCGTTACATCCCTCACCTTTGTAACTTCAATAATCTTTTTTGCAGCGAATGTGCGAAGGCTATTTGCAATACGAGCCGCTTCATTTGGATTGGCATCGCGTACAGAGATAGAAACAATACGGGTATCCAAAGGAATTGATACAGAAACCTTTGATTTCAAACTTCCCTTTAAATTTAATTCTGATTTTACTTGACTCAATACATCATGAGATAAGATAATTTCCTTATAGTCCTTTACTAGGTAAGACCCCGCTTGAAGAGCTTGGTTGGTTAAACCAGCTCCTGCTTCAACATTTTGACTGACTACGTAAATACGAGTTGTCGAATCGTACTGCGGAGTTACCAAAAAACTACTATGAATAAAGGCTAGTCCTGCAGCAAAAAGTGCTGTCAACAGGATAAAAAATTTCTTTCTCCAAATCGTCTTCAGTAGGAACAAAACATCGATTTCAATTGTGTTCATTTCTTGTTTATTCATGGTTTCTCCTAAGTTATTCATTATTTTCCATCTAATACAGACTGAATCGCTGATTTTACTCGTTCAAGGCTATCTTGGTTAATGTCCATCATATAAAGCTGCGAGCCCGGCATGGCATAAGATGGCAAGTCTGAACGACCAGTTCCTGCTAAAGCTTGTGATTCAACTGTAAATTGCGTTCCAGATTCCAACTGGGTATTGATAAGACCTATAATAGTTTCAAGACTCAGATTCGTTTGGATCGAACCTTCCAACCCTGACAAAATCGCTTGATAATTGCGTAGATTCTCAGGAGAGCCTAATTTTTTAATAAGGGCAGTGACAACCTTTTCTTGGTTTTGCCCTCGGTCATTATCACCATTAGCAAGTGAATAACGCTCGCGAACAAAACTAAGCGCTTGCTCAGCAGTCAGATGATTCTCCCCCACGGGGAAATGATAGTTCCCATGTAAGCTAGTAAATTCTTGCTCATTATAAACATCAATTCCACCAACTAAATCAATCAGCTGAAGGAAGGAGGTGAAGTTGAGACGGATGTAGTTACTAATAGTTATACCATAGAGATTTTCTAAAGTATGAACAGAAGCTTGAACACCATAGAGTCCAGCATGAGTCAACTTGTCATACTGTCCTTGACCGCCATCTGCGATGGCTACATAGGAATCTCGTGGCGTTGTCGTTAACAAAATCTTTTTCGTTTTACGATTAACCGTCATGATAATGTTCACATCCGAACGAGCAACAGATGAAATAGATCCATAAGTATCAATACCGCTGATATAAATATTAAAACTATCTCCATTGATTTGCTCAGCAATTGGCTCCGCTGCTTTAACCATTTTAAAACTATAAATTTTCTTCACTTTTGAAGAAAATTCTGGATCTTCACTTTCTAGGATATTTGTGAAGACACCATTTAAAACCATAGCTTGCGCCTCACCATTCATCATTGCTCGATAAGCGGTGAGATAAGAGCTAGTTGGGCTTGTTGTTAGCTGAACTGATTCCATTTTAGAGATATCACTCAACAGAGAAGACACATTTTCTTGATCGTAGCTGGCAGGAGCAAGCAAACGATTAAGCTGATGGACATCTGTAACCTCACTAGTCGCTGGGACAAGAATACTCATCTCATATTCTGAAAATGTAGAGTTTGATTGGAGTCTACTTGAAAATGCTACAACCTCTCGCATCCCATAGATTCCAACGAAAGTTACAAATAGAGACAGAATAAGAAGTAACACTGTAAACATGCGTGCTTTCCTGCACCACATCAACCATGCTGTCAACATCGCTACCCCTGCCAAGATCACTGTAACAATATAGTTCAGACATCGAAAATCTAAGATGTTATAGCGATACATAATCGCCAGAAATAGACACACAGTAATGGTGTATAGTCCCCAAAGAGCCAGATTTACTAGTTTGAGCTTGGATGATTTCCATTGCCCTCGTCTGTTTTTCATAAAAAACCTTCCTTTTACTTACAACCTATCTATTATATCATAGAAAAGGAGATTTATCTAGCCAAGTATAACTTTGGAAAACGTTATCTTGTTCAAAAATTCACATTATCTGCCAGACGGATAAAGGTGAATTGGGTCTCTGTCGACCTCTTTGAACAATAACGGAAACCATCTAGCTGGAAAGTTCGTAAATCTGATAACTCTTGAATATTATGTTTAGCCAACCATGACAACATTCTTCCTCGTCCTTTTTTAGAAATAGTCGAATGGATCTTCAACTCTCCTACTCTTTCCTCCATGAAAATGACTTTAATCAATCTCTCTCGAGTTCGTGGGGAGAATACTTGTTCAAATTCTGATGAGGCTAAAGAAAGGATGACATCATCATCAGCTACTTCTTGATCATAGTATGAGCGCCAATATTGCTTCAAAGACTGCTGACCGATTTTTAGACTGCCTTGAAAATCCAGACGATGAGGAGAAATCAGTTCAAATGGGTTAATCAAACCATACAAAGCAGTTGCTAAGCGGACATGCGTTTTAAGGTAGGATATTTCCTCTTCCGTCACATCTCTCCGATCCATGTAGCGATACATGAGACCATCATATAGTTGCCAGGCAGGGTAGGATTTGGCCTGCCTTGATTGAATTCTCTGCCAACGATCAAATTCTAGCTGAGCTCTTGATTCGGGCAATTTGTAGAAGGCTGATAGTTCTTCCAAACTAAGCTTACCAATCACTTCTAAGATAGGCTCACTTTTTTCAGATAAATCCTGAAAAGGAAAATTCTCCAGATTTGTATTCAACTCTTTAGCATTTGGAATAATCAGTTTCATTTTCTAATTATATCATAAAAAATCTGATTCCTACCCCAAAATCACGCGTCCTATGTTGTTTTTTTATTACATTTTTTGTATACTGCTAACAATACAATCTGTAGGGGGACAGTCTAAAATGAACAAATACCAAGCTATCGTCCAAGATATTCTATCTGGAATTGAACAACATCGTTTTAGGCGTGGAGAAAAGCTTCCTTCTATTCGTAGCCTAAGTAAGCACTATCAATGTAGTAAAGATACCGTGCAGAAGGCCATGCTAGAGTTAAAGTATAAAAATAAGATTTATGCTGTTGAAAAAAGTGGCTACTATATCGTAGAAGATCGCCAGTTTCAAGATTATGCCGTGGAGCTAAATCCTGAAGCTTTTCAGGAATTACCCTACGAAGATTTTCGAGTTTGCCTACACGAAAGCCTAATCGGTCGAGAAAATTACCTGTTTAATTACTACCATCAACAAGAAGGCTTGGCTGAGTTGATTTCCTCTGTTCAAAGTCTTTTAATGGATTATCATGTCTATACTCAAAAAGACCAGCTAGTCATAACAGCTGGTAGCCAACAGGCTCTATATATTCTAACACAGATGAATATTTGTTCCGATAAAACAGATATTTTACTGGAAAACCCTACTTATTCTCGGATGGTAGAACTCATTCAACATCAGGGGATTCCCTGTCAGACTATTGAGCGAGATTTAGATGGAATTGACTTGAAGCGATTGGAAGAAATCTTCCAAACTGGGAGAATTCAATTCTTCTATACCATTCCTCGTTTACATAATCCGCTTGGCTCTACTTACGATACGGCAACAAAAACAGCTATTTTAGAGCTAGCTGAAAAGTACGATGTCTATGTGATTGAAGATGACTATTTAGCAGATTTCGATTCCAATCGTAGTCTTCCTCTGCATTATTTGGATACCAACAATCGAGTTATCTATATCAAGTCCTTTACTCCTACTCTCTTTCCTGCCCTGCGAATCGGTGCTGTTAGTCTACCGAAGCAACTGCATAATATCTTTATCAAGCATAAAAGATTGATTGACTATGACACAAACCTGATTATGCAAAAAGCACTTTCCCTCTATATTGATAACGGTATGTTTTCTCGTAATGCACGACATCTTCAACAAATACATCATTCCCAACTGGCTGATATGAAAGCTTGTTTAGAAAAATACTCCGTGAACATTCCTTATTGCCTCTCAAAGAAAAGCGTAACTTTCCAACTTGATAAGGGAAGTATCATACCTGCAATTCAACATCAGCTAGCAGGTATGAGTTATTTTTCTGGACGAGAATACGATTTTTTACAAATGCACTATAACACAGACTTTTCATCTCGATTGATTCTATTGTTGAACAAGCTGGGAATGAAAAAAGATATTTAAAGGAAGATTTCCCTATTTTGAATACAAAAACGCCTCCAACAAGGCGCTTTTTATATACTTTTTCAAGACTTATTCAACTTCATATCCCATCAAGAGTCCACCATCTTCTGCATAGAAACTACACAATCCTGAAGTTGCAACTTCATCAATAATGGCTGTTGGAAAAGTAGTTTTTACCAACTCTGAAAACTGTTGGAAGAATTTAGCATTATTACGATGAGCCATTACAATGCGACCACCCCTATAACCAGCTTTTTTCATTTCCTCAAAGGCTGCTATGACAGATTTTTTATGCCCACGCGCTTTTTGAAGTAATTCCAATGTCCCCTCACTGCTAGCTTCTCCAACCATACGGATATTGAGAAGCCCCACGACAGCACCGACAATCTTGCTGAGACGACCATTTTTTACGAGATTGTCCACCTTAGCTAAGACAAAAAGAAGTTTGCTGCGTTCCCTATAGTGAGTGATAGCCTCTACTACTTGATGAAAATCCATTCCTGTCCCAATCAAGCGATTGATTTCATCAACCAGTAAATCCATCTCTCCACCAGCAGAAAGGCTATCAATCAAGTGAATATTAGCTTCTGGGTGTTCTTCAACATACATGTCACGTGCCACACGAGCCGCATTGAAACTACCTGACAAACCACCTGTAATCGTTACAACGATAATATTTTCCGCACCCTCGAAAGCTGCCTGATAAGCTTGTGGGCTTGGACAGGCCGAACCTGCTGCAGAGGATGAAGATTCCATAACTTCCATCATTCGGTCAATATCCAAATTTGCATCGTCCACGAAGGCTTGTTCCCCTATTTGAATCGTCAATGGTACGCTGATGAATTCAGTGTCAGGAGCTAAGTGATTCAGTTGACGATAGTCGCAGCCCGAATCTACAACAATTTTCCATTTTGGCATAATTTTCTCATTTCTAGTCTTACTTTTTTATACTCTATGAAAATCAAGAACACAGATATCAACTCTCTAGTAGACCTCTGTTTCTACGGTAGATTTCAGTCTGCTACAAAGACTAGAAAATGGCAAAACCATCCTCAGCTTGGCGAACGCAACTTCTACCACCTCAAACTACTAGAGCGTGCCTATTTTTGATGTTCATTGAGTATTATTTGACAAAAAGTCTCTATTTACTTACAATTATATCATTAAACTTCCCCATCTGAAAGCATTTTCTTTCAGATGTGACACTCGGAAAAGGAAAATTATGGTAGCTCGTAAAATTTCACCACAATCTTTAAAAAATCTTTATCAATCAAATAAAGAAGCTAATCAGCTGACCAAGGAATCTATCGAAACCGCTCTGCTATTTCTCTTAGAGAAAAAAGACCTCAGACAAATTTCTGTGTCAGAGTTGGTTCGTAAGGCTGGAGTATCCCGCAATGCTTTCTACCGCAACTACAAGTCAAAAGAAGAAATTTTGGAGGCTTACTACGAGCGAACTTCTGCTTCTCTGAAGAAAAAATGGCAAAACTTACAAGCCAAGGTACAAAAGGATGGGGTTCAGCAAAGTTTTGTAGACTTCTTACACCACAGCAAGGAAAAAGCTGATTCAAGTAAGGCATTGTCCAATGTCAGTCAGTGGATTAAAGAAAAAACAAAACGGGACTAACTGATGTCCCCCGAGCAGTTATAATGATAGGATTTAGTTCTGTACTGGAGAGGACTAGGTCCTTTTATTATTGCAATACAAAATACACTCTGTAATGACGTATCAACTTTCCCTTTGTACAAAATATATGCTAGGATTGTGAGAGGCTTGAGAAAGATTCTCCTTCTGTCCTTTCTTTTTCATGAACATAAAAAGCATCCCAAGTTCAGACTTTTGGGATGCGACTTCGACAATGTCAGATTTCAGTCTAGGATTCCTTCTTTCCTAGTTTTCTATTTTTCTTGAGGGCTGCTACTACTGCTTTGATAATAGCATAGCGAAAACCTGCCTTCTCCAGTGCCACCACGCCTGCAATCGTTGAACCACCAGGCGAAGTCACTTCTTGTCGAAGTTGAGCTGGGTGCTTGTCACTTTGCAAGACCATCTTAGCTGCACCCGATAAGGTCTGAGCAGCTAAGACCTTGGCTTCTTGAGCTGTCAGACCACTCTGTACACCTGCATCCATCAGCGCTTCAATCATCTGATAAACAAAAGCTGGGCCACAGCCTGCGATAGCAGTTGCTGCATCCATGAGACTTTCTGGCACTTGCTGGACTTGACCTGATTTTTCTAGGATTTGTTCTAATAGCAGAGCGAGTGCTTGATTACTCAGACTATAGGTAGTCATGCCCTGACCGATAGCAACCGGTGTATTGGGCATAATACGAACGAGCTGATCTGCTGGTATATATTCTGCCAGACTTTTTAGTGTTATTCCCGCCGCCATGGAAATCCAGATAGTAGATGGGGTCTGATCTATCTGCTCCTGCAAATCCATCAAGACTGTTCTAACCAGATGAGGCTTAACCCCAAGAAAAATCACCTCGGCCTGCTCTGCTATTTCTTTATTAGACAAAAGTTGTCCGCCTAAATGAGCCTGAATGTCCTTGGCCTTGGTTGGATTATAGTTACTGAGCAGGAGATGGGTATCTGGTTGCTGGCTGACTGCTTGTGCAAGTGCCGCACCCATATTACCCAGTCCAATAAATCCTATTTTCATTCTATCCTCCTGATACAGCTACCGCTTATTTTTGGAAATTATATCATACCTAGGTAGAAAATACTAGGCTCCAATCTTGTCATTTTACCCCTTTTAGGACTACTTTGATGCAGCCTTTGACACTCTACCTGAACTGTACTTTGCTTTCTCATTTTTCGATTCTGGCTTTGACAAGCGCTTATCCCCTAGATCAAAAAATTGCTGAATGGTCGAACAAATGGCACTTTCATCAATCTGTGAAAGCAAGTACTCTTCCTCAAAGAAGGAAACAATCTGCTGTCCATAGCGTTTTGTTTGGACACGGTGATCCAAGACAACAACTACAGACTCTTGATGGGAATGACGATTGGTACGACCGATTGCTTGTTTTAACTTGATCATCATCATGGGCAGGCTGTAATCATAGAAGGGATTCTTCCCTTCTTCTCGCAAATGCTGATTGATTTTATGAACAAAACGATCCTTTGGATTATCAAAGGGGAGTCGTGCGATGACTTGGATTAGTTGTTCTTGACTGGCAAAGTCAACTCCTTCCCAGAAAAGACCTGTCCCAAGCAAAATAGGGCAATCTCCACGTTCAAATCGGCGTTTTATTGACATTTCCTGACCGTGCTTGTGTTGAGCTAAATGGGGGACATTGCTCTGATCTAGAATAGTTGACACTTGTAAGAGCAAGGAAATTGAAGTGAACAAGACTAAAATAGGGTAATCCAGCTCTGCTATTTCTATCAAACGCCGAGCTACATAGCGAGCATGCTCTTCCTTTTCCCAAGAGAAAACATCAGGAAGGTTGGTTGGAAATATAATTTGCTGGTTGGTGACAGCTTGTGTCGGTAACAAGTCCATGGTGAACTGGTCAAATCCCAATAAATCAGGTAGATTTACCTTCTTACTAATGGTTAAAGTTGCACTGATATAAAAAGTCTTGGTGACCGGCATATACTTGGCTACGTCCAATAAACTGTCTTTTGAACCACGTAGATAGGCAATCCGCTTGTCTTCAATTGTCTTTTCTTCCAACCAAAAAGTGTCATAGCCATTCAGAAAATGGTCTAATTTATTTAAATCGACATCCTTGAGTTCTGAGAGATTTTGTTGTACTTGAACCAGCTCTTCCTTCTCCACACGTCTATGACCATACTGGCGGAAACGAGTCAGAAGATGATTGAACTCAAATTGACAGGATTCATATAAGCGCTGATCCAGTAGCTGATTTGTCTTATCCTTCTTACTTTGTAGTAATTGCAATACATCTAACAAGTCATAGGAGTCTGTAGCCAAATTTTCTGCTACCAAAAGAAACTTCTGCGCTTCATCTACTACCACTAAACGATTGGCTATTAGAAAGTCTTGATCCTTGAGATGGCTGATGAAATAGGCATGATTGGTGATTAGTAGTCTACTGGAAGCAGCTTGACCTTGTAATCTTTGCCAAAAGTCCCATCCCCAAAAAAGACTATCAACCTCGACATTTCCATCATGGGCAATCTCATCAAAATAACTCTGATAGCGCTGTTTTTGCTTGAGTTCATCTAAATCACCTGTTTTAGTTTCACATAGCCAGATAAGAATATGCATTTTAAACTGGTTGACCAAACGATTTTCATCCCATCTCTGCAAGGTTTTCCAGTAGCTATCCAGCTTGATAAAGTGCTTTGGAGCTTTGAGGGAAGAAATAGAGAGGTTAAATACTTCCTGTAATTTTCGTCCCTCTTTCTCCATAATCTGTTCTTGCAAAATCTTTGTCGGAACAGTTACTAATAGCCGATGATCTGACTTAGCAAGCAGGGGGAGAAGGTAACCATACGTTTTTCCCAGTCCAGCTTGCGCTTGGATAAAGTGTACGTGCCCCTCATCAGCCAGCCTTTTCTCTACCAAGTGAGCAAAAGCGGTTTGATTCTTGCGTTCGTGTAGACCCAAAAGATTCAGATTGGTCAAGAAATCCTCAGAAAAGTGAGAAGCAGTCTTATCCTTGCCTTGTTTTTTTAGGAATAGACCATGAACTACTTCTACATCCTCTCGCACAACTTCTGACAACTGTGGTACCATCTCATCAATAACTAAACGTGTTTCATAGAGAAGATGATCTGCTAGCTGCAAGACTGACTCAATGACCATTTTCGGGAGAGTTTTTATTTTCTCTTGAATTTTTATCAGCAATCGGGCAGTAGCCATGGCATCTGAGATAGCTGTATGAGCTTGTTCTAAACCTAGATCCAAATACTCAGCTAAACTTCCTAGACTATATTTTTCAAATGTTGGGAAAAATAATTGTGCCAGTTCTACTGTATCCACCCTTGGTGTTCGTAAGTCATAGCCTTCAAAAAAAAGTGCCTCTGCCAAAAGATTAGCATCAAACCTGACATTGTGAGCGACAAAAATAGCATCTCCAATCATGTCATGGATGATTCCAGCTACTTGCCCAAAATCGGGTGCCTGACACAGTTGCTGATCTGTGATACCTGTCAGCTCCTTGATATGTTCATCCAAGGGATGGTAAGGATTGACATCAGTCTCATAAGTATCGGTAATTTTCCCGTTTTCAACCATGACAATCCCTATCTGAATAATTTTTGCATCCGTCCCTGTACCTGTTGCTTCTAAGTCCACAACAGCATACCGATTGCATGTTTTAGTCTCTTTCATAGATTTATTATAACATGATTAAAACTTTCTTAGTAATCATACCTCATCATCACTGTTCAAATCTTATCACCCTAACACATTTTTTCTAGGCAAAAGCTTCAAACAAATTACATGAAGGATGACTATTTTTTTGTTACACTAATACAGTCTTAGATTTAGATTAAAATGTGTATTTTATTGAATACCAAGGGAGAACCTATGAACATCCACAAATCCGTCAACCCCGTTGCCTTTCAAAATACCTATTATCTTGAAAACAACACACATATCATTATTATTGATCCAGGAAGCGATTGGAACATGATTCATTCCACTATTGAGAAAATTGGAAAACCAATTTCTGCTATCCTTTTGACTCACACACACTATGATCATATCATGAGCTTGGACATTCTACGTGAAACCTATCATTTTCCACCTGTCTATGTGGCTGAAAGTGAAGCTAGTTGGCTCTACACACCCGAGATGAACCTATCTGGCCTACCGAGACATGATGATATGGACAACGTAGTCTGCCGACCAGCCGAAGAGGTCTTTCAATATGACCACGACTACCAGCTTGACGGTTTTCATTTCAAGGTTGTGCCAACACCGGGGCATTCTATCGGCGGTGTATCTTTCATTTTTCCAGATGACGAATGCGTCATAACTGGAGATGCTCTTTTCCGCGAAACGATCGGTCGAACTGATCTGCCAACTAGCAATTTCGATGACCTGATTGCTGGTATCAAGAAACATATTTTTACTCTACCAAGCCACTACACCGTCCATCCAGGCCACGGTCAACATACTACTATTGCACACGAAAAAAACTTCAATCCATTTTTTAGAGGATAAAACAAAACCTGCCCAGTTTCCACTAGAAACTAGGCAGGTTCTTATTTATTTTCAAAATAGTAGTCTGTTTCCAGCTACCTCTTTGATTGCGCCAGTAGGATAAAATCCTACTTTCGGAAAAAGCTGAGAAGCTTGTGGATTACTTTTTGTATAATCCAGATGAACCTTCCTAAAATTAGACAATAGCTGATTCAGTAGCACTACTATTATTTCAGAGCTAATACCTTGACCAGCAAACATACCATTTACCATAAAAAGACCAATCTAGGCGATAATCAAGCCAAGGACTGCTACCAGCTATCAATTCAATAGGCAACTATCCAATAAATTCTTGCTAGAAAGGCAATCTACTAGGTCTTTCCAAACTCGATTCAGGTGGAAAATGTTACAAATAGAGAGGATTTGGCTGATAAAGAGACAAAACCATTGGCAAATCTTTTTCTACTAGTTTACGAACCTGAAAAAGATTAGAAAAATGATTGCTCTTCATCTTTGTGTTTTTCTTCCAATTGACTGATTGTTTCAAAACGAGTCTCACCACTGCTAGCTAGAGCTTCTGCTTCATAAGCATTGATAATTTGGGCAACGACTGGATGGCGGACTACATCTTTAGCAGTAAAATAAACAAAGTCAATCTGTGAAATGTGACTCAGTTTCTCAGTCGCATCAATCAGGCCTGACTTGACCTTACGTGGGAGATCAATCTGGCTAATATCGCCATTGATAATCATCTTAGAATGAAAACCAAGACGAGTTAGGAACATCTTCATCTGCATGATAGTGGTATTTTGTGCCTCATCCAAGATAACAAATGCATCGTCCAGAGTGCGTCCTCTCATATAGGCAAGTGGAGCTATCTCAATAATCTCCCTCTCCATCAGACGCATCGTCTGCTCCTTACCCAAAATTTGGTAAAGAGCATCGTAGACAGGTCGGAGGTAGGGATCTACTTTCTCCTTTAAATCTCCCGGTAAAAAACCTAGGCTTTCGCCCGCTTCTACCGCAGGGCGCGTCAAAATAATCCGCTTAACTTGACCACGCTTGAGAGCTGTCACCGCAAGAGTAACCGCCAAAAAAGTCTTACCTGTACCCGCAGGACCAATGCCAAAAACAATATCATGGCGTTTAACACTGTCTACATAGAGCTTTTGACCGAGAGTCTTGACACGAATCGGTTTTCCGTAGTTATCTTTGATGATTTCTTCTTCGTAAAGTGCGACAAATTTTTCAATCTCATCATTTTTCACCATCGAAATGGCTGTCACAACGTCTGGGGTACTGATCATCAATCCTCGACTAACCAAGACTAAAAGAGATTGAATAACGAGACGAGTCTGCTCAACATGGTCTTTCTGCCCAACAATTTGAACTTTCTCTGTTCGTGCATGGATGACCACTCCTAGTTCTTGTTCCATCAGACGCAGATGGCGTTCGTTGGTTCCAAACAGACTAAGAAGGTCGTCTGGATGATTCAGTTGAATATCAATCGAATGTTCTTGCAAGATAGACTCCTTTTCCTGTGCTTTTCTCTATTATAGCAAAAATAGCTCAAAACGAGCTATTTTGTCCTATCATATTCATCAATGACCCAAATAATCTTCCCATATCGCATCAAAATCGGACATGGAGAAAGAAAAACTAGCCGACTCTTCCAAAAAGCGACTGATTGCATCAAAATCATTTGACTGCTTTGGAAAATCATATTCCTCAAAAACATAATCTGCTAAAATTGCCACAGGTGCATTACTTTTAGGATTGCGCTGGGTCATCAACCAAGAATAAAAACTTCTTCTCACTCTTCTTACTTTCTAATAGAATTTTCCCTATAAAATTTGACACAAGCATCATTATTTTTCAAATAGTTGCTCGCTTATACCATAACCCATCATTAGTAGCTCTCTGGGGAGACTAGTAAGGAATATTCACTTTCTCCCCTTCTACAGTCTCTCTAGGATTGCAACTGTTGGAGATCATTATCAAAAATGATATGCCTTTTCCATCCCACTCTCCTCTTCTCGCCACCTGAAAGGAGAAACTCATCTACATACTATCGGCATGATTTTCTAGGTCAATTCGGTACCAAATTGATCCTGCTTAACCTTACCAACCTTCATCAAACCACCGAGCGCTTTTTTGAATTGACCTTTGGAAATACCAAAGGTGGCTTTGATGTCTTCCGGAGCAGATTTATCATTCAAGGTCATAAATCCTCCATTGCTTTCCAGATAAGTCAAAATCATCTGAGCATCATTTTCTAACATCTCAAATGAGCGGGGTTTAAGGGAGAGATTGAGAGTGCGATCAACCGCACGATAGCCGATTACCCGAACTTGCAATTCCTGACCCAAACGTGGCTCTGAAAAACGCTCATTCGGATGGATGAAACCCAACATATTATTGTCAGGTAGATAGACAAAGGTTCCATTCATTTTCAAACGATAAACGATGGCTCGCAAGTTTTGATTCTGCATATTATCATAAGCAGGACCAGCAAGCTTCTGGAAATCTTCCTGAAAAGCAGGCAAAGCCCAGAGGCGATCCTTCTTATCAACATCCAACTTAACATACAATTTATCACCCTTTTTGGGCCATAATTCCTTGAGTTCAGGTAATACATCTAAAGAAACAACTACCTGTTTATCTGGCAAGCCTGTGTCTACAAAAACCCCTAGATCTTTACGAACTTCTGTGACGATCCCCCAGCCGAGACTAGTGCGAGTTACCCCTACTTCTCTAGTTGTCAAACGTAGCTTCTGTCGCATATCTGTATAGGCAAAGCCTTTCACAGATTGTCCAAGGGCATGCTCCCCCTCTTCTTTTGACAGCGCAAAAGTCATGCCTTCCTTTTGAACAAAGTAAAATTGATCATTCTCATCAGTCACTAAACCGACGATGTAGTGTGCTAATAAATCATTCATGATTTTCTTCTTTCTGACTAAAAAAGGAGAGTCCGTCTAACTCCCCTCATTAGATTTCATTATTTGAGTCATTCCTAGGGGATAGACAGCACCTAAGATGAAATAGTTTTTTGGGTTTCTAACCAATTAGGAAAAATGGCTAGATTATACCTCCAACAATTCTTTTTCCTTGTCAGCGGTCATTTTATCAATCGTCTTGATGGCATCATCGGTTACTTTTTGGATGTCTTTTTCAAGAGTCTTCAATTCGTCTTCTGTAATTTCTTTAGCTTTTTCAGCTTTTTTCGCCTCATCCATAGCATCACGACGGATATTGCGGATGGCAACTTTTGAGTTCTCACCAACTTTTTTCACATCCTTAGCCAAATTCTTACGTGTTTCCTCTGTAAGAGCAGGGATAACCAAGCGGATCACTGTACCATCAGATTGTGGTGTCAAGCCAAGATCGGAAGCATTCAGAGCACGCTCAATATCTTTTAGGATTGATTTATCAAACGGTGTAATCAGTAAAACCCGTGCTTCAGGCACCGTAATACCTGCTAACTGATTGAGCGGGGTCTGCGCACCGTAGTATTCTACCGAAATACGATCCAACAAGCTGGCATTGGCACGACCAGCACGAATATGGCTAAACTCACGTGCCAAACTCTGATGGGACTGATTCATGCGTTCTTGTGCTTTTGCAATAATTTCTTTAGACATAGGATTTCCTTCTTTTTATTTGATTCAATAAAATGTAGCGTTTATTTCAAAAATTTATTTTTCTTCTGTAGAATTTGATACTGTCGTACCAATTGGTTCACCAAAGACAACACGCTTGATATTGCCAGCTTCATTCATATTGAAAACAACCAAATCAATATCATTGTCCATTGAGAGAGTTGAAGCTGTTGCATCCATGATTTTAAGACCACGGTTGATGACCTCACGATGGGTCAATTCGTTAAACTTGACAGCATTGGCATCTTTTTTAGGATCGGCATTGTAGACACCATCGACACCATTTTTAGCCATCAAGATAGCATCTGCCTCGATTTCTGCTGCACGAAGAGCTGCTGTTGTATCTGTTGAGAAGTATGGCGAACCAATACCTGCACCAAAGATAACAATACGACCTTTTTCAAGGTGACGAAGAGCACGACCTCGAATATAGGGCTCTGCTACAGACTGCATAGCAATTGCTGTCTGCACACGTGTATCCACTCCTAGCTGTTTGAGTGAATCTGCCATCACAAGAGCATTCATGACTGTCCCAAGCATGCCCGTATAGTCTGCCTGAACACGATCCATACCTGCTTCCGCAGCAGGTTCCCCACGCCAGAGGTTACCACCGCCGATAACAAGAGCAATCTGAACACCTGATGCTGCGACTTCCTGAACTTCCTTGGCTATTTTCTGAACAGTTTTGATGTCAATTCCAACCCCACGTTCACCAGCCAAAGCCTCACCAGATAGTTTGATTAGAATACGTTCGTATTTAGGTTTCATCATCTCTCTCCTCTTTTTTATCCCTACTATTCTACCACAAAAATAGTTTTTTTTATACTGAAATCTCCAAGAAAAAAGGAAAATCCTTAGTGAATTTTCCTCTATCTAATTTATACTAAGCGTAATTTTCTCCGCAGCACCTGCGCCCTACCTCCAATTAACCGATCTAATTGACGTGTTTTTAAGGTTAAAATTACGAAGATAAGGAGACCGGCACTTCCTGAAATGGTAAGATGAATAAAACTTGATAGATAGCCATTTGCTGGGAAAAGTAGATTGAGTAAAAACTCGACAAACCAGACAATTATCCCCATTGCCAAAGAGATCAAACTGATCGTCACAACATCCTTAACCACTAATTTTTCATCAATTCCTAAAACCGTATCAATTCGTCTATAGAAAAGATAAAGCATGATTCCCAAACCTAAGATGGTCGAAATAAAGCTACCATAAACTTTAAAGACATAAATCATCGGTACCTGTAAAACAAGCTTAACCAATATTCCGATTAAAAAGTAGTAAATGCCTTTTCTATTTTCAAAAATAGCTTGAATAACGACACTGATAACAGAGTAAAGACCCAGCGGAAGGATAAGAAATAGGTTCCAAATAAATAGTCCAATGGCAATCTCCTCAGATGGACCATAAAAAACAGAATAAAGGGGGCGGGCTAACAAAACTGTTCCCACAATAGCTGGAATGGTAAAAATAAAGAGAAGTTGCAAATTATCAGCAACTAGATTTGAAGCCGATTTGAGATCTTTTTGGACAAATTTTTCTGTAATCAATGGAATAGCAACACTTCCCAGACTTTGTGATATACCGATAATCATCATGGTAATCTTGTTTGGATTGGCTGCCATGTAGGAATACAACTCCAACAGCTCCGAATTCGTGTAGGTTGTGATCTGCTCCATCACTTTGATAAAAGTTACTTGATCAATGAATTGGAGCAACTGAATCGTCAAACTCAGAATGATGATTGGAACAGCATCCCTCACTGTTTCCTTAATCAACTGACCTGTGTTGATAGAAATTTTCTGCTTCTTAGCGTGAATCAACTTACTTAAATAACCTTGTTTCCAAAGGGTGTAGACCAGAATCACAACACTAGCAATCATTCCAACAAAGGCTGCAAAAGTAGACTGAACAACCGCATTGAGGTAGTTCCCATCTCCTAATTTCATGATGGTGAATGTCGCCGCAAGAATCCAGATCACACGCACCAACTGCTCTGCAAGCTGACTGATAGCATAGGGCTTCATGTCATGCCTACCTTGGAAAAAACCACGAAGAATGCTCATGGCAGGAAAGATAAACAAAGGAGGTACCAGACTATACATCACTGGAATCAATTTCTCTTTAGAACCGGAGGCCTCGGCCAGCCAAGGAGAGCTAATATACATGGCTCCTGCAAACACTGCACCAAAGACTAACATGATCTTAAAGAACTCTCTAACTAAGTAAAGAGAAACATTTTCCTTACCCAGAACATTGTATTTAGCCACCTGCTTGGCAATGGCTGTTGGCAATCCAACTGTTGAAATTAAGAGAAAGTTAGCATAGATTTGATAGCCCATACTAAAAAGGGCGTTGGCTTCTGCCCGATACTCCCCTAGCCAAATGTACCAAGGGATAACATAAGCCACCCCCAAAAGGCGACTAAGAATATTTCCAGCGGTTAACCAAGCCAGCCCTTTAGCCATTGTAGCCTGTTCTCTGGACTGCTGTGTTTCAACTTTTTCGGACATGAATACATCACTCTTTCTACAAAATGGTATCATCAGGTAACATTACTTTTACTATAACCCTTTTATTATAAACCTTTCTGTTACCAATGTAAAATATCTAGTAGACATCTCAAAAAGTACTGAGAGAGGATTGGTAGTTTTCTCTTCAAAAGTGCTCAATACCCAAAAAAGCTTCTTGTCCCCATTGTAGGTGACAAAGAGCTTTTGCATATCTGTATCGTGATAGATCCATCACAGCAAGCTATAGCGAGGCTCTATCCTTTCGTTTTTTAAAGGAGTATTCTGAAAAGAACCCCTTATAATGGACAGTATAAAAAGTACTATACTGTTCTTATAAGGCGGTTCTTTTCTCATGGCCAAAAAAGGAAGCAAGTTCACCAACTATCCATCCGAGTTCAAAATACAGGTAGTGGAAGACTACCTCAGCGGAAAGAGCGGAGGGATGCCTTCTATTGTCAAAAAATATGGGTTAAAATCAGACAGCCAGGTTCTAACTTGGACAAGAAAATACCGAGAAGACCCTGTTTTACTCACACAGGATTTACGAGGTAGGAAGTCCACTGGTCCCCCAAAATCAACCAATCTTGATGAAATGACAATAGAGGAACAGAATGCCTTTCTTCGTATGGAGAATGACATTTTAAAAACCTTAAGGACTCTCCTCCATCCGTGAGAAGAGTCCACCTCTATCAAGTAGTTGAGCGGTTGAAAGATCGTTACTCCGTCTCCGCTTTATGTGCCTATTTCGGCTTCCCCAGGTCTTCCTACTACCTTTGGTTGAGCAATGGAAAAACCTGAACACAAGCGGTTTAACCCTGACCTAGCACAGGTCATTACAGCTGTTTTTAATGAGACTCAGAAAGGTTATCGTTTCATTTGTTATCAACTGAGAAGAAAATACGATATTTTCTGTCATCCTAAAACTGTCCTACGCTATATGCGTATTCTGGGTTTGAAGTCGCCAATTCGAAAGAAACACTATCATTCTTGCACACAGCGTGAGATAAATGAAAAGGCAAGACACGTCCACTACAACGTGCTTGCCCGAAACTTTAAAGCAGAACGTCCTCTCCAGAAACTAACAACGGATGTCAGTTATGTTTACCACAAACAGGGAAGGATGTTCCTTAGCGTCATAAAAGATTGTTATGACAACTCTATTCTAGCATATACTCTTTCAGATTATAACGATAATCAGCTCGTTTTTGAAAATTTAGACCTCGTCTTCAATGAAAATTGGGATGCCACACACATTTGTGTCTTGCATTCTGATCAAGGTTTTCAGTACACCAACCAACTTTATCTCAGAAAACTAGATCAGTATGGTGTTACGATTTCCCATTCTGGAAACAGATATGAACTCATCCAACAAATTAAAGAATACATGGACTGGTATAACTATGATAGACCACAAGAAATATTAAAAGGTATGACCCCTATGGAATTCAGGGAGTCATACCTTACTAACTAATATTCTTTTTTACACTGTCTATTTTAGACGGGGCTTGACATTCTAGTCTTCTTTTTTATTCTGCATTTTTGAATAGCCAAACAAACCCAGAATAATCGCTGATAATGCAAGGACCAAAGGAAGGGCAAGATTTTGTTTCTTCTCAGTAGCTTTCTTCACTTCTTGTGCTGATGCTACTTGTTCCTTAGACGTTGCTTTTTTATCTTCAGATTTTTTCTCAACATTTGCTTTTTCACCTTCAGAAGCTTTCGGAGTAACTGGGTTGTTCTGAGTCTGTTCCGTAGTTAGCGATTGAGCTGGTGCTTGATGCGTGGTTGTCGCTGCTCTTTGCGCTCCAGTCTGACCTTGTGACACCGCTGAACGCTGAGAAGTTGACTCCTGGTGTTGAACCGTTGTCACGCCGGATGCAACCTGTGACTGAGGTTGAGCTTCAGATTGACTGTTGGTTTCCACCTGACGAGCCACCTCTTGCTCTTTGTTTTGAGTTTCAGCAGCCTTACGTTTAGCTTCTTGTTCTGCCTTGGCTTTTTCAATAGCGGCTTTCTCTTCGGCCTTACGTTTGGCCTCTTGTTCTGCCTTAGCTTTTTCAACAGCGGCTTTCTCTTCTGCCTTACGTTTAGCGTCCTGTTCTGCCTTAGCTTTTTCAATAGCGGCTTTCTCTTCGGCCTTACGTTTAGCTTCTTGTTCTGCCTTAGCTTTTTCAATAGCGGCTTTCTCTTCGGCCTTACGTTTAGCATCTTGTTCTGCCTTAGCTTTTTCAATAGCGGCTTTCTCTTCAGCCTTACGTTTAGCATCTTGTTCTACCTTAGCTTTTTCAACAGCAGCTTTCTCTTCTGCCTTACGTTTAGCGTCTTGTTCAGTCTTACTTTGTTCTTGAACCTTAGCTTTTTCTGCTTCAACTTGACGTTTAGCTTCAGTCTGACGAGCTGCCGCTTCTTGTTCTGCCCTAGCTTGCTGCTTGGCAATATTTTCCTGTGTTGCCTGCAATCCGCCAGTTAGGTTCACTACTTCAATATTAGAAGCTAGGTGGTCACCAGTTGCTCTGGTACGGATTTCATACTCACCATTGACCAGCCCTTTTAAAATATTACCCGAACTCCAGAACCATACTGTATCACCTTTCCGGCGATATTCCATGTCTTTATTAACTCCAACAATCTGATTAGAGTGAACCTTCACACCTCTTGGATCGTCAGCTTTTTTGATTTCAATACGTTGAAGTGGTGATGCAAAAGCAGTCTCAGTCTCTTTTACTCTGACATATACATTCCTAGGACCAATATTCTCTAACTCTACACGATCCCCAGTGATAGACACCCATTTGATTTGATCCAATTGATCAATCAAGTACTCCATTCCTGGCTTAACATTTGAAAGATAGCCTGTAGTCTCACCTGTTGCAATAAAGGTCGCTTTAGGCATTTCTGCTCTCTTGACATCAATAGGCACTTCCGAATTGATTAACGTGAATTGATATGCTCGCTTATTGATAGCTACCTTAACCTTTGCATCCGTCATCCTTTGTGGTTCATCAAGGAGGAGTTTATACTTAGTACCAGCTAGTTTTTCCACTCTAGCAAGTCTGGCACCTGTTAGTGTAAAGTTAGCTTCATTCAGCTCGACTTCCCGTCCCAATTCTACCTCAATACTTGAGATTTTTTTATTATCCGAATCAACTGCTTTTAGACGAACATCAGATACCAGTATCTGTCTCTCCTTTACATCTTCCGCAAATAATTTTAAGCGGAAACGGTGCAACTGATAGCCACCATAATTAGAAGAGATAGTTTCAAAATGTCCATGCCCAACAATTTCAGCAAGTTTGTTTTCAATATTGTGTCGCGATACCTTATTAGGAGCCATCAATTCTAAGGTCATAAAACCTTTCTCGACAGAACTTGATCCAGTTGATAGTTTCTCAATAGTAGCTTTATGGTACTGTCTCTCTAAAACAGTCTTTGCTTCATCAATGCTTCTAGCTACAATCCCTCTCTCCTCAAAACCATAATACCGGTAACGCTCACCCATATTATCACGTCTAGTTTTAAGGTAGTGACGTTTCGTATTCGATGTTAGATCAAAGTCCTCATCGTGAATCAAAAAATGCTCATTGTTCTCATTAGAGACTCGATAACGACCTCCTCCTCCAAGCGTATAACGCGGATCATCCCAAGTCGCGTCTACATGATACCATTCACCACCAAGATTGATAACATTCCAGAGATGGTTTTCACTACCTGCTCTTGCTCCGATAATTGTCCCGAATTGGGTATGGGTTAGAATCCCCATCTTATCCATCAAGAGCTTGAATGCTTTGGCATACCCTGCACAAACTGTCTTTTTCTCAATAATGGCAGAATAAGCAGTTTGGTCTTTCAGCGCTTCTCTTTCGACGTAATCCACATTATTAACTAGCCAATCATGGGCAGCCTTTGCTTTTTCTACATCTGATAAGCCTTCAAAATTTTTAACAATCTTTTCTGCTTCTCTATGTGCCTCTTCTTCCTGAAGGATACCTCTCGACTCTGCTGAACTTGGCAGCTCTACTACAGCCCGATACAAACGCTGGTTGTGGCGAGCCCACAACTCTGCATGCGATGTTTTATCCTGCTGATTCAAGTTGGTCACGGTACCATCGGTATCCAAACGGAGAAGCTCTTTCGAACCACTCTCATCTTTTATAGACTCACCAGCTTTGTAAACCTCACTTTTAGGGTAATGCGTCCGAACAAACCACTCAACATTTTTTACCGTTTCTTCACTACCTACCTTTTTCAAGGACAATTTAACTGGCCTGCCCTCAATAACAGTAACCTGCCTTTGAGAAAGCTCATATTGCTCATCTTCATAGTAGTTATGGGCAACGGGTTTCAGAATAGTTTCCTTAACGTCTCCTTCAGAAATTTTTGGAACCTCTTCTATAAGGGTTGATTGCGCTTCCGAACTTATTCCATTCTCTGACTTGGAAATACCGATATTATTTACCGCAGATACTGGTACTGCACCAGTAGGTGTAGACTCTGACTCAATTTCTTTAGAAGTCAATTTTGAAGAAATATTGCTAGCTACAGAAGATTCATCATTCGTAGAAAGCTTCGTTCCCGAGTTCGACACATCTATATCTTGTATCGAGATTGTTGAAGAGACCATATCAGTCTCTGCGGCATGAGCGGTTACTGTATTTCCGTTCAAAAAGAAAAAGCCGACTAAAACAGACCCTACACAAACACTCATTTTTCTAATGGCATAGCGTCTTTGTCTATCCGCATTTTGATGATAATTCACGGTTATTCTCCTTTATTATTGATAGGATACACTTATTTTACAAAAATCCTTCATCATTATATATTTTTTGGTTAAAGTTAGCAATTCCAATTGAATTGGGGTGCTCCAAAAACAGATAAAAAACAGACAAGTAATTTTTTAAAGTCTGAGCCATAACTTATCATAATAGAAAATATAAGACAAAGCGGCAATTATAAATAATTCACATATTCTAAAGAACATCAAAACTAGAAGTTTATATAACCTTTCCAAAAGATTACCCACCACTTTTCTCGTTTAAAAATAGATTGAAACTAGAAAAAGACCCTCTGCCAACCAACTATAATTGACAAAGAGCCTCTTCACTTTCTTACTGAACTCGCCATAACTGACTAGACAGGTTCATATTTTTTCGATTATTGAATCAGTGTTTTTATTTTGCATTCTTGAATAGCCAAACAAGCCCAGAATAATCGCTGATGGTACAAGGACTAAAAGAAGGACAAGATTTTGTTTCTTCTCGGCAACTTTCTTAACTTCTTTTGCTGACACTACTTGTTCCTTAGACGCTACCTTTTTGTCTTCATACCTTTTCTCAACAATTACTTTTCAGCTTTGGATACTTTCTGAGTGGCTTCACCACTTGATGTTTCTTGGACTACCTTCATTTCTGCTAGCTTACTATCTGAGAAGAGATAATGACCACCTGCTTAAGTGTTCTTAACTTTAGCTCCTGAACCATTGACATAGTACCGAGTACCCGTAGCAGTATCCTGAATCCACTGATTAGTTGCCATCTTACCATCTGAGAGGAGATAATAATCTCCTACCCAGGTATTCTTGACTTTAGCTCCTGTACCATTGACATAGTACCAAGTACTCTTAGCTGTATCCTGAATCCATTTGTTGACTGCCATCTTACCATCTGAGAGAAGGTAATAATCTCCTACCCAGGTATTCTTGACTTTAGCTCCTGTACCATTGACATAATACCAAGTACCCTTAGCTGTATCCTGAATCCATTTGTTGGCTGCCATCTTACCATCTGAGAGAAGGTAGTATTCTCCTACCCAGGTATTCTTAACTTTAGCTCCTGTACCATTGACATAATACCAAGTACCCTTAGCTGTATCCTGAATCCATTTGTTGGCTGCCATCTTACCATCTGAGAGAAGGTAATAATCTCCTACCCAAGTATTCTTGGCTTTAGCTCCTGTACCATTGACATAATACCAAGTACCCTTAGCTGTATCCTGAATCCATTTGTTGGCTGCCATCTTACCATCTGAGAGAAGATAGTATTCTCCTACCCAGGTATTCTTAACTTTAGCTCCTGTACCATTGACATAATACCAAGTACCCTTAGCTGTATCCTGAATCCATTTGTTGGCTGCCATCTTACCATCTGAGAGAAGGTAGTATTCTCCTACCCAGGTATTCTTGACTTTAGCTCCTGTACCATTGACATAATACCAAGTACCCTTAGCTGTATCCTGAATCCATTTATTGACTGCCATCTTACCATCTGAGAGAAGGTAGTATTCTCCTACCCAGGTATTCTTGGCTTTAGCTCCTGTACCATTGACATAGTACCAAGTACTCTTAGCAGTATCCTGAATCCATTTATTGACTGCCATCTTACCATCTGAGAGAAGGTAATAGTCTCCTACCCAGGTATTCTTGGCTTTAGCTCCTGTACCATTGACATAGTACCAAGTACTCTTAGCAGTATCCTGAATCCATTTATTGACTGCCATCTTACCGTCTGAGAGAAGGTAATAGTCTCCTACCCAGGTATTCTTGACTTTAGCTCCTGCTTCATTGAAATAGTACCATACATTAGTAGTAGTATCTTTGTACCAGCGGGATGTTACCATGCTATTACTAACTAAGACTTTGCCCTCCTTTGCTGCCGTTTTTGCTTTCCTTTCTTGTTCAGCAATATTCCCCGGCGTTGCTTCTATCCCAGCAGTTATAACAAGTTTTTCTGTATTGGTATTGGAAGCTAGCTGATTTCCATTAACCCTTCTACGAACCTCGTATTCACCATTAACTAAATTTGTCAGGATTTTACTAGTAACCTGAATCCAAGTTCTATCACCCTTATCTTTTAGACGATACTCCATGTCTTTGGTAACTCCGACAATCCGATCTGGCAAGGCCTTAACTTCTCTAGGATCTCCAGCCTTTGTAACCTTGACATACTGAATCTGAGATGCGAAAGCATCTGGAGTTTCTTTTACCCGAACATAGATTTCTCCTGGTCCGATATTTGTTAACTTTACTTGACTGTCATTAATAGTTTGCCACGGACCTCTGAGAATGCGGTACTCCATTCCCGGTTTAACATTTGAAAGATAGCCTTCAGTCTGGCCAGTTGCAACAAAGAATGCTTCTGGTTGAGCCGCTCTTTTAACATTGATGGAAATTTCTGGATTAGTTAGTACGAACTGATGTTTCCGCTTATGGATAGCTACTTGAACGGTTGTGGCAACCATCCTTTCTGGCTCATCCAGAAGGAGCCTATATTCCTTATTAGTTCCGTTTACTTTTTCAATTCCTGTCAGTTTAGCTCCTGTTACTGTGATGTTAGCCTTATTCAGTTCAACACCTTGATCTAATTTCACTAAGATATTAGAAATTCTTGGATTTTTGGTCGAGATTTCTGTTTGTAACTGCTCGACCTTAACAGTTGTTTCCACTTTTTGTGGCAATAAGGTCACACCAAAACGATGCAATGTGTAACCACCGTAATATTCTTGGTAAATGCCATACTTAACAACATCATCAAGACGACGTAACTTACTTTGAATTTCATCGGAGGTTATTTTATTAGGAGCCATGATGTCAATAATTGTAGAGGAATCGTTTCTTAGAACAGCTTTATGATATTGTCGCTCCAAAACAGTTTGAACATCCTCAAGATTTCTTGCTAAAACGCCATGCTTTTCAAATCCATAATATCTGTAATGTTCACCCATATCATTCGATTTAATAAAGCCACGTTTTGTTTTTCGAGTTAGTTCAAAATCTTCATCGTGAATCAGCAAGTGCTCGCTCTTACGTGTATACTTAACATCTTTAAAACCTGCATCATCCCAAGTCGCATCGACATGATACCATTTCCCATCCAGTTCAACAACATTCCAGAGGTGTCGTTCACCTCCAGCAGGTCCAACTAGGGTTTGGCTTGGGATATTCATTTTATCAAGCAAGAGTTTTAGTCCATGACCATAACCTGCACAAACCGTTTTCTTCTCAACCAAAGCAGAATAAGCACTCTGGTCTTGTCCAGATCTAGCTACATAATCAACGTTGTCAACCAACCAATCATGTGCAGCCTTGACCTTTTCAACATCTGACATGCCTTCAAAGGCTTTGACAATCTTCTCTGCTTCTCTATGTGCCGCTTCCTCTTGTGTGATATCTTCCATCCCAACTTTACCTGGCAATATTAACTTAGCACGGTAGAGGTGTTGGTTATAATATCCCCACAAATCAACGAATTGCTCATCGTCCTGATTTAGGGACGTGAGGGTCCCGTCTTTGTCCAAACGAAGAAACGTTTTTCCGGTGCTGTTTTTGACTTCTTTACTGTGTTCATAGACCTCATCGCTAGGATAACGGGTTCGAACATACCAAGTAACCTGATCTGTGACATCTTTGCCATCGCTACTCTTTAATGTTAGTCGAATGGATTTGTTTCTTTCAACGGTGGCTTCTCTTTGAGAAAGTTCATATTGCTCATCTTCATAGTAGTTATGAGCAATAGGGTTCAAAATTGTCTTTTTAATTGTCTCATAGTCATTAGAAACCTTATTATCGGAAACTTTGGTACTTTCCTCAACAGATGTTGGCAACGCTTTCTCTTTGGGCACATCCGAATCACTTTTGCTCTCCTCGGTGGAAATGTAAGAGTTCTCTGTAGATGTTGGTAGCGCTTCCTTCAGAAAGTCCTCTTTTCCTCCAGATTCTGTTGAAGTATTTTCAGTTGCAGGACGCTCATCACTCCTAGAAAACGTAGCATCTGCGGTCGAATTGTTGCCCTCTACCGCTAGCATTGTTGAGTCTGCTACACTAGTCTCAGCCGCTTGAACTGTTGCCATATTTCCGGCTAGCAAGAAAAAACCAACTAGAACTGAGCCTACACAAACTCTCATTTTTCTAATGGCATAGCGTCTTTGGCTATCCGCATTTTGACGATAATTCACAATCTTGTTCTCCTTTGATATTCATAAGATATATCTAATTCATAAAAACCCTCAATTATTATATATTTTTTAGCTCAAATTATCAAGCATAACCCTATTTTTTTCTGGTTTTTGTACAGAAAAAATACAGACAAAGCACAGAAAAAAATTATATAAGAAAATTGGTAGTTCAAAGCTAGGAAGATAGACTAAAAACAAGATGACAACCTGCTAACTGTTCTATTACAAGTGAGCATCAAAAAAATATGATACTTTTAACCTACTCCTTCACTTACGGAAATATAAAAACTCTTTGCCAATCAATTACAATTGACAAAGAGTCTTGTACTTAGTTGAAAGAGTCATACACAATTTAGAAGTTCAGCTGATTAAAACCTTCTTATTCTTCCTTATTCCGCAGTTTTGAGTAACCGAATAGACTTAACATTATTCCTAATAATACCAAAACCAAAGGAAGTATGAAATTTTGTTTTTTCTCAGTAGTCTCTCTAACTTCTTTCACCGAAGTTACTTTTTCCTTAGGTGTTATTTTTTTATCTTCCGATTTTTTCTCAAGTTTAACTTCTTCTTGAGCCAATTTCTGCTCCATTTTTTGGACTTGAGATTCTTGTTCTACTTTTTCCGTACTACCTGAACGTTGACCTTCTTGTTCTTGGTAGCGAGGTTGAATTTCAGTTCGACGGTGTTCAGTTGAAGCCTGAAGCGGGACTGAAACTTGAGGTTGAACCTCAGATGGTTGATGAACTTCCACTGGAGATTGAGCGTCTGTAACTTGCTCTTCGGACTTACGAGAGAGTTCTTGAACTTGAGGTTGCACCTCAGATGGTTGATGAACTTCCGCTGGAGATTGAGCGTCTGTAACTTGCTCTTCGGACTTACGAGGGAGTTCTTGAACTTGAGGTTGAACCTCAGATGGTTGAGGGACTTCCGCTGGAGATTGGGCTTCTGTAGATTGCTCTTCGGACTTACGAGGGAGTTCTTGAACTTGAGGTTGAACCTCAGATGGTTGAGGGACTTCCGCTGGAGATTGGGCTTCTGTAGATTGCTCTTCGGATTGGCGTGGGACTTCTTGAGCCTGAGGTTGGATTTCAGTCTGATGGGTTATTTCTTGTTCTTGGCGCTTAGTTTCCGCTAATTTCTCCATCTCTTGGTGTTGAGCATCTTGTTCTACTTTAGTTTTTTCTTCCACTTCCTCATTCTTTTTCGCCTCATCCTGCTGTTGGCCTTCGGACTTTTGCAGCAGAGGAGTTTGCAATGTCTCCTCATTGGTTGTTTCCTCGGCTTTACCACTTTCAACTTCTTCTACTTTTTTCGCTCCGTCTTGTTTTGGGGTTTCTGTTTCTTGAGCTTGTGAGACCTGTGTTTCCTCATTTTCTTCTATTGGTTCGTTTTTAGTTTCATTTTCTTGTCCTTCTTGAACATTTTGACCATCGTCTTGTTTATGTTCTTGCTCTTGTTTAGAACTTTCAGTCTCATTTAGTTGAGGGGACTTTCTCTCTTCTGCCTTTATTGACTGCTGAGCCATGTTCTCTGCATCTTCTTCCAGAGTCACTGTTTCGATATTGGAAGCTAGATATTCACCATTCGCTCTAGTACGGATGTCATATTTTCCAGAAGCTAAACCAGTCAAAATATTACCAGGACTGTGATACCAAGTTTCATCGCCTTGGCGTCGGTATTCCATTTCCTTACTTACCCCGACGATTTTACCTGATAGAGCCTTAGCAGTAACAGGGTCTTTCGTCTTTTTAACAGCGATATGCTGAATGGCTGAACCTAGGGCCTGATCCGTCTCTGGCACTCGAAGATAGATGTCTACTGTACCAATGCCGGTCAGATCGACCCGTTCACCCTCTATAACTGTCCAGTTATTCTGACCAATCCGATACTCCATTCCGGGTTTAACATTTGAAAGGTAGCCTTGGTGTTCACCTGTTGCCGTAAAGACAGCTGTAGGTTTCTTTGCCTGATTGACTTGGATAGGAAGGGTTGGGTTGTCAAATTTAAACTGGTGTTGGCGCTTATGGATAGCTACCGTAACACTTGCATCCGTCAATTTCTTTGGCTGGTCAAGAGTCAGTTTGTAAGTAGTCTCATCCACCTTAGTCGCATTGACCAGTCTAGCTCCTGTCACGGTAAAGTTAGCGGCATTCAGCTCCACAGCCTTATCAAGTGTCACCAAAATACTTGAAACCTTAGCAGAACGATCTGTTTCATCAACCTTGAATTGCTCCACTTTGAAACTAGGCTCACCATCCTTTGTATTCCATTTAGGGAATAATTTCACAGCAAAACGGTGAAGCTTATAGCCACCATAGTTTAAAGTGTGTGTCTTATAAAGTCCATGCCCTAAAATGTCAGCCAGTTTATCACCAATATGGTGCAAGGACATATCAGCAGGGGTCATCACTTCTAACACAGTATTCAGTTCCTTAAAAGGCACTTTTTGATATTGCCTATCTAAAACAGTACCGACCTCTTCAATAGTCTTAGCCAGAATACCTTTTTGCTCAAATCCGTAATATCTGTAACGTTCTCCTGACTTATCTTCTGAAAATGCAAAGTAGTCACGTTTAGCACCCGATGCTAGTTTAAAATCCTGATCATGAATAAGGAAATACTTGTTTTTGTGGTTGTAGCCCCTATCCTGACTGTAGGGTCTTGTAGAGTTTCCGGGATAATCCCAGGTTGCATCAACATGGTACCATTTTCCATCCAATTCGACAATATTCCAAAGATGGAGTTCGCCGCCAGTGATCTTGCCCATTTTGGTATGGTTGGGGATTCCCATCTTATCCAACATCAGTTTGAGGGCGTTGGCATAACCAGCACACACAGTTTGTCTTTCGACAAGAGCTGAGTAGGCGGTTTGGTCTTCCCCCGGTCTGTCAACATAATGAACATTTTCCACCAACCAATCATGAGCAGCCTTAACTTTTTCAACATCTGATAAGTCGGCAAAGTTTTTGATAATATCATCAGCCATCTTGTTAGCCGCTTCGTCTTGACGAATGGCTTCCATCTCTTTTGTACCAGGTAATTTGACGGAAGCGTGGTACAAGTGTTGATTATAGTTAGCCCATAGTTCAACACGTTGCGTTTTTTCTTGATTATTCAAGTTTTTCACGGTTCCATTTGAGTCCAATTGGAGAAGTTGGGAGTTATTTTCACCTTTTACAAACTCACCAGCTTGATAAACCTTCTCCTCAGGGTATCGGGTCTGCACATACCAATTGACTTGCTCTGTGACATCGCTTCCATCGGGATTTTTCAGGGATAATTGAACAGATTCACCAGCTTTGATAGTCACTTCATTTTCTGAAAGTTTAAACTGTTGATCGTCGTAATAGTTAGACGCAGGGATATCAGCAATGATCTGCTTCATTTCCTCCGTTGAGGTAGTTGAAAGTGTTGGACTCTCAACCACAGGATTTGTAATTTCACCTGTAGGGAAGACCTCAGAAGCGTCATTGCTTGAGTCGTCTCCTCTTGTATCTTTTGCAACTAGCAGTGTTGAGTTTTTTGCTCCAACTTCTGCTGCTTGTACAGTTGACGTTTGTCCAGCTAAAAAGAAAAAGCCAATCAACACTGAACCCACACAAAGGCTCATTTTTCTGATGGCATAGCGTCTCTGTTTGTCCGCATTTTGACGATAATTCACAATATTGTTCACCTTTAAATAATTAAATTATATAGGATTCGTAAAAATCCTCACTCATTATATATTTTTGAGCTCAAATTAGCAAGCATAACATTCTTTTTTTAATGATTTTCTACAGAAAAAATACAGATTATATACACATAAAAAATACACAGAAGATTTTAAGGCTAAAAATAGGGTGATAGCTACCAAGATTGTACAAGGTAATCAAGTAAGAAAACTACCCTCTACTTCGCTAGCCAATACTCAATGAAAATCAACATCGAAATCGAATTAAGTGATACAAGTTCGGTTAGAATGAGTAGATAGGACCGAAAGCCATCACATCAAGTCAGTAAAATCTGGGGTTGATTTTTAAAAAGTATAAAAAAACTCCTTGCCACCTCATTACAGTTAGCAAAGAGCTTCTTTAATTTGGAAAATCCATCATCGTTTGTTGGGAAGAAATCACAATTGAATAATTACCTCATTCTTTTGCACTTTGATAGTCATTCACAATCGCTCCCCTTTTTGTATTTTTTATAGGATGCATCTACTTTATAGAATCCTTTGCTGTCTTGTAATATATCACTACGGTTAACAGTTACAACAAGATGCTTTTGATTAGAACACAATGTAAAAATACCAAAGCAATATATAAACAACAAACGATGGGATTCACTTAGTTCCCCTTGAATATTCCTATTTGACAATACCTGGAATGATGCTGGAACGGCGATAATGATTTTGCAACTTCTGTATATAAAGTGCCAAGTTCACCAACTCTTTTGGTGCATGACAAGTAAGGGCAGTCAATTCCGCATTAACATAGCGTCCTAAACGATCTGCTATCAAATAAATATTTTCTGATTTATCTAGTTCCTGAGCTATTCCAAGTATTTTTTCTCGCAAGATAGGTGTTATTTCCCCTTCTGATAAACTATAAACTGCTGAAAGATAACCATAAAATTCTTCCTTACTTCTTTTTAGCATGTAAATAACTCCTTCTAAAACTCTCTAATCATTCATCTTACTTAAAATACTAGGTTCGATTCTTCTATTTGAAAGATTCGCACTCATATAATATGTATCATACTATAGCACCACCTCCTAATTTTGTCAAAAAAAAAAGACTGCCCATAAGCAGTCTAATCTATTTCTAAAATGAATTTGGATCAACCTTGATACCAACACCTTGTGTTGTTGTAATAGACACTGAAGTCATGTAAGTACCCTTCGCTGTAGCTGGCTTAGCCTTAACCATTACATCGTGGAAAGCTTTGAAGTTTTCAACGAGTTTATCAGCATCAAATGATACTTTACCGATAAGAGCTTGTACAATACCTGCCTTATCAGCACGGTAGGTGATTTTACCACCTTTAGACTCTTCAACTGCTTTAGCAACATCCATTGTTACTGTACCGGTTTTAGGGTTTGGCATAAGGTTACGAGGACCAAGAACACGTCCAAGACGTCCTACAACTGCCATCATGTCTGGAGTTGCGATAACAACATCAAAATCTAACCAACCACCATTGATTTTAGCAACAAGGTCATCTTCACCAACAAAATCTGCACCAGCAGCTTTTGCTTCTTCCGCCTTAGCACCACGTGCAAAAACAAGAACACGTGAAGTCTTACCTGTTCCGTTTGGCAATACCATTGCGCCACGGATTTGTTGGTCTGCTTTACGGACGTCAATATTCAAGTTATATGCAACTTCAACTGATGCATCAAACTTTGCAAAGTTTGTTTCTTTTGCAAGAGCAACAGCTTCTTCTACGCTGTAAAGTTTTGTGCTGTCGATTTTCTCAAGAGCAGCACGTAAGTTTTTGCTTTTTTTAGCCATATTTATATGTCTCCTTGTAATCAGATAATCTTGGGCGCTACTTAGTCAGTAACAGTGAATCCCATAGAACGAGCAGTACCTTCAATCATACGCATTGCAGCTTCCAAGCTAGCAGCGTTCAAGTCAGGCATTTTAGTTTCAGCAATTTCTTGTACTTGCGCACGAGTCACTGTCGCAACTTTTGTTTTGTTTGGTGTACCTGAACCTTTTTCAACACCTGCGGCTTTTTTCAACAACACAGCAGCCGGCGGTGTTTTCGTGATGAAAGTGAATGATTTATCTTCATACACAGAGATAACGACTGGGATGATCATACCAGCTTGATCAGCTGTACGAGCATTGAACTCTTTAGTGAATCCCATGATATTGATACCTGCTTGACCAAGTGCTGGTCCGACTGGTGGAGCTGGAGTAGCTTTACCTGCAGGAATTTGAAGTTTTACGAGTTTTTCGACTTTTTTAGCCATGATATAAAATCCTCCTATTGTGGTTTTGGCGGTAATTACAGATTTTTACCTCCCACAAGTATGTGTTTTACACATACCTTTTCATTATACATGATTTTAAAAGAATTGCAAGCTTAAAGTTTACTTTTTCTCATATTTTTTATAGAATGAAGGTATGTTTGAATCGATTATTTTTTTAAAAATTGCAGCCTTCCTATTTATCTTTTTAACCTTGGCAATTTCAATTATCGCTGTCAAGTTTTTTAAGCTACAAAAATGGAGATGGAATTTTGCTGACATCGCCTTTCCTCTCTACGCCATAGAGTTTTATCTCATTTCAGATAAAGCCTATTACAATAGTCTTCTCCCTCACCTTGTTTTTGCTCTATCATTTTTGGCAATCGGTCTCTGTGCCTTTTTCCTCTTTAAGAAAAAGGAATTTTCTTACAAGAAGTTCTTCAAATTTTTTTGGCGAGCTGGCTTTATTTTAACTTTCCTGATGTATCTTGCGTTGGTCATTGCTGTCTTTATGCTAAGCTCTTAACTCACAGCCATTCAAGCAATGTGCCACAAAATCGTAAAAGGCTTAGAACTCCAGTAAATGGGGTTCTAAGCCTTTTTTGGGGTAATCATTTTAAGAATTTTTGGCCAGAGAAGAACTACTTGTCTAAACTCTTCTTATTCATGAATTTCAAGTGGAAGACCGTCTGGATCAAAGAAAAAAGCCATTTTTTTACCATTGAAATCGTCTATCCGTAGCTCTTCATGGCGGATAGCTAAACAATCAAATTCTGCTAAGCAGGCCTCTACATCTTCTACCCTAAAAGCGAGATGCCGTAATCCCGTGTGTTCTGGACTAGGTTGAACAGGACGCAAGGGAGCATCTGGCTTGATAAAAATTTCTAAAATCACGTTCCCCTTTTTGACATTGAAAAGAATGTCATTTTTTTCTGGACGGATATGCTCATCCAAGGGTTCAAATCCTAATTTTTCCACATAGAATGCTCTTGTTTTCTCATAGTTGCTTCCGATAATAGCGATATGATGGACTGCTTCAAACTTCATTACTGGTTTTCCAATACCTTTCTAGGTTTTGTACCTTCTGCTGGACCAATGACTCCAGCAGCTTCCAATTCTTCCATTAACCGTGTTGCTCGGTTAAACCCGACGGATAGCCGGCGTTGAATCATAGAGGCGCTAGCTTTTTGTGTTTCAACAACAAGAGCCCGTGCCTGCTCAAAGAGCGGATCACCACTACTATCTCCAAAGCCAGTATCACCATCTCCTTCCGTAACTTCTCCCGGATCAAAGTTTTCATCATAATCCGCCTCAGCTTGCGCTTTGATAAAGCCAACAATAGCCTCTACATCATCATCTGAAATGAAGGAGCCTTGCAAACGAACTGGATGATTTTCATCAATCGGTTTGAAGAGCATGTCTCCACGACCAAGGAGCTTCTCTGCTCCATTTTCATCTAAAATGGTTCGACTATCTGTACCACTTGACACAGCAAAAGCAATACGAGATGGCACATTTGCCTTGATAAGACCGGAAATGACATCAACAGATGGACGCTGGGTAGCCAAAATCATGTGAATCCCTGCTGCACGTGCCTTTTGTCCTAGGCGAATAATAGCATCCTCTACTTCCTTGCTAGCTACCATCATCAAATCTGCCAGCTCATCTACAATTACTACGATCAGTGGCAATGGAATTTGTTTTTCCTCTGAACGACTATTGAACTCTTCTACCTTAGCATTGTAGCCTTCCAAATTTCTGACACCGATATGGCTGAAAAGTTCATAGCGTTTCTCCATCTCATCAACTACTTTTTGGAGAGCACGCGCGGCTTTTCGTGGATTCGTCACAACTGGAATAAGCAAGTGTGGAATATCATTGTAGACAGACAATTCCACCATCTTAGGGTCAATCATCATAAACTTCACCTGATCTGGTCCTGCCTTCATCAAGATAGACGAGATGATGCCATTAACCGCTACAGACTTACCCGATCCAGTTGATCCTGCCACCAACAAGTGTGGCATACGGGCTAGATTGAAAGAGCGCACCGAACCATTAACTGCTTTACCAAGTGGAATCTCCAATAGTCGGTCTGGATCAGTTTTAGATTGTTCCCACAGTTCACGGAAAGGAACGGTTGCTACCTCTGAGTTTGGAACTTCAATTCCAACAAGAGACTTTCCTGGGATAGGAGCTTCGATGCGGACATCCTTGGCCGCCAAAGCTAAAGCCAAGTCATCTGCTAGGTTGGAAATCCTATTGACGCGGACACCGACTGCTGGCTTGATTTCGTACTTGGTGACAGATGGACCAATTTCTGCCCGTTCTACTACCACCTTAATTCCAAAACTAGCAAAGGTATCTTCCAAAACCTTGATATTTTGACGGACAATTCGTTTCTCATTGGACTGACTCTTGGCTTTAATTGGAGCAAATAGGTCTATTGATGGAAGTTTGTAAGCCAAGCGCTGCTTGGGTTTGAAATCAATCTGTACATCCGCATCATCCTCGGTACTTTCAATGCTTTCAAACGATCGCTGAACCTGCATGGGCTGAATAGATTCATCATCCTCAGCCAACATAACCGGAAATTCATCTTCTGGATCCGTGTAGTCATACTCTGAGATAATGGGTACGGGTACCTGAACAGGCTCCTCATCTAGGATTTCTCCTGTCTCTTCGTCTATCTCTCCATTCAGAAGGGCAGCGTTTTGAGTTTCTTTCTCTTCTTCCAACTGGAGGCGCTCTTCCTCAAGACGAACCAATTCTCGTTGGCGTTTTTCTTCTCGTTCAGCCTGCTTTTGCGCGCGAAGCTCTGCTCTTTTTGCTTGTCCTTCCGTCAACTTTTCTTTGAGAAATGCCAAGCCATCCGCTACATCATAGACAGACCATGGACTTACAAAGAAAATCCCAAAGGCAATCAATAAAAAGCCGATAAAAAATGAGCCTGCATTGGCAAAGAGGAAGGAAACTGGCGCATAAAAGATACTTCCGACCACACCACCACCTAGAAAGGCTGTGACTTGAAACTTAGACAGATCTGTCAATGCCAATTTGAGGGTGTGATGAAATAAATCTGTTCCTGAATAGGTCCAGTCCAGATAGGCATGAAACTCAATCAGAAAGCCGATAACAATCAACCAAAAACCAGAAATTGTACCTTCCCTCTCACGCAGAATCTTAGGAATAAGGAGATAGACAAAAGCTCCAGCCAAAAGTAGGTAAGTCAGACTACCAAACAAGAGACGAAAGAGATTGTAACTGGTTACTCCAAAAATGCCTAAACGGCTAGCCGTAAAGACAATAAACAGAAGTCCTAAAACTCTCAGGGTCGTATTTTTTACACGTTCTTGCTGGGCCAATTCTGCCTTGGTTGGTCTCCTGGTCACCTTTCCTTTTTTACTTGTCTTTTTCATAAAAACCTCAACTTTCTCAATCTCTTTATTTTACCATAATTGCAAAGAATTTTCATGATAAAAAAAGCCCTGCAAATACAGGACCTTTCTTGGAGTGAAAGAAAAATTTAGGATGTAATATCATAAATTAGTTAATTTACAAGCATCTTCAATATAAAAAGTTGAGGTTAGCGTTTCTTGACCATCATTCACAAAAATTTCTAGACAGTTCTTATCAAGAATAACTAAAAGCTGTTCAGCTTTAATAGTTGCAGCTCGACGAGTTGTTGACCATTCTTCCTCACCAACTTGCTGGATACGGAGGTGACTGCGGTCAATGTAAACCTCCTGAGTAGTCTTATCATAACCAAAGGTCAGATAATCGTTTTCATTCCCTAGTTTCAACGCTAGACTATCTTTCAAGTTTATGAACAATTTGCTTGCTGTTAGAATTGGTTGACCGACTTCTACTTCTTCTAATTGATCCAAAATTGTCGTTGGTAAGACTTGAACAAGTCTCTCTTCACGGTATTTTAATATACGCGGAAGGGTCATTTGCCCAAACCATTTATGACCTAAGTCATTAGTCACCAATTTCCGTCCCCATGTATGCATCCAAGCAATCATGACTCGCCGTCCTTGCGGACCTTCTGTCGTTTGTGCTGCATAGAAATCATGTCCATGGTCAATTTCTTTGAAAGTATCTGCTATAAATATCTTCTTATCCCAATCAACGTGACCTTTAACAAAAATATTGGAATTGATATTGACATAATGATTTTTATCTTTTTGGTAGCGCATCGGCGAGACAATCAAGTATTCTTGGCCATCAACTTCGAAATAGTCAGGACATTCCCAAACTGGACCTTGATGACCCTCACCTTTTAAGAAAATAGACTCAAATTGCCATTCCAATAGATTATCTGTTCCTAGCAGGACGATACATCCAACCCCGTCTTTATGTTTGGTCGCAACAACAGAATAGTATCTCCCATTTTTCTCGAAAATTTTTGGATCACGAAAATCATTAGCAATCACTTCTTCTGGCAATAAATCTTCGGTTGCAACGGGATTTTGCTCAATTTTCTCAAAATGAATCCCATCTTTAGAGTAGGCCATATTCTGCACTTGTCTGACTGCGCCATCTTCTCCAACAATATTTCCCGTATACATCAGCCAGAGGACATCATCTTTGACAATCGCAGAGCCAGAAAAACAACCATCCTTATCATAGTCTTTATCTGGAGCTAGAGCAACTGGGAGATACTCCCAGTTGATCAAATCTTTACTTTTAGCATGTCCCCAATGCATCGGTCCCCAGACACTATCGTAGGGATTGTATTGGTAAAAGAGATGGTATTCTCCCCTGAAAAAGACAAATCCATTAGGATCATTGAGCCAGCCAACTTCAGGAGAAAGGTGAACATGTGGTTTAAAATTCGGATTAATAGCCAGTTTTTCTGTTTGAATAAATTGATTGGCCTGTTCTACTGTTTTCACAGATAACCTCCTTTTTGATTACTGCTTTTCTTTGTATTTATTGTAGTACTTTTGCTTGATAGCAAGCCAGTCTGATAGACCATAACTTTCTAGTTCTTTAAGGTAATTATCCCATTCATTTTCTACCCCACCATTGACAATCCATTCTGCACGCTTACGATAAATATAGTCGTTCATATCTGCTTCCACCTGAGCAATCTTATCCAAGTCCTCTTTCTCCATGAAGACACGTGGATAAATATCATCATTTTTTATGTAATCTAAGTAGGTTTTATGCATCAAATCCAAACGCCATTTAGCATCATCTGGCATAGTTGTAACTGTTCCGTAATATTTATCCAGAATCGCAAGCGGACCTCCAACTTCTGTTTTTTGACGGAGCTCACCTGGTGCTGTTCCATCTAATGGTAAATGTTTAAGACTATTAGTGGCTTTGTCGAACTCAAAAATATTTTGCTGAGATGCATCTCCGTAAGTTCCCCAGTTATTTTGTACAGACTGGAGGGGAGCATATTGGGCATCAATCCATTTAGCAGTAAGTTCTAGGTTTTTGTTAGCAGATGTGATAACCATCCGATCACGCTGGAAGCCCATGCCATTTGTACGGGTAATATGCTTGGTCCCATCTGGTCCTGCAAGTACTGGAAGAATATCGTAAGTGTCATTCATACCCGTGATATTTGCCTTATCCCAGGTAAAGTAGACACCGTAACGATTTTCACTGCCCTTAGCTAGGTAAGTATTCCAATCATGTTCGAAAGCTTCAGGATCAAGTAACCCTTTTTCCTTCAAACTACGCATGAACTGAACACCCTTTTTATAGTTCTCATTATCGGCAGTAAAATCAACTGTACCATCATTGTTAACAACTAAATGATCGTCATTATCTCCAATCCCAAAAGCTCCGAAAAGAATCTTGAAGTCTTCGTTACCACCTCCATTGATAAAGGACATTGGAATTTCATCTGCCTTACCGTTTCCATTTGGATCTTGAGTCTTAAATGCTTCAAGAACTTTTACCAAATCATCTGTTGTTTTTGGCATTTCAAGACCAAGTTTCTTCAACCATTCTTTGTTGATCCAAGCAATACCATTTACTGTATGGATGGATTCTTTGCCCTCACCTAACTCTTCAATCCATGGGAAGGAATAGATGTGCCCATCTGGAGCTGTAATCATTGAACGGTATTTAGGATTTTCATCCAAAATTTTCTTAAGGTTTGGCATGTGTTTGTCAATCAAATCTTCAACTGGAACAATAACTCCTTGCTTGGACCAGTTCATCAATTCCACGTCAGAAGCTCCGTCATTATGAATAGCATCTGGCAAATCTCCTGATGCAATATCTAAATTCCGTTTTTCTCCAAAGTCAGACTGGTAATTCGTCCATTCGATATGAACGCCTGTTTCTTTCTCTAGGCGTTGAAAAATCAATTTATCATTTGGATTAGCTGAGGCCAAGGGAGAGCTGGCTGTCATGAATTTCAGAGTGACTGATTTTTCCAATGGAAACTGCACATTTTTCAAATTATAATCAGGACTTGAAGCTGTATTCTTTGAGCCACAAGCAGCGAGTAAAGCAGTACTTGCGAGAAGCGTAATAATTGTTTTTCCAAATTTGTGTTTCATTCGAAACAACCTCCTATTTTTATAAAGATTTCATAAAGTTCTATTTAGATTAACCCTTTAAAGACCCTGCCATGATACCCTTATCAAAGTATTTCTGGAAGAATGGATACATGACAATGAGTGGCAAGCTAGAGATGACAATTGTTGCGTACTTAATCATTTCTGCAATTCGCTTCATCTCATTCATCGCAGCCTGAGCTCCAATCATATCCTTAGCAGGCTCGCTTTGAATAAGGATTTTCCTGAGAACGAGCTGAAGAGGCTCTAGGTTTGGATCTTTTATATAAATCATGGCATCAAAATACGAGTTCCACTGGCCAACAAAGGCATAGAGGAAAAGGACGAACATAATTGGTTTTGCTAACGGAAGCATAATTTTCAAGAAAATCTGAAACTCATTAGCACCGTCCATGACCGCTGCTTCTACCAATTCATCTGGTAAACCTTGGAAATAAGTTCGAGCCAAAATGATATTCCAAACATTTACAGCACCTGGCACAATGATTGCCCAAACTGTATTTAACATCCCTAAATCTTTAACCAAGAGATAGGTTGGTACTAGACCACCTCCAAAAAACATGGTGAAGACAAGGAAGGCATTGATTCCTTTCTTTCCGACTAAATCTTTCTTAGATAATGGATAGGCTGTCATAACCGAGATAGCTACTGTCAAAAAAGCAAAGGAGAAAGAATAAAAGAGCGAATTGAAAAATCCTCTAAGGATAGATTGATCTGAAAATACCCGTTGGTAACCCTCAACGGTCCAATCCTTAGGATTAAAACTAATCCCCTTGCTGACTAATACCTGCGGATCCATGAAGGATGCAACTAGAATGTAAAGCATAGGAACCACAGTAATCAAGACAAGAAAACCTATCAATATCTTGTTGACAACGAGCATACGCTTGTCAAACTTTGTATACATTTGCGTATTCATAAAAAACTCCTTATAATCCTTGTCCGTCATTGATGTGCTTTACAATTTTATTAACAGCAATAAGTAAGATAATATTGATTAAGGCATTGAACAACCCCACAGCTGTTGAATAGGAGTAATTCCCTGATACCAGACCAATTTTATAAACATAGGTAGAAATAATTTCTGAACTAGTCAAGTTGAGAGAGGTCTGCATCAGAAAGGCTTTTTCGTAACCAACATTCATAATACCTCCCGCTGCCAGAATAAATTGGATGACCATAACCGGTTTGAGAGCAGGTAAATCAATATGCCAAATGCGTTGAAAAATATTGGCACCATCTAATTTTGCGGCCTCAATCAGCGCGGGATCAACATTAACTAGAGTTGCTGTATAGAGGGTAGAAGCCCATCCCATTCCTTGCCAGATACCACTTAAGATATAGAGCGGTCTGAAGAAATCTGGATTCGTCAGAAAGTTTGCCTCAATTCCCAAAATGCCAAGTAAGGAATTGACTGGTCCACCTACAGAGAAAAAGAGAAAAATCATACCGACAATCACGACAACGGAAATAAAATTCGGCGCATAAAGTATTAGCTGAATTCGTTTTTTAGCTTTGTCACTCAAGAGCTGATTGAGCATAATTGCTAAAATGATGGGCGGTAGGAAACCTAAGAGAAGTCCATAAACACTCAATTTCAAAGTATTAGAAAGGAGGACTCCAAAGTTAGGAGAGGAAAGAAATTTGGCAAATTGTTCAAATCCAATCCATGCACTGCCTAAGACACCCTTCAAGGGGTTGTAATCCTTGAAAGCAATCAAAACACCATACATGGGAACATAGCGAAAGATGAAGGTTAAAATTAAACCTGGCAATAACATCAACAACAAAAGCTTCTGCTGCTTCATTCTTTCCCAAAGAGTGGTTTGCCGAAGTTTCAATGTTTTCATAAGTAAACCTCTTTTTTGAAACGTTTCAATTTGTTTTGTTTTAAGAAAGAGGTTACCCTCTTTTTTGAAACGTTTCATTTTTCTTTAAAAATAAAATCAACCAACTTGATGATTTTATTTTATCATTGTAACCGTTTTCTGTCAACCCCTATTTTCTATTTTTTGTTGTTTTTCCTTCAACATAGGAAATGGGTAGGATAACTTGAAGGGGGCGATCTTTTTTATCAATAATATCTAATAGGCAAGCAACTGCCTCTTTAGCCAATAAGTCCAAAGGTTGACGAATGGTAGAAAGAAACATTTGTCGCTCTTCTGCCATTTGAATTCCATCATAGCCGATAACCTGCACATCGTCTGGCACTTGTCTTCCCAATTTTTCCAAAATAGCTAACGTATCCAGGGCTGCAAAATCATTGATGGTGAAAATAGCATCAATTTGCGGGTGCTTCACTAAAAAATCTTCCACCTGTCCCATGAAGTCTGCATAAGGCTCTTCCAAATCTAAGATATGACATGGATAACCCGCTTCCAAAATACGTTTTTCAAAATATAATCTGCGTTTTTTAGTCTCGTTAATCGTTCTGTTATGTCCACCAATGAAGGCAAAATGACTTCCTCCTCTTTCGATTAAAATATCTGCTGCCAACTCCGCACCAGCCTGATTATCTGAACTAACACAGGCTATCGCTTTATTTTCATACGTCCTATCTATACTAACAAAAGGAATATTCGAGGAAAGATAATCATCAATAGGACTATACGTAATTGCGATAATCCCATCTACCTTATTTTGCTGGAGCATCATCAAATAGTCTAGTTCTCTTTTAGGACCACTGATATTGCAAAGCAATAACTTATAGTTTTTCCTGCTTAACTCAACTTCCACATGGTAGGCAAATTCACCAAAAAATGGGTGCCAAACAGTTGGAATAATGAGAGCAATCGTCTCTGTTTTATTTTTTTTCATCCCCCGAGCATAAACATCAGGAATATAATTCAACTCTTTAACCGCAGCATTTACTTTCTCAAGGGTGGTCTCCTTAATTCCTGATTCATTATTTATAACGCGCGATACCGTTCCGACGCTGACGCCCGCAAGCCTAGCTACATCTTTCATAGTAATTGACTTTTGTATTTCCATCTTTGCTCCCTTTGTTTTTGAAACGTTTCAATGTTTGTTTCAGAATACCACTGTTAGCGTTTTCTGTCAAGAAAAATAGACAAGCTCTGCTCGTCTACATTTTCTTTTTTGGATGTTTGTCAATGACTTCTGGGTGATTTTCAAGAGCTGCTATGCCTTTTTCTGTCAAAGCATAACCACGAACAGAAAAATAAACTGCCAATTTTTCCTCTGTCAGGTGGAACTTGAGAGCAGTATCTAAATCGGCCGCTTTCATCTTAGAAAGACCTGTCACACCTTCTGCTTTGAGAATATTTTTCTTAACCATTGAGGTAATATGGTTCAAGGAATCAAAAGCGGATTCTAAATAAACATAGCCTTCCGCTAACAAATTCTTCATGTGAGCTGGTCCGTCAATGCCATAGGTGTACTCAAAATATTTTGAGTATGGAGTAGTCGTTGTAAAAGTACCAAAGTGGACACGCCAAAGTAGAATAATATCTCCAGCTAGCAAGCCTTCTTCTAGGCGAACCATATTGCGTTTAGGAACTGGTTTCGCTTCTAGAAACCAGCTAGCCAAGTCACGTTCTGGAGAAATATAGGGTTTAACTTCATGGTCTTTATACATTTCCTCAAGGCGTTTTTCAAATGACATTAGCTCACCTCACGAACTGCAAAATAGTTATCTTCATCATCACTAAAGTTGAAAACTTTCATACATCCCAAATCTATAATCGGATTCACATTGATTCCCTTAGCGATAAACTCTTGATATGTTTTTTCAAGATTTATCGAGCTCATTAGGATGGATGGCGTGGCCAAATTCATATCTGGGTTCATAGCGGTAACTGCTGGCTTGTCATGAAGAACAAGCTGCACTTCACTGTCTATTTTTGGCGCAATAATGTACGAAATCTGTGTACCTTGTTTCTGGCGCTCTACACGTTCAAAACCAACTTTTTCTCTCCAGAACTGAGCCGAAGCTTCCATATCATTCACATAGAGCATTACCTGACCGAGTGATGAAATCATTTACTTATCTCTTTTCTTTTGTATAGCACTAACTCCTGCTATTATACACTAACCAAAGCTATCACAAAAGAAAAACGACTTTTCTTTTATAGGCAATGAAAAAATATAGGATAGCAGAGTAAATCACACCGAAGTAAGCAAGGTATGATTTAAATCAAGAAAATCATTTGAAACGTTCAAAACCTAGAAAACGCGTCCCTTGAAAATGCAAGGTGCCAGTATCTCCTTCTGCTAGCACAGCATAATCTTCTGAGCGTACCCGAAATTCCCTTCGTTGTCCATTCCAGTCAAAGGTCATGTAATAGTTGGTACGAGCTATTTCATTGCCAAAAATGCGTGTTCTCTTGGTAACCAGTTTGGCTGAACAGGTTTCTCTAGGAGCTTGATTGTTTCGATGCCATTCTAGCAAATTTTTTATAATCTGAAAGCAAATCACTCCTAAAATAATTGAGCTGATTGCGTAAAATAACATCTGATGCACAGTCAAACCGAAATCAGGACTCGCAAACATACTGAAGCCTCCTCTACAAATTCCATATATCATCTGTAATTATATCATGTTTTTAAAAAAAACTATGTCCGTAACATGCAGTGTAAAATTGAAAAATCAACTATTTCGTGGTAGAATGAGCATAATTTTGATCGATATTGAGAAAGGATTTTCTATGAAAAAAATGATAGCCCTTGCTTTGGCTTCTAGTATTCTATTGACAGCCTGTGCAAACAAGTCCACTACTGGTAACAGTTCGACATCTGAAGCACCTAGCTCTAGTTCAACCCTAGCCACTACGACAGACACAACTGCTTCTAGTCAATATGCAAAAGACCTAGCCTATGCCATCAACAATCCTAACGCGACATTTCCACAACTCTCTAGCCAGATTGCAGAAAATGAGGCTGCTGTAAAAATCAAAACAACAGCAGGAGACATCACAATCAAACTCTTCCCCGAGCAGGCTCCACTGACTGTTGAAAACTTCTTAACTCACGCTAAAAACGGCTACTATAATGGAACCATTTTCCACCGTGTTATCAAGGGCTTCATGATTCAAGGTGGAGACCCTCTTGGAAATGGGACTGGTGGAAAATCTATCTGGTCTGGCAAAGAAACGACAATTGATGCGGGAAAAGGATTTAAAGACGAGATTTCTGCCTTCCTCTACAATATCCGTGGGGCGCTTTCAATGGCTAATGCCGGAGCAGGCACTAACGGTAGCCAGTTCTTTATCAACCAAAATACGACAGACATGTCCAGTCAGCTTTCTAGCTCCAAGTATCCTGGAAAAGTGATTGAAGCCTACAAAAATGGAGGAAATCCAAATTTGGATGGGCGCCATACAGTCTTTGGACAAGTTATTGAAGGTATGGATGTCGTGGACAAAATTGCTGCGGTAGAAACTGGTGAGCGCGACAAACCAAAAGCGGATATAAAAATCGACTCTATCGAGATTATCAAGGACTACACTTTCAAGAGATAATAAGAAAGGCGAGGACAAAAGACTTTTCAAGTAAAAATTCTTTGTTTCCACCCTTCATTCTTATTTTATCAAACGAAAAAGCGGACAAGCCTAGTTTTCTGAACTGCTCCCTGTCAAGTGGACAGTTCAAAAACTTTATTTTGTTCGCTTTTTGTAAAATCAATTAGTCTATAGATATTGGTTGTTTAGAACGATTCTCTGCAGTGACAATCTTTTTGTGACAAACTCTTTTCTACATGTCGCCTTATGGTTCATTTTATTCCCTAATAAAATGCAATTTTGGACAATACAGTCATGGAAAGAAAAGTTTAGAATTAGCGAGAATTCCTCGCTTACTATAACCAAGATGAACTAAACAACTATATTAGCTCAAAAAACAAGTTCCAATCAGGTAATCATAGACATAATCATTAACCTTGACATGCATAGCATCATGGGCGTATTCTGGTAGGATTTTCATTTCTTTTTCAACTTCTAGACGATTATAAATAGCAAATTGTGTTGATGGGGGACAAACACCATCTTCTAAGCCTGTCACTATCGCCACGGGGCATGAAATCAGATGGGCTAAGTTTTTTACATCAATATAAGCTAGAGTACGCAAGACTTCTTCTTCTGTTTCGTGGAAGGGATCTGAGAATTTAAAATAACGAAAAAGTTCATCGTAAGCTTCGCTATTATTACCCAGTTCTAAGACTCGCTTGAAGTCGGAAAGAAATGGATAGATTGCTAGTGTTTTACTGATATGAGAACTGAGAGCAGCGGCAACCAGAGCCAAAGCTCCGCCTTGTGAAGCTCCATAAGAAACTAGTCGCTTTTGATCAACAAAGTCTAAATCTGCTATAATTTCTATTAACTGATAAACATCTAAGTAGACATCCTTATAGAATAAATTCTCTGGTCCTGACACCATACCTCGGATGACTTGTCCCTTGACTGTTATCCCATCAAATTTACCCCAATCTTGAGATTGACCAGCTTGTCCACGGACATCCATAGCCACTACACCATAGCCAGCAGCTAAAAACTTTAAATTTTCGGACCAATCAGGTCCCTGACCTTGGTAGCCATGAAAATAAAAGAGAACGGGAACTGGATTCTCACTCCTTGGAAAAAGACATTTGGCAAAGACACTGGAGCCGTTGGTCCCAGTGAAAGTCAATTCATAACAACGGACATGATGAAGACCACATTCTTTTTCAGCTAATGCATAGGCGGGCAGAACTTCTAGCCTGTCTTTTTCTTTTTGCCAAAAAGCATCAAAATCTGTCGGAACTTCCTGCCTCCCTCGATAGCCTAGCATATCCTTCAGGGTCATATTGTCAATCATAAAAACTCCTCTGTAACTACAATCAATGAAAATGGAAACAGTCCAAGAAGGAAGACAAAAGGAGAGTCTCCATTTTCATAGATTTTATCTTAATCCTTGCTTTTGCTGGAAATGATAAAAAGCTCCCAACATGCCTGCTGCATTTTCATGCTGGGCAAAAGCTAAACGTGTATTATCGGCCAAACTTGGCACCAAATACTTCTTCATAGCAGTCTCAATCTTATCTTTCAAATAATCTTTCTGAGCCATGATCCCTCCACCAAGGATAACAACTTCTGGGTTAGCTACATAGCAAACATTGGCAATTCCCTGTCCTAGATAATCAACCATACGGTCAATGGCAGCAATACAATGAACGCTACCTGCCTTAGCTTCTTGGAAAATTTTGTATCCATCCCAGACTGCTTGATCTTGACCATGCAAAGCTACTACATAGCGAATCAAGGCTGTAGTGGATGCTAAATCTTGAAAGACACCATCTGACAGATGTAGATAACCAACTTCACAGGCAGCATTGTTAAAACCGTGAAAAATATGCCCATCAACTAACAAACAGCCACCAATTCCTGTACCTATCGTCAGGCAGATTGAAACCGAGCTACCTGTGCCTGCCCCAGAAATACCTTCTGCTAGCCCTGCACAGTTGACATCATTTTCAATCTCACAGGGAAGTCCAAAGTCTCCTTCAATCTCTGCTTTAAACTGTGTTCCAGCATAGTTTGGAATCTGCGGACCTGAGTAGAAGATTTCTCCCTTGTCAGGGTCAACCATACCTGCCGAGGAAATGGCGACACCAGCTAGAGGAGATTGAGCATGAAAGTCAGCGACCAATTTTTTAACCATTGCCAAGATATGAGGACCGCCCTTATGAGCTTCCGTATCCATCTTGTAACGCTCCAAAATCTGCCCTTCTTCACCAAGACGACCATATTTTATCTGTGTGCCACCAATATCAATAGCAAGATAGGTTTTCATATCAAACCTCCTAAATTCCAAATTTTTTCTTTGCCTCATTGATCATCAGAACGGCCTCTTCTACAATTTTTCTATCAGATTCTATCAAGCCAGTTAGAGGTTCACGGACCGAACCGATATTCAAACCATCGTTGAGGCGGATAACTTCTTTGATAACAGCGTACATGTGACCGTGACCTGATACCAACTTATCGATAATGGCATTGATGGTAGATTGTAGCTGGCGAGCTACTTCCAACTCCTTCTCGGTGATTAACTGATTAAGACGGAGGAAAAGTTCAGGCATAGCACCATAAGTACCTCCGATTCCACCCTTAGCCCCCATCAAGCGCCCACCTAGGAATTGTTCATCCGGACCATTGAAAATCACATAATCTTCGCCCCCCAGTCTGACAAAGGTCTCAATATCCTGAACAGGCATTGAAGAATTCTTCACACCAACAACCCTAGGATTCTTTACCATTTCTCTATAGAGATTTGGGGTCAGAGAAACCCCTGCTAGCTGTGGGATGTTATATATGATAAAATCTGTATCTGGAGCAGCCAGGCTGATTCCATTCCAATAGGCTGCGATACTGTGCTCTGGCAAGCGGAAATAAATCGGTGGAATAGCCGCAATAGCATCTACACCCATTTTCTGCGAATGACGAGCCAGCTCAATACTATCTTTCAGATTGTTACAGGCCACATGGTTGATAATGGTCAATTTTCCCTTAGCAACCGCCATCACTGCTTCTAAAACTTGCTTACGGTCTGCTATGCTTTGGTAAATACATTCACCGGATGAACCATTGACATAGAGTCCCTGCACTCCCTTGTCAATAAAATACTGAACCAGAGCCTTCACACGCTCTGAACTAATCTCACCAGCTTCATCATAACAGGCATAAAAAGCTGGAATAATACCATGATATTTTTCTAAATTTCTCATTGCATTTCCTTTTCGTATTTCGTGATAGTCTATAAAAATCAAACACAGACCTTATCAGCCTATCAGTAAGTATCTGCTCTCATTGAGCAAGATTGATTCGAGAAGCAAGTTCTCTGATAAACAAATAGGACAGAGCTGCATAGCCAAAGGACAGGAAACAGATCAAGCAAATTATCAGAGACAAGCCTGAGTGAAGCATAATAGCTACAAAAAGAACATAAGCCAGACTGACTTTGAAAGTTAAAGCTAACTCTTTTCCCAATAGCAGGATAGCCTGAAGGAACAAGCCTGACCACTTGAAGCAATAGCGACTTGCCAAAGGATAAGCATAGAACCAAAGAAGCTGGCTAAAGAGAAAGATAGCGATACAAAATGCTCGAAATCCATCAAAGACCAGACCAGATTGCCCCCAGACCAGATAAAGATCCAAAAGACAAAAACCTGTCACTCCGATTTCTACAACTGATAAAATGAAGCCACGTTTCCAGTGAAGGGCAAATTGTCGCCAGTAAGTAGACCAAACCTTGATTTTTCCAAACTCATCCATTTCCCATAAACTTGCTTGAAGGGCTAGTTTGGCAGCTCCTAAGGTGATGAGGGGAAGGCTGGCCAGAGTCGTTAATAGATTCAAGAGCATCAAATCAAATAGTTTTTCTACCATTTGCCAAACAGGATGATTGACATCAAAGAAGGATTGAATCAAAGTTTTCTTTTCATTTTCTTTCATGGCTAACCTCCTCTACTCCTTTATCCCCGACAAACACCAATAATAGATGCAAAAATGACAAAATTGATACTAAATCTAAAACAGCTTCTCAGCACAATATCTGCTTGATTTTGCAGAGTATCAGTCATCTATCAAAACCTTAAACACGCACTTACGGACAGTTTTCTCACCACCTACCCACTGGTTAGGCTGATGAATCTCCCCGGGTAGAAAGATGGCAAAATAATCCCCGTCCAATAAACAATCTACCCACTTCTCCCCAGGAACAAAACCAATATCTCCCGTTTTATCAAACTCAGTATCTTCACTAACCAGACGACTGCCATAAGAGACCTGCTCCCGCCCCCTAATAACAAAATGAATATCGGCATAGCATCGATGGTATTCAAAAATAGACTGAGCCTCTTTCGACAAGGTATTTTCCTGAAGGAAATAATAAACATCTTGATCAGCAAGCTCATACCTGCCTAATTTTTGATTCCTAAAAATTCCTTGTTCCAAAGCAACTAAAGCCAAATCTAGATTTGGATGCAAGCCCATGTAATATGAGTAATTGCTAATATGATCATAAATCATGCAAAACACTCCGTAAGATGGTAGTTGGTTGCAGTCACCGTTAAAATATTACCCTTTAACTGCACCCATTGTAATCCCTTGGGTAAAGGATTTTTGAAAGACAAGAAAGACTGTCACAATTGGAACAGCCGCCATAGCTGCACCGGCCATGATGACTCCGTAGTTAGTTGCCATCTCGGCTTGCATTGTTGCAACTCCTAGTGAAATAGTCAAATTCTGCCGAGAAGTCAACATAACTAGCTGCATAAAGTAATCATTCCACGAGTTGATAAAAGTGAAGATTGCTAAAGCTGCAAAACCTGGCTTGACGATCGGAAAAGCCACATTCCAGAAGGTAGAAATCTCTCCACAACCATCAATTTTTGCTGATTCCAAAAGTTCTGTCGGAATGTTCTCTGAGAATTGTTTCATCAAAAAGACACCAAAAGGCCATCCAACCAGAGGCAAAATAACTGCTGCTAAGGTATCATGGATTCCCATAAAATTGATAATCCGTACCAAGGGAACCAAAACAACTTGCTTAGGTAGAGCCATGGCCGCGATGAAGATAGAAAAAAGTAGTTTTTGTCCATAGAAACGCTTCTTAGCTAGCACATAGCCTGCCAAAGAAGAAGTCATACATACCAAAATCATGGTTGTCAAAGAGATGAAAACCGAATTCCAAAGCCATTGGAGAGCTGGATTTTGTATAGTCAACTTAGTAAAGTTTTCCAAGGTCGGCTGGGTAGGCCACCATTGAGGTGGAATAATAATGGTATGGGGCTGTGACTTGAAAGCACCTGTCATAATCCAATAAAATGGAAAGATAAAGAGGATAGTCAGTAGGAGCAAAGCGATGGTCGAAATAACACTCAAAGGTGTAATTGCTTTCTTTTTCATCCGATCCTCCTTCCTAGTACTCTACGTCATTGCCCAAAATTTTGAATTGGGCAAAGGAAATAACCGCGATCATGATTGCCAAAAAGACACCCATAGTGTTGGCATAGCCATATTCTGATAATTTGAAGGCTTTCTCGTAAAGGTAGTACATCAAGGTAGATGTCGAATAGTTAGGGCCACCTGAAGTCAAAAGTTGTATCAGTGCAAAACATTGGAACGAGTTGATGGTTGTGATAACAGCAATGTAAAGAGTTGTTGGCAGAAGACTAGGCCACTTGATTTGCCAAAAAACCTGGCGCTCATTGGCGCCGTCCACACGCGCTGCTTCTACCAAGGAATTATCAATATTTCCAAGAGCTGCAATGTAAAGAATAATTGGCTGACCAACTGAAGTTGTTAAGAGAATGATGATAATCGCCAGGAGAGCCCATTGCTTATCTCCAAGCCAACTAATATTCTGATTGATAACACCACCTGATTTCAGAACAAAGTTCAAGATACCAGATAAGGGATCATAAATCCATTTCCAGACAACTGTCACAGCTACAGATCCCGTTACAACTGGCAGAAAGAAGACCGCCCGATAAAAGGAACGAGCGATTACATTCTTTTCATAAGTTTGTGACGCTACAAATACAGAAAAGAAAACAACAACCGGTACTGATCCCACCACGATAATCACTGTATTGATTAGGGATTTTATAAAAATCGGATCATTCAGCATCCGCACATAGTTATCTAGCCCTACAAAAGTAAAATCTGTCATCGTATAATTGAAGAAACTAGTGACAAATCCCATAATCATCGGAGCCAGCACAAATATAGTGAAGAAAATGAGAATTGGAGCTAAAAATGTATAGGATATGACAGTCTCCCGCATTCTAATTTTATTTATCTGCACTTATAACACCTCAATTCTAATGGTTTTGGTAGCCGGTAAAATCAACAAATGCCCAACAAGAATAGACTAACATTATGACTCTTGACACCTACCATTTTGATTTTTACAGAGTATGAAAAGCTCCCTTTCTTTATCTACGAATACTCAATGAAAGTCAGGCAATCTCGACTAGGCTATAGCTTGAAGCCTAATGAATACGACTGAGAAGCTTCAGTGAAACTTTTCACTCGTAAAACCTCTTGATAAGTATGGAGATTGGATTTTCAAAAAATATAGGTATGCGACAGAGAAAAGGAGCAACTTCCAGTTCATTTATTTAATCGTTGCGTTTGCTTTCTCGGTGAATTCTTTCAAAGCTGGCTCTGCTTCTTTTTCGCCATTTGAAACCGCTTGAAGCATTGGGAACCAAAGAGTTCTCATTTCAGCAAATCCGTCAATTGTATTGTAATAAGGTGAATAATAATTAGTCCACTTATCAATCATAGCCATGCGTTCATCACTATACAATGAACCAAATGAAGTACGAACTGGAAATGCACCTGTACGCACAACGTTTTTAGGTCCCCACTCTTTATCATCTGCGATAAATTGAACGAATTTTTTAGCTGCTGCAACTTTTGCCTCATCACCATTATTAAAGACTGCAAAACCATTTACTAGGTATTCAAGGGCTGCTTTACCATCCTCTGAAGGAAACGGTACTTCCAAAACTTCAACTTTTGATGCTTTTAATAATTGAGCTTGAAGACCATTCTGTGCAGGAGCCCAAAGAATCGTATAGGATGTCTGTCCATTTGCAAAGTTTTGAATATCATCGCCACCTGCATATTGAGAACCGTTCATCATATAACCGTCTTTAATCCAACTAGCAGTCTTAGAGAGAGCTTTAATCATTTGTTCAGAATCAGTTGTGTACTTAGTCACAGCTTTATCCGTAATACTTCCACTGTAGAGATTTGCCAAAAAAGCACGAGTCCCTTGGTCTCCTCCTTGTCCATTAGAGAAGAGCGAACCTGGATTGTAACCTTTATCTTTAAGAGCCTTGATAACTTTTTCAAAGTCATCTGTAGTCCAACCATCTTTCACAAGGTCAAGGACCCCTGCTTCTTTTAGCATTGCTTTATTAAATGCCATGTAAAATGGAGCAGAACTAATTGGGTACATATAGGCTGTATCTCCAGCTTTAGAGGCTTGGATGATATTGTCGTTATTCACATCTTTAATAAAATCATCCGTAAAGAGGTTATTCAAGTCTGCCAATTTCCCATTTTTTCCGTAGGTAATAATGCGCCCTGGTGCATCGAAAAGAACATCTGGAGCTGTACCTGCCTCAATAGCTGTTGTAATCTTTTCTGGACCAGAAGTAAAGTCAATGGTTTCTAGTTTGACAGTAATATCTGGATTTGCTTCTTGGAATGCATTGATAACCTTCTGCTCATAAGTTCCTACACCATCCTCAGCCTTTTCCTGAGTAAAAACAGGAAAAGCCCACCAAGTAATGGCCGTCTTACCTGAATCTCCAGATTTTGAAGAGTTCGCAGTTGAGTTACTGGTATTCGAACTACAAGCAGCTAGCAACAAGATAGCTGCACCTGCTAGCAATGAATGCATCAATTTTTTCATCATTCTTCTCCTTTAATTTGTTTTCTACTCCCAAGGGGAGTTAGTTTGATGGACAATGTAATTAGTTTTTCTGCAGAGCTTGAATAAAACGCTCTGCTATTTCTTTCGGACGGGTAATGGCTCCTCCGACGACAATACCTGCCACTCCCAAATCATGAATCGTTTTAACTTGGTCAGGATAGTGAATTTTTCCTTCTGCAATCACATCCATACCTGCTTGACATAAACGATCAACCAAGTCAATATCAGGCCCATCCTCTTGTCGACTATATGAAGTATATCCAGAAAGAGTTGTACCAATAAAATCAATTCCTGCTTGATGAGCGGTCACCCCCTCATCAAAGGTGGAGATATCTGCCATGAATAGTTGCTTCGGATATTTTTCCTTAATCCGCTGAATGAACTCTACGATAGTCAGACCATCATGCCTTTCTCGTTTTGTACAATCCAGAGCAATGACTTCAATATCAAGGGCTACCAATTCATCAATTTCCCTCATAGTAGCTGTGATAAAAGGCTCTTGAGGGGGATAGTCTCTTTTGATAATTCCGATAATTGGTAAATCTGTTACTTCTTTGATCTCCCTAATATCTCGCACGCTATTAGCTCGAATTCCCACCGCTCCTGCTTCTTGAGCCGCTTTGACCAATAAGGGCACAACACCACCTTCTTCTCTATATAGAGGCTCACCTGGCAAAGCCTGACAGGAAACAATGATGCCATCTTTTATCCGCTCTTTGAAGGACTCTTTGCTGATGTTGACCATTCTTTCTCCTTTCTATCTCTATGCTTTAGATAGCGCTTACAATATCATTATATAGCATATAAACTTTTTTTCAATCCCATTGCTTCATTTAAAATCTAATTTCTGTTTTACGAAAAAATGGTCTACTTTTAAAACTAGTTTTAAAAAGGTTTGATTTTTATAGAACTAGTTTCAATTTCTCCTCTAAGATTAAGAAACAACACATCAAATTCAATGAGAACTAAATGGATACTGTAGTTGGTTAAATTGCAGCACACAAAAAACTAGCTAAAATAAGGACCTTAGCTAGTTCTTTCCTTTTTATAAATAGACAGGAAGCAAAATCTCAGTTTTAACCGGATAAAGGATGACACTTACTGACATCCTAGCTAGTTTTTTTAATTCTCACAAATACCTACATCATTATCACCGCATTACAAATGTATGGATTTTTCTCCATCTCCTGATTCATCACACCAGAAGGCCACTATAACGACCGTATTACTCCCTCTAATTCATCCCACTCATCAACAAGGCTGTCTGCCTTAAAGGAGTTTACCGGAACTTCTCTCTTTCTATGGTTAAACCAAATCGCTTTCCAGCCCACAGATTTTGCTCCTACCACATCATTTTCAAAAGAATCCCCCAAGTAGCAAATCTCCTCGCTAGATAGCCCCAATTTCTCCTCCATCAAGTGAAAAATAGCAGGATGAGGTTTAGCTACGCCGACCTGTCCTGAAATCATCATCAAATCCGAATCAAACCATTCAAAAAGTCCCAGACTTCGTATCTTTTTCAACTGGTGGTGGTAAGGACCGTTTGTAATGATTCCTATCGTAATGTCCCGTTCCTTACAATACCTGAAAATATCTGGAAAAACAGCGTTCAATTCTAGGTGTCCTTGAAAATAATCATAATCCATCTGAATAGCCAGAGCTAAATCATCCGATACCCTATAGCCAATATCAACCAGAGCCCGTTTCATCCTATAGACATGACTATCTTTCAAGCTCATTTTTCCTGTTGCAGCAGCCTCAAAAACCTCGTCAGCATAATGACGGAAAGCCAGATAAAGCGCTGCTATATCTTCCTCTGCTATTTGCAAATGCTTCTCCAAAGCCTGCTGAAAAGGATGTAGTTGATTATACAGAGTGTCATCTAAATCAAAAATCAATGCTTTCATAAAATGATTATAACAAAAACCTAGACTTCTGCCTAGGTTTAAAATTTGCCTTCCATTACAGACATGGGAAAAATACTCCCATACCTGTTGGACATAGCTATAATATCAAGAATTTGGAGGCAACTCATCAGCGATAATATATTATCTCTAGAAAAAATAAGAAATGATTCCCGCCCCCAAAACATCCGTTATTGCATGTGCTAAGAAAAATGGAAACAGATTTTTCTCCTTCATTCTCCTATAGAGAAGATAGTAGATTCCTCCCACCAACAAGCTAATTGCTATCGCCGAAACATTCCCTTGATAAGTATGGAAAGAATAGCGCACCAGAAGCGAATAAACAAAATAATACATCTTTTTATCCGGCGCGACATTCAAACAGATTCCCAAGAAAAATATTTCCTCATAAAATCCATTGAGGATCGAATATAGCAGAAGTGACAGATTTACCGTAGACAATTTATGTAAAAATGCATTTGTCGCCTGCTGTTCATAGAATATCGAATCATCCGTACGTGGATAAGGGATGATATTATATACAATCATAAAATACAGATCAAACAATAAGGCTATTCCAATAAATAAGGCAATGCCGATGAAGACTGATTTGATAGTGATCCTTATCTTCCACAGTGCAAAATCAAAATTTCTAACATACAAATACACCAAAGCTACAAAAAGCAATACAAGCTGAAATCCTAGCGCATACCAATTACTGCTATCCGAAAATTCGGATAGCGGTGCTGTATTAACATCTTCCAAAGATAAAAATGCCGACATCGAACTCCAGATGAAATAGCCAAACATGATTGCAGTAATGATCAATACATCCCACCATTTTAAATAGTGTAGCTTATCTTTTTTTCTCCAATCCAACACAGTCATAATCATCATCCTTTCTTCCTGTACTCTTACTTACACCCTACTAATCTCATCACCCACAGGCAATGAACCAAGGTATTCTAGCATCTCTGCTAACCACTCCATGATTATGCCCTCATCAGACACGCGCCTGAATCTCATACATCTGAGCATAGATGCCTCCTAGACCAATCAATTCTTCATGTCTACCACGTTCAACAATACGCCCTTGATCCAAAACCAAAATCTGATCTGCATTCTGAATAGTTGATAAACGATGAGCAATGATAAAGGTCGTCCGTCCTTCCTTGACGACTTCCATAGCATGCTGGATAATCTCCTCAGTTTCTGTGTCAATATGAGAAGTCGCCTCATCCAGTATCAAAATTTTCGGATCAGAATAAAGAGTACGAGCAAAAGCAATCAATTGACGCTCACCACTGGAGAAGGCTGAGCCCTTCTCAACAACAGGCTCATCAATCCCTCTATCAAGGCGAGCTAGCATAGGACCTGCCCCAACTTTCTCAAGAGCTTGTAGAATTTTCTCCCGATCCGCCTCATCATCATTCATGGAAACATTGCTAGCTATCGTACCAGTAAACAGGTAGGGATCCTGCAAGACAATACCCATATAGCTACGCAAACTTTCACGTGAGTAATCACGGATATTTTTCCCATCAATCAAAACCTTCCCTTCTTGCGGATCATAAAAACGGTAAAGTAAGTTCATAATAGAAGACTTCCCTGAACCAGTATGTCCGATCAGCGCAATTGTTTCTCCTTTATCTGCCTGAATAGAAATATCCCTCAAAACAGACTGATTCGCCTCGTAACCAAAATAAACATGGTCAAAAATAACTTGTCCTTGACCAACCATCAAGGTGCGATCACTGTCTGACTCCACTTTTTCTTCCAAAAGCGCCATCAACCGCTTGCCCGTTTCAAAAGAACGCAACAAATTTGGAAATTGCTGAACCAAAGCACCTAGAGCAATGAAAACACCCTCGATATAGTTGATATAGACAAAGAGTCGTCCAGCCGTCACTCCAGCTTGCCCCTTGAGGAATTGATAACCTACTACAGTCAAAATACCAGTGACGACTAAATTTTGCAGGAAGCCACTCAAATTCCAAGTCGCAAGTGACTGAGCCCAAATGATCTTATTATCTGCCTGACGCATTTTATCTGCAGTAGCTTCAAACTCCTCCATCACACTCTCTTCTTGGCCGAACAGCTGAATCAGACTAGCCCCATTCATAGTCTCATTTACCTGCGTATTGACATCGCTTCTGGCATCGTAAAAGTCTTTCATCGGCTTGTCTGTCATTTTCTTATAGAATGCTTGGATACCAACATAAAGTGGAATCAAAACCAACATGAGCCAACCTAGAATAGCATTCATGTAAAAAAGCACACCATAAGTAAAGCCCAGTCGGACAATATTATTAAACACATAAACAAGAGTTCCATAAAATTGGGTACGCAACGTCTCTGTATCATTAACAATTCTAGTCGCAATCTTTCCCGCAGGCTTATCATCGAAATAAGCAATCGGCAAACGTTGCATAATATCGTAAGCTTGGTTCCTGAGAGCTGCTGCAATACGGTTGGCACAGTGCATGAGCAAACGCATAGACAGATAAAAACCCAAGGCGCCTATCAAAATCATCCCCACATACTGAGTGGAACGACTCAAGAAACCCACTTCATCAAATGGCAGTCCCTTGCTCAAGTCTGTTATAGGCCCATCAATAGCCTGCTGAATGAGCAAAGGAGCCAAACGTACCATCGTCGAAGCTAGAAGATAGAAACCAATTCCAACTGCAAATAGCCACTTGACTCGACTAATTTGTTTTAATAAAAATCCTAAGACTCTCACTCTTCTCCCCCTTCCTGACTTTGTTGACGCTGATACTGTTCAAAATACCAACCTCCTGAGGCCAGCAAATCCATTGGGTGTCCTTCTTCCACAATTCGTCCCTCATCCAAGACCAAGACCCAGTCCGCATGGTGAACAGCTGACAGACGGTGGGTTACAATGATATTGGTTTTTCCAGAACGTTCCTTTTGGATATTTTGGATAATCTGGCGTTCTGTCCGAGCATCTACTGCCGATAAAGAATCATCTAAAATCAGTAAATCAGGATCGCGCAAGAAAGCTCTGGCAATGGAAATCCGTTGTTTCTGACCACCTGAGATAGACACCCCACGCTCCCCAATCATAGTAGCTAACCCATCGCTCATCCGTTCTAGGTCCTGACAGAAGGCTGCTGTAGCAATGGCTTGCTCAATCTCTTCAGGACTACTAGCCAGCTTCCCAAAGGCAATATTATCACCAACAGACTTTGAAAAAAGGATATGCTCTTGTGGAACGTAACCAATTTTTCGCTCCATACTAGAACGCTTAAAATCCAACACAGACTGATTGTTAACAGTGAATTGCCCCTGACCAATTGGATACTGCCGGAGGAATTGCCGGACCAATGTTGTCTTACCAGAACCTGTTTTCCCAACAATACCAACTGTCTGACCGGCCTTCAAAGTCCAAGTTATATTCCTCAAACTTTCCCTCTCTGCCTGTGGATAGCGAAAGCTGTAATCCTTGAAGGAAATACTAGCTAGCTCTGCTATTTCCCCAGAACCATCAGCTTCTAAATCGTCTCCAGTCTCAATCAGTTCTTGCAACTTCTCAAAGGAAGTCTTACCCGTCTGATAAACCAAAATGAAGTCTGCAAGCATCCAGAAAGGTTCAAGGAGTGATCCAATATAGAGCTGAAGAGCAATCACCTGCCCCAATGTAAGCTGCCCCACCTTGACCGCCTGTGTCCCCATCACAAGGACAAGAACGGTAGACAAGCCTAGACAGATCGTAGCAAGAGGGTTGTAAAGGGATTGAAGGGAAGTAATCCGATCTCCTCCCTGTGCCAACTGCTTGGTTCGAGCTTGAAATTTAGCTTTTTGAGTAGCCTTCTTACTGTAGGCTCGTGTCACCCGAATCCCCTCAACGACCTCTAACACCTCATTATTAAGCTGGGCAACTGCCTCTCGGTTAACCTCAATAGCCTTGTCCTGCTTACGACCGATGAGAAAGAAACAACTGGTCATCACCAACATAGGTAATAAGGCTATGAGCGAAATCTTCCAATCAATGAAAAACATGGTTGGAATAACGAAAGCTAGCATACCTCCAGCATAGACAACGATCATCAGACCGTAGCCTGCCATCTCCATTAAGCCATCAACATCTGTTGAAAAGCGAGTCATAACATCACCAGAGCGAAACTTCTCATAGAACGGCGTTCGCATCGTCACTAGCTTTTTGAAAGCCCGCTGCTGCATATCAAACTTGAAATTCACCGAAGCTTGAAACAGTTTCAAGTGCCAAATAAACGCCGTAGCATAGTTCAACAAGGTCACCAAGACAAGCACAGCTATATTCTGGATCAAGATTTGATCTGTCAGACTATTTTTTGTCAGTATGTCTACCATCTGCTGAATGATTTTCGTTGGAATCAAAAGCGTAGCATCATAAACAATCAATGTTATAGCAACTAACAAGTACAGCCGCTTGTGTCGCTTAACATAATCAAAAATCAATCGAAACATATATCTCCTTTATAAAAATACCATCGAATCTATTGAACAAGAGCAAGGCTAACAATAATCACATGAATCTTCCTTGAAAACAGTCACTTTTCCTCCCTTCACGATGAGAAAACGACAGTTTTCAAAAGAGTTTCTCAAACGACTGGACACAAAAAAGCCTAGGTAAACTACACTCCACCTAGGCTTATCTTAAGTCCACAAAAATAGACCAAACTCAATAGAAAGCTAAAAACAGTCTATTACTGAGTATCTTATCCCTGCTTAGAAAGGAGTATACCATAAAAAACAGCTTGTTTAACGACAAGTTTTGTATTCATCTGTCTTACTCCTTTCCTTTTTCTATGTTCTATTCTAACACAATCAACATATAAGTCAAGAGGAAAAATAAAAACAACCACAAAGGCTGTTTCTCCTATATGCTAGTTGCCGGGATTGAACCGGCGACCTCATCCTTACCATGGATGCGCTCTACCGACTGAGCTAAACCAGCGTACTCAATTACTATACCATGTCTCTATAAAAATGTCAATGGATTTTTAAAATTTTATAAAGAAAAAGATATATCAGCTTTTCATTCACCGCAATAAAAAACAAAAGGCCCAATACCTATGAAACCGTACGGACCTTCTATATTTTAAATCTTTAAATAACGATTCATAGAAATGACAGACCCAAGCGCACCGATGATGACACCGATAACAAAAAGGGCACCTACCATTCCTGGAACGAAGACATTCATGCTAATTAAGGATAAATCTTGACTAGCAAGGCTAGCATTAACCGAGTTATAAATCACTCGATAGAGAGAATAGACTAGGATAGAAGGTAAAATTGCCCCCAACAGACCGACCCATGCCCCTTCCCAGAGGAAAGGACCACGGATATAACTGTTTTTTGCACCAACTAAACGCATAATTTGGATTTCACGACTACGAGAAATGATTGTAATACGAATCGTATTAGAAATCAGAAAGACTGCTGTAAACAGTAGCAAGCCTGTTGCTGCAAGTCCCCAAGTACGCACCAAATCAGCCAATTTGAAGATACGTTCTGTTTCGACTTCACCATCACGTACTTCCGTTACACCATCAATCTTAGCAATATCAGCTGCTACAGATTTTACATACTGAGGCTCTGTGGTATTGATAATATAGGCATCATAAAGCGGATTAGCATCCCCTTGGAAAAGATTCCATGTTTCGCCGAGTGTTTCAGTCAATTTTTTCAACTGCTCATCCTTACTTGAGTAAGTCACACTTTTAACATTTGGTAAGGCTGTAATTTGATTGTAAACCTTTTTAAAATCGGGGTTTGCGACAGTTTCCCCTGCTTCATTGACAATGGTTTCGACCTGATCTGTCGAATTAGCTCTGAGGTAAACATTGATGCGCACATTTTGTTCCAAATCTGTAGCCAATTTTGCTGTATTCAAGATGACAGAAGCAAAGAGACCAACCAGAGTAAGGGTGATGGTTACAGATGAAATAGCTGCAACCGTCATCCAGCCATTTCGCTTTAGGCTTTTCAATGATTCTATAAAATGTCTAAAAAATCGCTTACTCATCGTATCCATACTCTCCTTCTGCTTCGTCACGCACCACACGACCATCTTCGATTGCAATAACTCGGTGACGAAGTGTATTTACGATTTGGCTATTATGCGTTGCCATTAAAATTGTTGTTCCCTGCAGATTGATTCTCTCTAGAAGATTCATGATTTCCCATGAATTTTCAGGGTCCAAGTTACCGGTCGGCTCATCCGCAATCAATACCTTAGGGTTATTAACAATGGCACGAGCAATCGCAATACGTTGCTGCTCACCACCAGAAAGCTCATTCGGGAAAGAACGAATCTTATGTTTTAATCCGACCAAATCCAAAACTTCCATTACTCGCTTCTTGATATTGCGTGGTTTCTCACCAATAACTTCCATAGCATAAGCAATGTTTTCAAAAACCGTCTTTTTCGGCAAGAGTTTGTAGTCCTGGAAAACGACTCCTACACTACGGCGCAGAAGAGGCACATCCCTCTTTTTAATTTTGGCTAAATCGAAGTTTCCGACCTTTAGTCTTCCCTTATCAAGCTTTTCCTCCCGATATAAGAGTTTGATAAAAGTTGACTTACCTGCACCGGATGGACCCACAATATAGGCAAATTCTCCCGCCTCAACATTTACCGACACACCGCGAAGGGCAGTCGTTCCGTTTCCATATTTCTTGGAAACATCTTTCATTTCTATTATTCCCATAGGATTTTCTGTCTCAGACAGTCCTTTCTTTAGATTTTAGCTAATTCGCCATTTTAAATAAGCGTCTATAAAACCGTCTAAATCACCATCCATGACCTTATCTACCTGACTGACCTCATGGCCAGTTCGATGGTCTTTAACCATGGTATAAGGAGTAAAGACATAGGAACGAATCTGACTTCCCCAAGTAATTTCCTTCTTATCTCCCTTGAGCGAGTCCACCTCTGCCGCTTTCTTCTCTTGCTCCAACTGATACAATTTAGCCTGCAAGAGCTTCATGGCGCGATCACGGTTGCCATATTGCGTCCGATCTACCGTTGACTGGGTTACTATGCCGGTTGGAATATGGGTCAAGCGCACCCCTGTCGATACTTTATTGACATTCTGACCACCGGCACCACCCGAACGAAAGGTATCCATTTTCACCTCATCATCTCTGATCTCGACTTCAATCGTATCATCTAATTCAGGCATAACCTCCACAGATGTAAATGAGGTATGGCGTCGTTTTGCCGAATCAAACGGCGAGATACGTACCAGACGATGAACCCCCATTTCCGATTTTAACAAACCATAAGCATTTGGTCCAGTAAAGCTGAGAGTCACTGACTTGATTCCTGCCTCATCTCCTGCTTGATAATCCAAGGTTTCAACCATAAATCCTTTAGCATTCCCATAACGGGTATACATCCGTAGAAGCATTTCTCCCCAGTCTTGTGCCTCTGTACCACCTGATCCCGGATGAATCTCCAAGATAGCATTATTGTGGTCATAAGGCTCAGATAAGAGTAGGGTCATCTCGTAAGCTGTCATCAACTTATCCAAATTGGTCAATTTTTCTACCAACTCTTCACGAACCGACTCGTCCTCTGCTAGAAAATCTAGAAGAATCTCTGACTCCTCATAATCATCTAACATCTGCTGAAAATTTCCATACGTATTTTTCAGTTCGTTCAACTCCTGAGATGTTTTCTGCGCAGCCAAATTATCATTCCAAAAATCTGGCTCTGTCATCTTGTTCTCGAGAATGGCAATCTCTTCCTCCAGACCTTCTAAGTCAAAGAGACCCCCTAAAAGAAGTTAGTTTTTTGCCAAGTTCTTCAATCCTTTGGCGAATTTCTGCTGTATCCATATACACCTCATTTTTATTTACTTATACTTGATAAAAATTAAAAGTCGAAGATAAGCCTCTGCTACTTTTCTCTTCAAAGTAGCAGGTTATCCTTACCAGAGCTAATACCTACTAAAGTAAGTTGACGATTTTCTCAAAGTATTATCTCTTTATTATACCACAATTGCTAGTCTATGACTATGTTTAGAAAAGCTCTACAATTAAAGTATTGTCCTTTTCAGTTTACTCTTCACTATCCCGTTTGATAAAATCAACTTCCAAAAGAAACCCTATCTCTTCCACTCTGTATCCATTTTAGCAAAATGCAGAGGTTTTTTGCAAGACTTACACAATCAAATAGGTTACCGCTATGACGAGAAACGTCAGAAAAAGGCAAAATACATTCATACGCGTGTAGGCTTTTTCTCGCCAAATACTCGTTAGAACATACATAATATTGATACCAATAGCGCCACCAAGCACATTAGCCAGTATATCCGTAATATCTGCAATGCCGAGCAAAAAGACATATTGAGCCACTTCAAAGGACAAACTAACCAACATGATTACAAATAAATTTGTTCCCCATGATGCCTTGCGAAAGAGCATCTCCATATAGATTCCAAAAGGGATAAAACTGATGATATTAAAGAGTATTTCTGGAAAATAGAGAACCCCATCATATACCGCAGTACCTGCAAAAGGAAGCAGATTGATACTGCCAATATCATAGCGACCATATAAAACATTCAGGTTCATCTTGTAAACAATCATCCAGACAAGCAAAAGGAGATAGGCAAAAAATAAAAATATGCTCAACTTCTTTGTCCGCATAGCATCTCCTCCCCTCAACATGCTCTATCATTATATCATAAAAGCTAGCTTAAAAAATGTCACTTCTGTGACAAAGAGCTTTTCGTATTACAGGTACTTTACAGATACAAAGGCCTTCTCTTGGCCCCTTTAATACAGACTTCATAAAAAGAGAGAACACATTCAATCTTACCCCTATATCTGTAGGCTGACTTATCGTTTCATCATTTTAAACCTCAAATATTCATGATTCATGAGCCAATATACCAGTCTAGGAATGGTTCAAATAATTCTCTATCTTAAATAAAAAGCGAACAAGATAGCATTCTAAATGATAGAAAACTATTTTGTTCGCTTTTGGATTATAGAGTTAAGACAGTTGCCTTAGTTTATTTTCCTCACAATCAAGCTCCGCTTTCGCTCACTCTGTGGGTTTGCTATGCCTTTTTCTTCTTTCGGTAAATCGCTTGAGCACTCATAGTCCCGGCAAGTGCTAGTCCGACAATCGTCAGTCCTAGCTCGCTATGACTTCCTGTTAATGATAGTGGAGTAGATTTTTATGCTTAGGAGGAGTGGTTGGCTTGTAGGTACTGGTAATGGTGACATTTCCAACATAAATTATAAGAAATGAAGAACAATCGGTTGACACAGTGTGGACTTATTTTTTAGGATTTTTCCCTTTTTTTAAGGGTTTAAAGCTAGACTTTAAGATATACTTGCAGATGTTGACTCTTATACCACGAAAGGATAAGTATGGCAAAGTATACGCGCGAAAGAATTATTGATGCTTTTTTTGAGTTAGCTATCAAAAATCCTGAAAAAACAGGCTTTACCATGTCAGAAATCGCTAAAGAGGCTGGACTCACTCGACAAGCTATTTATCGGAAACATTTTAGAAATTTTCAAGAAATTGTTGATTACGTGTACCAATTTCTTGATAAACAGGTGTATCAAATTTGTAGTGATTATGATATTGAGCAGGATGGCAATCCGTTTGACTATATAGCAGACAGGCTTCTTCCTGTTATTTATGAGAAGAGAAAATGGGTTAGTTGTCTATACATCTCTGCTATTGCCCCTTCATTTGAACAATTTGTCGTATCTACCTACACTGAATGGGGAATAAAAAATATGCATCCTTCTAGTGAAAAATTTCACCTATCAGATGATGTACTAATAAGACTCATTGTCGAACAAACTACGACCATTATAAAAAATTGGATTATTCAAGAAAATCCTTTGCCACCTGAGGACTTTAAGAAAGTTTTTTTAAAACTTGTTAAAGAGTCACTCTATGATTATCTCATTACAGAGCTACCTACGGAACAGCAATCTATTTCAGAAAATGAGTAGCTTTGGAATGATGTAAGCCAATCGAGTAGAAGCAAATTTTTAATTCTTCTCACACCACCATGCATGCCATTCGGCACACGGCGATTCAACTAACTTTTAACACACGTCTTTCAGGATAATCATTCAGGTAACTAACCAGTCCGCACTTAGTATGGACTGGTTTTGATATAGTCCGTTTTAAAGTTGATAGTAGTTGCTCCAACCAAGGTACCTTAATATCATGTTTCTGTTCGTAGAGCCACGATTTTGCTCTTCCTTCCTCTGATGGGCATGGTTTCTAACATCAGACTTAAAATGGCCTCTCTCCAAACTGTTTTAATCCGCTACCTCACAATAGTCTGGCTTGAAAGTTGCTTACCAGCTACCCGCAGAGGACTTATACCTCAGATGTGCAATATGCCGCCGCATCAGTAAAACGGCCTGGAAAGAGACCGTTTTAGCTTGTCTCCTAAAAATTCAAAAGAGCCAAAAAGAGGTTGGGACAATAGTCCAATCTCATATATAAAAAGCGAACAAACCAAGATTCTGATTGTCAGAAAACTGGTTTTGTTCGCTTTTTTTGTTCAATTATAAATCTAAAGGACTTGATAATTGAGATTTTCAAAATTGAAAATCTTTTTGTCCCAAGCTCTAGGTTATGACTTTTCATCAACCCACTACAGTTGACAAAGAGCCCTTATTTATTAGATTGCTTTTTCATCCAGTCCCATCTTGCGCTGCACAAATTTAACAATTTCAACAACCACAATCATGAGACCCGAACCGATAACAGCTACCAACCATTGAGTTGGTGACAAGAGTGAGACTTTGAAGAAAGTATTAAATCCTGGAACAACCAGAGTAATCATCAAGAGCAAGAAGGCTGCAACGATAGACCAGTTAAAAAGTTTATTCTTGAATGGACCAACTGTAAAGATAGATTGATAGACAGATTTCACGTTAAAGGCATGTACCAGCTGAATTAGACCTAGGGTCAGGTAAGCCATCGTCAAAGCATCAGCATGGATTTCGCCATAGGTGCTATGTTCTGGATAAAGTAGAGCAAAACCATAAACACCTAGTACAAGAATAGTCTGTAGAATACCTTGGTAAATGATGGAACTCAAGACGCCACCTGAGAAGAAACTTGAATTTCGGCCGCGAGGTTTGTGTTGCATGACACCTGGCTCAGCCGGCTCAACACCTAGGGCAATAGCTGGTAAAGTATCTGTTACTAAGTTAATCCAGAGAAGATGAACAGGCTCCAGTACGTCCCAGCCAAAGAGGGTTGCAAGGAAGATGCAGAGCACCTCTGCTGTGTTAGCAGATAAGAGGTATTGGATAGTCTTTTGGATGTTTGAGAAGACCTTACGTCCTTCTTCAACTGCAACGATAATCGTTGCGAAGTTATCATCGGCAAGTACCATATCAGAAGCACCCTTGGATACCTCTGTACCTGTGATCCCCATACCGATACCAATGTCGGCTGTTTTGAGAGAAGGAGCATCGTTTACCCCATCACCTGTCATGGCAACTACCTTGCCTTCATTCTGCCAAGCCTTCACGATACGCACCTTGTGCTCAGGAGATACACGAGCATAGACAGAATACTGTTTAAACACTTTTTGGAACTCTTCATCCGTCAGTTCATTCAACTCAGCTCCTGTGAAAACATGGTCTTCCATATCGTTTGGATCAATGATACCAAGACGCTTAGCAATCGCTTCTGCCGTATCTTGGTGGTCGCCTGTAATCATAATCGGACGAATTCCTGCTTCCTTGGCGACACGAACAGCCGCTGCTGCCTCTGGACGCTCAGGGTCAATCATACCAACTAATCCTGAGAAGACCAGATCGTTCTCAACGATTTCTGTTTCCATTTCTGGTATAGCATCTACATACTTGTAGGCCATCATGAGCACACGAAGGGCTTGTTTAGCCAATTCCTTATTGGTTGCAAGGATAGTTTCTTTATCCGCAGCAGTAATCGGCCGGATGCTACCGTTTTCTTCAATTTGAGTTACACGTTTGAGTAACTGGTCTGGTGCACCCTTAACTGCTACAAAGAAGTTCCCCGCAGCCTGTTGATGAACAGTCGACATGAGTTTACGTGTCGAGTCAAATGGCAACTCAGCTACACGAGGCTCATCTACTAAAACTTGACGAACATCAAAATTTTGATCCAAACCAAATTGAACCAGAGCGGTCTCTGTTGGGTCTCCGATTAGTTTGCCAGTCGGGTCAACCTTTGTATCATTGGCAAAGTTCATGATACGAAGTGTTGTATTGCTAGCTTCCAGCACTTCTTTAGCATCAATTAACTGACCGTTAGTATAGACTTTCTCAACTGTCATTTGATTCATCGTCAAAGTACCGGTCTTATCTGAGGCAATAATTTCAGTCGATCCAAGTGTCTCAACTGCTGGTAATTTACGGATGATGGAGTTCCGTTTTGCTAGAACTTGGGTACCGAGCGAGAGAACAACAGTAACAATAGCTGGCAAACCTTCTGGAATCGCTGCAACTGCAAGGGCAACAGAAGTCATAAGGGCTGGCAAAATCCCCTCTCCACGGATAAAGACTGAAACAGCCATTGTCACCGCAGCAATCACAAGAATTGCATAGGTCAAGACCTGAGACAATTGGTGCAGATTTTGCTTGAGCGGGGTATCTGTTTCGTCTGCATTGGCAAGCATACCAGCAATATGACCAACCTCGGTATACATACCAGTATTGGTAACGACACCTAGACCACGACCATAGGTAACGTTAGAGTTTTGGTAAGCCATGTTGACACGATCACCGATTGGTACATCTCCTACTAAGACTGCTGCCAGGTCTTTTTCAACAGGAACAGACTCGCCGGTAAGGGCAGCTTCTTCGATTTTGAGGGAGTTGGCCTCTAAAAGGCGCATATCTGCCGGTACTACATCACCTGCTTCTAACAAAACAATATCGCCAGGAACGAGATCCTTGGAGTCTACTTCTACTACATGGTTATCACGAAGGGCACGCGCAATCGGACTAGACATGTTTTTAAGTGCTTCAATGGCTGCCTCTGCTTGCCCCTCTTGATAAACACCGAAAGCGGCATTTAGGATGACAACAGCCAGAATAATGATAGCATCCGTCAAGCCATGAGAACCTTCTGTGATGACCGTCAAAATGGCAGCAGTAACCAAAATAACAATCATTAAGTCTTTAAACTGATCCACAAATTTTGCAAAGAGTGTACGCTTTTCACCCTCATCCAGTTCATTACGACCATAATCAGCTAGACGTCTGCTTGCCTCATCACTTGACAAACCGTCCAAAGATGAGTTCATGCTTGACAGTACTTGCTCTTCGCTTTGCGTGTAAAACAAATCGCGTTTTTGTTCTTTTGACAATTTCCTTCTCCTTTTCGGCCTCTTTCCTGCATAACAACAAAAAGAGACCTGTTTTATTAAAACAAGTCTCGCTATTTAATACATTGCCGGAAACAAATTCGGATTGACGACAATATCACGAATAGCAGTCTTTCAATTTACTTTTAGTACTCGCTTCAACAACCTAGGACACTGTTGAAGGCTGGAGATGAGACGGTACAACCCGTGACAATAACCCATGCATAACTGAAACTAAGCAAGGCGAGTTCAAATAATCACAAATTATTTGAAGCTGGAAAATAAGGAAATCAAGTTTCCTCAATCGTCAGATATGATAAAAGATAAAATGAAAGGCTATGCTTCGCTAGCTACTCCCTCGATTTGTTCTCTATTATACCAAAATCTCAGAGAAATTCAAGAATATTTTTTGACAAGGAATTACTTCCAGGAGATTTCCATCCTGTAAGAAGCAAATCGCCGCTGATTTTCCAAGCCTTTTAGTTCATATCGCAGTCGAAGATATTGTTTTTCACGATGCAGTCGATACTGTTTCGTATCTGTCACAAAATGTTGAATTCCCATCGGAGTAGGGATCGTAACAATGGCTTCTCTGTCTAACATGAAGCGCATGATGGACTTAGGTTCAGAAAAACGTGTCATCACCAATTCTTCCTTGTCACATTTGATGACGACTTTTTCTGACTCATCATTGGTGTACATTAGATAAAGTTGCTCTCCTTTTTCCCTAACTTCCACCTGAAATTGCTGATCTACCACTTCGACCTGACCATCCAAATCAATTTCATTTCGCAACCGAATCTCCATGTCTTCCTCCTACTAACGTTTTATCCTAGTAACGAACGATGCCCGAAGCAAGGTAAAGCCTGTGTAAGCTGCAATGAAAACAACTAAAATTTTCAAATTATTGATATCTAAGTTGGATAAAAAGATAGCTGCCGTCAGAACACCCAAAACACCGCCGACAATTATCCCTGGAACACCTGGCCAGTTTACTCGACCGGATTGGATAAACTGCTTGGCACCTGCTGAGAGCATCATAGCTGCATTGAGCATCATTACTGGTAACGCAACAGCTGGACTGATTCCCATCAAAGAAAAGAAAATCAACTCTGGAGCGTAATTACCCAGTCCCATGCTCAAAAGCATACCAATAAAGAAGTCAAATACAATCCCCACTAGGAGCTTCCACCCCATCAGACCGCGAACATCATTCGCCAAATCTGCTCCCGGATTCGTTACCATCCGATAGACCATAATTCCGGCTGCAATAAGGAGCAGAACCCCCAAAACACGTTGCACTTTTTTGGTATCCCAATTTTGAGTGACACGTGCCCCGACTGAAGCACCAGTAAAAGCAGCTATCGCCAAAGGAATCAGGGTCGTCATTTCAACCTCTACAATAGTAATGAAGAGTAGTGCTTCCAGTAAAATCGGGATGATATGGGCGGTTGTCATGGTCGCAGGAATGCTTCGATCATCCTTAATCAATTTGGTGGCTTTCAATAAACTCGTTGAGGTTGCAAAGGTACCAATCCCCAAAGTATCCAACAAGTCTGTCACATAACCGATGGCAAAACCTGTCCAGAATTTCTCAGTAAGAGAGATATGATTCTGTCTAGCATAGGATGTAATGAGATAAATCATCCAGACAATCATTCCTACAAGAATGAACTGGATAGCATGTAAAATAAGTTGATTTGTCATTTCTCCATTATACTAAAGAGAGAGCTTTTGGTACATATCAATATCCTTGTATTTTAGAAAAATCAGGAAATTATTACTCTTTTTTGTTATAATGGAAGCATGATAGAAAAAGTATTCCGTGACCCGGTTCATAATTACGTCCATGTAGACCATGAACTGATTTACAAACTCATCAATACAAAAGAATTTCAGCGACTACGCCGCATCAAACAACTGGGAACCACTTCCTATACTTTCCATGGTGGCGAGCATAGCCGCTTTTCGCATTGCCTTGGTGCCTATGAAATTGCTAGGCGGATTACACAAAAATTTGAAGATAAGTATCCTCATATCTGGGATTCAAACGAGTCCTTGTTGACCATGGTTGCAGCGCTCCTGCATGATGTGGGACATGGTGCCTATTCTCACACCTTCGAGCGTCTATTTGACACGGATCACGAGGAAATGACCTGTGCCATTATCACTAACCCAGAAACAGAGATCAATTCTCTCCTGAAACAGGTTTCTCCCCATTTTCCAGATAAGGTTGCCAGCGTCATCCGTCACACCTATCCGAATAAACAGGTCGTACAACTGATTTCCAGCCAAATTGATGTCGATCGTATGGATTACCTGCTGCGTGATTCCTATTTTACTGGTGCTAATTATGGCGAATTTGACCTAACAAGAATTTTACGGGTCATCCGTCCTATCGAGAACGGAATCGCCTTCAAAGAATCTGGGATGCATGCTGTTGAGGATTATGTCCTCAGTCGCTACCAGATGTATATGCAGGTCTATTTTCATCCTGCCAGCCGATCGATGGAAGTTCTATTACAAAATTTGCTCAATCGTGCCAAGTTACTTTATGCAAGCGAACAAGATTTTTTCGCTCGCACTTCACCACGCCTACTACCATTCTTTGAACGCCGTGTTCAACTAGCTGATTACCTCGCTCTTGATGATGGTGTGATGAATACCTACTTCCAGTCATGGATTGATGGACCAGATCGTATTTTATCTGACTTAGCACAGCGCTACATAAACAGAAAGGTCTTCAAGTCTATCACCTTCAAGACAGAAGAAGAGGAAGGATTGGATCTGCTACGCAGTCTGGTAGCAGATGTTGGCTTTGACCCAGAATATTATACAGCTATCCATCATAATTTCGACCTGCCTTATGATATTTATCGCCCAAATGCCAAAAAGAAACGAACACAGATTGAGATTTATCGAAAGGATGATACCTTAGTTGAATTATCTTCCCTATCACCGATCGTCCATTCACTATCTGGAACAATACATGGGGATAGCCGCTTCTATTTCCCTAAGGAAATGTTGGGAGAGACAGGTATTTTTGCACTACAGACTGCTGATTTTATCAGCCATGTGCATAACGATCATTTTATAATTGGAGAACAACATGAGCATTAAACTCGTTGCCATTGATATCGATGGTACCCTACTAAATAGTCAGCAGGAAATTACCTCTGAAGTCTTCTCAGCCATCCAAGATGCTAAGAAAGCTGGTGTCAAAATCGTCATTGCGACTGGCCGACCTATATCGGGGGTTCGCGCTATTTTAGACCAACTAAATCTGACCGAACCTGGAGATTATGTAATTACCTTCAATGGTGGGCTGGTCCAAGATGCAGCGACTGGCGAAGATATTGTAAAAGATACACTAACTTATGACGACTATCTCGATATTGAACTGGCTGCTCGCAGACTTCATCTCCCTATGCACGCGAGTACAAAAAAAGGCATCTATACTGCTAACCGTAATATTGGTAAATACACTGTCTACGAATCAATGCTGGTTAGTGCCCCCATTTTTTACCGTACGCCAGAAGAAATGGAGCAAGAGGAAATCATCAAGGCAATGATGGTTGATGAGCCAGAGATTCTTGATGCTGCTATCCCTCTTCTGCCGACCAGTCTAACAGAGAAATATACGGTTGCCAAATCAGCACCATTTTACCTCGAAATTACTCCTAAAACAGTCAATAAAGGGCAGGCCATCATTCACCTAGCAGAAAAGCTAGGGTTGACAATGGATCAGACTATGGCCATAGGCGATCAGGAAAACGATCGGTCCATGTTGGAAGTTGTCGGCGCTCCCGTTGTCATGGAAAATGGCAATTCTGAACTAAAGAAAATTGCTAAGTATATCACCAAATCCAATGATGAGAGCGGCGTGGCCCATGCACTTAGAGAATGGGTTTTAAAATAGCCACCCATTCTCAATATCAAGCAGGTATAGGAAGTACAGGGCAAAACTAGCCGATAAGATACAAAAAGCTATTGGTTTAATCTGTTACAGAATTCCAATATTTTCTGTATTTTTTCGCTTTTCTTCTTTTTCCCAGTCAGGTATCCATCGTCTTGATGAACTTTCTCCCCAATGAGAACAGAAAATGAGCAACTTCCTTTGAAGCTGCTCATTTTTATATCTTAAAGACTCATCTTACTCAGACTATCTTAGAAATTCAACAAAGCCAAGAAGCTCTCTGCCTCCAGTGATGCGCCACCCACAAGGGCACCGTCAACATCTGGACAAGCCATATACTCAGCAATGTTTTCAGGTTTTACAGAACCACCGTATTGAACACGAACTTTGTCAGCAACTTCTTGACCGAAGTCAGCCGCAACGACATCACGAACTGCTTTACACATGTTTTGTGCATCGTCTTTAGTAGCCGACTTACCAGTACCAATCGCCCAGATCGGCTCATAGGCAATCACCAAAGAAGTCACTTGTTCAGCAGTCAAGTCCTTCAAAGCAGCAGAAACTTGAGCACCTACAAACTCAACTGCTTTACCGGCTTCGTAAGTTTCAAGAGACTCACCACAGCAGATGATTGGAGTCATACCATTTTTGAAGATTGCGTGAGCTTTTTTGTTAATATCTTCATCCGTTTCGTGGAAGTAGTCACGACGCTCTGAGTGGCCAATAATCACGTAGTCCACTTCAAGCGCAGCAAGAGTTGCAGGACTATTTTCACCAGTGTAGGCACCGAAATCTTCAAAGTAGCAGTTTTGCGCAGCGACTTTCAAGTCTGTTCCTTTCACACCTTTCTTCATGCCTTCAATGAAAAGAGCTGGAGAACCAATAACAGTCTCAACGACATCAGACGATGGGATGTGTGCTTTTACAGCCTCAACAAATTCGCGTGCTTCTGCAGCCGTTTTGTTCATTTTCCAGTTACCAGCAATGATTGGTTTACGTGACATTTCACTTACCTCTTCTATATTTATTGTATGGTACCTATTATAGCATAAATGTGACTAAGATTAAAGATTTTCTCCACTTCATAGGCATGAAAACCATATATCACTGATTTTTACAGGATTGTTTTCAGAAAATTTTACAATATTTTCGATACATTATGAATAGTAGAAACATCCCCTCAGTTAATTTGGGGTATATCTTTGGGCAAAATTCACCTTTTATACACACAAATTCGTTTTCAGAAAACAGATTTTCCTTTCTGGATTAAATGAGAAACATTATTCCCATACTTAATATTTACTCTATAAAAACAGTCAGACTAAGCCTTTAAACCATTCAAAATACAAAAAAGAGGAGACCGAGATGAACTGCACCCCAAAAAATTTGACAAGAAATATTATTGAGCCTTGCTTCGTCCATCAGACCGTATTCTCTCAGCTTTTTTAGTACGGCATTTTGAACACAGTCTAAACCATATTTGTCAATCAGTCGGACCAAGTATTGTAGATGAGCTTTATTCACATCAAATTTTGGCTGAGTTGTGGCCAAGTCCAACCTAATTGTTTTAAGTGATAGATTTCAACTTTATCGTTAGCGTTTAATGTCATAAGAAAAGCACCCCAATCGTTAGATTTTGTATCTAACTTTTGGGGGGCAGTTCAGATAATCTCAAGTGTTCCTTGATTTCTATTCATATTCCAAGAAAAACTTAACTCTTAGTCTTCGCGACGACGTCTATTGAATAGAACCAGTGCTGAAGATAACAAACCTAGCCCTACTCCGACCAACATAAGCGCTGAACTTCCTTCACCTGTATTTGGCAAGGTCTTAGCTTCGCGCTTGATTTGCGGATTAGATTGAGTTCTTTCTGACTGCTCGGTCTGCTTAGAATCTAACATCCCGCCTTTCGACGGAACTAGTTTTTCAGCCTTAGCTTGAGCGGATTGCTCATCCTTAGGCTGAGATAGTTGCTCAGCTTTAGGTTGAGATAGTTGTTCGACCTTAGGTTGAGATGGCTGCTCAGCTTTAGGTTGAACTAGCTGTTCCCTCTTAGTTTTCTCTGAATTTTTTGTCAAGACGAGCGTAACAGTCGGAACATTTGTCTCATTCTTGTCAAAACCATCTTTACGCTCAACATGATAGTCATTACGGAAACCATCCATCAATTGCTTAATTTCTGCGGTAAGTTTTTCAGGATCTTTATAGGATGGATAGATAGTTTGTTTGACCTCATCGCCCTCTTTTGTCTGAATGACAATGAAAGTCTTATACTTGTTAAATACTAAGAGAACTCGTTCATCCTTTTCAAAGCGATCAACATATGGGTAGTCTTTACGAGAAGCCATCTCCTGCTTCAAGAACTCTTCTAAGGCTGCTGCGGTACCTTCAAAGGTTTTTGGTCCTTCCGTTCTTCCGTCAATCCCATGATAGATGGAATACTTTTTCTTGCTTAGATTATCCAATGGCTTTGATGGAGTTAGAAGTTCCTTATCGAATTTATAAACAAAGGTAACGGTCCGTTCGCCCAGAATAATATTGCCTTTAGCCGGATCAAGACCAATATATTTTGGATCCTTAGCCTTAACTAAGTTGCCTTCATCACCAACTTCACCAACTGCATATTGCCCCTTAGAAACAGGGATATAGGATCTATTATCTTTGATAAACTCTGGAAATCTTTTAGAGCTAACATCGTATGCAGCTCCTTTTTCCATTTTTGATACAGCTATCTCGCTGCCCAGTAGTTTGCCATCTACATCAACATGCTTGACGATTACTGAGCCGTCTTTAAAGTTTTTTGTGTAGTAATAGTCAACAACTGGGGGTTTTGAAGATTCAAACTTACCTTCTTCTTTACCATCTGCTGAATCAAAAATCCATTCCACATCATTTTTATCAGTAATTTTACTATGGCGTTTATTTTTTAAATTATATGTTTCCCCAACTTTGCCTTCAAGGGTCTCTTCGGCTTTAACTATTTGACCTGACTCATTCTTTCCTTCAAGCGGATTGTGGTCTCCATTATGGAATCCCCAGTACTTAACAGTTACTTTTCCTTTTTCAGTAGCAATTTCTTCTAGACTTGTACTGTTTTCTGCTGCTGGCTGAGTATCAGCGGATGCAAGGGGACCTGTCATCCAAAAGGCCGCGATAGTCACCGAGACCACGCCTGCACTAAATTTACGAATAGAGAAACGACTTTGTTTGGTACCATTCTCTTTTTTTTCGCTATTAGAATACATAAATACAACTCCTTTTTCATATATCTTGTCTTGCACGACGCGTACAATATTGTTAACACAAAAGCAATAACGAGATTATTCTAGCACATATATTACTCTCATTTTTACCCTTTATAAAAATACAGAGAAAAAACATACAAAACTTACATGACATCTAGTATGATTTTTATATTGCTACAAAAATGTTATAAAAAAATAACATTTTATTTGACAGTATTTCCTATATGTGATATATTTATAACACAAAAAGTTATAAATAGTTAACTTTTATAAATTATTAAGGAGGTCCTATCATGAAAAACTATAAAAATTCAGCTTTACTTGGAGTTCCAATTACCATGATTATTTTGGGTGTTGCCACTCCCACCAGTAACCCTTGGTGGATAAAACCATTGATTCTGACCATTACTATTATCTTACAACTCATTCTTTTGTCCATTCTCTTCCGAATTCAACCAAACCAAAGGCAGCAAGCATATTTTGGACTGACTGAAAAACTGTATACTTGTACCCTATTAACTACCATGGGAATCTATACCAAAGGAATTTGGGCAATCACACCAGATACCAACCCTGCTTGGCTCAAACATCTTTTTCTTGGGCTCAGTCTCCTGATCCTAGTTGGCTTCTTCCTCTACTTCGCCATCAAGAAAGTCGACGAAAAGGCTGATGATCGTTTCTACATCAACCTAGCCAAGGCAGCTTCTTTGACCCTGATTTTGGTACTGTCAAGTCTGATGGTTCTTAGTATCATTACCTTCTTCATGCCATTTAGCCTGAATGCTGGCATGGTCCTCATCTATGGAGCCACTATGATTTTCATCTTTGACATCGGTTTCTGGATTTTTGAAAAGCGTGGTGGGTGATTGGTATGGTAAAGATTGAAACCAACCTCAAAGAATGGCGAAAGAAAAAGAAAATAAGCCAACAAGAACTGGCTCAAGAAATTGGTGTGCGACGAGAAACGATTGTCCATTTGGAGAACAATCGTTATAATCCTTCTCTCGAAATGGCCCTCAGAATTGCGGAAGTCTTCGGTTGTCGGGTTGAGGAAATCTTTCAACTCAAAAAGAAAGAAGAGCCGAGATGAACAAGGTATTTATTTGCCCATTCTGTGATTTTTCAAATGCTATTCTATGCAAACAACCACATGGTTATGCTAGTATCACTCGTGCAGAAAAGAAGGTAGCCTTTAACGGTCAAATTCTCTATCATGAGATTTGCAAAGAATGTGGCACAGTTGTTCGGTCCTTTATTGAAAATCCTGAAAAATTGTAAAAGATACAATCTCCCTGATTTCACTCTGGGAGATTGTTTTCCATTCCAACTACATCAACATCCTAGACGCAAATTTTCCCTTCTGCAATTATGAGTGCTAAAAGAAGCAGAAAAACTC